>NZ_VUMP01000006.1:0-438236 GCF_009696115.1 Eubacterium sp. BL-380-WT-2B
AACCATAATATAAGGCTTTACTCCCAGTTTCCCGAGGCTATTCCTTTCCATAGGGCAGGTTACCCACGCGTTACTCACCCGTTCGCCACTTTCCAGTTCTAATTTCACCCGAAGGATCATTCAAAACTTTCTCGTTCGACTTGCATGTGTTAAGCATACCGCCAGCGTTCGTCCTGAGCCAGGATCAAACTCTCAATAAAAAGTTTATCGTTTAGCCTTTCGGCTTCTTGATCTGGTTCATTTGATGATTTTTTGAAGTGTTCACCGCACTTGCGTTTTATCCTTTGCTGATTTTATTCAGCTGGAATTTCAGGTTTTATGGTACTATTCTCTTTTCTATGACCCTTACAACTCTACGCTGTAATCGTTGTTTCCTCTTTGCGAGAGAACTTCTATATTTTAGCATCTTGTTTTTTCTCTGTCAAGTTCTTTTTGAACTTTTTTTAAAAAAACTTTTTGCTAAGTGGTGATTTCTCACTCACTTGCCGCCTCACTTGCGACAGCTTCATTATTATACGACGATGCTTTAGGAATGTCAATACCCTTTCTGAAATTTTTTACGTTTTTTTATCATTGTTTTTAAAAGGCTTCTCTGCTATATTGTTCTTTAAGGAATACCTACATTATATAAGGAAGAAGGAGTATTGTTATGAAGGTTTTATCGGTTGTTGGTTCTCCTCGCAAGGACGGGAACACCGCCCAGGTCGTTGAGTACCTCTCAAATAATCTGGAGGGTGTCGATCAGGATCTTATTTATCTGAGCGACTATGAACTGCGCCCCTGCCTTGGCTGTATGCGCTGTGTCCATACAAACCGCTGTGTACAGCAGGACGGCTGGGATCATATCCAGTCCTGTCTCATGGAGGCAGATGTTCTGATTCTTGGCTTTCCCACCTATTACGCGTTTTCTCTGGGTTTTAATGCCATGACCCATGTTTTTCTGGAGCGCTGGTTTGCTCTGCGCCACCTGGGCGTCAGGCTTAAGCTCAAAAAAATTATTTGTGTGGTCTCCTCCGGTACCAGTCCAGAGGTTGCCCAAAAGGGCCTGACCGACTTTTTCGTCAATTACCACCGTCTGCCAGCGCCGGAGTTTTTAAATGTTCAAACCCCCATCGCCTGTATGACCTGTGGTGTGGGTGATGTCTGCGAAATGAGCGGACTTGCGCTGATGGCGCAGGACGGCATAATCTACACGCCGGATATGAAGCCCGATTTATCCAAGCAGCCCGAGATTTTTGAAAAAGCCGCCCAGATCGCTGCGTCCATCTCTGCGTTAAGGGATTGATCCTTTAACCGCTGTTTTCTTCTGAGAGCAGCGGTTAATTTTATGTAATTGATTGAGTTTAAGACTTTACTCTGTTAGAATGAACCTATAAAGGTTATATATTATACAGAAAATGAGGCATTATGAAAACAAAAGACTTAAAAAAGATGGTGAAGTCCGTAATCGAAAGCTCCAGATATAGGCCAATGCGCTTTAAGGATCTGGCATACCTTTTGGATCTTCACAATAAAAAAGATAAACAGATGCTGAACAATCTGCTGACTGAGATGGTGCGGAAGGGCAAAATCGCCTGCGACCATCAGGAACGCTATGTCAACATCAAGGACGAAAAAAGAATTACCGGAATCCTCCAGGGACACTCCAGAGGCTTTGGCTTTGTGACCCCGGACGATGAGAGCATGGATCAGGACATTTTTATTGCCCCCAGCTCCTTAAATGGCGCTCTGGACATGGACCGCGTGGAGGTGCGCCTCCTCACAGCCGCAAAGGACCGCCGGGCGGAAGGCGAAATTGTCAAAGTACTGGAGCGCGGCCGCAGCAAGCTGGTCGGCCGTTTCGAGCAACACAAAAACTTTGGCTTTGTCATCCCAGATAACGATAAACTCAACAAAGATATTTTTATTCCCGAACGCTATATGTACGGTGCCCACACCAATGACAAGGTTGTCGTAAGCGTAACGGTCTGGCCCGAAGGCGGCCAAAATCCCGAGGGCCGTATCGTGGAGGTACTCGGAAGCGCCGACGACCCGAGGATTGACGTTCTGTCCATCTTCAGAGAATTTGACGTACCCATGGAATTTTCCGAGGAGACTCTCCGTGACGCCAATATGTTGAGTGACACAATCACACCCGAAATGTTAAAAGACCGCGTTGACCTGAGAGGCGAGACAATCTTTACCATTGACGGCGACGACGCCAAGGATTTTGACGATGCCGTCTCCCTGAGCATGAACGAAAATGGGCATTATGTGCTGGGCGTTCATATCGCAGATGTCAGCAACTATATCACTGAGCAGGGCGCCATTGACCTGGAGGCCTACGAGCGCGGCACCAGCATTTACGCCATCGACCAGGTAATCCCGATGCTCCCCTTTAATCTTTCTAACAATGTGTGCAGCCTCAAGCCAGACGTGGACCGTCTGACCATGAGCTGTATTATGGAGATTGACAGCAAGGGCAATATCCTGAGCTACGATATTTTTAAATCCGTAATTCACTCGGCTGCCCGCATGACCTATCGTCAGGTAAACCGGCTGCTGGACGGCACCCACGATGAAGGTACCGCAGCACTTGAGCCTTTTGAGCGCACGCTCTTTCAAATGGAGGCGCTGATGTCCATACTCTATAATGAACGCCGGATCCGCCGGGGCGCAGTCGATTTTGATTTTCCAGAGCCCAAAATCACGCTGGACAAAAAGGGTTACCCCTGTGAGATTGTCGCCCTGGAACGCGGAATCTCCGAACGGATCATCGAGGAGTTTATGCTGGCTGCCAATGAAACAGTCGCCGCCCATATCGAAAAGACCGGCCTGCCCTTTATCTTCCGCAACCACCCCGAGCCCGATCCCGAAAAGCTCACAGCCTTCCGCACCTTTATCGGACGCTTTGGCTTCAGCCTCGGTGAAGAGGACACGCCAGTGACGGGGAAGGATTTCCAGAGGCTTCAAAAGGATATTGAAGATTCCCCCGAGGAAAACATCATTACCCGTCTGATGCTGCGAACCATGCAACAGGCCGTCTACGAAGGCAACTGTAAGGGGCACTACGCCCTAGGCGCCGGCTATTACACCCATTTCACCTCGCCGATCCGCCGTTATCCCGACCTGTCTCTCCACCGAACCCTATCTAAGATCATGGAACACGCGGTCACCCCCAAGGAAGTAAAATACCTGAAGGGCCATATTGATGAAATAGCAAAGCACTGCTCTGAACGGGAACGCCGGGCAGACGATATTGAGCGTGAGGTGGACAAGATCAAAATGGTTGAGTATATGTCAAGGCATATCGGCGAAACCTTCTCAGGCCAGATCAGCGGTGTGACCTCCTTTGGCTTTTTTGTAGAGCTTCCCAATACCATCGAAGGCCTGGTTCGTCTCCAGAGTCTGAAGGACGACTACTATTATTACGACGAGGAAATGCACCAGCAGGTAGGTGAACGTTTTGGAAAAATCTACAAGCTGGGGCAGGATGTCACCGTCAAACTCATTCACGCCGACATCAACAACCGGCAGATAGATTTTGAAATTGCCCAGACACCAAAGCAGGGACGGCCATAAGCCGCCCCTGCCGCACAAATTTACCCCTTGATTAATCGCTTTGGTTCTGGTATAATAAAATACTATCTGAAAGAAAGGAAATGGGTGTTATGGCCGATTCAGTCAAAGTCATTGCCAAGAACAAAAAAGCCCGGCACGATTACTTCATCGAAGAAACTTATGAATGCGGAATCGTCCTTGCCGGAACCGAGGTTAAATCTCTCCGCCAGGGCAAGGCCAGCCTGAAAGAAAGCCATGCCGACATCAAAGACGGCGAAGTTTATGTTTATCAAATGAACATTACCCCTTACGAGCACGGGAACATCTATAACAAAGACCCCCTGCGTCCGAGAAAACTGCTCCTGCATAAGCAGCAGATCCGCAAGCTGATTGGGCTTAAGCAGCGTGAGGGCTATACCCTGGTGCCTCTGTCCCTGTATTTTAAAAACGGGCGGGTTAAGCTTGAGCTGGCACTGGCAAAGGGCAAAAAACTCTATGATAAACGGCACACCATCGCAGAGCGGGACGCTAACCGGCGTATCCAGAAAAATCTGCGGCACAGCGTTTAGCTTTCAGAAATACCCAAATGGGGACGTAAAGGTTTCGACGGGGATGTTGAAGCTTGAGTAGCGAGCCGATGCGCTGATCATCGTTAAAAGTGGCACTTAAATATAAACGCAAAAGAAAACAGAAGTTACGGTATGGCTTTAGCTGCTTAATTGCAGTCTAAACCCGTATTAAGACTTACCGCAGCATAATAATTGCTGCACGCTCCTCCATTTAACCTGCGATTTGGAGATCAGCGTTCATAACAGCAGGGAACCGTTTGAGGAAGGGCCTCGGTCCGCAAACGCATAAGAGGCTAGTTCTACAGGATCTTTGTCATTGGAGATCCCGCAGGGCGAATATTAATCAATGACTGTGCTCGGAGAAGCTCCTGTGAATGCATTTTCGGACGTGGGTTCGACTCCCACCGTCTCCACCATTCATGGAACCGCCAGTTTAAGCCATTTTCGGATGGTTTAAACTGTTTTTATTTTCCTGTAAGAAAACAAAGGCATGCTCCTGTTTATAATAGCAGTTTCCACAATATTTTTGGTTTTCTTCTTGCTCGACCTTTACTTCTTTTAAAATATGTATCGAATCCTCTGACAGCACAAAAGACCTTTGAATATATTTGTTTTTTAACGGTTATTGTAGGTTATGTTCGACTTGAACAGCACTAAAATTTATGTCCGTCCTACCATTTTCTAAATCGATTGATTGCCACTTTAATCCTAATAATTCTCCTGGTCTAAATCCATAGTTAATGGCGATATAAACTATCGGATATAAATATTATGATTTGACAGTCTCCAATACAGTGTTGATCTCTTCTCTTCAAAGATAATCAAAAAGATTTTCAGTCAGTGTTGTAGCTTCAATAAGATTATTGTTTTTGACAATTAAAAAAACAACATTCATCCATTGGATTAATTGGCGGCTTGTTTACATTGTTATGTTGAACGAGGCAGAATCATCTCTTTCATGTTTTAATGAGTCTACCAGAATAGAAAACAAATGATTATAAACAAATTATATTATTTTAACGATGTTTTGTTTATATTTAAGTAAATCAATACCGGCCTAAGCTATGTAAATAAAAACACTTTTGAGCTTCCTTTATTGTCTTTTGATTCTTCTTATTATGCCTTAGTAGTGAGTGAAAAAGCATCTAAAAAAATAAACTTCACATAGCATTATAGTAATACTATGTGAAGCTATCTTATGAGGAGATTTGGCTTTTTCCCAGTCTAAGTATTTCTGAAAAATATATTTAAAGAGATGGAGTTTAGTACCATAGATCGTAGACTTTTGTATAAGATTTCTTATATATCTTCACATTCCCATTAATCTTTCTACTACATCTTTCAAGGTTTCATTAGTGCCAACGTTTCCTGGAAAGATAATGTAAGGGAGCCCTGGAAATTTACTTTCAGAGCCCGTCATCCACACAGGAACACCTGGCTTAATTTGACCCATAACATTGGCTTTTTTCACCGCTAAGGCTTTTGTACCCACGTCGCTGGAAGTAATGCCACCTTTAGCAACGATAAAATTAGGCCGTACTGTGAGATTTGTGACAATGCTGGTAACAGCGTCAGAAATCTTGACAGATACTTTTATTTGCTCATCCTTATCGTCTGTCTTCAGATCAAAGCGGTTTCTTCTAGTGTAAACAGCAGCAGTTTTCCCTTCCTGAATAAGGGTATCTACAATGCTGACAACACGCTTAACTTCTTCTTCAAGCCCCTTATCTTCTAGCACGCGGTGCTGATTAAATTCAACAAATTCAATTGGTGCTTTAGATTTTTTGAGTTCTTCCAGTTGTGCGGTGGTCTTGTTAACATGGGAGCCAACAATGATAATGCCCCCATTTTTATTTTCTTCCAGGATAAGATCATCGTGAGCGAGCAGTGGTTTATCTGAAACACCGCCTAAAACCTTAGTAATTGCCGCTGCAGAGCGGAGTATAAAGTTCTTTCCCCGATTCATGGCATTAATCAAAGCTATAGTAAATACTTTTATATCAATATAATCAACAGCATTGACGACAATTTTATTAAAGTCCGTTACTTCACACATAGCTTCTGTAATTTTCTCGGTCTCACATTTTCTCAAATCTTCCAACGAAATGTAAGTAACATCTTTTTCTTTAAATCGACCGCCGGTTTTTTCTTCACACCATTTCCCAAGATGCGATGCCTTGTAACCAAAGGATTTATCTTTTGCAAACTCAGTCTGTGCTGCCGGGATGAGATTATCGCTTTCCATAACATAATGGACATTATTAATTGTAAATCTGCCGCCTTCTTTGAAAAACGGAAGCAGGATTTCGCCATCCAGTTTCATATTTAAGCCAGCTTCAAGGGTTTCCTTAAGAGTCTCTGTTTCAAGGGGGTAATGACCTCTTAAGGTAGAATCACTTCGGCTGATAACCAGAAATTCTTTACCAGTTTGTGCACTTACCTTCAAAATATTTTGGGCGATTTCTTTATGAACTGCTTCGGTTTCCTGTACTGTCATGCCTCTAGAATTTGTCAAGACAAAAAACATACTATTTTTTTCAGCAAAACCATCATAGATACTTTCCTCTGACCAATCCGTATAAACGGACACATCGTGTACGGTTTGAACCCCAGTAGGGTCATCATCAAGGACAACAATTTTTTTGTGGAAGCTTTGAAGGGCTTCCTTCAGCTTTTGGTCAATATTTTTTTCATCAACCTTGGAAAAGCTGTCAAGAATGGATACATTAAGTTTATCTTCCATTTTTCTGCCTTCTTTATGCGATATTTAAAAGCTGTTTCGAGCACACTACTGCGCCGGCACCGTCTTCTGCATAGCCGTCCGCTCCAATTTCATCGGCGTAGGCCTGATCTACAGGTGCTCCGCCAACTAGAATTTTTGAACGATAGCCCTTTTCTTTAAGTGCCTTAGTTGTTTCTTTAAGAGCGGGCATGGTTGTCGTCAGCAATGCCGATAACGCAACAATATCTGGATCGTGCTCTTCAATGGCCATTTCAAATCTTGGGGTAGACTGATTAATACCAATGTCGATAACCTCAAAGCCGGAGCTTTCCAACATCATGGCTACAAGATTTTTTCCAATATCGTGAAGGTCTCCTTCAACCGAACCAATGATGATTTTACCTAAAGAGGCATTATCACCTTCTGCAAGGATTGGGTTCAGTATTTCCAGACCTGCGCGCATAGCGTCTGCACACATGAGAACCTCCGGCACATACATGTCACCGGAAGCCATTCGCGGCCCCACAACATCCATTGCAGTAACTAAGCCTTCTCTTAAAATAACATTTGCATCAATGCCTGCATCGAGAGCTTTCTGTACCACCTTTGGCACTTCCTCATCTTCGCCTTCAACAACTAAATCTGTGATTTCTTTTAAAATTTCTTCCATTATTTTTCTCCCTGATTATAATTTGCCCTGCATAAAAGCAGTGCCGTATTCGTAAAACGAATCATAAAGCGCGACCATGTTTTCAATGGGCACTTCTCTTTGAATGTTGTGTACGGATGCAAGGACTAAGCCACTGCCTGGTGCCAGATCTTTAATTCTGCGCTTAACATCCTCTTTGACTTCTTCAACCGTCCCTCTTGAGAGCACGCCCTGTGCGTCACAGGTTCCACCCCAGAAAGCAATTTTATCGCCGTATTCCCGGTTAATAGCTGCGGTATCATCCATGCCATTTGCAGAAAATTGGACGGGGTTCCAGGCATCGTAACCAATATCGAGCATATCTGGCAAAAATTCTGAAATTGCACCATCGCAGTGGTAGACGATTTTAATATGATCGCATTTAGATTTAATAAAATTGACAATTTCCTTATGATAAGGCTTAATCACATCCCGGTAAATGGATGGGCGCATGATTGGTGCAATCTGTGAGCCTAAATCGTCAGATAAAACCGCAACGCTGGCATATTTGCCCACTTCATCCAAAAGCATATCCCAATGGGCTTTTTCGTAGGTCAAAATCTTATCCAAAAGATAACGAACCGTATCTGGTTTTTTCATCAGCATTTTAAAGAATTTTTCATAACCCAGCAGCTGTTCTATCGGTACAAAGGTGCCGCCGTTAAAAATACCGCCTACTACCAATGCATAATCAGTATTTTCGTATAAATCCTTTGCTTTATCGCCAAGGCCAACAATACCCTGACCATTAATATTGGTTTTGTCATAGGGATCTGGCCAGTCAAAGGCTTCCATTTCGTCAATGGTTTTCATCTCTGCCAGCGGATGTCCCACTGGATCGTAGAAAAAGCCATTTTTAGGGCAAGCCCACTTAACCTGAAAATCGTCATAATAAAAGGTTGAGCCGTCAACCGGGTCTGTCTGAAGTATCTTCATATATCCTTCGGGACCACTTGAATAAATGGGATAACAATCTGCCTTAAAGCGTTTTCTCACATATTCATCCGGCTTAGCAGACTGTGAAAGCATGGAAGAAATTTCAAAAGGTTCCCCTTCATGTCCCAAGTATTTCTGCATTTTACGGTATGCATCTTTATGCATAGTTGTAATGTTTGATAAGCCTCCAATGTCAATGGGTATTCTGTCTGTTTCCTGATGTTCGATGGCGCGGATAACGCGCTCTCTTGATTTCATTTCTGCCATTTTATCTCTCCTTGATTAAATGAAAACTTTATTACAAACGGTGAACTGCCTTTTATCGAAAACGGATAACTTGATAATATAATTATATCAGCCTCTACAAGATCTTCCTATTCATCAAATGGCCTTTCATTAGCATAAAAAAACATTTTTTAGAAGTTTTCGGAATGAAAATAGCATTTTTCGGACATTTATTCGTTTTTTTACTTATCTTACTAAAAAGTTTTCCTTTGCAATTACTGCCTAAGCGTATATAATTAATCTATGAGACAATACGAACTTATCAGTAAAAACGAAAAACGGAATATTTTCTTCAACTGTATTCCCTTTTGCATTGA
This sequence comes from Eubacterium sp. BL-380-WT-2B, assembly GCF_009696115.1. Lineage (NCBI taxonomy): Bacteria > Bacillati > Bacillota > Clostridia > Eubacteriales > Eubacteriaceae > Eubacterium > Eubacterium sp. BL-380-WT-2B. The sequence goes on from NZ_VUMP01000006.1 coordinate 9,058, forward strand.
AAAGCTCAAGCTGACTGAGTCGGATCATGCCCATATTCATGAGTTTTCCCAATTAACAATTGTGACAGGAGGCCGGGGGAAAATTATCGTAAATAATTACGAAAAAAATTTGACAGAGGGCTGTGTTTACGTGATCAACAGCTTTACTCCCCACCATCTTCATGAGGTTGAGGGGCTAGAAATTATTCATCTGCTTTTCCATGCCGACGATTTAATGAAATATGCGGGAACCCTTAAGCAAAACGAGGGCTTTCAATCCCTGTTCGTGTTGCAGGCTACCTTGAACGAAAGCATGGATTTAACGAATGTGCTGCATTTACTTTACGATGAGCTTTACTATATTTCGAATATATGTGACCACTTATTGGAGGAGGTCAGCTGTTCTGAAAATGGTTATGAGGTTATGGTTCATTCCTATTTTATGATTCTCATTACTTATCTTTCCAGAATTTATGAAAAAAACGATTCTCAAAACAGCCAGAAGCAAAAGTTTCAAAAAGTCATTTCCTATCTTGAAGACCACTATACTGAACCCCTGATTGTTGAGGATCTAGCAGCGCTTGCCTGCCTTTCAGAACGCCAGTTTCGGCGACTTTTTACCGAAAAATATGGCCTATCACCAAAAAAATACTGCTTAAACCTTCGTATGAAGGAGTCCTGTTACCTTTTAAAAAGCACCAACCTTTCTATCTCAGAAATTTCTGTAAAAACGGGTTTCGAAGACGCCAATTACTTTTCAAGACAATTTAAAAAGCACACGGGCCTTACACCAAAAGAATACCGCAAACTTGAAACTTTCTAAAAATAAACACCCCGCATTGAATATGCGGGGTGTTTTATCTTATTTAATTGGAATATTCATCATCTGCGGCAATGCTAAAGTGATTTCTGGGACAAAGGTAATAATCATCAATACAACGATCATTACAAGAATCCAAGGGATGATCCCCCTGCATATATTGTCAAATTTAACATTCCCTACCTGACTTGCCATAAAGAGATTCGCCCCGAGCGGCGGCGTAATGAACCCAATGGCTAAATTCAGTACCATAATGACCCCAAAATGAATTGGGTTTACACCAATTTGTGTTACAATTGGCAGAAGTATTGGTGTCAGAATAATAATAGCTGAGTTTGTTTCCATAAATGTTCCGACAATTAACAACAGCACATTAATTAAGATTAAAATCAAAACTTTGCTTGAAGTAAAGCTGAGAATGGCGTTTGCAATAGCAATCGGCGCCTGAGTAATTGTTAAAATACGTCCAAACCCTGCAGATATACCAATGATAATAAGAACCGTTGCACACATATAAACCGAATTGAACATGATGTGTGGCAAATCCTTGATTTTAACTTCTTTATAGATGAACACACTAACAATGACACCATAAATCGAAGCTACAGCAGCAGCTTCAGTCGGTGTAAAAATACCACCGTAAATTCCGCCGAGGATGATGACTGGTACCAGCAGTGCCGGAATGGCTTCGATAATTATTCGTACAATTTCTTTTCCAGTATAGGTACGCTTTTCACCAACGTATTTTTCTTTTTTAGAGCGAAAAATCGTATAAATGATTAAAGCAACACCAATGACAATACCGGGAAGAATGCCAGCTGTAAAGAGCCCCGTAACAGACACGCCGGCAGCTACTGCGTATACTACCATGCAAATACTTGGCGGAATAATAACCCCAGTTGTACCGGCAGTTGCGATAAGTGAAGATGAAAAAACCTTATCGTATTTCTTTTCAAACATGGATGGCAGCATGATGCAGCCAACGGCTGCTACTGTAGCAGAACCGGTTCCTGAAATCGCTGCGAAGAACAGGCAGGTTACAATAGAGACAATCCCAAGACCACCTGTAAAACGTCCAAAGACAATACCAATTAAATCCAGTAAGCGTTTGGACAATCCACCTTTACCCATAATATCGCCCGCAAAAGCAAAGAGCGGTACGGCGATAAGCGGAAAGGAGTTCAGACCCTGTACCATGGATTGTGAAAATGTCTCCATACTGATTGGATCCAGTAACAGAATGGTTGCCAATGAGGCCAGGCCAAGCGCAATCCCGATTGGTACTGAGATTAGCAGCAGTACAACAAAGGATATAAATAATACAGCGGTAACCATTTATTTCCCCTCCTCTTTTTCAATAACTTCTTCTAAATCCCGATCAACTTCTGCAGCAAATTCCCCTTCGGGCATGGTGTCAAAAAAGACTCTATTATCCGGCGTGAATTCACCGCCAAAATTTTCAAAAATTTCAGCACTATCACCCCAATGTTTAACCTTCCAAACGATTCCCTGAATAATTCGGACAACCATCAGAGCATATCCCACAACGCCTGCTGCATAAAGTACATTCATAGAAATATCCAGTGTAACTGCCATGTCGTTAAAACGGCTTGCAGTCATGCAGATGTTAAAGCATGCTACCAGAACAAAACCTGAAAAAATCAGAAATAGAATATCACAAATAAAGAGAATAACCTTTTGTGCACTTTCTGGTAATTTTTTCACAAAAAAGGATACACGAATGTGTCGGTTATTTCGTGTTGCATAGCTAAAGCTAAAATACATAAGCCATACAAACATAAAACGGGAAATTTCTTCTCCCCAGGAAAAGCCCGCTAAAGGTGAAAGACGCAGGATAACCTGTATAGTAATCAACAAAATTAACGCCGTAAATAGAACCGCGATCAGCAAAGGTTCAAAGTTAACGTCTAACCATTTTAATACTTTTTTCATTTTGCTTCCCCCAACTATTGTGCTGAATTCGTACGTTCGAGCTCAACTTGTTCCATGACATAGTCGTAAATATCCTGACCGCAGTTTTTTATAATATCATTTTTAATGCTGTCATTCATTTTCTGAGCCATTTCACGCTTTGTTTCCGTTGGTACTTCATTAATCTGAACGCCTGCTTCTTCAATATTTTTCAGTGAACTTTCTTCTGTTTCCGCTACCAGCTGACGTTCATAGTCAATACACTCCTTAGCTGCCTTTGTAATAATTGCACGATTTTCTTCAGAGAGACCGTCCATAAAGTCTTTATTGGCATACCATAGGAAATTGGTGTAAAGATGTTTGGTTAAAGACCAATACTTTTGTGTTTCATAAAATTTTTCAGTATAAAAGCTTGAGGTTGCACATTCCTGACCATCAATCAGGTTCTGTTGCAGGGAAGTATAGAGCTCATTAAAGCTAACTGCACTAAGGGTAACACCCAAAGCACTCCATGCTTTAATCTGCAGTGGATTGTAACCACGGATTTTCAGATTAAACAAATCATCAACCTGATTAATGGGTCGTTTACTGTTCGAGAAATTTCTGAAGCCAATTTCCATATAACCGATCCCCTCCAGGTTTTGGTCATTCAAAGGCTCCATTAACTTTTTACCTGCATCACCATCAAGTACTCTGGCAGCGTGCTCAGAATCATCAAACAAATAGTAACTTTCCCAAACCGAAAACTCTGGAATGGTACTTGTAAAATTGGAAGTTGTACTGGCGCTCATTTCAATGTCGCCGCGACGTGCCTGTTCAAAGGTGTCCGAAACGCTCCCCATCTGGGCGCTTGGGAAAATCATGACTTCAATGCTTCCATTGGAAGCTTTTTCCACATCTTCCTTGAATTTTAAAAATGCTTTGTGAACCGGAGTATTAACATTATTATCATGAGCCAATCGAATAACCGTTATGGGGTTTCCATTGGCATCGACTTTTTTTTCTTTACCGCAGCCTGCAAAAAGTCCCGTGAGCAAGCAACTCACTAGAACAACGCAGATCAATCGTTTTTTCATTATTATTCCCCCAGCATTTTATTTGGCAAGTTTTACTTTGCCATTAATAATGTTATTTATCAAGTTATCCGTTCACGTTCATCTTTATTTTTCAGAATTATGCTTTTAAATCTTTAATAATGAGCTTTGCCATGTCTGCCATCATGCCCTGATCTGAGCTAATGGGCACATATCGAACACCTTTTTCAATGAGCTCTTTGGCCATTTTAGCGTCTCCTGCAACCGTTCCTACTGCCTTGCCTGCTGTGTTAACCTTTTCAATAATTGTATCAATAACCTTTAACAGCTCTGGATGATTTCGATTTCCCATAACCTCTGCTCCAAGAGATTGTGACAAATCCATGGGTCCAATAAAAATGACATCCAGCTCTGGAAGCGTTAGGATTTCATCTAAATTTAAAACAGCTTCCATGGTTTCGCAATGGAGAATGGTTAAAATTTCTTCATTTGCCATTTTAATATATTCCTGCTTATTCATCAATCCGTAACCTGCGGCCCTGTGAGTTGGTGCAAAGCCACGGTTACCAAGAGGTGCATACCGTCCACTGTCCACAACGCATTTCGCATGGTCATAGGTATCGACATTCGGAGCATGGAAACCTAAAGCACCCTGATCAAGGGCCTGCATGACGTTAACTGGTGTACTTTCTTTAATTCTGACAATTGGTACTATACCCGAAATATCCGAAACCCGCACTAAATCTGTAATAGTTTCAGGGTTATAAGAAACATGCTCACTATCGATAACAAAAAAATCAAAACCGCACATTCCCATAATTTCTACAGCACTGGCATCTGTTGTCTTGACAAAGGTACCAATGGCTGAACCACCTTCTCTTAAGATTTGTTTTACTTTATTTTTACGTATCATTTTATAAATCCTTAATTTCCTTTTATTTTTGTTCTAAAACTATAAAGCTTATCTGTCGCCATAACATACAATGTCTTCATGTCATCCCCTCCAAATGCACAGTTGCCTGATTGTTCCGGTATTTTCACTACACCAAGGCATATGCCTTTCTTGTTGAAAATATGAACTCCCCCTTGGGCACAGCAGTAAAGGTTACCTTCTACATCTGTCTTCATCCCATCGGGTTTTCCCTTTCCCTCACCCTTAGTTATTGCAAATACAGTTCCTTCCTCAAGGTTACCATCTAGCCTTACTTTAAAGCGACGAATATGACTTTTGGGTGGATCATTAATATACAGATACTGCTCATCTGGAGAAAAGCAAAGTCCATTTGGATTATCTAAATCTCTGCATAAAAGTCTTAGTCTTCCAGTCTTAGGATATAAGCTGAAAACGCCTTGAAAATCCAACTCTTGCTCTCTTTCCAATCCAACCCATGATGGATTTCTTCCAAAGCGCGGATCTGTAAAAAAGATAACGCCATTACTTTTGACAACAACATCATTCGGGCTGTTAAGCTCTTTCCCTTCATAATGTGATGCTAAAACTCGCACATCACCTGTTTGAACATCTAACTTTGAAATACAACTACGAACGTGTTCACAGACAACGATATTACCATCTAAATCATAGGCATTGCCGTTGGCTTTGTGCGTATTTTCCCGGATCAGCCTCGGCGGCTGCCCAGGGAAATATTCATAGGTTTTACTTTCTGGTATATCATTGAATATAAGACTTTTTTTCTGTTTATTCCATACACCACCTTCAATAAAGGTAAATCCCTGTGCCTCAATCTGCAAAGTCTGTGAAGGATCAAGAATTTTGTCCAAGCCTGCATTATCTTTTCTTAACTTCAGAGTCATCTCACCCTCCTGTTTATAGGCTTTATGCCTCCATTACTTTTGCTTCAATACCAAGAATCCGGCACAACTGAACAAGTTCCGCTGCATGCTTTCCAGCAACTGCTGTAATATGGTTTGAATTGAACTGATCCATAAAAGATTCTATATCATAATCGGTATGAACAAAAGCTACCGGCAGTTGATGGATACCTCTGGCTTTTTTGAAACCATCAACAATTTCCTGATTCGGCATAACGAATTCAGCTTCCATGATAATCATTTCATATTTTCCTGTATTTCTACAAAGCCTTGCCAAAGTAATTTTACCGGGAGATGGGTTCATGTAGGTTACTGCACCGCCAGTTGGACGATTCGCCATCATCAACTCAACATTTTTGAGGTTTTCACAGCCATCACAGTGGCGTCCTGCGAACCAAGTGCACATCGAGCCACAATTTGGCAGAAAAATCAAATTATTTTCATAGTCCACATGTCCAACATCTGCAAACATAGTTGGCATTCCGTCCGTTAAAAGCTTCATCATTTCCATTGTCAATGCTGCGTCTGCATCCGCCTCACAGGCAATGGCAAAGGGTTCAAAATTTCCGTCTGCATCGTAGCCGCTGTTTAGGAAGGCTGTAGAAATACATTGTGGGATTCTGAAGTTAGTCATATCCGGCATACACTTAATGGCGGCAAAATCCAGGCTTCGGTCACTGATAATATCCTTTGTGGCAAAATAACAGGCAATCTGGTACTTTAATTTTTCCTTTGTAAATTTTTCATTGTAATTAACTGCTTTCACATTGGAGGTGAGCCAGTCAAACATTTTTTCAATTCTGACTTCGTCAATAACTTCTGCCCGACGGATGATTTCTTCGTGGTCGATGTGATCTGAATCAATTTTAAACATGCGCTTCCACTGCATTGGGTCAAAGGTTCCAGTATCAATACCCATAGAGCGTCCGCCAAACAAACCGAAAGTTTTGCCCTTCAAACGGCCGGCTGCGCTGGCAGCCTTAATATAAGGCATCATTTTTTTTTCAAATAATCCTTTTTTAGGTCCTTCAAAATCACTACTGATACGGACGTGGTCAATGCCTACCTGAGTCAGGGCACCTCCGCCCCCCAAAAGACCAACTGTCGCATGGGTTCCTGGATCGTCATTGGCGACTAAAACTGTTGGCATATCCATGGCCTGTGCGGCACGGACAACTAAATTAGGCCAAGTCCAGCAGGGAATGTGTCCTAAGAAAATTTCTGCGCCTTTTGCCTTTAATTCCTTTGCCTGTTCTTCAATGTCTTTAGCATTACAGGCGACACTGCCGCAGGTAAAGACTTCCATATCAAATTGTTTGAAAAATTCCAATGCCTGTTCATGTCTTGGAATTGCTACTTTACTGAATACTGTACGCCATTCATGCTCTCTTGGATCACCGAAGGTAATCATCCCGACTTTTGGTAAACTCATAGTATTTTACTCCTTGATTTTTATAAATTATTTTTTTATTGATTGAAGCTGTTCGAATTCTTCATCGGTTACTGTCTTGTAGCCTGGTACCGGGAATGCCTGGAAACCACGGCCACCATCGATAAAAATAGATTGTCCGAAAACAAAGTTTGAGTCGTCACAAGCCAGAAAAACAGCTAGACGGCCACATTCGTTCGGCGTTCCTACACGTCCAATGGGGGTTCTGGAAATAACGGTATTAAAGAGCTGTGGATCAGAGCCGACACGGCGCATCAATTCTGTATCAATGGGCCCTGGGCAAATAGCGTTGACTTTAATATTGTAATCTGTCAGGGCTACAGCCTGCACTTTTGTCAGTTGACCTACACCGCCTTTACTGGTGGTATAAAGCATCTGGCTATCTAAAGCAAGATAAGCATTAACTGAGGATACGTTGACAATAGCTCCACCATCTCCCTGCTTAACCATTTGTCTCGCTGCTGCCTGCCCACCAAAAAATACACCTTTGAGGTTGACTCCCATGATTCGTTCATACTGCTCATCGGTAATATTCAAGTAATGTGTTTTGTCAGGATCATTAATTCCAGCATTGGCAACAAAAATATCCACACGGCCAAACTTTTTTACTGTCTCTGCTACCAGTGCCTCGTTGGATTGCTGTATCGATACATCACAAGGTACAAAGAAAACATCCCCAAATTGCTTTAGCTCTTCAACTGCTTTTACTCCTTCTTCTTTATTTCTGGCACAAATGACTACTTTCGCACCTTCTTTTAGGTACTCTTCTGCAATACCGTATCCAATTCCTTTGCTACCGCCTGTAACAATGGCGACCTTATTTTTTAGTTTCATTTTTACTCCTTTATTGCTTATTTCTGTACACTTCGCAATACAGCTTCAAATCTGTACTCCGAGGTGCGCAGAAATGAATTCTGCACACAGCCCAGCCTTGGCTGAAGCTGAACCATTAATACATTATAAGGGGGAGGGTTTTTTATCAGTAAATTTTTCTTATTTTACAGGAGGTTGAACGCCAGCCGGGAAACGTTCCATAACATCTTCAACAATGTCAGAAATCAGGCTGACTGCTTTTTCAACAATGGCTTCGCCTTTTTCAACGGTTGCCAGTGTTGGATGTCCAATAACACCGCTTTTCAGTTCAATATATTCTGGACGAGCAAAGGTTCCTTCAAAGTGGTACATCTGACCTGGCTTTGGAGTCATACCCGGTTTAATCATGAATTCATCATTAATGAGACATTCGCCGCCATCATCAACAGCCTTGCTCATGTCAATGTACTGTGGATAAAGGTAAAGAGCCATGGAAGTTTCAGCTTCATCGGCATGGGTCATTGGCGTTTCAAGGGCTGTCTGATTATCTCTCAGAAGATCATACCAGTGAGCAGAAAGGGTAAAGTAACCTTCAAGGCCAAGCTTATGAACTGCAACTAATGTTGTGGATACCTGACCATGAGCGGAAAGGATAAAGAATTTTTTGTAGCCAGCATTGGCAGCACCACGGATAATATCACAAAGTACGTTTGTGTGTGTTTCATATCCCAAAGGAATGGTCCCAGGCATATACCAGTGATGGTATGGATGAGAACCATAAGGAAGCAGTGGTAAAAGCATGGCGCCAGTTTTTTCAGCAACCTTTTCAGCTAAACCTTTTGCATTGTAAGCATCACATCCGCAAGGGCAATGAGGTCCGTGCTGTTCAGTAGCACCAATTGGCAGGATTGCCATATCACAATTTTTTACATCTTCCAGGATTTCTTCTTTTGAGAGCTCGTCCCACCATAAGTGTTTTCTTTTTAACATTTTAATTTCTCCTTATTATTAATCATATTATTTATTCTAAAACCGTTAACGGCTTATTGACATTGTATTTTTCAGCTAATTCTTTTAATTCTTCAATTGTAGTTTCCGGAACTGGCACACCATCTCTCAAACGCTCCCGCTCTTTGCGGTATTCAATTTCGCCTGGCAAAAACATTTCTGTACCTTCTTCAAGCATTGGCGTTGCTTTTAAAGTGTCATAGTATTCCTTCATCCGTTTTTTCATTTCTTCTTTTGGAATAATTTTTGAAATATCCAAAACAATCATGAAATGGCCTGTTAAACTTGGCTCTTCAGGATTTGCGTACATGCTCTTCATCTGATGCGAGAACACACCGCCTGAAATAACACCTGAAAGAATATCAACAACATAAGCAAGACCAAGGCCTTTATAATCGCCCATCGGCATCAAATATCCATCGAAAGCTTTTTGTGGATCATCCGTTGGTTTGCCTTCTTTATCCGTAGCCCAGTCCATTGGAATTTTTTCTTTTTTCTTAATGGCCAGTGTAAGCTTACCGCCAGCAACCTTTGAAAGAGACATATCAAGGATAAACGGAAAATCACCATAAGTTGGAATACCAAAAGCTATGGGGTTATTTCCAACAACAGGTTTTTTAGCACCCGGACCCACAATCAAAGGCTTTACGTTGGTCATTGCAATCCCCACCATACCTTCTTCGACTGCCATTCTGGCATAAAGACCGCCAGCACCAAAGTGATTGCTATTAACCGCACCAACGGCAGCAATGCCGCCAACCCGCGCTTTTTCAATGGCACGCTTCATGGCTTCTCTCGCAACAATAAAGCCTGCTGCGCCATCGCCATCAATGACTTCCATGTTGCCTTCACCACGGACCACTTTAATATCCGGCTTTGTATTAATGCCTCCGTTCAGCATTCGGTTGAAGTAAGCTGGCACACGAATGACACCATGTGAATCCACCCCCCAAAGGTTGCTTTTCACAAGAGCTTTCGCATGAAAGACCGCATCTTTTTTCGACATATTTGCTTTTTCAAAGAGCTCTGTAATAAAGGTTTCTAAAGTTTCAGCGCTGATTTTTTTTGTTTTTGCCTCTTCCATTTTTCTCCTTCTTTCTTGTTTGTTGAAAATTAATACGTATTCATTAATTGTTAAAAAAATATAAAATAATATTATTATTTCTTTTTAAAAGCTATATTTAGATTGAAAAAACTTATATTTTTTTATCTTTCACTTTATTAGAAACGTTCTGTGAATACGTATTCTTTATGTTTTTAATAATACACTCATTTTTATTACCTGTCAACTGAAATTTATAAAAAATATAAAAATATTTTTATTTTTTAAGATTTAACAAAAAAATAGATTGTCTTTTCTAACAAAATATGGCATACTACTCCATAGATGAATACGTATTAAAAAACGATAAAAGCAGCAAGGAAGTATTTTAAATGCAAACTATCAATAAAAAAAGAGTCACATCTATAGAAGTAGCCAAACGGGCAGGCGTTTCTCAGGCTACAGTTTCCCGTGCCTTTAATCCAAACTCAAAAATGCAAGATAAAACGCGAAAAAAAGTTTTTGATGCAGCCAAAGAGCTCAATTATACGCCTGACGCCATTGCAAGGAGTATGAGTTCTAATAAGACAGATATCATTGCCGTTATTATGAAAAACCCTACTAATCCTTTTTACGCAAAAATTTTGACATCCTTTTCCAACGCTTTTCAAAAATATAATAAACAAATCCTTTTTTTTAACCTTGAGGATGAAAAAAATAGCGATGCCGTTATGCAGCAGGTTCTACAATACCGAGTTGATGCCATCCTGTTAACGTCATCACCAATTTCTTTTGACTGGATTGATAATTGTGCCCAATTTGATATTCCTGTTTTACTCTTCAATCGTTATTCCAATAACCACAACGTTACCGCTGTGTGTTGCGATAATGTAGAGGCCGGTCGTCATTGCGCTGATTATCTTATAAAAAAGGGTTATACCCAGTTTGCCTATATCGGATCAATTGAAGATGTTTCTACTAGCATTGACCGACAGAAAGGATTTTTGGATCGGTTACAAGAACAGGGCTTCACAGTCTGCGACACTTATAAATGCACCTTTTCCTATGAGGCGGGTCAGCAGATTATGCGAGATATACTTTCTCACAAAACAAAAAAATACGATGCTATCTTTTGCGCCAATGATCTCATAGCTGCAGGATGTATGGATGTTGCGCGTTATGAATATAACCTCCATCTCCCTAAAGATTTAGCTATCATTGGATTTGACAATATTGATTTATCTGCCTATCCCTCTTACAATTTAACGACCTTTATTCAGCCTTTGGAAGATATGATCAAAAAAACCGTTCAACTCATCATAAATCCGAGTGATTCAGATCTTGAACGGCATTTATTTCTATATCCCTGTGAGATAATCGAGCGAAAGACAACATAAAAAGGCTTAAACCTGCTCTTTTTTTAAAGGACATTCGTTGCTGGAAACCTCATTTCCCATAGGCTAAAACGGACCGCTAATGTCCGTTTTAGCCAGCTTATAAATAAGCTTGTTCCTTAGTAAAAAAACATCGTCTGAAATATTCAGCTCTTTTTCAACCCATTTTATTGTCTTTCCAGATACAAATAATATCACAAAAACTGTATTACTCTGAAAACCAAGGTCGTAATCGGTGATGATCCGACTTGTTTCTATGAACAGCGACATCCGCTTACGTCTTTTCTTTCGGTTTGGTGCAGATTGATACAGGATAGATTAAAATTAGGCTATCTGTATACTGGTTCAGATAGCAGTTTTTGGATATGCTAAACCTGTTATCATCACTGTCATAACGGATCATTCAATTTCTTAAACCAAGACTGATCGAAAAATTATTCTCATTATCCGAAAACATCGGGGAACCATTCAACTCAACCCCCTAATAGCTCCACACTTCTCACAGCCCAATTGTTTGAATGATATTTGCTTACCGGACGTCTGATAAATAATTGACTTTTAAGTAAAGAAATAAGGTTTCCAACTGATAGTCATGACTCAGATATTCTCTCCACGAATTAAGGCTGAAAATCTGCAACTGCCCATTTATTGCTACTCATTATTTAAAGGTAATCTCCCCAAACATGACGATCGGCCATCTTTTCAAAGGACTTGCTTCCGATACATTGCTGTCGCTTTTCATCAGGACAGCGCTCGCAATTGAAGGAAATGCTTTTATATATCCGGTAATCTTCCCAGTCCTGATTAACTTCTTCAAACAACTGCTTCTCATAGATTTTGGCCGAACTATAAATAGCCTTCTTGATTTTCTTTTTCAGATTGATTCTTTTGTTGCCTTTATTTTTCCTGCTTTTCGGCCATTTGTCTCAGGTCATCGTTACAGTCTTCAAGGGTTGGAATATGCTTGTAAAAATGATCGCATTCCTGAAAACACTCTGCATAAGTATTGCGCCGAAAGGCGGAGACCGGCAGGTCTTCTTCATCGAGGCTTAGCAAAACGCAGTTGTTGTGCTCATCTATGTAAAGTTTTTTCTGTTCGATAAAATGCTAGACAACGGACTGACTGATCTTCCGGATTTTAATCAGATAGGCAAAAAGGTTCCGGTAGGGCTTCTTTTTTAGGCGGCGCAAAGGAAAACGGTATTTCTTTTTCCTTTGTAATCGGTTTATCCTCTAGCAGGCCTGTTGGTATCCTGATTTGTTCAGGCGTACTGTAACGTCAATAATCTGAGTTCTGCTGCATGGGGTCTTTCCATCTGATATCCTGGAGCCATGTGGCGAACTGGATAATTCTACCTCTGATACCCATATAGTGATAATACCATTCTCCATCATCGAGAGTAATTTCACGACTGTCAACACCTTTGACTAAAACATGCTTCAGCTTATAATCCAGTCCAAGACCGGCAGCTTGAGCATAGACAAGAATACTCATTTGATTGACGAAGATGATTTGATCATCGCTATACATTTCACTCTCCTTTCCAACAAAAAACAGATTAACTCTCTGGATAAAAAGTTAATCTGCCAACTCTATTTACGATTTAATTTTTAATAAAATATTTTTCAATCAATATTTTTTGTTTTTTATACAAAAACACAACAGGCGTGCAAAAAGCTTTCCCTACACGCCTGTTGTTAATTACCCGATCCACTGCTCCAAAATATCTGTAAGCCTTTCCATATCAATGGGCTTTGAGACATGATCATTCATGCCTACGCTCTGGGCTTTACCTATATCGCTCACAAAAGCATTAGCAGTGAGCGCAAAAATTGGTATATCCGAATCCGTCCGGTGCATCGCCCGTATTTTGCTTGTCGCCTCATAACCGTCCATAACCGGCATTTGAATATCCATCAGGATCGCCTGATAGTATCCAGGCTCTGACGTTTTAAACATCTCCATTGCCTGTTTTCCATTCTCCGCAGTCTCCACCAAAATTCCCTGCATTTTAAGAAGTTCAACGGCAATCTCACGATTGAGGTCATTATCCTCAGCCAATAAAAGACGTTTACCCAAAAGTCTGTCATGGGCCTCTTCTTCTCTGGTATTCTCAGTCTCTGTCTTGGCCGTACAGCAAAATAGCTGGAGCACGTGCAGCATCTTAGATTTAAATAGTGGCTTGGTGATAAAGGCATCTGCTCCTGCGCGTAGAAATTCGTCTTCGATATCCGAAAAATCATAGGCGGAAATTATGATAATAGGTACCTCTTCCCCCATTTGCTCCCGGATCACTCTGACTGTCTCAAGGCCGTCCATTTCAGGCATTTTCCAGTCCAGGATGACCGCAAAATAATCCTCACCGCGGTCATGGGCGGCCCGAACGCTCTGGACCGCCTTTGCCCCGGATAAAACCCAATATCCGCGCATCCCCAGTTCATTCAGCAGCAGCGCGGCATTTTCACACACGATCTGATCATCATCTACCACCAGCACCGGCAGTCCTGCCAGCGCGTCGTCGCTTTGCTCTTCCTCAATCTGCAGCTCCAGCGGTACCGTCACAATAAACTGGCTGCCCTTTCCTGGCTCGCTCTTTACATCAATAGTACCATTCATCATATGCACAATGTTTTCAGTAATGGCCATGCCAAGACCAGTTCCCTGAACTTTACTGATACGCGAATCCTCAGCTCGAGAGAAGGGTTCAAAAATTTGTGTAAGAAATTCCTGTTCCATTCCGATACCATTGTCCGTAAAAATAAATTCATACTGGCCTTTTTTAGGAATAATCGAAGGCTTCTCGTTAATCAGCAGAGTGATCTTCCCGCCCTCCGGCGTATACTTGATGGCGTTGGACAGCAGATTCAGAAAGACCTGCTGCAGACGGTCTCCATCGGTGATGACCTTTTCATGCTGCACCTGTCCGACAATCACTCTGAAATCATGCTTTTTCTCAGTTAACAGCGCTTTACACATATCCGACGCTTCCTGGATAAGCTCTGGCAGTTCAGCGGCTTCAAAGGACAGGTCAAGCTTCCCGCTCTCGATTTTCGACATGTCCAAAACTTCATTAATCAGGCTGAGAAGATGCCGGCTGGAGACATTAATTTTATTCAGACAATCCCCAACTTTTTCCGGACTTTCCAGGTTTACCCTGGCAATGGCTGTCATGCCCATGATTGCGTTCATAGGCGTCCGGATATCGTGGGACATGGACGACAGAAAATCAGTTTTGGCGGAGTTAGCTACACGCACTGCCTGATAGGCGTCCTCCAGAGCTATACGCTGCCTCTGCTGCTCTTGCCTTTCCTCTGTAATATCCAGTCCGACGCTGTAAAAGGAAGGAATACCATCCCAGCTGTCCAAACCATCCACATAGCACATGGTAATGGTCAGGATACGCTGTTCACCTGACCGCTTTTTGATCCGAACCTCAAACACGGTATTCTGCCCTGTAGCCTGATGCTCGGCAATAGTTTTTTTCACTCGGGCATGATCGTCAGGATATATGTAGGTACACTGGGAATGCAGCTCTTTTTCAAATTGCTCTTTGGTATAACCAATCATATCTAAAAAGTCCGCGCCATACCAAAGAACAGTCTTGAAATCCCGGGCGTCCAGACGTGCAAAGCCACCGGGAATGGTTCTGAGCAGAGCTTCACGCTCACGGTCTTTCTTCGCGAGCTTGTACTCTGCGCTATACATATCATGAGACAGCTCAATCCGGGCTTTGTGTCCATACCAATTCACAATCTGGTTCTTAATCATAAAGGTCCTATCCAAAATCGGATTGAAAAATTCCCATTCATAAAAGGAATCCTCAGTTAAACGGTCATTAGTACAGAAAGGGCAGGGTGTCGACCGCCCCTGTATCACCTCATAGCATTTTCTCCCAATAATTTTCTCCATTGGCTGCTGCAGTGTTTCACAGGATACTTTGTTCACATACAAAAGCTCATAGGTAGACATATCGCTGATATAAATATTTCCGACATATTCATCCATCATTAATTTGAAATAATGCATTCGCTGCTCCTGCAGCGAAACAATATCTGTAACTTCAACAAATACGGCGTTAATCACTGGTTCATCCTCTTGCCCAGCTTCTGCCATTGTCGCAGTCACCTGAAACCATGCCTCTCCCTCTAAAACAGGCATCCTGCAGACTGCCTTCGCGCGGGTCTTCCCAGAATCAAAAGCCAGAAACAACGCGTTCTTAAGCATATAAAAATCTTCAGGATAGGCCTGATAGTAATGCCTGAGATTTGAAAATTGCGCCTGGTATGTTTCTTCTGTATAACCAATACTTCTGTAAAACTCTGTATTTGCCCAAAGCACTGGTAGTTCTTCACTCAAAAGGAGTCTGCATATCCCGACGCCCATACCATCCAGCATCATCCGCTCACCGGCTGATTCCGGCTTTATTTCATTTTTATCTTTCATTAATACCATTCACTCCTTCATGGTCGCTTTCAATCATAATATAACCACTTGTTCACATTATATCTTAACAGCTTTTTAAAATCAATTAATAATCCAGTATTGCCACTATTCTTTTGCGAATTTTTTTACTGTTATTTTTTTAAATGTTTTTTTACGTGGCGAATTTGAAAACTTTATTTTACATCTGCATGACGTTGTGGTATAATCAATACGGTAAATTATTGTATTATTGTATAAAATTTGCTGTAGTACGACTGAATTAGCACCAAACAGGCTTTGGATTTATCCCGCCTGTTTTTTATTGCCAGAAGTTTTATTTTTTATTACTTTACAGGTCTATTTTCACTTGTATTTACACTGTTTTATGCTATAATAATAACCGTTTATAATTTTGAAATTATTGTTAATCAAGGGAAGGTAACCATGGGAAAATATTACGAAAAAAAGACACTCATTGAGCAATTACAAAAGAGAGCCGTTGAATTAGGACGTGTACCCGCTCCTGAAGATATGATTGATCCCCCGGCAAAAGCTTATCTTGGCTTTTTCAAGAAATGGGAAAAGGCAGTCAAAGCTTCCGGCATCAGTGCTTCTGCCCTTACTCCAACGTCAGTCAAGGAGAAAGCTCCTGCCGTCCCCGAAATTTCCGAATCTGCTGAAGCAGTCGCCAATGATCCTGAACCCGCCGAAGAAGCTGCTTCCCAGGGACGCCGCCGTTACTCTAAGAGCATTATCACACAGATGCTGCTGGATGAGTTTAAACGCCTCGGTAAAAAACCAACCCGTAAGGAAATAGACGCAAACAAAAATCTTCCAACAGTTTCGACCTGTCTTAATTATTTCGGCACAACCCGAATCGGTGATGTGTGGGATGAAATCTTAAAAGATCTCTAAAAAAAGATGGTGCGCCCTTTTGGCACACCATCTTTTTTTAGATAAATTCAAAATCCTTCTGACCAAATTCCTGGATCTCGTATTTTGTGGATTTTACGTTTCTTTCCTGTTCAGCCTCCTCTTGGTTTTCCCAGGGAAGGACATCACCCGGCTCCTTCAGGTATTCTAAAAGTTGCCAGATTCCTTCTCCCGTATAAGAACTCACCGGAAAGATCGGGTCAGCGCCAGTCAGTTTAAGCCATTCGATGGCCTGTTCCGTATTGGCGCAGGGATGGTCGATCTGCGTAACAATCCCAATCACCGGCCTGTTTGCCACAGGTGCGACGTTGGGCGGATATAAGGAATAGGGCTCGGTCGCGTTAATCAAAAGAGCTACCACGTCCGCCTCATAGGAATAGAGGGCCAGTGCCCGCGCCAGTGTATTTGTTTCGGCGTATTCGCCCGGTGTATCAATAATTACATCGAAGTGATTGACATATTGCGTTTTTTCATATTGAATGGTATCGCCCTTCAGCGCCTGGCGCAGCGTGGTTTTTCCGCATTCACTCCTGCCAACCAAAATCATCTTTTTCATAAAGTCGCCTTCATTCTATGTTGTTGTAATTTCGCAGATGGTAAAGCCTAATGTTCCCTGAAGGTAGCTCAGAATTGCATTGACCGCTGATTTAACATCGGAAATACGGCCTGTAAAGATTAAGGTGCCGCTGAAACGGTCAATAAAACCCATGTCAATCGGGGCGGTCTTGATGGCCATATCCCCTGCGATAACAGCAATTTCCGCTGGTGTCATGCTTAAAATACCAATGGCTGCCTTATTATAATCCACACTTGGGTTTAAACCCAGCTTCTGGTAAACGATCGGGTCTGGACCCGCGATAATATGTGCCAGTGTAACCTGTTTTCCCGGTACGGTTTCCTGTATGATACGAAGTTTGCCTTCGTTTGATCCCAGTATATTGTTCACATCCATTGAAGTCCCTCCTAAAAATCCCCATAACTTTTCATTTTTTATTATTGTATTACTATGTATTGTAACATTTAATCTTTAAGCAAAACATGGAAATACTTGTTTGATAAAGCTATTTTTTGTATTTTAACCCAAAAAACACCCCTGATCAGGAGTGTTTTAAAGACTTATTCGCCACTGTTTAAGTGCTCGCCGCCAAATTTTTTTCTGAGGACAATGATGCCGCCAAACCCTACGATCACGAGCGCCAGACTAATCAGCTGGGCTACACGCATGTTCATAAACATCAGGCTGTCCGTCCGCAGGCCTTCAATAAAGAAGCGTCCTACAGAATACAGTGCGAGGTACAAAAACAGCAGCTCGCCGTTGACTTTTTTGAATTTCTTTTCATAAAAGAACAAGAATCCAAAAACGAGCAAATCCCAGATGGACTCATATAAAAAGGTGGGATGAACACGAATCATCCCCAGAATCGGGTCGTTCACCGTAATGGCCCAGGGCAGATCGGTGATGGTGCCATGAGCTTCCTGGTTAAGATAATTGCCCCAGCGCCCAATGGCCTGCCCCAGCGGCAATGCAGGGATCACCGTGTCCGCCAGAGAAAAGAAATTGATCTTCTTTACCCGGCACAGAATAATCCCGACGATCACTCCGGCGATAATACCGCCGTGTATGGCCAGTCCGCCGGAGCGCGTCATAATAATCTCATTAAGGTGTTTTGAATAGTAGCCCCATTCAAAAATAACATAATAAAGCCGCGCGCCCACGATAATGGATGGAACCAGGAACAGAAAAAAATCCATGATGTCATCGCTCTTGATGCCGTATTTTGAACTGCGCTTAACTGCAATTACCATCCCGATTACCAGGGCTGCGGCAATGAGGATTCCGTACCATTTCACCTCAATATTGAAAATCGTAAACGCTGTAGGGTTCGGTGTTGGCATGGCATTCCTCCAATAATTTTAATTTATTCTTTTTCTGGCAGATCGCCAACCATCGGAAGTGGACTTCCGTCATCACAGATGGTCAGATAATCAATTGTAGCGGTTTCCTTATCGACGATACAGGCCAGCTGTCCATTGCGCGCGCCGGCTGCGTTGCCTTCTTCGATATCAATGTGCATTTCCATTTTGTGTTTATCCCCAACACGAACCAGCACATTATTGAAAACAAGGCCGCGAGGACCCTTCAGACGAACCGAAACAATATCGCCGTCCTTCAGATTGTAGTTAGCACCTTCTTCGGTGGATAAGTGGATATGTCTTTCAGCGACGATCATCCCCTTTTCCTTAACTACTTTACCCTTTGGTCCGATAATGGTAAAGCCCGGTGTACCTTCCAGGTCCCCGGATAAGCGGATCGGAACCTGATGGATTCCTAATTTAACACCATCTGCGATGTTTAATTCCAGCTGTGTCTCTGGACGAACCGGACCTAAAACACGAACCCCTGCCAGTGTGTTCTTTGGTCCTACAATATCGACCTTTTCAACCGCTGCAAACTGTCCAGGCTGAACCAGAAATTTTTTCGGTGTCAGCTCATAGCCTTCACCGAATAAAGCTTCTAAATCCTCCTGGGACAAATGAATGTGTTTGTTTGATAATCCCAATGGTACTCTGCGTTCCATAAATACTAATCTCCTTTTCATTAACCATTAATTTTTAAGTTTCTCTACCTTGCTTTATTCTACCTAAAAATTATTCACTTGTTAATGCACTATTTTGTTCATTTTGCGCATTTCGCATTTTAAAGACTGCTACTATTTTGTCTTTTTTAGTTTTTTGGTCATTTCCAGCATTTCAGCGGCATGATCGAGAGTCGTTTGAGTCACCTCTGCGCCGCTGAGCATCCGGGCCAGTTCATTCTGGCGCTCCTGTTCTCCAAGTGGTCCAAAATTCACTTCAACGCCGTCATCGTCTGATTTTTTCTCAACCAAAAAATGCTTATCCGCCATCGAGGCAATCTGCGGCAGATGAGTAATGCAGATAATCTGGTGGGTCTTGCTGAGCTCAAAAACCTTCTCCGCCACTGCCTGGGCAGTCCTTCCGCTGATGCCTGTGTCAATCTCGTCAAAAATCATAGTCTGAATCCGGTCTCGGTCGCCAAAAATGCTTTTGATACCGAGCATTATACGGGATATCTCCCCTCCCGAGGCAATTTTGCGCAGCGGCTTGGGAGGCACTCCAGGATTAACTGAGATTAAAAATTCAACCTGGTCCTGTCCTTTAGGCGAGATCAGCTTCTTTTCCTGACTGATCTGTACCTGTACCACCGTTTTTTCCATAGCCAGATCCTTCAGCTCACGTTCAAGGGCTTCCTTAAATACCTGTCCGGCTTTTTTGCGCATTTCATGAAGCGCAGTGGTCCGGCTTTCATAGTCCCTCAGAATTTTTTTATACTGCTTCTGGAATTTTTCGATCTGCTCATCGCGGTTCATAAGGCCAGAAAGCCGTTCTTCCAAAATCGTACCATAATCCAGTATCTCTTTGATCGAGCTTCCATACTTTCGCTTGAGCCCGGTGATCACGCCAAGACGCTTTTCCACTTCATCCAGATTATTCATGTCAAAGTCAATACCGTCAATATAGCTGCGGATTTCAAAGGACAGATTCTCAAGCTCCTGGTAAGCCGATTCCACCACAGCCTCATAGGCCTTAAAGCCGCTGTCAATCTCCGAAATGTCCCGTATGCGGTCACCCAGCTCGGTCAACAATGCCAAGAGGGCGGTCTGGTAGGCGTTTTCGTCACCATTTAAAACCTGGTAGGCTTCATTGGCGCTTCTGAAAAGCTGTTCACTGTTGACAAGAATCTTTTTATCACTCTCCAGGCTTTCTTCTTCACCGTCGATCAGCTTTGCGGCCCGAATTTCCTTGAGCTCATACAAGAACATTTCCTTCTGGCGTTCCATTTCCCGCTCATCCTTTTCAAGACCGCGGATTTTCTGACTGAGCTCCTTAAGCCTCGCAGCATCTTCCGCCACAGTGCCCAGCAGCTCCCTGGCTGGATCACCGCCAAAATCATCCAAAAGATGACGGTGGTTCTCCCGTTGAAACAGTGACTGATGCTCATGCTGTCCGTGGATATCAATCAGGTTGTCACCGATGGCCCGGAGCTGTGTTACGGTGATGATCATCCCGTCTGCCCGGCACACATTCTTCCCCTTTGTGTCAATTTCACGGGTCAAAATGAGACGCCCATCCTCTGGCTCAATACCAAATTCGGCCAGCTTGGCGGCAACTGCCTGGTTTCCGTCAATATCAAACAGCCCCTGTACCACCATTTTATCCGCACCGTATCGGATATTGGACTTATTGCCCCTCTGCCCCAGCAGTAGCGTAAGCGCGTCGATGACAATGGATTTACCGGCACCGGTTTCCCCAGTGATCACATTGAGCCCCGGATCCAGGTCGATATTCAAGGCCTCGATCAGAGCGTAATTTTTAATGACGATATTTAACAGCATAAAAACCTCTCCTGTGCTTTAATCTGTCGGCTATTTTACCCGATGCCGTCAGGGCTTCATCAATTTTTTAAAGCGGCTTACGATTTCATTGACATCATTTTGCTCCCGGACGGCGACAAAAATGGTATCGTCTCCGGCCACAGTGCCGACCACCTCACTCCACTCCATGGAATCAATGGCCAGAGCGGCCGCCTGGGCCATAGCAGGCAACGTATGAAGCACTACTAAAAAGGTTGCTGTATCAACCGTCAAAACGGATTCCCTGAAAACTGCCACGACCCGCTCATCGTATATGGTTCCCATATCTTTTAAGGAGGAATAGTACTGGCGTCCGTCCTGCCCCATGACCTTAATAAGCTTAAGCTCCTTAATATCCCTCGAAATCGTAGCCTGAGTCACCTTGTAGCCACTCTGTTTTAAGTGCTCGGCCAACTCTTCCTGGGTTTCAATCTGATTATTTTCAATGATTTCAATGATTTTAGTCTGTCTTGCTACTTTCACGGCGTCTACCTCCTGTCTTTATTGCTGATATTGCTAAGCACATCGTCAGAAAGCTTTTTCCTCAGACGATCGTAGAAATTCACATTGTTGAGCCGGACTAAATTGGCCGTATAGGGTGCTTTTTTCACTATAACCTCATCCCTCGCGCCAATGGGGATAATATTCTGCCCGTCAAAGCTTACAATAATATCCCGCTCACGCTCATCAAAACGAATGGTGATATCTTCCTCTGCGGCAATCACATAAGCACGGTCGTGAAGCCGGTGCGGACAGATAGGATTGACGATCATGACGTCTGTTCCAGGCGCCACCACCGGTCCGCCAGCCGCCAGCGAATAGGCGGTCGAACCGGTCGGGCTTGCAATGATCATCCCGTCTGCTCTGAAAAAGTCGATCATGTTCTCGCCCTCTTTCCCGGCGTATGCTTTAATATCCATCATTCTAAAGCCGGTATTTTTCACAAGAACGTCGTTGAGCGCCAGAAAGGTCTCGCACTTGCCGTTTGGCCGATGTATAGAAGAGGACAGCATCATCCGCTTTTCAAGGAAGAACTCGCCATCGCACAGAGCCTCTAACAGGTGCTCATAGTTGGAAGCCTCTCCTTCTGTCAAAAAGCCCAGCTTTCCAAGGTTAATGCCGAAAAGGGGCATGTCGTAAATGCAGGATGCCCTGGCAACAGACAGCAGTGTTCCGTCTCCGCCCAATACCACGATGCAGTCCGGCTTCTTGTAAAATTCATCCTTGGAATAGATGCTCACCCCAGGATCTCCATCCGGCTCCATCTGATGATTGAGCAGAGCGACCTGTATTCCACGCCTTCTTAGGTAGCGGATACACTTAGCAGCCATTTCCACACTATCGCTTTTATCACAATTGAGATAGATGCCAACTTCATTCATCATTGCTTTCCCCATCTTTCTTGCTATAGGCGCTGTGGGCTGTATTGACTACCTGCTCAATCAATTGTTCACGGTTTTCAAGCCCGGCAGTCTCAGATTCTGTCAATTTCTCGACAAAGCAGAGAAATTCAATATTCCCCTTAGGCCCCTGTATAGGTGAATAATCTAACCCCAAAACCTTAAAATGCTTTTCCATAATCTGTGTAAGTGTCCTGTCCAGTACCTCCTGATGGATCTTTTTATCCCGGACAACACCCTTCTTACCCACCTTATCGCGCCCTGCTTCAAACTGGGGCTTAATAAGCCAGATACCCTTTCCACCATCCTTTAAAAACAAGCGGATCGCGTCCAGAAGCTTTGTGATTGAAATAAAGGAGACATCCATAACCGTTCCGTCCACACTATCCGGGATCGCGCCTTTTTCCAGATTTCTAAAATTCGTGCGTTCCATGGACACTACCCGTTCATTTCCTCGGAGACGCCAGTCAAGCTGGCCATATCCTACATCCACCGAGTATACTTTTGCGGCGCCATTTTGCAGCAGACAGTCTGTAAAGCCCCCGGTCGATGCACCGATATCAAGGAAAATACCATCCTGTACCGGAAACGGAAAAACCGAAAGTCCTTTTTCCAGCTTGAGTCCTCCCCGGCTCACATAAGGGATGGGATTGCCCTTGATCTCGATAACGGATGGGTCTAAGTCCACCGCCAGCTGATCCCCTGCTTTATCCTTGACTTGGCCGCCCACCATAACCAGCCCGGCCATAATGGCTTTTTTAGCTTTTTCCCGAGAATCAAAAAAGCCGTGATCAACGAGATATTTATCAAATCGTTCTTTTTTCATACATTCTACTTTCTATTTATAAAATGATACCGGTCTGCCGGCATAATAAGTCCATCAAAACCGGGCTGTTATTCACAGCCCTTGAATAAAATCTTAACGGTTGCCACAGGCACTGAAAAGCCGTGGATAATCGAGGTACTGTTCTTCATTGCCAGGTCCTTGCCAAGAGCCTTGCCGCCAACCGTCAGGCAGGCAATGCACCCGCTCATTACCAGACTCAAAACAACCGCGTTAAAGAGCGGATAAAAGCGCAGAAGCTGTGTGGCAATGCTGACGCCCGTAGCGCCACTGACAATGCCGCAGATATCCCCGATAACATCATTACAGACATTTGACACCCGCGGAGCATTTCTGACCAAAGAGACCGCTGTCTTAGCACCCTTTAGCTTTTTGGCGGCCATGGCATTAAAAGGCTCAATATTAACCGCTGTCACGGCCACACCCACAATATCCGCCAGTATCCCAAAAGCAATAATGGCAAATAAAATAAGGAAAGAAATCAGAAGACCCGTATGGGCTAAAAGCGTATCCGAAATATAAGTGACCAGCATGGTCGAAAAGAAGGTTCCAATGGAAACTCCGATCACCCAATGGCGGTGCTTGCGCTCTTTTAATTCCTTTTTAGACAAATTTTTCTTGTTTGTTTTCATCAATTCTCCAGTTTTAAACTAAAAAGAAAGGAATTATGCGACGCATAATTCCTTCACATTCTTTCATGGGGTGGTAGCATAATGAGTAAACTTTGCGACATAGGTTCAGTAGGATTTCCCAAAACATGACTAAGACGTCGCCGTCAAAGCGGTTTCCCTTTACATGTAGTCTGCAGCGTCACCGGATGCAGGACTGAATTACCACTAAGTGTGCACTATAATCCCCACTATACCTCTTGCGAGCAGTCTAGGAGTTTTCCTCGACAACACCCATTGATCCTTAGCCTCTTTTGCAGATTAGGTTTCGAACGCAATATTTTATACTCTCCGGGCCCTGGAAATTATAAAACTGTCAGCCCATCCACCTAAGCCACTCAAGGCAGGCTACACTGTTTCAGTACTCCATTCCACTACAGAATGAAACACATTCACAGGTTTTCCCTATCATTAGACAGGTCTCCACGGAAGCAGGGTCAGAAGCCCACATGCCATTGCAGGTTGCCCCATCTTCCTTAACCCCCGGTGAACACCCCCAACTGGGCGTCAAAAGCATTCACAAGGGACTTCATCGATATGCCCTTCGACGGATTTTTAGGCCCGCCCTGGTGATCAACAGTGCCGACTAGAATACTGCACCACCTGTATAAGATTATATCACCTTCCTTTCTTTACGACAAGCGAAAAACTGTATAAATATGTAAAGATTAAACAATATTTAAGCTGCTTTTCCCAAAATGCGTGAATATTGGGTGTATATGCGCCAGAGCATCCTCTAAAATCATATTTCGCTCTCCCCATTTTTTATCGTCAAACTTTTGTAATACAGGTATTTCGTTTTTCTTAAAGCCCCTGTGGTAAAATGTAATAATCAAAGCACAAAAAGGTTGTTAAACAATGAAAAGACTTATCGACGGCGCCGGAACCATCGGTCTGGTATACAGCTGGCTTTTATCCAGCCTGCAACAAGTCGATGTCTTGTTCCGCTCTCAACGTATCAGAGAAGCTCAAAAAAGGCTATGATCTCATGCTGATCGATAAATGTGAAAAACTGGAAATACTGAAGCGTTTCCACTACATCCCCAAATCGTTACCGGGCTCAAAGACAATTATGATCTGATCTTTGTTACTGTCAACCGCTTCCAGCTACCAGCCATTATTCCAGAATTAAAAGATAAAAAAGGAGACGTTCTCTTAATTTTTATGCAGAACCACTGGGTCATTGAGTCAGAGCTCCAACCCTTTTTTGCACCAGCGGAATATCTGTTGGCTTTTCCATCACAGGTGAGCGGGGAGGAAGCTCCGATTCGTCGGTTGAGACTATTGTCTTTTCTGAAGACACCCTGTTGGGTGAAAGCAGCGGCCAGATAATCGACCGCTTAATTGTTTTAAAGGCAGTTTTTGGCTGCAGCTCCCTGCGCATCAGGCTTCAGGCGGATATAACTGACTGGATCCGGGTCCACTATCTCCAACATTATGTCAATGCAGGCGCTATCTTAGAGGTCGGCACCTATGACCGTTTTGCCCATTCACCAAAGAGGATAGCCCGGATGTTAAAGCTTACAGAAAAAGGGTTCAGATATGTGCTTCTCTTGGGTTGATCTTAAAAATATCTTTTCTGCGCCATTATTTAAACTTCCTCTTCCCATCATCTCCCTGGCCATGCAGAAAATGTTTAAAAATCCGAACACTCAAAACATGATTAAAAACCATATGCTTCAAGGCCTGTCTGAATGGATTGACGGTTATTACGAAGTTCTGAAAACAGGCACAGAGTGCGGTGTCCACATGCCACCTGGTCCTCATACGTGACAGCTGTCGGCCAATATCAACATCAAAAAGAGCAGCCGCATTAAAAGCGGCTGCTCTTTTTATGGCTTTGTTTTCCAAAGCAAAGGCGCTTCCTTCATAAGACACGAGGCTACAATGCCCAGAATACCTGCTGCCACACAGATCAGGAAAACATGATCTACCGACATCGCAATGACTTCTTTAGCCTGCCCCAGCAGCGTATTAAAACCATCGACAAGGATTGCCGGTATACCTGTGCGAATCTGGTCGACCGCATCTGCGTTAATAATAACCTGAGGATTTTTCAGGAGCGCCGTGACTGTATCCGGAAGGCTGCCCACATCCAGATTTGACATTCCCTTTGTCAGTCCTTCGTTCATGACTGCCCCGCACATCGAAGATCCCACTGTCCCGCCAATATTTCTAAAAAACAGCACTGACGAAGTCACCGTTCCTATCTGGGGCGGAGGGCAGGCATTTTGAGCGTTGACATTCGCGATGGGCATGCTCATGCCAATGCCAAAACCCAGGATCGACATATACGTAACTATCAACACGTAAGGCGTGCCTGCCCCAATGTGCGAAAGCAGAAACGCACCAAGCAAAAGAATGACAAAAGATACAACTGACAATCTTGGCGCTTTTCCGTATTTCGAAATCATTCTGCCAGTAAAATTACTGGCAATCAACAGAGCCAGCATCATGGGAATGGTCGTAATGCCCGATGCCGTTGCTGAAATTCCCATAACGCCCTGGGCATAATAGGGCAGATAAACGATGGCGGCAAGCATAACAAACTGAGCTAAAAAGGCGGTCGCAAAAGAAAAGCTGATGGCCCTGTTAGTCAAAAATGACAGCGGTATAATGGGGTTCATAGCCCTTTTCTCATGAAATCCAAATCCGATCAGTACCAGTACCGAGAACAAAAGTGCCAGATTCATGTGAAGAGAAAACCAGCCAATTTCCTTACCTGCCAGACTCAAAACCAACAGCAGAGGAATCACACCCATAGCTAACAGAAAAATTCCCAAAACATCCAAGCTTTTACGGTTGTTTTTAATTCCTGGAAGCGCTATGCCAATCAGTACAGCGGCTGCAATACCAATGGGCAAATTCATATAAAAAATCCACCGCCAGCCTAAATGATCTGAAAAGAACCCTCCAGCCAGAGGTCCTATGACGCTGGCCAGTCCATACATTGATGAAACGATCCCCATATATTTCCCTCTTTTTTGTGGTGGAAATACATCCGCAATCACAGTAAATACACTCGCTGCAATTAAACCTCCACCAATCCCCTGGAGACCTCTGAACGCAATGAGTTGAAAAATATTCTGAGATATTCCGCAAAGCATTGAAAACAGGCTAAAAGCAATGATTCCACTCATAAAAAGTGGCTTATGACCATAAATATCCGCAATACCGCCACAGATTAATGTCGCCATTGTTGAGCAAAGCATGTAGGCTGTAAAAGGCCATGCATAATAAGCCATACCGCCTAAATCCTCGATAATAGGCTTCATCGCAGTACTGACAACTGTCGAGTCAAGGGCTGCCAGCAAAAGGCTGACCATTACACCGATCAAAATCAATGTAGTTGATGTATTATCTGTTTTTTTCATTAAAATAAATCCTTCTTTCATCTACTTGATACTAGTATCAACGATACTATTAAACTTAAAATAAAACCGCATTAGAGGCGGAATAATCTCTTTTATACTACTATCGAATATACTATAAAGTTAAAAACAAACGGATAAACGGTAATGCCAGTCATCCGTAATAATTCTCTTTAAATTCTTTAATCCAATCACAAAACAGCAGGTACATTCTACGGTTCAAATCAATGACCGAAGTTCCCTGATATACCAAAGGTCCCTTTGCCACTGTTTCAAGCCGATGCGCTTTGTCAAAAAAAGTCTGATATAATTGATCAAGCATTGCTTTTCCAGTCGCATCATCAAGCTTTTCAATATTCGCAATAAATGCCGTAAAAGGCAGATAGACCGTTTCGGGCTTATCAATACATTTCTCCATCAAATCGAAAAAGCAGGCCTTTCCTTTTTCGTTTATGGTGTAGATGGTTTTTTGCGGCATTTCCCCTTCTTTAACCACCTCTCCATCAATATATCCCCGTTCGCAGAGTGTCACAAGATTTCGATAAATAGAGGGGGTGCTGATCTTAGTCCACCGTTTGATATAGCGGCTGTCCATAACTTTTTGCATTTCATAAGCGTTCATGGGCTGTTCCATTAAAACACCCAGAATTAATAAATTTACTGTCGACATCACTTCTCCTTCGACAACTAGTATAATCGAGACTAGTATCAGTATAGACCATCTTTTAGAAAAAGTCAATCCCAAATTCAGAGCATAGTCTTTTACAAACATACTTAAATAGCTTCACCAATTTCATACAATGTGATATAATAAGACCATATAATATAATTGGAGGTGTAACAAATGCGAATTTGTCCACATTGTCAATATGAAATGAGCGAAAGCTTTGACATTAAAATTGACAGCTCAGGTAATGGCTTAAAAGTTACAAAAGAGGGTACATTTGGCGAAACGATCGGAAAGCCAAAGGCTGCGGTCTGCCCAAAATGTGGCGAAGTCTCAATTTATTTAGATGAATCTGACCTGGCCGGCATTGCACCTCAGAAAATAGAATATTGACCTAAAATAAAAGCAAACAGAGGCCTTTGCCAAAGGGTCCCTGTTTGCTTTTATTATCATGCTGCTTAATTTATTGTTCGCGTTGGTGGCTTAAAAGGAAAAGCAGAATTATCTCTTCTGCGCAGTGGACTATCTCCTCAGGGCACTGAGCCATTGCATCCAGCAAACCCGTCGTTTTACCAGAATTTTCTGGTCCATATAAAATAGCATCTGCCGACATTTTGAGTACCTGAGAAAAACGGTTCAGACTCTTAAGTGAAAATCCTTTTGTTCCCAACTCTATATCTGTCAAAAATGTAGTGGAAACTCCTATTTTCTGCGCCAGCTCTTCACGGCTCATTTTTAGAAGTATCCGCTGTTTTCGGATTCTCAAACCAATGGCTTTGTGGTCAAGTTCCTTCATTGCCTGTGCTCCTTTCTTTCCTTAGAAGCTGTATCATCGGGATCCGAGGTCGCCTTTAGCTCTGTTACCACCGAAAGAATTTCCTTTTGAAATTCAGGTGTGGCCTGACTCAAATGCTCGAGAATTTCCTCAACAACCGCATTTTCTTTACTCACTGGAATCTCCTCCATTCATCAGGTCTAAGTATATGTATTTTATATTCTTTTTCGTTTATTAAATTCATTTTATATTAATTCACTCTGAATGTCAACTAAGTATTTAAAACACTGGTAACAGAGGAGTTTATATCCCTAATTCACTGATTGACAGCGGGTCTCAAGTATGGTAAATTAAAAAACAAATACTATAAAAGGGGGTTGACTATTGAGTATCGGAGAACGGTTGAAAGAAGCGCGCAAAGCAAAAGGATTTTCTCAGGATAAACTGGCTGAAGCAATAGGCACCTCACGTACGGTTATTACAGATATCGAACGCGACAAAACAGAGCATCCGCGAGTCTCTTATGTCGATACAATCTGTAAAACACTGGAAATCAGCAAAGAGTGGTTGCTCCGCGAGGAGGGCCCGATGGCCTATCCGCTCCCCGAGTGGAATGCCAATGAGATTTTAACACAGATTCATGAAATTCTGGTTGATCTCCGCCCAGAGGAACAAATCTATGTGCTGGATATGATAAAAACCTATGAAAAGCACCGGATTGCCCTTGATAAAGAATCTTAAATGCTGACCTCTCCCCAAAAGGGGAGTTCTTTATTTTCTCACTGCTGAATAAAGTAAATGGGGCATATCCATTTCATAATAGTGCTTGAGTATTTCTCCCTTCAACGTCATTCCGTTACGTTTTGCTACGGCCTGTGAGGCGGTGTTCGTATCCCGTATAATGGAAAAGACCTCCTCAGCTTCTAAAACCTCAAAGGCATACTGTTTACAGGCAGTGGCTGCTTCGGTTGCATAACCTTCATGCCAGAAATCCTTTTTAAGCAGATAGCCAATCTCTAAAACACAGTTTTCGCCCACACACTGCCGGGTCAGGCCACACTGCCCGATCATTTCTCCGGTTTCTTTGAGCAGCACGGCCCATAAACCAAAACCATCTTCACGGTAGCGTCTTTTTTGATTCTCCAGCCACTGTCTTGTTTCTTCATCCTCAAAAGCATGTTCATAGGCCGTCATAACAACAGGGTCCTGAAGCATCTCACAGAGGTCTGCAAAGTCATCGTCATTCATTTCTCTGAGTGATAATCGTTCTGTTTCTAAAATCATGTTCATTCCATCTCCTCGTTCAATAAAACCATGTGAATGTGGTCCTCCCATACACCGTTAATTTTTAAATATTTTGAGGATAAGCCTTCATTCCTGAAATGAAGTTTTTCGGCTACCCGCAGAGACGCTCTGTTTCTGGGAATAATATTGGCTTCAATTCGGTGAAGTCCCAGCGGTCCAAAGGCTGTTTCAATCCCTTTCCTCAGGGCTTCTGTCATAAGCCCTCTTCCCTGCCTTTTTTCATCCAACCGGTAACCGAGAAAGCATGAGCAAAATGGTCCCATAACGATATTGTTAAAAGAAATGTTACCAATAACCACGTTTTCATTTTCAGGCATCAGCCAATACCTTAAACTCTGCCCCTGAAAAAAATTTTTTTCATCCTGTTCCAAAACTTTTTTCTGGTAAGCTTCTGTATAAAACTCTGAGTCATGCGCCGCATCCCAGGCTTTCAGAAAATCGGCGTTTCGTATAAAATACTCGGCTACCATTCCAGAGAGTACTGTCTCTGAACGTCTCAGGACCAGCCGATCCGTAAAAAGTATTTTCTCAATCATTCACCGTCCTCCAATCTCGTAATCAGGGTCTTTAATATTAACACCTTTTTCGGAAAAAGAAAAGCCTTTTTACGTTTTACACTTCGGTTAAATTTTATATCCTGTGGTATAATCATTAAAAGACTTAAGGAGGAAACAGAATGCCAAACGCAAATAAAATGTATCCCCGAAAGGGTGATATAAACAGTATTTATCTCAAAAACGCCATAACAGACCCCGCAATTAAAGTCGGGGACTTTACCGTTTATAACGACTTTGTCAATGATCCCCGCAATTTTGAAAAGAATAATGTTCTCTACCACTATCCCATCAATCATGACCGCTTAATTATCGGAAAATACGGATCCATCGCCTGTGGCGCAAAATTTATTATGAACGGCGCCAATCACGCGATGGACTCGTTATCCACCTTTGTTTTCCCTCTCTTTTCCGATGATTGGGACATGCCACTTCAAATTCAGGATAGCTGGGAAAACAAAGGCGACACCATTGTCGGAAGTGATGTATGGATCGGCTATGAGGCCATCATTCTTCCCGGCGTCCATATCGGACATGGCGCCATCGTAGGTTCCAGAGCCGTTGTCGCAAAGGATGTAGAGCCCTTCACCATTGTCGGCGGTGTTGCAGCTAAACCGTTAAAAAAACGCTTTGATGAAAAGACAATTGATAAACTGCTTAAAATAAGCTGGTGGGACTGGCCTGCCGAGAAAGTTCAGAGATACCTGACAGACATTACATCTGGAAATATTGACGCCCTTATGAAGAATGCTTAAATTATAACGATTAGCTTGACAATAAAAAAATGTGATGGTATCATCTTTACATACCAACCGAATGTATCTAAAAAGGAAGTAGCTATGGCTAGAAACAAACATCCCGAGGTAACAATTAACCGTATTCTGGACACCTCCTGGGAATTATTTATGGAAAAAGGCTATGAAGCCACAACGATTCAAGATATCGTCAATGCGCTCGGCGACCTGAGCAAGGGCGCAATTTACCACCATTTTAAAAGCAAGGAAGAAATTCTCGATGCTGTGACTGACCGTTTTTACAAGGAGCAGGGTCTTTCGGATGTAATGACGCAGAACCCGACAAATAAAACTGGTTTGGAACGCCTGCAGCAGTGTATGATTATATCGCTGGAAAGCCCCTTTAACCACGCGGTTTATCACATGGTTCCCGACCTGTTAAAAAACGCGCGGATGCTGGTCATGCAGGTTAAAACCTCAATGGAGGACACCGCCCCCGCCATTCAAGTCCTAATTGAGCAGGGGGTCGCAGACGGCTCGATTCATACCCAATATCCGAAAGAGCTGGCAGAAACCCTAATTCTGCTGTCGAATCTCTGGATTACGCCTGCGCTGTTTACCAAAACGCGGGAAGAGTTTTATGAAAAAATTAAGTTTCTTGATACCCTTCTTTCTTCTCAGGGATTAAACCTTATCAATGAGGCTGTTAAAAAAGCCATCGACGTCTTTGCCGACGCCGTTTACTCTGAAGAGTAAATTCAAGCATCACCACATACCCAGTGCTTAGTTAATACATTGGGGATGTGGTATTAATACTGCTCCTTAAAGGAGCAGCATTTTTTAGCTTTTTACATACCATCGGTCGGTATTAAATTTTTTTTGGAGGTTTTTACCATGAATACCAACTCAAAACTTTTCAACCGGGATTTTACCCTGGTCGTTCTCGGGCAGATTATCTCACTGTTCGGGAATGCGATTTTACGTTTTGCCCTGCCGCTTTATTTGCTTAATCTTACAGGCTCTTCGGCTGTTTTTGGCTCGATCATGGCCATATCAATGATTCCGATGGCCCTGCTGTCCCCTATCGGCGGTATTATTGCAGACCGTGTGAATCGCCGGAACATCATGGTCATTTTGGATTTTATCACCTCAGGAATTGTCATTATTTTCGGCCTTATTTTTGTCCCTGATCATGCAGTGGTTTTGATTGGCGTTATGATGGTATTGCTTTCCATTATTCAGTCCTTTTACAGCCCTTCGGTCCAGTCCAGCATTCCCATGCTTTCTTCACCCGAAAACCTGATGAAATCCAACGCTGTTGTCAACCAGGTACAGTCTCTCTCCTCGCTTTTAGGACCTGTTTTCGGTGGTATGCTCTATGGTTTTTTTGGTCTTACCCCCATTATCTTTATTGGCGGCATCAGCTTCTTCCTTTCTGCAGTCATGGAAATTTTTATTCACATGCCCTATAAAAAGCGGCCAGCCGAGAGCTCTGTTTTTTCCATTGTCAAAGGCGATATGCGGGACAGCCTTAGCTTTATTCTGCATCAACAGCCCGTTATTTTTAAAGCCCTGCTTGTCGTCTGTGCCTTTAACCTTTTTATCACCTCTATGTTCATTATCGGGATGCCTACAGTCATCACCATCAATCTTGGCCTTTCCAGCCAGCTTTACGGTATCGCTCAAGGGATCATGATGGCCGGAGCGCTTCTCGGCGGCGTTCTTGTCAGCCTGCTTTCAAACAAGCTCACCCAGGATAAAGCACACCTCATTCTGGCTGGTTCTGCTCTCTGTGTTCTTCCAATGGGCCTCGTGCTTCTGCTCGGATTGCCGTCAATGATCAGCTACGCGGTCATCACCTTCTTTGGAATGTCGCTCATGGCACTGGCCTCTATTTTTACCGTTATGATGATGTCTTATGTGCAGATCATTACACCGGAAAGCCTAATTGGAAAGGTGATGTCTTTTATCATGGCAATTTCAGTATGTTCACAGCCCATCGGGCAGGCACTGTATGGTTTTCTATTTAAAATATCCGACAGTGCTCCCTGGACAGTCATTTTTGGCACTGGTCTTATTGCCATTGTCATCACTCTGGCTTCACGCAAAATTTTTCAAAGCATTGAACTCCTTCCAGCAGAGGAAAATTAAAAAAAAGAGATGGTGTGGCAAAAACGGCACATCATCTCTTTTACTCTATGTTAATCTAAACAAGCGCTCCCTTAAGCACAATGACTGCTGTGCCGCCAACCCGGATGCGCGGCTTTTCCTCTTTCTCATCAAAAATTGTTTTAATCATTGAAGGCTTTCCCATAGCCTCCCCCTGAATAAAACAATTGATCTCACCGGGCTTTATAAGGCCATGCCGCCTGAGATACCAAGTCAGCGCGCCATTGGAGGTGCCTGTGGCGGATTCCTCATCAATCCCGCAGGCTGGCGCAAAATTACGGCAGCGGGCCGTGACTTCCAGCGCCTCCTCCAGACAAAAAAGATGTATCCCTGTCACATCATAAGCAGCAGACAATCGAGAAGCCTCCTGAGCATTTAATACCGCTTTTTCCAAAGCCATTTGGCTTTTTACCGGCAGCATAATATCGCTGAGGCCTGTGTTTATAATCTGAGGCACCAACGTTTCGGGTACGTCAGATTTGTCAAGCGACAGGGAAGCGTAAAGGGCCGCGCTTTCTTTCCGCTCAAAAATTTTAATCGTTCTTGGCGCGGCCATTTCCATCCAGATATCTTTACCGGACACTTCGATCTCAAGGGAACCGGCCATTGTCTCAGCCCTGTAGCTTCCAACTTTTATGACGCTTTCCTCACGCAAAACCGTAAAGGCCGCAATGGTCGCGTGCCCGCAGAGCTCAACCTCCTGCGCTGGTGTGAAATACCTCAATTTAAAGGCTTCTCTCTCCAGTTTCTTTACAAAAGCGGTTTCAGAATAGCGCAGCTCTGCGGCCAGCAAACGCATAAAATCAGGATTGGGGAAATCCTCTCCATTTTCGAGAAGAACAACGCCTGCCTGATTCCCGCAAAACCGCTTTTCTGTGAATGAATCAACTATATATATTTTCATTTTTCAACTCCTTACCATCCCCCATAAAGCATTATCAGAAACTCCCGGAAAGGCGCCCACATTCCTATAAATTCCTGCCTGATGGCTAATATCATCATCTCACTGTCAATGACAGTGCCGCTACCACTGATATGCCGCTCAATAATTCGCACGCCTCTGGCGATGTCGCCACAGGCAATATGCCCTCTTGCATAACCGCCCACTGCTATATGGGAAGCGATGGCACATCCGCCGCTGGCAAACATCCCTACCGCCAGTCCACCGAGCGCAAAGACTCCTAAAGCAACGCCGCCGATTGCGATTCCCCCTGCAGCCATGCCGCCACAGGCGAGCATAAGCCCCAGAGCTAACCCTCCGAGCGCCAGCAGACCAAAACTCAACGCCCCAAAAGAAAAAAGTCCCACTGAAATCAAGCCAATGGAGATAAGTCCTGTCGCAATGTTTCCAACTGCGATAATGCCCTTTGCCTTGAAATGCGTCTTGAAACGTCCGCCGCGCCATCCAACATTTATGTGAACCAGAGGAATACCGCCAATATGATGCCGGCTTTTATATTCATAATGCCGGCTGCAGGGAACTTCCACAATTTTTATCGTCTCCTCTTTCTCAGAAGCCTGCGGCGCCTCGCCTTTTATGAGCTCATCTAAAGAAACCTCAAAAATTTCACTCAGAAAAACAAGATTATTGATATCCGGATTGGATAGTCCCGATTCCCATTTAGAAACGGCCTGTCTGGAAACGCCCATACGCTCTGCGAGCGTTTCCTGTGAAAACCCTTTTTGTTTTCTAAGCTGAAACAGTCTTTCTTGAAATGTCATTCTTTCCACCTCCGTTTCCTATTTTAGCAAAGGCATGGTTTATCAGGCTACCAACCCTTTTTTACATTTTGTCAACCAACGGTTGCATTCTTTATTTTCAGCCTGTTTCCAGACATTTTATCATTTAACGCGCCCGGAAACAACCGCTGTGACCTCGATATAAAAAGAACCTGTGCGGGACGTTTCGTCTGCACAGGTTTCCAGTATGCTCAAAGCAGTTCGCCATAGCGGCGGACAAAAAATTTTTTCAGCATTGTCACCAGAACCATATACATCAGCACTGTGACTATGAGGAACGGAAAATACATTCCCGGAAGCGGCACCATATCGAGAGCTGCTCCAATAAAGGTAAAGGGCAGAAGCGTGCCGATGGCAATTCCCAGGGTGGTTAATCCTGTCAGCTGCCAGGAAGCATGACTCCCGATAAAGGGCAACTTTGGCGAACGGATCATATGAATGACCAGTGTTTGAGTCCAAAGGGACTCGACAAACCACCCGGCATGGAACAGCGCAATAAACCCGATCTGAGACGTTTGGTCAAGGGTATGGAAGGCGCCACCGAAAACCATAGGGCAAATGTAGAAGAACAGAAACAAATAGGTGGTAATATCAAACACAGAGCTGGCAGGCCCCATCCAGAGCATAAATTTAACAATGGAGGAGGCATCCCACTTTCTTGGAACCTTCAGATATTCCGGGTCGACATTGTCCCACGGAATAGCCGTGCAGGAGATGTCATAAATCAGGTTGAGCACCAAAAGCTGCATGGGCAGCATAGGTAGCATAGGCAGAAAAATGCTGGCCGCCAGAACAGAAAACATATTGCCAAAATTTGAGCTCGCGGTCATTTTAATATATTTAATGATGTTGGCATAGGTTTTACGGCCCTCTACCACACCTTCCTCCAGCACCATCAGGTCTTTTTCCAGCAGAATAATGTCCGCGGACTCGCGCGCGATATCCACAGCGGTATCGACCGAAATCCCTACGTCGGCCGTCTTCATGGCGCCAGCGTCATTGATCCCATCTCCCAGAAACCCAGTGGTGTGCCCATTACTCTTTAATGCCTCCACAATCCGCACCTTTTGCAGTGGAGAGAGCTTGGCAAAGATATCGGTCCTCTCAACAGCTTTTTCCAGGGTGTCATCGTCCATTTTTTCAATATCTGAGCCTAACAGTATCTCCCGGGCCGGCATACCGACCTGGCGGCAGATTGCTTTTGTCACTACTTCATTGTCACCTGTCAGCACTTTAACACCCACACCATACTCTTTAAGAACCTTCAGGGCCGCTTCGGTGCTTTCTTTTGGCGGATCGAGAAAAGCCAGGTAGCCGATCAGCACCATGTCGGATTCATCCGCGACCGAGAACAGCCCCACCGGTGCTGGGTTTGTCTTTTGCGCCACACCCAAAACCCGCATGCCGGCGTCATTATAACGCCGTACCTGCTCGAGGATTTCATTCCGAACCTCTTCGGTGATGGGCTCGACCTTACCCTTGTACTCTGCAAAGCTGCACACACTCAGCATTTCTTCAATGGCACCCTTTGTGATCATCTGGGTCTTGCCAGTGCCGTCTGCTACCACCACACTCATACGGCGGCGGTTGAAATCAAAGGGAATTTCGTCCACTTTCCGGTATTCTTCTTTTAATACAGCGGCAGTTCCCAGATCAACATGATTAATGACCGCCTGATCCATCAGGTTTTTAAGGCCTGTCTGGTGCCAGCTGTTCAGGAAAGCATGACGCATGACACGGTCGTCCTCATTGCCATGAATGTCTAAAGGGTACTCAAGAACCACCTTATCCTGCGTAAGGGTTCCTGTTTTATCGGTACACAAAACATCCATGGCGCCAAAATTCTGAATAGCACTCAGATTTTTGACAATGACTTTTTTCTTCGACATGGCCACTGCACTTTTCGCAAGATTTGCCGAGACGATCATCGGCAGCATTTCCGGTGTTAACCCAACTGCCACTGAAATCGCGAATAAAAAGGCTTCAGGCCAATCGCCTTTTGTCAGTCCATTGGCTAAAAATACCAGCGGAACCATGACCAGCATAAAGCGGATCAAAACCCATGAAACAGAATTAACCCCTTTATCAAAGCTTGTATCCTGACGCTTTGGGCTCAGCTGGCTGGCCAGAGAGCCAAAAATCGTATCATCGCCAACTGCCAGTACCAGCGCTTTGGCTGACCCGCTGACAACGTTCGTTCCCATAAAAGCCAGATTATTACAGGACAGCGGATCACCCTGCGTATTTTTTACCGGATTTCCATACTTTTCAACCGCTTCACTCTCTCCTGTCAAGGAGGACTGGCTGATAAAAAGATCGCGCGCGTTCAGTATTCTGACATCGGCTGGAACCATATCACCAGCCGCCAGATAGATAATATCCCCCACCACAATTTCATCCAGAGGGATCTCTGCTTTTCCGGCCGGACTCCTGTCGACCGCAGCGGTTGTCTCGACCATTTCGCCAAGCCGTTCGGCTGCCCGGTCTGATTTCTGTTCCTGAAAAAAACGCAGTGATCCGCTGATCAGCACCATGATTCCGACAATCATCACAAACACAGGATCTTTTTCTCCCGGGGCTGCCATCACGACATCCGTAATAAATGAAACCAATGCCAGCACAATCAAAATAACTGTAAAGGGATTGACAAAAGCCTCAAAAATTCGCTTCAGGACAGAATCATTCTGATGGCGGCTCAGTTTATTTTCACCAAAGGCCTCACGCATTTCAGCAACCTTTTCTTCTGTGTAGCTTCCGGCACTGTAAGTCTTTACAAGAGTGTTTTGCTCTGTAACGGCCGCTTCCAACAGTCTGTTTTTTACATTATTTAAAATCATTTTCATTGTCTTAACCTCCTGAATTTTTGTTTATCAGTTTTGTTAAGACACAAGCCTCAGTAAAGGCAGCTGCCAGAGGTGGAAAAACAAACCCATTTCTTTTGTTTGCACGGTTCCTCCACTGCTTCCTCTGCCCTTCCGGGACCTATGCCTTTCTCTCGTCCAACGTCCATTTTTCTCACCTGCCTTTTCGACCTTATATTTATTCTATTGCAATAAAAAAACCTCTGCCAAAGCCCAAGCAATGACAGAGGACAACCTATCAAAAAATCGTCTCTTAATCTATTCACCGTTCAAGCTTTAGCTTCACAGGGCGGTGAAATTACATTAGTCAATGCCTTGCGTTCGACATAAACTGTTGACCATCTTGTAGTGTCTCCACTAGTTTGCGGCAGTAATCCATATCCCTGTGGTAGCCTCACCTACCGAAATATTTATTTCTTTGCTATTTTACTTCTTTTGTTTCACTTTGTCAAGCTGCTTATTGATTTCTTAAGTTTGTCAACAGAAATATCTCATTAGCCTCTCAATTGTTTCATTTAAGCATGCTTTGTGTCGAATTGGGTATAATCAAATCATCGCATGTAAGGAGGTTTTATGATGAAACAACATACTCTAAAATCAGCTAAAGTACCAGATACATATAAAAAGCCTGACGACCAGTCCTTAAAAGAGACGCTATCGCCCGAAGCCTATGAGGTGACACAAAACAGCATGACTGAGCGCGCCTTTGCCGGCGAATACTGGGATCAATTTGAACCGGGAATTTATGTGGACATCACCACCGGCGAACCTCTTTTTTCTTCATCTGATAAATTTGACGCCGGATGTGGATGGCCTTCTTTTTCAAAGCCCATTGATCCGGACACGATCCGTAAGCATAAAGATACCAGCTACGGTATGGTCCGGACAGAAGTGCGCAGCCGGACGGGCGACGCACACCTAGGACATGTCTTTGAGGACGGACCCGCTGACCTTGGCGGTGAACGCTACTGCATCAACAGTGCTGCGCTCAGGTTTATTCCAAAGGATCAAATGGAGGCGGAGGGCTATGGCTGGCTTCTTTCTGTTTTAGCATAATTTCAGACTATAATTCTTCTCTCAGTTGTTTTATTTTTTACTCAAAAGGGTATTTATAAAGCAAGTTAAGGAGTTGATTAAATGTCTTCAGATAATTTAGAAATTTTAAACATAGATCCCTATTTAGAACGCTATAAATCTGCAATCGAATGGCGAAACAACCGGTTTAATATGAAAAAAAAGGCTCTTTTAAAGAATAAAAAGAGCCTTTCTGATTTTGCAGACGGTTACCTCTATTTCGGCTTTCACCAAAAGGCCGAGGGGTGGGTATACCGTGAGTGGGCTCCGAACGCCAAGTCTGTTTTTCTCATTGGTGATTTTAACGGATGGGACAGAGACGCTACCCCCCTAAAGCCTTTGGGCAGCGGCAGATGGGAAGTCTTTCTCCCCGGAAAAAAAGCGCTGCCACATGGCTCACGGGTTAAAGTACATATTAAAACCAAGGATCAGTCCTTTGACCGGGTACCGCTCTACTGTAAGCGTGTGATACAGGATAAAAACACCTTTGCTTTTGACGGGCAGATCTGGAATCCCGAACAGCCTTACAAATGGCATGATAAGGCCTTTCACCCCGATCAATCCGTGCCGCCGCTCATCTATGAAGCTCACATCGGCATCGCCGGAGAGTCTCCAGAGGTCTCGACCTTCAAAGAGTTTACACAAAACACGCTGCCTCATATTGCCGGACTTGGCTACAATGCTGTCCAGCTTATGGCGATCATGGAGCACCCTTATTACGCCTCCTTTGGCTATCAGGTTTCTAATTTCTTTGCGGTTTCCTCCCGCTTTGGTACTCCCGAGGACTTAAAGGCGCTCATTGACACAGCGCACCATCTCGGTATCGCGGTTATCCTCGATTTAGTGCACTCCCACGCCTCACGCAATGTTCTGGACGGTATCGGAGAATTTGACGGAACGGACTATCAGTTTTTTCACGCCGGCCCGGAGGGCGATCATCCTGCCTGGGGTTCAAAGGTTTTTAATTACGATAAGCCCGAGGTTCTCCATTTTCTCTTGTCCAATATAAAATTCTGGCTGGACGAATACCATTTTGACGGCTTCCGTTTTGACGGTGTTACCTCTATACTGTACCATAACCATGGCCTTGGCGTAAACTTTAATTCATACGATCAGTACTTTTCATCCAATACGGATATGTCCGGTCTTACCTATCTCCAGATGGCTTCTGCCCTTGCAAAGGAAATAAAGCCGGATTGTTTCCTCATCGCTGAGGATATGAGCGGGCTTCCCGGCATGGCACTTCCCGTCTCCCAGGGCGGCCTTGGCTTTGACTACCGGCTGGGCATGGGCCTCCCTGATTTCTGGATTCATACATTAAGGGATTTAAGAGACGAGGACTGGGATTTAAACGCACTCTGGCATGAGCTTACACAGCGGCGGCCGGGTGAAAAGGTCATTGGCTATGCTGAATCACACGATCAAGCCATTGTCGGTGATAAAACCATCATGTTCTGGCTGGCTGATCAGGATATGTACAGCGATATGAATGTTTTTAACCAGAACCCTGTTATTGAACGCGCCTTGGCTTTACATAAAATGATCCGGCTGATCACCTGTACCTGCGCTGGCGAAGGCTATATGAACTTTATGGGCAACGAGTTTGGGCATCCCGAATGGATCGATTTTCCCCGGGAGGAAAACGGCTGGAGCTACCAGTATGCCCGCCGGCAGTGGCATCTGGCAGAAGACACCAACCTTCGATACCGCTATCTCCAGGATTTTGACAGAGCCATGATTCATTTTGTCAAGGAGACAAAGCTGCTTGAATATCCGTCTGAGCTTCTGCTCATTGACACCTGGGCAAAACTGCTGCTCTATTCAAAGGGGCCTTACCTCTTCGCCTTTAATTTCCATCCCACAAAAGATTTCAATGGCTTCATCCCACTTCCTGACAGCAACGGCTATCAGCCCCTTCTCAACACAGAATCCCGCGATTTCGGCGGCTGGATGGACACAGAGCCTGACCTCATTGACGCTAAGGCAAACTGCCCCGGTCGGCTTACCACCCTATATATTCCAAAACGCTCAGCCGCCGTCTACGCCCCGGCACGCTAAGAAAAAACGGATATTACAATGCGCAATCCGCACTTTCTTGTATTTTGATCCCACACATGTTATAGTTGCAGGAGATGATGTGGCGTTACGCCGCATCATTTCCTTATTGTGAAAGGAGCGCTTTTATGAAAACTTTTAGTTTATCTTCCAATGAGAAAAACATGCTCAAGGAAAAAATCATCGCTGCGGTTGATCCTAAGCTTTCGATAAAGCAGGAAGGCGTAGACTTTATTCTGTACCCTGGCATGCAGAAAGAAGGTTATGCCCTGATGCTGGAAGAAGACGGTGGCTGTGACTCTCTCAGCGCTTTGCAAAAGGGCACTGAACAGCTTATCGTTGCTGGCGCCATCGTTCTTACTCCATATGGTATACTCGAATATCTATAAATAACCAAAGCTAGCGTTGATAAGGTGTCACTGCCCATTTAATGCAGTGATCCAGCTTCTTCTCAAATATACGGTAACCCTCTAAAATATCATTGAGAGGGGCCTCGTGCGTTATGAGGAATTCTGTATTGACCCGTCCGGCCTCAATAAGCTTCATAAGGCGCTCACAATGCACAGCGTCTACGCCGCCGGTTTTGAAAATCAGATTTTTTCCATACATCTTTTCAAGCGGAAGTGTCTGAGCCTTTTCGTACATGGCAATCAGGGCGACGACAGCGTTGGGCCGCGCCAGTTTCCAGGCCAGCTCAAATGTGTTCTCGCCGCCAGCTGCCTCGATCACACCGTCTGCCCCGCGGCCATCCGTTAAGGCTGCAACCGCCTTCTCAGCGTCCTCTGAAAACGGGTTGACGGTCTCATCTGCCAATCCCTGCTTTACCGCCAATTTCAGACGTTCATCCTGGATATCCAATGCGATAATCCGGGCGGCGCCAAACAGCCGCGCGCAGCCCATGGCACAGAGCCCCACCGGTCCGGCTCCGATAACCGCAATGGTATCACCAGGTTTTATCTCACAGAGCTCCGCCCCGAAGTAGCCGCTTGACAAAATATCTCCCAGCAGCAACGCCTCTTTGTCGGTGACGGTATCTGGTATTTCAGTCAGCCCCATATCTGCAAAGGGGACTCTTACATATTCGGCCTGGCAGCCATCAATCCGGCATCCCAGCTCCCAGCCTCCTTTTTCACAGTTGTTGATAAAGCCCTGCCGGCAGTACGCACACTCTCCGCAGAAAGTGATACAGTTGGCCGCAACGCGCGCTCCTGGTTTTAACTTTTTAACATTTCTCCCCACCTCAACAACTTCACCCACAAACTCGTGGCCAAGCACCTTTTCTGGAACAGCCCTTGGAACTGCTCCATGCATGATGTGAAGATCGCTGGTGCAAATGGTTGAGAGTGTCACACGGACAATGGCATCAGTGTCTTCCTCAAGCTTTGGAAACGGCATATCCAAAAGCTCGATGGCGCCGTCCTTATGACAGACAAGCCCTTTCATCATTTTTTCTGACTTCATTTTATTCCTCCCTCATATAGCTTCTGGCAGGCCATGTAAGATCATATCAAGAGCATCCTCATTTGTTTCGAGAGCCTTTATGATAGCAGGCGCCGGGCTGACATAGATTTCTGGATAGTCTTTCTCACCACACTCTGGTCGGACAGGAAAAGCTAACTGCTCCCTTTCTGGATGCGCTTTATTAAACTGAGCATTCTTTCCAAAGGTATTTCCCCGAGCGTCAATACGTATCCACAGCTTTTCTCCCTCCAGGTACACACCATTAAGGCAGTGTATACAATGGCCGGTATCCGGTGTGTCACCAATGGTCAGACGCTGATAACAAAAGCCGGACGGTATCCCTTTTACTCTTAGCAAAGCCGCCAGCAGCATCGATTTAGCATAGCAGATACCTTCACCAGCCTCCAACACCTCAGAGGCCGTCCGTGTTACCCTGTGCCCCTGAATATCCCAGGAATGATCAATGGTATCCCGAACAAAAAGAAAAACCTTTTCAATATACTCCAGTTTATTTTCAGAAAGCCTGTACAGGCTTTCTGACTTATCCACAATGGTACTGTCACTGTAATTAACATAAAAACTTTCTTCTAAATAATCTTTCAAATTTCCGCTTTTCGGTATGAGTTTCATTTCGCCTCCCGAAGTTTAGTCTTCCCTATCTATTGAAAATATTATAGCATAGAAAGACCGGAACAACCGGTCTTTTACTTCTTTTGCTTTAACAGTTTTTATTGGGCTGGCAGTTTGGACAGTAATAAACGCTGCCGCCCAGATAGGCTTC
Source organism: Eubacterium sp. BL-380-WT-2B (assembly GCF_009696115.1). Lineage (NCBI taxonomy): Bacteria > Bacillati > Bacillota > Clostridia > Eubacteriales > Eubacteriaceae > Eubacterium > Eubacterium sp. BL-380-WT-2B. The sequence goes on from NZ_VUMP01000006.1 coordinate 52,611, forward strand.
CTTGACAATGGCACCGCCGCAGACCGGACAGGGCGCTTTATAAGTATTTTTGGATAAAATGCTTTTATAGCCGCCCTTCATGCCAAAAATATCCTTCTCGGTATCCCGCCCTCCTTTTACAGTCATCTGATGCAGAGTGGCTTTAACAGAGTCAAACAGACGGCTGAGTTCCTCTTCCGTCAGATATTCCAGCTTTGTTCTGGGGTTCACTCGAGCGTTAAAAAGAATATCCTGCAGGCAGCCATTGCCCAGACCGGGAATCCGCTGTTCCGTTGCCAGAAGAGCCTTTGCGCTGGTATTCTTCTTAGCCGCAGCCACAATGCCTTCAAACCATTCCCAGTTAAATTCTCCGCTTAAGGGCGATGGCTTTTCTCTGGCAACCTGATGGTAATAATTGTCATTTTCTCCTTCTGTATATGCCCAGATTGCCCCGTACATCGCCACCGAAAAGACCAGAGCGCTCTCATCCTCAAAGGTCAGCAGCAGCTGATGCTTTTTGGGCTTTTTTTCCTTTGCCTCCAGATAGCGTATATTGACACCGTCCCCCAGCAAAAGCCGCTTATCCCCAAATTCAATTTCAACATAGCCGCCGTACGACGTGGCCCTGTCTACTTTCATCCCCAGAAGCTGCCCACGGCAGGCTTCCGGCTCGCCATTAAAAAAGGCGAATTTATGTGGTGATGCTCCCGCAACCACCTGCTCAATCTGTTTTCCTTTAACGATCTCGTCTAATTGTCCAGCTATGGTATAGCTTTCTGGTAATTCCAGCATACTGCACCTCCTCTTTTCCTGTATTATACCCTATAAATACTGACAGGTTTTGTCATATTTCACTGAAATTTGCTCTTTTGCAGTAAATAAATGCCCAAAGCCGCTGAAATTAACGGTGGCAGAGCATCTCATCCCCGGACTCTGTTTTAAACCATTGAAAAAGGCCGCGGACAGACAATGTCCACGGCCTTACATCACTTTTATTTTTTCTGCTTTTATCATAGAAAGGCCAGGCTTCCCTGTCAATGCCCCCAAAAATCTGAACATTCTGCCATAATCTCAGCGGCTGGTTTCAGGGTTGCTTCCGCAATAGGGACGCCCGTTTTTTTGAGATAATGGCGGATCATATGATAACCGCAGGCATACCCCGCGCAATAGGGCATCCCCACCGGGAAGAAATGCTGTATCTCTGCTATCTCGTCACCGTAAAGCCAGGGTGTAATACCGTCAAAGCCGGTTACATCAAAGGCTTCAACAATCTTTGGTTTTATCACCTCTTCCAAAACTGACGCATCTGTTTTAGTTACCCACGGACCAACGGCTTTTTCGCCGTAGAGAGCCGCGGCAAAATTTTCGGCCAGTCCCTCACTTACCATCATTTCGGCCAGCGTAATATCCGGCCGCCATTTCTGGAATTGAAACCGCACATTGTGGTTGCACTCATGGGCCAGGGCCGCAGGCATCCTGGCGACCGTCGTTTCACTCGGCACCAATGAGCCCAAAATATAGCCTGGAATGCCGCCGTCCCCGCAGTACCCCTCACTCATCTGTGTATATGGATTATCCGGATTGGCCAGAAGAAGGGTAAAAAAGTATTCCTGAACCGGCAGTTCGATACCCGCCTTTACAAAACAATCCAGGGATTTCTTTATCGCTTCCTCACTGGCAGACCAAAGACTTTCTTCTTTAAGCCACTCCACCGCTTCTTTCTGTGAATGATCCACCCTTTCTGGTGGGAAAAGCCCCATCATTTCAGAGGCCATCACCACATCGTAGCCGCCTTTCCGGGCAGCCTTAATCGGCACATTGATACATGCCCACTTGTACTCAAAAGGCTTCATCATCTCATAACGGTAAAGGTCATCTCTTTTTCCGTCAGAAGCGTTCATCATCTTTTCATAAATTTTTCCAGAATAAATGGCATTGATTTTCATAAAACGTCATCTCCTTTCGTGTCTTAATCTCAGTTTAAGGGATAACGCCGCGTAAGGGTCAAGCTTTATTTAAAAGCCTGAGGACATTTCTTCATTAAAAAACTTTTGAAATCAGCAGCACTGCCGGCCGTAAAGCCATCCTTGTCAAGAATATGCATTTTTCCGCCAGCCACAAGCACGAAGGTATGCCCTGTCTCATAGATTTTTTCAATCTGTTTGTAAAAAACAGGCCGTTCTGCCTCAGCTGTTTTCCAAACCATCTTATCCTTGGTGATGGTCCATTTGAAGCCACTGGCCGGAAAAATATCTTTTTGCTCATTGTAGGCTCTCTCTGCCGAAAAGCGGTATCCCTGAAAATAGACAAGCACCAGCAGTATTCCCATCACTATAAATATCACGCCTGCCGGCCAGGACGCTCGCGACAGATAATAATAGGCGCAAACAAAACAAAAAGCAGCCATAAGTAAATAGAACCAGCGTTTTTTCAGAGCGTTTTTCTGATACCATTTTCCCTGCGCCTCAAGATAAATTTTTTTGCTGTAAATGGTTGTGTTTTCAAATAAAATTTTCATTTTTTATCCTTCTATTTTTTCGATAATGGCTTTATTATACACCAACTTTTCCCCAAATGGTAAATTTAATTTTTATCTGGGCATTCCGTCCTAAATTCGTTATAATGGGTATAAGTTTTACATCATCAATTTCAGAAAGGAAAGATCATGGATAACAACAATACCATCAATTTGAACTCTGAATACTCCGCAGGCTTTCAGATTGAACTCCTGGATTTAGATATGGATAAGCTGGAAGACCCCATTTTAGTGGTGGGTTCCGGCGCTACAGGGAACCTCGTCTTCTTTTTAAACGCACAGGGCCACCGCGCCTGCGGCATTGACCCCAGCGCAGAGGATACCGATGTTACGCGCGCATCCGATTTTTTACATGTCGATTATGGTAAGGACTACTGGGGCAGTATTCTCTCCCCCCTGGCCTTTATTAAAGAAATGTCTGCCGCCATGGCCGCACAGGACGGCAGTGACCTGGAATGGGTAAAATGCTATAAATCTATTCTGACAGCGCTTAAAAAGGGCGGCTCCTTTATTTACGCCCCTTCCCTCCCCTATATTGAGGATATTCTGCCAAAAGAGCAGTTTGAAATAACCCGCAGCACCATTCGTGAAAATCTGTCCCGCACAAAGATCACCAGAAAATAATAAAAGAGATGATGCGGCGAAACGCCGCATCATCTCTTTTTGCTTTTTGAACCAACTGCCGCAGCCGCCGCCCTCTGCCGATGACTGTTTTTCTGCACATGCTTACCGGTTCTCAGCATCAGCACAATGGATAGAACCAGTGTCAGCGCCAGCACCGTACAGCACAGGGGCAGGTTATAGGCAAAGCCTTCTGAAAAGGCGCCTGGATCAATTCTGTAATTAATAAGGGCAAAGCCCGCTGTGAGCGGATACACATTTCCGAGTCCGTGGCCTGCCACCAGACCGCCGCAGACCCCGTAAAAGAAGGCAAAGCCCACGCCCGCGACAAAGCCGCCCGGCTTTTTACTGGTAAAAACAATGATGGGCAGTACCGCGATATACACGCACAGGTTCATGACCACCATCTGCACAAGCGACTGCACTGCCAGATTTGCCGTAAAGCCTTCCAGCTCGGATATTCCGGCAAACAGTACGGTTACCAGGAAGCTGCCGACTCCCGACAGCGCCACCAGAGCCGCGATAACCAAAAGCTTAGCGGTCAGCAGCTTACTGAAGGGGACGGGTATGGTCAGCAGGTTTTTAAGGGTATCATCTGTCCACTCTCTGGAGATAATATAACCTGCCAACAGCGTAAAAACCAGAGGATTGACCGCGTCAAAATTTGTCCAGATAACATTGTCTGAGAAATCCGGAAAGGCATAGGTTCCGCTGGTATCCATGGAGATGGTAAACCAGGAAAGCAGCGGGCCGCAGAGCATGGCGGCTGCCGCCACCCAGACAATGGGGTAGCGCTTGAGCTTCAGTAATTCTGTCTTAATCAATTTCAGCATTTTTCTTCTCCCTCCCGCCGGTCAAATAAATAAAAATAAAAACCGCCGCAACACACAAAATCCACTTTAGTTTTCTCACAGCGCACCTCAACTTTCACGTTTTCCGTAGATAAACAGAATACCCACGATGGACAGCACCGCGATCAGACCGACAACTCCGGCCGCCAAAGGCAGGGAAACCGCCGTTTCTTTGACCGCCGCCGCGGCCGCGCCGCCCTGGATGGCCAGCACCTGCCAGCGCCAGATGAGCGGGACAGGCAGAATGGTGAGCAGCGGATTGGTGAAGTTTCCGCTTGTAAAGCTGGTACTCGCGACACCAAAGCCCCCCACCGCATAAACCAGGGACAGAAGAATCGAAAAAATATAGCTCCGATTGAAAAAGACAATGGCAATGACCACCGGCAGGGTTCCGGCAGTCAGGAGAATACCTGTCATAATGCTGATCCACAGCTTATAGCCCACCCCATTGATACCGCCGCCGATCAGTCCGCCCACCATGGATGAGGCCATGAGCGCAACGGAATAAAAAATGCCTAATATGAACAATGTAATGATCTTGGCCGCGATAATCTGATTACTGCTTAAGGGAATGGTTCGCAGATTTTTTAGCGTGTCGTTATCCCTTTCCATGTAAAACAGCATGGCTGCCACGATCCCGATAATGCAGGGCATGGAGATAAAATTTCCAAAGCCCACAATCATACCAAACAGGCCGTCATACATTTCCGCGGGCGGCATCACATTGTCCGCGCTCTGCCCGATGCCGGTTTTCAGGACAATGGCCGTAAGCGGAATAGGCATGATACAGGCCGCCAAAACGATAAAAATCACAAATTTTTTGCGTTTCAGCTTTAAGAACTCACAGCGCACAAGCTTAAGCAATGCCGACACCCCCCGTAACTTTTTTGAAATAATCCTCCAGGGTATCCTCACAGGTGTGGGCGTCGTCTACCACCAGCTCATTCTCCACAAAACATTTTGTCAGCGTACCAACCCGCAGGCTGGTGTCAAAGAGCCGCAGCGTGTGTCTGTCGTCAATACTGAAATCATTGGTTTTAAAGACCTTTTCCAGAATCCGCGCTGCTTTAGCCGTATCGGATAAAACAAAACGGATATACATCTGGTTTTTATCCCTGAGCACAGACATACGTTCCTCCTCCAAAAGCACACCGTTATCAATAATGCCCACATCATCGGCCAAAAGCTCAATTTCTGAAAGAATGTGGCTGGATACCAGAATGGTTTTTCCCTTTTTCGCAAAGGCTTTGAGCAGATCACGGATCTCTGCGATGCCGATGGGGTCCAGGCCATTGATGGGCTCATCCAGAATTAAAAGCTCGGGGTCGTGCATGACAGCCAGGGCAATAGCCAGGCGCTGTTTCATACCCAGCGAATACTTGGAAAAAAGCTTTTTATCCTTGTATGGAAGCCCCACAAGCTCAAGGGATTCTTTAACTGCCTCCTTCCTCGGAATGCCACGAAGCGTGGCGAAAATACTCAAATTTTCTGTTCCCGTCAGGTTGGGATAAAAGCCCGGCGACTCGATCAGGCTTCCAATTCTCGGGTACAGGGCCTTACCGTCCTTAAGCGGGTCTTTCCCAAAAATACGGATAGCGCCCTGAGTGGGCTCAGTTAATCCCAGGAGCATTCGCATGGTGGTGGTTTTTCCTGCGCCGTTGCGGCCCAGCAGGCCATATATCTTTCCCCTGCGCACATGCAGATCAAGAGACGAAACGCTGACCTGATCGCCATAAACCTTTGTCAGATTTTTTGTAGCGATAACATATTTTTCCTTCATCGTTCAGTTCCTCCTCTGTTGATACTGCTATGATACCACCTGTGTCCTGCCCCAACCTTGCCTCAACCTTGCTTTAACCTTGTCTTTCATCAAACCAGCTTAAAATCCAGGAGAAAACGCGTCCCCTTTCCCACTTCGCTCATTACACGGATATCGCCGTTCTGCAGCCGGACCAGCTGCTCCACAATGGAGAGCCCAAGGCCGCTGCCCTTGCCCATTCTGGCAGGGTCACATTTATAAAGACGATCAAAAATATGGTCCAGCTCCTCCGCTGGTATCCCCCTTCCATTATCCTTTACCCATATCTCCACACTGTCTTTCTTTTCCTCTACACCAACAGAAATCGCAGAAGCGCCGCTGTGGCTCACCACGTTTTGTATCAGATTATTTAAAATCCTTCTGTAAGCCGCTGTGTCCAGAGAGACAGTCATGCGTTTTTCCGGGATAAAAAAAGCATAATTCATTTCATTTTGCTCAAAAACCGGAAGCCAGTCACTCAGAACGGTCTGGGTCATTTCCGTCACATTCACCGGAGCGATTTCCAGCACCCGCTCGTTGGAGTTCAGCTTAAACCATTCAAAAAGATCATCCACATACATCTGGAGGCTGTGGGCCTTTTCCCGGGCTGTTTCGATGTATTCTTCCCGCTCCGCTCCCTCAACCAGGTGGCTGTGGACAGCGTCCAGATAGCCGATCAGGGTGGTGAGCGGCGTCCGGACGTCGTGGGAAAGGCTGGTCATCATCTGCCGGTTGGCCTGATCGCGCTCATTGAGCTCCGCGATTGTATCCCGATCCCCCTCCGTAATAGCGTTGATTTTATAAAAAAAGGGCGCCACAATATTATCCGGCGCTGCCAGCATACGGCGGTTCAGATTGCCGTTTCGGATATCTTCAAGTGCCTCATTCATATCCCGGACGCTTTTGCGTGCCTGATAGAGTTTCCCTGCCAAAATAAGAGCCGCGCTGCCGGCAAGGAACAAAAGCGCTGTCAGCAGCATTTCCAATCCTTCCATGATCACACCTCCGCGTTAAAACGGTAGCCTACGCCCTTGATGGTCTGAATATAGGTCGGTTTTTTGGAATCCGGCTCAATAAGTCTGCGTATTTTGCTGATATGCGCCATGATATTGCTGTCATCATACAGGTATTCTTCCTGCCAGACCTCCTCATAGATCTGCTTCTTTGTCAGGGCGCGCCCTTTGTTTTTGGCCAGATAATACAAAATATCAAACTCCTTTGCCTGAAGCTCAATCCCTCTGCCGCAAACTGTAACCAGCCGCCTGTCCGGATCGATTTCAAGATTTTTAAAGCTCAGCCTGCCAAGGATTTCCTCCCCGCTTCCGTTGAGAATGGTGTAGCGCCTCACCAGCGAATGAACCCTGGCGCTGAACTCATTAATATCAAAGGGCTTTGTGAGATAATCATCCGCCCCGAGCCGGAGCCCGTATACCTTGTCGATATTATCGTCCCGGGCTGTCAGCATCAATACTGGTACCGCACTGGTTTCACGGATTTTCCTGAGCACCTCGAAGCCGTCCAGACCGGGCATCATTACATCCAACACCACGAGCACCGGGCTGCCCTCCTCCAACTTTTCAAGCCCTTCGCGGCCGTCACTGGCGCAGGCCGCTTCAAAGCCATCGCAGGTGACACATTTTTCGAGTAGGGCGCACAGCTTAGGATCATCGTCAATGATTATAATTCTATTTTTCATTTTGTTCTCCTTTTGTCCATGATTGTCTTTTCATTCTAACATCTTCCGCTGAAAAAAAGAACAAAAATAAAAAAGGGAAGGCGGCGAAACGCCGTGTCATCTCAGAAATGACAGCTGTTCACATTGATACTGGCCTTTGTAGTCTTTGATAATATCTTTCATCCTGAAATTGAGGCCCGCCTGACCGCAGACATTTTCTAAAAACGTGTAAAGTTCATGTGCTCTGGAAGCTCCGCAGCTATAATCATTGCCGTATCGCCGCATATACTTTTGCCGGAGTCCGGGAAAATGCTGGTCCAGCTGATTAAAATAATAATCTCTCTGGACATCTCTAAGGGTAACACCAAAACCGGGATAAATGAAACGTGCGCCGCACTTTGCCCCCTGCTCCACAATCGACTGGATATTGTCTGTGTTGTCCTCAATAAAGGGAAGAATCGGCATCAGCAAAATGCCGATATAGATGCCCGCGTCTGAGAGGGCTTTTACTGCCTCAAACCGTTTGCTACTTGGCGGGGCCCCAGGCTCGACAATACCGCTCAATGCATCGTCCGCCGCTGTGATCGTGACCTTACAGATAACCGGGGAGTGGCTCTGTATACGCGACAGCAGATCAATATCCCGTGTGACCAGGCTCCCCTTGGTCGCGATGGCCACGCCAAAGCCATAATGGTCAATGAGATTGAGCGCTTCCCTGGTCAGGCGCTCCTTTCTCTCAAAGGGATTGTAGGGATCGCTCATGGCGCCAGTTCCTACCACACCTTTTTTCTTTTTACTTTTAAGGTCACGGGCGATGAGCCTGAGGGCGTCCTGCTTTTTCTTTACCGTGTCAAAATCTGTATTCTGGTAGCATTCGCTGCGGCTGTCACAATAAATGCAGCCGTGGCAGCAGCCCCTGTAAATATTCATGCTGTATTCTGTTCCAAACCACGCGGTATTTTTATTCTTGGTGACCAGTGTTTTGGCCGGTATTGTTTCCATTGATTTCTCCTTTTTCTTTCTCTCTATATTATACCAGACAGAATCTGACAGGTCGTGTCATATTTGAACTGCAGCGCTTCTTCTTGCATTTTGCTGCTTTTCTGGTTATACTGAACTGCGTACAAGGAGGTACCTATGACGGACAAACCATCAAAAATACTCATCGTTGAGGATGATCGCGCCCTGAACCAGGGACTTGTGCTGTCCTTAAAAAACGATTCTTATACCACACTTTCCGCCTTTTCCATTAAGGAGGCCAGAGAAAAACTGACAGACAATACCTTTGACCTGATCGTTCTGGATGTAAATCTGCCTGACGGCAATGGGCTGGAGCTGTGCCAGGAGATACGGCGCCGTTCTGCTGTTCCCATTATTTTTCTGACCGCCAACGATATGGAAATGGACGTGGTCATCGGCCTTGAAAACGGCGGAGATGACTATATCACGAAGCCCTTCAGCCTGGCGATTCTGCGTGCCCGCATCGCCGCGCTGCTGCGCCGAAGCCAGAAGGAACGGCAAAACCGCATAAAAATCGACGCCTTTACTTTTGATTTTGACCAAATGGTTTTTTTAAAAGGAGAAGATGAGCTGACGCTCAGCAAAACGGAGCAGAAGCTGTTAAAGCTGCTGCTGGCAAACCGCGGCACCACAGTCACCAGAGATCTGCTGCTGGAAAAGGTCTGGGGAGACAGCATGGACTTTGTGGATGAAAACGCCCTCTCTGTGACCATACGCCGTCTGCGCAGCAAGCTCGAGGACAATTCCTCAAAGCCTGTGTATATCCAGACAGTTTATGGCCTGGGGTATACCTGGGCGGTGACGTAAAATGAACGCAGCCGTTATCCTTATTTCAATATCGGCCATTCTCCTCGGCGGGTTCTTTATCCTTTGCCTATTCCGCTTAAGCCGGACCCTTACCTGTCTGGACCAAATGCTTGACAGCGCTCTTGAGAACACCTTTGAAGAAAATGCTTTTGACGAAAGCCGCCTCTCAGCCCTTGAAACCAAGCTTCATCATTTTCTGAGCGCCAGCCGTGCCCGCAGCAGCCGCACTGTATCTGAGCGGGATCAGGTCCAGACCCTTATCGGCGATATTTCCCACCAGACTAAAACGCCCATTGCCAACCTGAGGCTTTATTCTGACTTGCTGGCAGAACAGTCAGGCCTGCCAGAATCTGCTCAGATGCTGGCAGATGAGATTGGCCGGCAAAGCGCAAAGCTTGATTTTCTGATCCAGTCACTGATCAAGGCCTCCCGGCTTGAAAACGGCATTGTTCAGGTTTCACCCGAGACTTCCGCCATGGATGTGCTTTTAGAAAGCGCCGCGCTGGGGGTATTAAAAAAAGCTCAAAACCGTTCTGTCACGCTTATTATGGATGTTCCGCAGAACCTGTCCGCCTGCTTTGATCTCAAATGGACAGCGGAGGCTCTTTATAATATTCTGGACAACGCACTCAAATACACCCCGCCGGGCGGAGAAATTCGCGTCACCGCGCAGGCCTATGAATTATTCTGCCGAATCGATGTCTCAGACACTGGAATTGGTATTTCCGAAGACGAAATACCCAAGATTTTCAGCCGCTTCTACCGTTCCTCCGCAGTCAGCCAGGAAGAAGGCGTTGGCATTGGCCTTTACCTCTCCCGGGAGATTATCACCTTGCAGGGCGGCTATATCAAGGTTTCCTCCGAACCCGGTAAAGGCTCCTGCTTCTCTGTTTTTCTGCCACGCTCTTTTCAAAAAAAGGAAGAAACTTCTGCCTTTTAAATGAAATCTGTCAAAACTGTAAGATTCCGGAAAGAACATGGAAAGAAGTTTTTGTTATAGTTTGTTTATGGAGTTCTTACTCCGTACAGACTATCAATTATGGAGGTCATTATGATCATTCTACAGACAAAACAGCTAAAAAAATATTACGGTACAGGTGAAACCACTGTAAAGGCTCTTGACAATGTGTCCCTTGAGATAGAAGAAGGCTCATTTTCAGCCATTGTCGGCACCTCAGGCAGTGGAAAATCCACGCTTTTACATATGCTCGGCGGACTGGACCGCCCTACATCAGGCTCCGTAATGGTGGATGGCAAAAACATCTTCGATTTGAAGGATGACGCCCTGACCATTTTCAGACGCCGCAAAATTGGATTTGTGTTTCAAAACTACAACCTGGTGCCAGTCCTCAATGTTTATGAAAATATCGTCCTGCCCATCGAGCTGGACGGCCATGCCGTTGATAAAAAATACGTAAGCAAAATCATTGATATCCTCGGGCTTAAAAGCAAGCTTTACAGCCTTCCAAGCCAGCTTTCCGGCGGCCAGCAGCAGCGCGTCGCCATTGCCCGGGCCCTTGCCTCTAAGCCGGCCATTATCCTGGCCGACGAACCCACCGGTAATCTGGATTCCAAAACCAGTCTGGATGTTCTGGGTCTTTTAAAAATCACCAGCGAGCACTTTCATCAGACCATTGTGATGATCACCCACAATGAGGAAATCGCTCAGATGGCAGACCGGATCATCCACATCGAGGATGGTCAGATCACAGGTGGTGGCTGCTATGCTTAAGGTCAAAAATAAAAAAGCCGTGGACAGGATTGCCCTCAAGAGCTTTAAAGCCAATAAGCTCCGCAACCTCATCGCCATTGTGGCTATTGCCCTGACCACCATTCTGTTCACCACGCTTTTCACCATGGGCACCGGTGTCGTGGAAACCTTCCAGCAGCAGACCATCCGCCAGGCCGGCGGGGACGGGCACGCGGTTTTAAAGTACCTGAACGATGAAGAATTTGACAAAATCAAAAACCATCCTCTGATTAAGGAGATCAGCTACGACCGCCTGATGGCAGACTCAGTAGACAACCCAGAACTGCTGAAACGCCGGTCTGAGATGTGGTATAAAGACGATACAGGCTTAAAATTCGCAGGTATCCGCCTGACAGAAGGACAGAAGCCCCAGTCTGCCAATGAGATCATCACGGATACTAAAACCCTCGACATGCTGGGCCTGCCTCACGAGGTTGGCGCCACTGTTCCCCTGACTTACACCATCCAGGACCAGGTTTTTACCCGTAACTTTATTCTTTCTGGCTACTGGGAAAGCGACCCGGTTTTTAATGTCGGACAGATTTATGTCTCTCAGGCTTTTGTCTCTGAAAATGCTGATATTCTCAGCCAGGCTGACCCGGGAGACGGCCAGATGGCCGGAGTGGTAAATGCCTATATTCTGTTTAGAAACAGCTTTAATCTCGATGCCAAGCTTCATCAGGTGATCACCGAGAGTGGCTTCAACGCTTCGGATTCCGAAGCGCCTGACTACATTGCCTCCAATGTCAACTGGGCTTACCTGTCCTCAAACTTCTCATTAAGCCCTGCCACTGTTCTGGCAGCTTCATCTGCCATTATCCTTATTGTGTTCACAGGCTATCTGATTATTTACAATATTTTTCAGATATCTGTTATCCGGGATATTCGTTTTTATGGCCTGTTAAAAACCATTGGAACGACTGGGCGGCAGATTCGGCATATCCTTAACCGGCAGGCTGTTCTGCTTTCAGCCATCGGCATTCCTATTGGTCTGATTATTGGCTTTTTCACCGGGAAAGCCCTGATTCCCATTCTTTTATCGGCCAGTAACTACAGCGCGGACAACGGCGTTTATGTCTCACTGAACCCGCTGATTTTTATCGGCTCTGCCCTGTTTGCCATTGTGACAGTTTTCATCAGCACACGCAAGCCCGGGCGCATTGCCTCAAGAGTATCTCCCATTGAGGCGGTTCGTTATACCGAAGGTGGAAAAGAACGAAAAAAACAGAAAAAATCAACAGACGGCGGCAGGCTTTACCGCATGGCGCTTTCTAATCTCGGCCGCAGCCGGGGTAGAACGATCCTTGTAATCATTTCACTGTCTCTGAGCCTCGTGCTCCTGAACACGGTGTTCACGCTGTCCAGAGGGCTGGACATGGAAAAATACGTAAGCCGATGGGCCAACACAGACTTTGTTATTGCCCACGCTGATTATTTTAATTATGACTATACGGGCCCTGAGAACACTCTGTCTGATAGCTTTATCCAATTGGTCGAATCTCAGCCAGGCTTTGAAGCGGGCGGGCGGGTCTTTGGCGGAAAAAGTCAGAACATCAAAATGGACAATCCTCCCGGAGAAACCGAATACAGCAAAAATGGTGAGCAGGTCTTCGCCTCTGTATACGGTGTGGACCCTTTCGTGCTGGATAAACTCACGGTCTTAGAGGGAACTGCAGACGCTGAAAAGCTTGCTAGCGGAAACTACATCATTGCCGCTTATGAGTGTGACGATTACGGCAATCCCTATCCTTACAGTGCTCCTTTCAGCCTTGGCCAGCCCGTTACCCTGTATGACAAGAATGGTACGCCGCATACTTACGAGGTGCTGGCAAAATCCAAAGTAAACCTGAACGTGGCATCGGACCGAAGCAGCTGGGGCTACAACTTCTATCTCCCATCCGAGGTGTACAGCAGTCTTGACCCCGACCAGCCTCTGATGGAGTACACCTTTGACGTATCTGACAGCCTGGAGGGTGAAATGGAAGCCTTCCTGAAAAATTATACTGAAAAGAGCGAGCCCACAATGGACTACGAATCCCGCGAGCTCATTATCAACGAATTTGAGAGCATGCGGCAGATGATTCTGGTCATCGGCGGTATTCTGACTTTTATCATTGGTCTCATTGGTATCCTGAACTTTGTCAATTCCATTCTGACCAGTATTATTACCAGACGGCGGGAGTTCGCCATGCTTCAGAGCATTGGTATGACTGGAAGCCAGCTGACGAAAATGCTCTGTCTGGAGGGGCTTTACTATGCCCTTGGAACCATGCTGTTCTCTCTGGTTCTTGGCATTTTCTTCTCTGCCATTATCCTTCGTGGCGTTACTGCGTCCCTGTGGTTTTTCTCCTACCACTTTATCATTACACCGCTGCTCATCACCTACCCCATCCTTTTAGCCTTATCTGTGCTGATTCCGGTTATTTCTTACCGGAGCACCATCAAACAGAGTATTGTGGAACGTCTACGCGAAGCAGAATAAGAAAAAACAGAGGCTGATTTCAGTCTCTGTTTTTTTCTTGCTCTACTCTTGAATCCCCGGGATTTTCGGCAGGCTGTCAAAGCCTTTCTGCAGATCCTCATCGCTTGGGATATAGTCGTTCATTCTGCCTTCAAGGTAGGCTGAGTAGGCGGTCATATCAAAATAGCCGGTGCCGGTCAGGCCAAAGAGGATGGTCTTGGCTTCGCCGGTTTCCTTGCAGCGCAGGGCTTCATCCATGGCGGCGCGGATGGCGTGGGCAGATTCAGGCGCTGGCAGAATGGTTTCTTTTTTTGCAAAATAAACCGCTGCTTCAAACACGCGGGTCTGCTCTACAGAGGTGGCTTCCATATAGCCGTCGTGGTACAGCTTGGATAAAATCGGAGACATCCCGTGGTAGCGCAGGCCGCCGGCATGGTTGGCCGATGGAATAAAACCGCTGCCCAGGGTATACATCTTCGCCATCGGGGTGATCTTGCCTGTATCGCAGAAATCATAGGCGTAGCGGCCGCGGGTCAGCGACGGACAGGACGCGGGCTCGACGGCAATGATTCTGGGATCGGCTTTTCCGGTGAGCTTATCCTGCATAAACGGCGCTATAAGACCGCCAAGGTTCGAACCGCCGCCAGCGCAGCCAATGACAACATCGGGGTATTCTCCCAGAATCTCCATTGCCTTTTTGCTCTCGAGGCCGATGATGGACTGATGCAGCAGCACCTGATTGAGAACAGAGCCAAGCACATAGCGGCAGCCTTCGGTTTTGACTGCGGTTTCCACGGCCTCGGAGATGGCGCAGCCGAGGCTTCCGGTTGTTCCCGGGTTTTCCGCTAAAATTTTTCGGCCGATGTCGGTGGTTTCACTGGGGCTCGGCACTACTTTTCCGTCAAAGACCTGCATCACGGCTTTCCTGAAGGGCTTTTGTTCATAGGAAACCTTTACCATATACACGGTCAGGGGGATATCGAAATAAGAGCTTGCCTCTGAGAGGGCTGTTCCCCACTGGCCGGCTCCGGTCTCTGTTGTCAGGCTGGTCAGTCCCTGCTCCTTGGCGTAATACACCTGGGCGATGGCTGAGTTGAGCTTATGGCTGCCGGAGGTATTGTTGCCTTCAAATTTGTAGTAGATTTTGGCCGGGGTATCCAGCGCTTTTTCCAGGTTGTAGGCCCGGATCAGCGGGGATGGACGATAGATTCGATACATTTCCTGAACGGGTTCTGGAATATCGAAATACCGGGTTTCACCATCCATTTCCTGGTGCGCCAGCTTTTCACAGAATACAGGATACAGGTCGGACTCCACCGCGGGCTGCATGGTGCCTGGGTTGATCAGAGGGTCTGGCTGCTCCTTCATATCTGCCCGCAGGTTATACCACTGCTTTGGCAGATCCTCTTCACTTAAATAGAAACGGTAAGGTATTTTTGCCATTGTTCTTTCTCCTTCTGTATGTTAATTTTGCCCAAATAATCAAAAAAAGACTTTTGTCCCATGCTAAGGGACAAAAGTCTGTAACTTCTGCGATACCACCCAAATTGATGCACTGCCTTACAGCACACCCACTCATTTTACATACCATCATATGCACCCCGCTGATAACGGATGGGGCTCCCGTCGGCGCCTACTCCCTCATGGTTTCAGACCGCACTCCCAAGTCCATTCAGTAATTTCTGTGCTGCCGCATTTCCACCTGCCGCGGCTCTCTGGATACACCCGTCATTACCTACTTCTCTCGTTCGTCGTTTTGATTATTCTGGATTGGTGCTATTCTATAATAAATCCAAGCTTCTGTCAAGCTAAATTTAGGCTTATTTGCCGTTTCTATTTTTATGGTTTATAATAAAACCACTCCACCGGAAAGGAAAATTGATTATGTTCACACTTCACGAAGACGAAAAAGCGTACCGTCACGGCGATCACGGGCCAAAATACCTGATGATGGGTCCGACCTCAAATTTTGGTATTGTCAAGCTGCTGCCTGGCAATGTGGTGTCCCCCCATTACCATAAGATTATGGAAGAAAACTTTTATATACTGAAAGGGACTGTCTCCATGACCGTAAATGATGTTGAAAGCACCTACTCGGCTGGTGATTTTATTCATCTGGAGCCGGGAGAAATCCACCGTCTTGAAAATAAGGGCACTGAAACGGTTCGTTTTGTGGTTACCACCAGCCCCTGGATGGACCATGCCGATAAAATTGAAGTATAGAGAGCCCAGAAGAACGTTCAGAGGGAAGATGCGGCGAAACACCGCATCTTCTCTTTTTGCTTACTGCAGCTTTTGTACTGGAAATAAAATCCCTGTTTCCAGCTCCTCCTCATCTTTAACCATATCCACATCCTTCAGGTAGCGTTCGACCGAGGGGCCGGTTACCTTATATTCAGGGTGCTCGGCCAGCCACGAGCAGATCGCGTCATAAGCGTTGTGCAGGCCCTCAAAGGGGCCGATATGTGTAGTGGCAACACACAGGCGCGCCGGTATGACTTTAACGTCCGGGTGTTCACCGCTTACTTCTACCTGAGCCTCGATATCCATACTTTCATAGCTGAATTCCTCACCCAGATAAACCTGCTGCGCTGCGCCGCAGCGCGTAAGCCCCAGCTCATCGACTTTTTTATACAGCTCCTCAAACAGGTCTCCGGTTTCGCTGATGTTAATTTTCCGGCGGATACCGTAAACCCGCTGTGCTGGTGTTTCCATTACAATAACGTGATACTGGTCCTTTAACAAATTGCATTTTTCCATTTTCATCATGGCGTCCTCCATCTGACGGAGCTTTTTTCTGAGGGTATATATTTCATCATAGGCCGCCAACCGCCTGCGGTGGAGTCTTACAGCCAGCTCCTGCCCGGACAGAGTGAGCAGCTCGCCGATTTCAGACAGGGCGAAGCCGTAGTCCTTCAGTGTCTCAATCTCCGCCAGGGTTTCCAGCTGCGCGGCTTCGTAATAACGGTAGCCATTTTCACCAATACGGGTGGGCCGAAGCAACCCCATGGCGTCATAATACCGGAGCATACGCGGTGAAATACGCCCCAGCTTTGAAAATTCTCCAATGGTGAACATCCTTACCTCCTGTGTCATTCATTTTCTGAACCGGTTCATCTGTAGTTTATACCTTGACATGATGACAAGGTCAAGCCATTTTTTATTTTATCATCGAACACTTAAGTTATTTCAGGTATAATGGACTCACTACAACAGGAGGAACACCATGCAGCAGCCTGAAAAACGGCCGGAATTATCCATTCTGGCCCACACCCCCACACATCTCTACATCGCGCCTCATCCACTACTAAGGCCTTATATCGCGCATTACACCTTTTGCGCCCAGGGAGCACAGCCCAAAAGCCACCTTCCTGAAAAGCTGACGCTGATTCCCGATGCCAGCGGCTGTGTTGTCTTTTCTTATGACGGCAGAGCCCTGTCCGGCTGTTTCTGGGGCCCTACCACCAAAACGGTGGTGGTTTTCGGCGATGCTGAAAACATCCCCCTGCGTTTTTTTATCGAGTTCCTTCCCGGCGGCGCGAACCGGCTTCTGGGGCTGAACCTCAAGGATTTTACAGACCGCAGGGAACCGCTTGATCTCGTGTGTCCTTCCCTGAGCATTGGGATAAAGAATGCCTTTGAGCAAAGCCAAAGGGTGGCTTACCTCAGCAATGCGATTGACACACTGCTTCTGACCGCCTTAGCGGAAATGCCCGGCAATCCCCGGCCCCTTTCGCCCATTCTGAAGCATGTCAGCTGCCAGTCCACGGTCAGCACTGCGGCTGAAAAAATCGGATATTCCGAACGCCACCTCCAGCGTCTCATAACAGAAGCTCTGGGAATGCGCTATAAAACTTTTACCCGGCTGACCCGCATCAACCTCGCCATGCAGCGCATGGAAAAAGATCCAGTCGCTTTCACAAAGCTCGCGCACGCGCTGGGCTACTATGACCAATCGCATTTCAACCATGATTTTAAGGCAGTCTGCGGTATATCACCGACAAAATACTATGCTCACATGTCGGATTTTTACAATGAATCCTACAAGTTTTAGTTTATAGTAACAGAACAAAGAGGTGATGCTCGTGAAAAGTGATTTACAAACCATTCCCGGCGTTGGACCAAATATGGAGAGGCATCTTCTGGAGCTTGGCTACAGCACGGTCAATTCGCTGAAGGGGGCGGACCCTGAGGCGATGTATCGCAGAGAATGCCGGCAGAGGGGTGAGCAGCTGGACCGATGTGTTCTCTATGTTTACCGGCTGGCGGTTTACTTCGCTGAGAATACCGAGCATGAGCCTGAAAAACTAAAATGGTGGAACTGGAAAGATTGACACCACCGGTAAAGGAGATTATATGAAATATAATGCATTCATGCTTGTCGTATCCGATATGGAAAAATCCCGCGCTTTTTATGAAAAGCTTCTGGGGCTCAAGGTTGCCATGGATCTGGGCGTCAATGTCAGCTATGACTGCGGCGTGGCTCTCCAGACAAAGGAAACCTGGCTGGAATTCATCGACAAACCGGAAAATGCTGTCTGCTTTGGCGGCAATGATAAGGAGCTGTACTTTGAAGAGGATGATCTGGACGGATTTCTCAAGGTTCTGGAAAGCTGGGGCGCCGCGCTGGTACGGCCAATGTTTACCCAGGCGTGGGGACAGCGGGTGATCCGCTTTTATGACCCTGATCACCACATTATCGAGGTTGGAGAGCCTCTCTCATTGGTGATCAAGCGGTTTTTATCCCAGGGGTTAAGCATTGAGGCGACCGCCGAGCGCACCATGTGCCCGCTTCCCTATGTCCAATTCCTGGCCAAAGAGCTGGCGGAGGAAATAAATGAATAACGCTTCATGGATCGACGCCTATTGTCTGGATAAAAAGGGTGTCGAGAAGGTCTGGCAGGCCGAATGGAAGGCGATGAAATATCTGCTTCATGGAAAAATGTTCGCCTATATGGGGGAGCATAAAACCGGTGATCCCATCGTCACCATGAAACTGCCGCCTGAGGAGGGACTGACTCTCCGGGCCGCTTATCCCGGCACGGTTATTCCCGGCTATTATATGAATAAAGTTCACTGGAACACGCTCTACCTCGAAGGCGGCGTGCCAGAGGACACGGTTCAAAAAATGCTCGACAGCGCCTACGAGACAGTCCTCAAAAGCCTTCCCAAAAAAGCACAGCGCGAAATTATCGAAGCTTAAAGAAAAAGGAGAGGCTGCGGCGTTTTGCCGCAGCCTCTCCTTTTAATCTCTAAAGCAATCCCTTTAACCTACCGGGTATCCTCCACTGGCTTAAACAGGTGGATGGTGCCCGTTTCGTTCAGATGGCACAGCAGTGAGAGCACGATCGGAAAACCGAAAAGCCCTACAACGCCAAAAAGCTGCAGACCCACAAACATGCTGGCCAACGTAATCACCGGATGAAGGCCGATCTGGCTTCCCACAATTTTCGGTTCAATAATGTTTCGTACCACTGTGATCACCAGATAGACCAGCAGCAGCCCCAATGCCAGCGGATAGTTCCCCTGCAGGGCTGTAATCACAGTCCAGGGGATCATGATACCACCTGTGCCCAGTACCGGAAGAATATCGAACACCGCAATGACAAAGGCGATGATCAGAGCATTGTCGACACCGATGAGGGTCAGGCCAATAACGAGCTCAACAAAGGTAATGCTCATGATGAGCGCATAGGAGCGGATACACACAAAGAGTGTTCCCACCACGTATTCCTTGATCTGAACAAAAACTGTCCTGGTCTTTCCATTTAACTGGTGCATGACAAAGCCTGTCAGACGGTCATAGTCGATGGCGATAAAAAAGGTGGAAATAATGAGTAACAGCAGCTTGATAAAAAGCCCGGGCAGCGAAGACGCAATATCCGATACGGTGCCCATAGCCCCCATGGACAAGCTGGAAACCATCTGCCCCAGAGACTGCACCAGACGGTTAAACATCTCCTCAAGGGCTGCTACCAGGGCGGGATCCATCCTGAGCACTGACTGCTCTACCCCGTCAAAAATCCCCATGAGCACTGGCTCCACATGGAGGGCATAAATCTGGGGCAAATTAAAAATCAGCTCTCTGGAAGCCGCAAATGCCTTAACCCCGAGGAGTGAAATGAGCGTGCCGATGGTACCGTAAAAGACAAGCACCACCACAATCGCCGATATTTTCCCGTTCAGGCGCAGTTTTCCGGACAACAGGCGGATTGGCCCTTTCAGCAGATAGGCCAGAGCGAAGCCGATGATAAAAGGAGCCAGCAACGGCATGGCATATTTGAGTACCGCAAAGCACAGAAGCGCAAGAATGGCAAAATACATAAAATCAATGATAAAAGCCCGCCGTTTTTCAGTTTCCATATTAATCCTTACCTCGCATAAGCTTCCTGTTCCATATCGACCGTTGTTTTGGAGGCGCTGGCCTGCACCAGCACCTCGCCGATGCTCAGGATATGATCGCCGATGCTCTCAATATCCATAAGTATTTCGGAATAAATCACACAGGCTTCGTCCGAACAGAGGCCTTTTCGCATCCGGGCAATCTGGTTTCTCTGGTAATCAAGCGTCAAATCATCCATTCTCTGTTCATAATCGGCAATTTCAGTCAGCCTCTTTTCAGTAATGGCCTCCAGCCGGCTGAGTGAGTCCAGCACGCCAATGCTGACCTGCTGAAGCGACCGCATTTCTTCCTGGGCCTCCTCTGTAAATCCGATATGTTTTTCCTCCAGAAGCCTGGCCTGTTCACTGATATTGACCGCATGGTCCCCCACGCGCTCAAGGCTGCCGCAGATTTTGAAAAACGCGGAAACCAGAACCCCATCTTCTTCATTGAGCTCATAGGTTATGACATGCGAAATGTACCTGGAAATCTCGGTATTCAGATAATTGACATACTCTTCTGATTTTGCCACATCCTCTGTATAGCGGCTGCTTTTTTCCAAAACCCCTTGAAATGCCTGTTCCAGGTTCTCTGTGACCATTTTCGCCATGCGCCGCAGTTCACGCCACACACCGTTCACGATAATGGCAGAGGTACCCATCTGGTATTCCAGCGAAGCCTCAACAGGCTTGATGTATAAAAGCTGGTGCTCGCCGCTTTTTTCTGAAGGGCGCTCGGGCAGAATTCTGACCGCCGCCTTTGCCAGGAGCGTGCCAAAGGGCAGCAGCATCAGCGTTGTCGCAATATTGAACAGTGTGTGCATATTGGCGATCTGGGCTGCTGGATTTGCCGGAGACAGGGACTCGACAAAGGCCGTAAGCGGCGTCAGCATGCAAATGACTGTAAAAACAACCGTTCCAATGATGTTAAACAGTAAATGGATGACTGTGGTGCGCTTGGCGTTGCGGCTGGTGCCAATGGACGCCAGCACCGCGGTAATACAGGTCCCGATATTCTGTCCAAACAGCACATACACCGCACTTGGCAGGCCGATTACGCCGCTGACGGCCAGCGCCTGCAAAATTCCGACTGAAGCGGATGAAGACTGAATCGCAGCGGTAAAAACAGCCCCTGCCAGAATCCCGAGGGCCGGGTTCGAAAACCGGGTCATCAGATTGACAAAGGCCGGTGAGTCACGAAGCGGCATCATCGCTGTACTCATCATATCCATACCGATGAACAAAATCCCCAGTCCGGCGACAATCAGGCCCCAGTGGTGCAGCTTAACCTTTTTGGTAAAAACCACCAATGCCACGCCGCAAAAAGCGAACAGCGGCGCCAGCGCCCCCACATCGAGCGCGATGAGCTGGCCCGTAATCGTCGTACCAATATTGGCGCCCATAATGATCCAGACCGCCTGAATCAGAGTCATCATCCCTGAGTTCACAAAGCCAACAACCATGACGGTTGTGGCGGATGAAGACTGAATGACCGCCGTGATGGCCGCCCCAACGGCCACTCCCAGAAACCGGTTGGCGGTCAGCCGCTCCAGTATCTGCTTCATACGATTGCCCGCAGCCGCTTCAAGACCCGAGCTCATCATCTGCATTCCGTACAGAAACAGGGCTAACCCTCCGAGTAAACCCAAAACATCAGTAACACCCATAACTTTTCACTTTCCTCCTACCAGATGAACCACCGTCACGCAAAAAGACACACCCCGTATCCCTGAGGGTACAGGCTGCGTCTCACCTATTCTCAATGCGGATATTGTCTATAAAGACAAGGGCAACAACGGCATTGTTCATCATCATTTCTCCAAACAATCTGTTGATGTCATTATAAAAGAGTGACTGCCAAAACACAATAGACTGCCGAAGATTTAACAAACATTTAACAATTCACGCTTGACATTCATATAAGAGGACCGCGGCATTCTGGTTTTGCTTTTTGTCCTTTAACTGGTACAATAAAGACAACCGATACATCGAGGAGGTATCCAATGTTCAGCACCCTTTATCTCAGTGGCTTTTCCATTGACCGGAATGATCCGGCCTACACTCAGAGCTATCTTTCCAACCTGCCAGTCATTCAGCAGCTTGAGCCCTTTTTCTTTGAAAAGAACGTCACTTTTTTCTGCGGCGAAAACGGTACCGGCAAATCTACCCTGCTGGAGGCACTGGCGGTGAAGTATGGCTTTAACCCAGAGGGCGGGTCAAAGAATTTTGATTTTCATTCCCACGATACCCACTCCGTCCTGTATCAGTTCATCAATCTGACCAAGGGCCTCGCCCTTCCCAAAGACAATTTCTTTCTAAGAGCTGAGAGCTTTTACAATGTTGCGGCAGAAATTGACCGGATGGAGAATGAACCCGAAGGGACTGGCCTGTACAAAAGCTACGGCGGTCGCTCTCTTCATGCCCAGTCCCACGGCGAAAGCTTTCTGGCACTGGTCCAGAGCCGCTTCCGAGGCAAGGGACTTTATATTCTAGACGAGCCCGAGGCCGCCCTGTCCGCCTCACGCCAGATGACACTGTTATCCCTGATCCACAACCTGGCACGGGACGGCTCCCAGTTTATTGTCGCGACCCACTCTCCCATTCTGCTGGCCTGCCCCAAGGCAGATATTTATGTTTTATCCCCCGATGGCCGTCTGTCCCTGACCTCCTACAGAGATACCGAGCCCTATTGCCTGACCAAAATGTTCCTCGATGACCCTGAACGGTTGCTGCACTATTTACTGGACTGAAAAACTTTATTTTCTTCCTTGACTCTGCCATTATGTGAGGGATTATACTAAGGATGAGCTCAAGAAAACCAACTTTGAAAGGAGATGGGAATATGCTGAAAATTGGAGAATTTTCTAAACTTTGCCACGTCAGCGTCCGAATGCTGCGCCATTTTGAGGAGATGGGGCTTCTGCTTCCAGAACGGGTTGACCCCTTTACCGGCTACCGTTACTACACAGCTTCTCAGCTGACGACTGTCAGCACCATTGTCTCTCTGCAGCGCATGGGCCTGAGCCTGACAGCCATCGGTGAAATTCTTGAAAGCAGCAGCACTTCCCAGGCTCTTGAAACGCACATTGAAGCCTGCTACCAGAAGAAGCTGAAGGAAGCTGAAAAACTGCAGGTTCAGCTCTGGCAGCTGAAAGCCGCTGGTGAAAGGCTTCGCAGAAAGGAAGAAATCATGAAAAATTATATCGTTGTTGCAAAAGAATTACCCTCCTGTCAGGTTGCAAGCCTGCGTGATACCCTGAGTACCTACACTGAAGAAGGCCGCCTCTGGGAAAAGCTGCACGCTGAAATCGCACCCCAGCATCCCAAGTTCGCCACCCCGCCCTTCAGCACCGCGACCTACCACGATGCAGAATACAATGAAGCCAACCCGGATGTAGAAGTTCAGGTGTCTGTCATTGGCAGCTACCAGGATACCGGGCACGTCTATTTTAAAAAACTGCCCGCCCGCCTGGTGGCAAGCGTCACTTTCACTGGCGCCTATGACCAGATCACCGATGTCAACATCACAGCCATGAGGTGGATTGAGGAAAACGGCTACCGAACCAACGGCACCATGTTCAATGTCTACCATGTGGGGCCTGGCGATACCAGCGAGCCTGAAAAATGGGTAACAGAATGCTGCTTCCCCATTGCCGCCAAATAAGCGAAACGCCATCTAACGGAGAAATTCGTCAGATGGCATTTTAAATTTAGATAATAATTTGCTTTTGAAGATAGAGCAAATCCAAATGATAGACATCCTCTGAGACAATATGCTGCTGGCTGCACCATTTTTCGAGATCCTCTGCGCTTAAAAGTAACAAATTAGGCAGCTGCGGATCAAACTCTATTTTTAACTGGGTGCCGAGCGTGACGGCAAAATGAAATTTCTTAAAGCGCTCCGGCTTTTTCTTCCGCGTCATACGGGCTGTCTGAAGTTCTGCGTAAATCCACGGTGTTTCTTCAACGGTTCCCTCCTTCTTCAGCGAATGATATGGGTTCAGGAAAATCACACACTCACACTGGGCGATCATCTTGCCCAAGGCCATGTGCAGGACAGGGTAGACATGGCCGGGCGCAAATCCCCCGGCTACCAGCTCGTCTGCTGCCTTCCAGATCCACGAATCCACAAAGACTGAAACTCCCAGCTCTTTCTGAAGCCAGCGCTCAAGCCTGGACGCCAAAGGCCCATCTGCCAGAGCGTGGGATAAAAACACCTGGAATTTGAGCTCTGGAAACCACTCGGAAAGCAGAGCCTCGCCGTCAAAAGCGGCCCCCATTCCGAGGTATTTTTTCAGTTCCTCCACAACTTTCGCCTGATTCACACTTTCATCCGCATCTGAGCATGGCGCTCCCTTTTCCAGCCGGGCCATCTCTTTTTCATCCATTGTTAAGTTAAACGCTGTAAACATCTCGTACCTCATTTCAAAATAAAATCGCTTGAATTTTTGTTAAAACAAAATATCCGGTGCCGTTGCAATGGTTTACGTTTCTTGTAAATCAATTATATCGGATTCATTTCCTTTTGTAAAATAGATTTGCAGATATATTTTGACAAAAAAATCCCGGTTTTGTTGCCCCATTCGCATACAAAACCGGGTAAATCATATCGAATTATTCCTCTTCTTGTTCTTCATTAAGAACATCCAGTACAATTTTATCCTCTTCCTCTGCTTCTGGATGGCGCGGAGGCTGCGGATGCTCTGGATCATGGGGGCCGGGGCCGTGATGAGGACCGTGCGGGCCGCCAAAGTGCTCATGATGAGGGCCATGATGCGGGCCATGGGGACCTCCGTGCGGTAAATGAGGATGCGGCGGGGCAAGCGGTGGCATTTCTTCATCCATATCCGCTACTTTATCTTCCAGTGAGGTGATCAGCTTATCGAAAAGCACCGTGAGGGTTTCTTTTTCTTCTTCCGATAAAACATCAAAAAGAAAATCTGCGGATTCATCCTTTCGGCTTTTGATGGTTTCTGCCAGCGCTCTTCCTTCCTCTGTCAGATAAACGTTCCTGTTTCGCTTGTCCTCTTCATTTCTTTGGCGTTCCACCAGCCCGTTCCGTTCAAGCTTGATGATCAGCTCGCTCAGAGACGCCGGGCGTATGCCGGACTGCTCAGTCAGCAGCTTCTGGCTGACGCCGTCATTTTCAGCCAGCATCACAAGCACTTTTCCCTGTCCGTGGTGTGGGTCTTCCTTTGGCCCTCTCGGCGCAAAGCGGCGCATTCCCTGGTGCATTAAAACCTGGTATTTTCTGAACTGTTCCATTAATTTTTCATTGAGTTCGTTCATTTTTTATCTCCTTTTCGATTCGTGAAGCGAGGGCGTTCCGCCGCCGCTTCTTTTATTCAGGTACCTTATGATTGAATTTTACACCCTTTCCACACATTTGTCAAGGTACCTTATTAATTTTTTTAAAGTTTTGTTGCATGGCACCGTTCCAAAGTGTAAAATAAGGGTATTCCATTAAGAAAAGTAAGAAAAGGAGCAAATGATGTTACAGCAAGGTACCAAGGCCCCGGATTTCACACTGCCTGATAAAGACAAACATCCGGTCAGCCTTTCTGATTTTAAAGGAAAAAAGGTTATTCTTTATTTTTATCCCAAGGACAATACAAAGGGCTGCACCACCCAGGCCTGCACTTTCCGGGACGCGTATTCTGAATTTGAGGCTCTGGGCGCGGTTGTCATTGGCGTCAGCAAGGACAGCACCCGCTCGCACACCAATTTTGCCTCGAAGTATGAGCTGCCCTTTCTGCTGCTCTCCGACCCGGAAACCGAGGTTATCCAGGCCTATGATGTATGGAAGGAAAAGAAAATGTACGGCAAAACCTATATGGGCATTGTGCGCACCACCTACATCATTGACGAAGCTGGTATGATCGAAAAGGTTTATGAAAAAGTAAAGCCCGCCGAAAACGCCGACCAGATTCTGGAGCATTTAAAGGGCGAGGCATAATCAAATAAAGGCAGCCTTGAGGATTATTGATAGTCCAGGCTGCCTTTATCTGGTTTTTAAGCAGGATGGGACAGTGTTCAGCCTGTATCCGGACAAGGGTGCCGCCATCAAAAAAACAAGAGACAGCTCCGCTGCTGCGATGCTGTCTCAACACTCAGACTGCCATATTTTCCCGCTCTCTAGCAGTTTCCTGACATCCCGGCTGTTCTGGCAGAAAAAAACCTTTTCGGGATAAGCTTCCTGAAGACTGCGGTACCAGTCCCTGTGGCGTTTACTGCGCCCGTCCTTTAAAATCCACTTGGCGAAGGCATAGTCAAATTTTTCCTCACAGCCCTCCGCCATGCTCTCCCGGACCTGGTTCCTGGATTTGAGGTAGCGCAGACAGGCTCTCGGAAAGCAGACCCGCCTCGGCAGGCAGAGCATCATGATCTTATCCGCCGCAACCATGCGAAGCCCGCAGTGGAGATCGCCGTAGTTGCCGTCGATGATCCAGTCGTCCTGAGCCATAAAGGCTGTGACCACCGCCCTCGCTTCTGCGCGGTCCCGCTCCTGCCAGCCTGGAAGGAAGTTGACCTTATCCAGATGGAGCACCGGATACCCGGTCTCCTCCCCCAGATGTTTAGCAAGCGTCGACTTGCCTGATCCGCTGTAACCAATCACTGCGATTTTCATCGTGCTTTATTCTTAAACAGCACCATGGAGGACAGCGCCATGGACAGCATCAGCAGCATGGGCATCGTAGCTGTCAGGGCATCTTCCACTATCCCAGTTTCCGGTGTTTCCCCGGCCGCTTCGCTGGGCTTGGCAGGCGCCGCCAGAGTGCGGAACTCAATTTCGAGGCCATAGTGCACGCCCGATTCGGTCTTGACATAGGCCATGGCGGTGTAAGCCGTATCCGGAATCAGCGTATCCAGCGTATAGCCGAACTTGGTGACGCTGTTGTCGCCATGCATTACCACTTTTTTATAGTCTTCATCGCCAGTTTCGGCTGGCTTATAGGCAAAGCCGCGTTCGGTAATGTCTGCACCATCGGTATAATATACCCCTCTCAAAATAGCGGAGGTATCGGTAATGGTATCGGCCGGGCTCGTCGTCACGGTGATGGTCTCCTCGGCAAAAACTGATACGCAAAAGCAGGCCATCAAAACCAGCAGTGTGCATAAAAATGAAACGCTCTTTTCTCGCATCCTCGACTCTCCTCTTTAAAATTTTATATCTTCATTATAGCATAAAACAAGGCTTCTGTCCTTAGCCGATGTGCATGGCTGCGATCAGTGTTACCATAATCACAATGCTGACCAAAATAGACACCGAGCCCGCAAAGCTGGAAAGGCCCGCGTCACCCCCGCATTTTTCTGTAAATACCGGCGACAGTACTGTGATCGGCGAAAAGAGCAAAATGACCAGTACTTGCCGCAGCGGCAGGTAGAAATAGGACATTATACCCCGGCATATTCAGGGTATACAGCGCCTTTTTTTCCCTGCCTTTGCGTATACTGATCACAAAGCCCACAAGATACATCCCCACATTGCAGAAAAACCTAAACAGCACCAGGGTAAAGAGTGTGCCGCTTTTCTCAGAAACGCAGAATCCTGTCACAATGGCTGACGTCAGGGTAATATTCAGCATAATCTTGGTGACAGTATCCATTGCGCTCTCCCTAGAATAAATGCGGCTGCTTTTAGTAATATGGATGTCATTAACGCTGCCGCCTTTTCCGCCGCCCATTTCGCACAGTGCTCACATTGATCGTATGGCTCAGAGACTCGTAAAAAATCTGAGTCTCACCGGTAAAGACAGAGATGAGCAGCTGAACGATGAAAACAGCAAAGACCAAACCAAAGGCCAGGGCGATCACCATGAGGATGGTATGGGCGGTCCCGGTGTACAGGGGCAGGAGCTCATAGACCTTCATGGCGATAAAGGGGGCTGGTATGACCAAGAGATACTGAAGGCCGTAGCGCAGGATGTACTGGAAAAGCTTTGGCGGGCGTTTATTTTCGGACATGAGCCGGATACCAACCAAAAATTTTCCAATGGTCCTTCCCCGGGTCAGCCACGGTAACAGAATGAAATACAGGACAATAACAATGATGTAAAGCACCACCGAGCGTTTGCCGTCCATTGCCAGCATATCGCTTAAGGTCGGGCTGCCAAACACCCGCCCGGCAAGGTGCAGAACCCCGGTGAGAATGGCCCAGTCAAAGAGAAAGGCAAAGCCCCGCCGCATATAGGTAACGGTGCGTCCCCGCTTGTAGGATACCTCGTCCAGCCGGTCCCGCGAGGGCAGAAAAAAGCTGAAAACCGGTGTGATCCAGAAACCCACCAGAGCGCCGAAGGTGTTGTTGATCAGGTCATCCACCTGAAACAGGCGGTAGGGCCTTGGATATATCCCAAACAGGGCGCTCAGCTGGATCAGCTCAAAGGACAGGCTCACCAGAAAACCGATGAGGATGGCCTGCCACCAGCTTCGCCTGAAATAATACCGCAGGTAGACGCCCAGGGGCACCAACAGCAGGATATTAAAAAAAGGCTCGTAAAAGCACTGCTCTTTCATCGCTCCAAGATAGGTGCTGGGGTCTGAGAGGACCAGGCTGGTGTTTTCCCAGAAGTTTGTCCAGGCATGGAAGGGCACCAGATCCATGGTTGGGCTGGTATAGCGGGCGACCTCCGCGATGGGCGGCAGCGGCAGCATGGTCAGAAAATAGGCGCAGGTCATATATAGAATGAACGAATAGACGATCACGACTCTGAGCACCAGCAACGAACCGTATTTCCGATATTGATAAACAGCGTAGGGAATGGTAAAAAACGCTGCCAGGACCGGAAACACCAGACAGGCAAATTTTATGGGAAGTGTGTATG
This sequence comes from Eubacterium sp. BL-380-WT-2B, assembly GCF_009696115.1. Taxonomy (NCBI): domain Bacteria; kingdom Bacillati; phylum Bacillota; class Clostridia; order Eubacteriales; family Eubacteriaceae; genus Eubacterium; species Eubacterium sp. BL-380-WT-2B. The sequence goes on from NZ_VUMP01000006.1 coordinate 81,312, forward strand.
CACTCAGCAATTAAATCACCCCTTTTTTACTTTTTAGCATTTTTTTCAATTTTATCGGTTATCCTGCTTAGTATAGCATAGTTTCTTAAAAAATTGCATAGAATCCTATTTTTATACCCTGTGAAAACGCCTGCGAATCTTTTTATTGACAAATTTAACTTTAAACTATAATATATGTACTGTAAACATATTTTAGACTACAACAAATGAAAGGCGGCCTTTGCCATGTATATTGATCAGGTTCTAAAATTCGCAGATATTTTAATCGACTATGTGCGGCATGTGACCACTGAAATTGATGCCCTGTTCGCCGACGTGCTGAGCGATAACGGGCTGACAATTCTGCAAAGCCGTGTCCTGACAGAGGTCAAGCACGCGAATACCATCACCATTGGTGCCCTGGCCGATACCTTGAAGCTTAACAAGGCCAATGTTTCCAACATGTGTAAAAAACTGGCTCAGGCCGGCTTTTTGAACCGTTTCAGGGATAAAAATGATGAACGGGTCGTCCTTGTCTCGCTGACGGAGAAGGGACAGGAAACGCTGAAGGAAATCGACCAGGTGATCCAGAGCCGCTATGCTCAGGTAATGGAAAATACCCCTCCGGAGGATTTTGAGGCCCTGCAAACCGGAATGGACACCATCGAGGCCCTGCTTGCGCGCATGCACGAGGCCAATCAGAATAGTAAAAAAGAGGAGCATGCAGATGAATAAAGAAAAAATTGCCGTGCTGACGGATTCCTGCGCGGATATCCCAGAGACATTGATTAAAAAGCACGACTTGCACATTCTGCCGCTGAAAATCATCTTCAGCGGCAAAGCCTATACTGACGGGGTGGACATCACAGCCGCCCAGGTTTATGACAAACTCCCATCGGAGATCCCAAAGACTTCCCTCCCGTCTCCAGATGAGGTTCGCACACTTTTTCAGAAAATTTACGACAAGGGATACCGCAAGGTTTTCGCCATTATTTTTTCCAGCGGTCTGAGCGGTACTTTTAACCTTGTGCGGCTGATTGGCGGTGAGTTTGAGGGCCTGAACGTGCACGCGGTGGATACCCTGAGCGGAAGCCTGGGCACTGGCGCCATCGCTGTGCACACTGCGGAGCTCATTGAGGCGGGCCGGAGCTTTGAGGAAATCAAGACCATCCTGCCCCGCCTCATCGCCAACACCAAAGTCTTTTTCAGCATTGACACTCTGGAGTACCTGCAGAAGGGCGGCCGCATCGGCCTGATTACAGCCATGACCGGCACGCTGCTCAATGTGAAGCCCATCATCACCTTCAGTGATGATGGCCAGCTGATGAGCGTGGCCAAGGTGCGCGGGCGCCGGAAATCCATCCAAAAGATGATCGACCTGGCGAAATCCCACGCTCCGGAGGGGGCGCGTTATATCCTCATGGTCGCAAACGGCGGCTGTCCGGATGAGATGGACGCCGTCAAGGCCCACTACACCAGAGTGCTGCCGAACTTTGAAAACCTGTATGAGGGCGAGGTCGACTGTACCCTGGGCACCCATGTGGGCCCAAACCTGCTGGGCGCCGGGATATTGGTGCTGGGAGAAAATGATTAAAAAGAAGATGCGGCAAAACGCCGCATCTTCTTTTTTCGTTCTTTTTATTTTCGGTGGTAAATTTCGTGCAGCCTGCTGTAGAGCCCTGACAGGCAGCCGTAAATGTTTTTAAACACCTCGTGATAGAGCTCTTTATAGATTTTATACTGCTCCATATCTGGGGTAAAAACGTCCTTTTTGTGCACCATGGCGGCCACAGCCTCATGGTAGTCCTTAAAGGCGCCGAGGCCCACAAAGGCGGCTTCGGCGCAGCCGATGCCTGCCACCTCGTGGGTCTGGGTGCGGACTGCGGAAATGCCGAACATATCGGCTGTGATCTGGCAGATCTCATCACTCTGGGAACCGCCGCCGCCCAGGTAGATTTCCTCAAAGCAGTGACCTGCCCGTTTTTCCATGAGGCGCATGCCGTCCATAAGTGCGAAGTTGATGCCCTCGATGATGGCTCTGTAAATATGAATACGGGTATGGCAGTCTGAAAAGCCAATGACCGCGCCCCGGGCGGTGGGCATGGTGACATTGGGGGTAAAATAGGGCTGGAACAGCAAGCCCTCGCAGCCGGGCGGTATCTCTTTAAGGCGCCGGTTCAGCAGTTCCTCGGCCGGGACGCCCAGCTCTCTGGCCTGGCGCACCTCTTTTTCGGCAAACTCCTGCTTAAACCAGGAGATGAGCCAGTAGCCCCGGAATATCTCGATCTCTGGGGTGAAATTCCCCGGGATAATGGAGGGATAAGGCGGGATGAAGCGCTCTGGCTCCAGATAACGGTCGATGGTAAAAGTGATCATGGCGGTGGTGCCCAGGCCGATGGCGGCCTTTTCCTTCGTGGTGCAGCCCAGGCCCAGCACCTCGCAGGCCTTGTCGGAGCCGGAGGCGATAAGGGGCAGCCCCTCGGCAAGGCCAGTGTCCCCGGCGGCCTTTGGGGTGATTTTCCCCAGCACCTCGCCCGATTCCACGATGGGGCAGAGCTTTTCGGCTTCGACGTCAAAGATGGGGCGGGTCAGAGCGCCCTTTTTCTGCCACCCCCGCTGCTGGGTGTCAAAGGGGATGTGCCCCACCTGGCTGGCAGCCGTGTCAGCCATATTGCCGGTGAGGCGGTAGATCAGGTAGCCGCTGAGCAGCAGATACTGGTGGGTCTTTTCCCAGATTTCCGGCTCGTTCTCGGCTATCCAGTTGCAGTGGGATTTCTGGTATTGGAGTTTGGCGGTGGCATCCATCCCAACGGCCTTAAAAAGCACCTTTGAGAGCTGCGGCAATTTGGGCGCGCCGCTCGCCAGGCGTTTGTCCAGCCACAGGATTGCCGGCCGCAGGGGCTTTCCATCGCTGTCCACGCACACCACAGTATCCCGGATGGTGGTGATGGAAACGCCCTCGATCCGGTCCCAAAGGGATGGGCAGCTCCCCCTCAGCTGCCTTGCCGCCTCACAGATATTCTGGTAATACAGCTCCGGGTCCCGCTCGGCAAAGCCGGGCTCCTTTGAGACATAGGGCGGCTCGTGCCGGATCTGGCTTTTCCCCAGGATTTCGCCCCGGTCATTTACAAGCTCCGCCCTGGAGCTCTGGGTGCCAACGTCAAACACAAGTACAATTCGGTCATTCATGCTTGCCTCCCCCTTTTTACAATGGAGAATGAAGAATTGAGAATGGAAAATTATAGGGCCAAACCGGCTGTGCCGATTTGATTATCATCAAAATCGCTCCGCGATTTTGCTCTTTTAATTCTCCATTCTCCATTTTCAATTCTCAATTTCCTTTAAGAACCGTTTCTCCCCTTCTTCCAAATCCAGCCCCAGTGTGCCGCCGGGGTTCATGTTGTAGCCGGGGTCAAAATAATTTTTCAGAGCCCGGTAGACGCCGTATTCCCTGCGCCCGATCTGGCCTTCCAGCCAGGGGGCGAACATTTTGCCGATGCCGTGGTGGTGGCTCATGGCTGCGCCGGATTTCTGGATCGCGTCCAGAATGGTGGCGTGGTAGGCCTTAAAGGCCTCGGCGTCGGACATTTTGGTGATGAAGATAAAGTACAGGTTGGCACCCTGTGGATAACAGTGGGACATATGGGTGGTGACAATGGTGTTTGGCAGGGCGTGGCACACAGCGCGCACCTCTTTATGAACTTTGCCCATATTGGACCAGTTGACCGAGCATTCCAGGGTGTCGGTCATCACGCCGAAGTCCAGCATGGTGTCCCGCAGATAAGGGTCGTTAAAGCGTCCCTTTTCCCAACTTTTGGTCACGTAGGCGGTCAGGCTCATACCTCCGTAGCGGTGGGCGATGCGCCGGATATTTTTCGCCACATTTTTAGAAAAGCCTTTCTCGCCGTCGGTAAAGCCCAGGAACAGGCACCGCCGCATGTCTTCGTAACCCCGGAGGTCCAGGAGCTTCCACAGCGGGGTTTCGTCCACATTGTAGAGACGCAGCATGAGGTTTGTTTCCTCGGCGTCGGACAGACGAAAGACGGAGGAATAACCAGCTTCGCACTGCATCATCTCACGGGCCGCCTTTCTGGCAGTTTCCCAGTCCTTAAAAATATAGGAGAAGCGTTTTCTGTTTTCCGGCATGTAGCGGAATACCTTGAGCGTGACCTCGGTGAGCACGCCAAAAGCGCCCTCACCGCCCATCATGATCTGGTTGAGATCGGGCCCGGTGGCCTCTCTGGGGTAGTGGCTGGTCTGGATGACGCCAATGGGCGTGGCGTATTTCTGGGACAGCACAATATCGGTGATACAGCCGTAATAGGTGCTGTTCTGGCCCGCGCCGCGGGTGACAACCCAGCCGCCGACACTGCTGTACTCAAAGGACTGCGGGAAGTGGCCGCAGGTGTAGGCCCGCCGGGCCCCAAAGCGCGCCGGGGCGTTTTCAAGGGCGTCCTCCAGCTGCGGGCCGGAGATTCCGCTCTGCACGGTGATGGTCTGGTCGGTCTCGTTGAAGGACAGCACTCTGTTGAAATTTTTGCGCATATCCAGCGAAACGCCGCCCTTGATGGGCTCCACGCCCCGGGTCACGCTGCTGCCCCCGCCGTATACGTACAGGGGAATGCTGTGCTCGGTGCAGTAGGCCACGATTTTTTCAATTTCTTCGGTCTCGCTGGGGTAGAGCACCACATCGGGCAGGCTGTCAATCCGCTTCTCACGCAGGCGGGCTGCGTCGTAGCCGGTTTTACCGTAGGCCACGGCCAGCCTTGGGTAGTCCTCAGTGGTCACGTTTTCGGACCCCACAATGGCCCTGAAGGCCTCCAGATGGGCCTTCTGCAGCTGACAGGGCCTGTCAAGCTTCACGCTGTCCATGCCAATGTCGCCCGCGTAGGTTTTGAAATCCTCATCCGTCATCTGGAATTTTTCCTTCATCATCTTAAACAGGGATTCCTTGGGATATTTGACAAACTCAGGATCGCCCCATCTGAAGATTGAGCGGTAGCTGTCCGCCGGGGCCGGGGTTTTGACCCACTTGGGCTCAAAGCCTCTATAGGGTTTATGACGCATTTTTTTCTCCTTTCATGCCTGTGATCAGCACATCGCTGGTCACGATCACATCCACGCCCAGGCCCAGCACATCGGCAGCCAGGACGGCGCCGCGGCCGACTGGCGCGGTAACAGTAAGGCGGTTGATTGCCTCCATCACATCGAAAATCCGGTCCTTTGGAATCTCGCCAGATACCCTCACCGGGACGACGGGCACTGCCGGGTCCCTGGTGCTGACGGTGGTGCTGATGGTCCGCATGGGGTTTGTCAGCTCGCTTTTGGCAAAGGCTTCCCCCTTGGGGCACTGGTTGCCCGTCACCACAATGCGGCCGTCCTTTTCCTCAACCGACAGGATACAGCCGTTGGGACAGGTGATACAGGTCATTTCTCGCATTTACGCTTCCCCCTTTTCGATGGCGGCGGTCAGCCGGATGCCCTCATCCAGGCTGAGGTCGCCAAAATCAACGACCAGGCGCTCCATTTCCGGGGGTTTCAGGTTTCTGAGCTTTTTCTCAAACACTGGCTGGCCGTCTGCCCTCAGGGTAAAGGTGCCGCGCTTCAGGATCTCACGGCTCCTGAAATAAAAGACGGCAGGTTCAAGCCCTCCGGTCCGGCGGACGCGCTGGGGCACCAGATAGCCGATGGAATCATCCGGTGTAATTTCGAGACTTTGCTCACGCTGGCCCGGACGGTAAGCCGCAGCGGCCCTGCCGGCCAGCTCGCCGCTCTCGGACACATAGTCCACCAGGTCGTTGACGTGAAGGGCGTTCCCGCAGGAGAATACCCCGTCCACGCTTGTCATCAGCCGGTCATCGCAGACCGGGCCTCTGGTCCGCGGATCAAGGGCGGCTCCGAGACGCTCGGCCATCTCATTTTCGGGTATGAGGCCCACGGACAGGATCAGCGCGTCGCAGGCAATGGTTTCCTCTGTGCCGGGGATGGGATTCAGCTTTTCATCTACCCGGGCGACGGCCACGCCCTCCAGCCGCTCCTGCCCAAAGACGCGAGTGACGGTGTGCGAGAGGTGCAGAGGAATTTCATAATCCTCCAGACACTGGACGATATTGCGGGTAAGGCCCGACGGTGTGGGCTTGACCTCGTACACGCCCAGCACCTCGGCGCCCTCCAGCGTCAGCCGCCTGGCCATGATGAGGCCAATATCGCCGCTGCCCAGAATCACGCATCGCCTGGTGGGCATCTGGCCCATAAGGTTGACAAAATGCTGGGCGGTGCCGGCGGTAAAGACGCCAGCCGGCCTGGTGCCGTGGATAAAGACCTGGCGGGCGGTGCGCTCCCGGCAGCCGGTGGCCAGAACCATGGCGCGGGCCGTGATCTCGGCCATGCCCTCTCGGGTGACCGCGGTCACGCCAAAGCCATCCTCCTTCTCACAGACCGAGGTGACAAAGGTCTGAAGCAAGGCTGGGATGCCCAGAGCGTAAAATTCATCCATAAAGCGCTCCACGTACTCTGGCCCTGACAGCTTTTCGTCAAAGCGGATCAGGCCAAAGCCATCGTGGATACACTGCTTCATAATGCCGCCCAGACGGGCTTCACGCTCAATGAGCAGTACCGAAGCACCTTCCTTTTTCGCGGCGATGGCGGCCGCCAGACCGGCTGGCCCGCCGCCGATGACTAAAACATCAACGCTTTTCACTGGCTTCCCTCCTTTGTCTTTCCATAGCTGATGACCGCGCCGTCACCGGCCTTACGCACCGCCTCGATGGGCATACCCGTGGCCTCGCTGATGATCTGTGTAACCAGCGGCATACAGAATCCGCCCTGGCAGCGGCCCATGCCGGGCCGCACGCGCTTTTTTACGCCGTCCACTGTGGGTACCGAAAGCGGTGACCTCAGCGCGTCCAGAATCTCACCCTTGCTGATCTCCTCACACCGGCACACAATCACACCATAATCTGGGTTTTCCCGGATCATACGGTCCCGCTCCTTTTCAGGCAGCTCCCTCAGAACAGGAATGCCCTTCCGCCTGGGGTTAAAACGGTCGTTGGGCAGAACGGCGCGCGTCTGGCCCAGAAGGCCTGCCGCCATTTCAGCCACATCCACTGCCACAGCCGGCGCGGTCGTGAGGCCCGGGGACTGGATGCCCGCGCAGTGGATCAGGTTCTTTGTCCGCCGGCCCTGCTCGATGACAAAATCCTCCTCAAAGGTCGCCGGGCGCACACCGGTAAAATAGGTGATGATATCCCGTTCCCGGAGGTCGGGGGCGGTCAGCTTCTGCTTTTCAAACACCGCGTCAATGGCGGACTGCTCGGTGGCGAAGTTTTCCTTCTCCCAGGTTTCTACCGCGTTGGGGCCTACCAGCAGGTTGCCGTGAACCGTGTGCAGAATGCCGCCGCCCTTGGTGTGAGCAACGTTCTTTTCCAGTGTCTTGATAGAGGCGATGCCAGAGAGCAGGCCCCCGGCCTTTTTATCCAGAATCGAGTTGGTCCCCCTGCGGGGATGAATGGAATAAAAACAATCCTCGGCCATCCGGGCGATGTCCTCGGCAAAGGCCCCGGCCGCGTTGATGACAAGCCCCGGGTACAGCGTCCCCCGGTTCGTCTCCACCGCGGTGATGGCTTCGTTTTCAACCTTCATGCCAAGCACGGCGGTGTTCAGGCTGATCCGCGCGCCGTTCTGCACTGCGTTCTCGCCGTAGGCAATGGTGAGGCCATAGGGGCACACACACCCGGCGCTTGGATTAAACAGCGCAAATTTAAAATCCCGGTTGAGGCGCGGCTCCCGCTCCCGCAGCTCCTGGCGCCCCATGAGTCGGGTATCCGCCACACCACACACATGGCGGCGCTGCCAGGCATAGGCTCGGATAAAAGGGTACAGGGCCTTGCTTGTAAAGCCCACATACTGCCCGCACCGCTCAAAGGGCACGTCCAGCTCGTCGCAGACCGTATCAAACATCTGGTTGCCCAGAAGCACATAGTGCTGCTTCAGCGACCCTTTGTTTAAATCGACCCCGGGGTGCACCTCGCCGTCATTTCTGCCTGAGGCGTGCATGGCCAGGTCAGCCTCCTTGTCCACCAACAATACATCAAGCTGCCATCTGGTCAGCTCCCTGGCGATGCTGGCCCCTGAGATGCCGCCCCCGATGATGAGCACATCCGGCCGGGCCCCATCAAGGGCCTTGTCTTTCAGCGCGGGCACACGCATTTCGGGCATATGGGCTCCCGTAAAAATAATATCGTTGACCACGTGCACGCCTGGCTTTTTACTGACGCACATGCTGCAGGCCGAGACGATGTCCTCCCAGTTTGAAAGCTGCCCGGTTACACGGATAACGCGGTCCTCAAGCCGTACAGAAAGCGTCTCTCCAAAGCGGGCGCGCAGTCTGCGGGTCATTTTTTCTGCATTCACTTAATCACCCCTTTATCTAGTGAATAATGGATAATGGATAATGGATAGTTGATAGTTGATAGTTGATAGTTAATAGTTAATCATCAACTATCAAGTCGGTTATATGACCGACTTTTCTTAAGCTAATAGTATCAAATTCTCTCAGCCTCTGTCAAGGTTTACTTTCCTTCTCTTAAAAACGGCTCGACAAAAAAGAAATTACAGGCTATACTGTAAAAAAATGAAGGGAGCGATGAACATGGCAGCACCGAGAAAGGACGACGTCCGGGAACTGATCATAAAGGCGACCGAGGACCTCCTGCAAACCAAGAAAATATCTGACATCTCCCTGGCCGAAATCGCCGATTGCGCGGGGATCTCCAAGGGAACACTTTACTACCACTACAAGAGCAAAAATGACATTCTGTTCGACATCACAGACCGTTATCTGGACGAACAGTACGAAAACCTGGTGGCCTGGGTCGAAAATCCTGAAAAGGACACCTCCCTGCACCGGCTCATAAAATTTGTTCTGGAGGGCGATGTGGGCACCGCTGGGATGCGGCTCCACTTTTTCTACGACGCCATGCTGGGCAACGCGCGCATCCGGGAAAAGCTCCTGTCACGCTACCGCGAATTTGCCGAATACATCGCAGCGCGCATCAGCGAGCGCACCAGCGAGGTGCCCGCCGATTATCTGGCCTGGCTGCTTCTGTTCCTGTCTGACGGGCTTTTTATCCACCAGACCCTGGGCAACGAGCACCTCGATACCCGTCTTTTCATTGAGCAGACCGGGGAAATTTTCAAAAGAATCGAGTGAGGACGGGCATAAAAAACCCCCGGCCGACATGAGACCGGGGTACACGGGATACAGCTGCCTTTAAAAAAGGCGGAAATTGTTAAATCCGGGGGGCATTTATTTTACATTTCGTCCAGATGCTCTTCTTGCCCGGGCAGTGCGGCCTCGCCTGCGATCCGATATTTTTCCTCCGGAACCCGCCGTCTGCTCAGGCGCTTGCCGGTGGCCTCACGCAGAAGCGTGTAGCAGACCGAGCACAGCGGAATGGTGATGATCATTCCTGTGATGCCCATGGCGCCGCCGCCGATGGTGACCGCCACCAGCACCCAGATGGACGGCAGCCCCACGGAGCCGCCCACCACATGGGGGTAGATCAGGTTTCCCTCGATCTGCTGGATGATCAGGAAAATGACGATAAACCAGAACGCCTGCATGGGGTTTACCATGAGGATCAAAAACGCCCCCACGAAGCAGCCGATAAAGGCCCCAAAAATTGGAATCAGAGACAGGAAGCCAATGAGCACGCCGATCATCAGCGCGTAGGGCAGCCTGAAGATCAGCATGACCACCACAAACATGGCGCCCAGGATCACCGCTTCGGTACACTGGCCGGTCACAAAGCTGCTGAAGGTGCTGTTGGACAGGCGGAAGACCTCTAAAAGCTTATCCGTCACCCTTTCCGGCAGGTAGGCGTAGAAAAGCTTTCTGAACTGGGAGCCCAGCTTTTCCTTCTGCAAAAGCACATACAGGGCAAAGATGAAGCCCAGCGAAAAGTTGACCACACCGCTCGCGATGCTGCTGGCCACGTTAAAGGTGGAGCCCACAAAGCTCATGAGACCCTTTTGCAGGAAATCGACAATTTCTGAGCCAAAATTCGTCCAGTCGATGGTTATCTCGCTGATCTGCTTCGCAATGTCCGGATAGCTGCCTGCCAGGCCTGTGGCCCATTCCTCCACCTGCTTCACAAAGTCCGGCACACTGTTCGCCAGAACGCCGACCGTATTGGCGATCTCAGGTACAATGATAAAGATCACAATCACAATAATCAAAAGCACCAGCAAAAGTGCCAGCACCAGGCTTAAAGGCCGTACCAGTCTGCGTATTTTAGGCCCCTTCACGCGCTTTTCGCTAAAGAGATGGCGCTCGATGACGCTCATGGGAATATTTAAGAGAAAGGCCATGCACGCGCCCAGAATAAAGGGAAAGATCAAACCGATCACAAAGTTAAAGGCCTCCCACACCGATCCAAAATTTCGCAGCCCCGCTGCGAGCAGCAGAGTGAGCACAATGAGGCCGATGATTGTACGGACTGTTTTCTTGCTTAGCTCCATAGATTCCTCCAGTCTAAAATCTGTCATGTTTTATGCATACTTTACCACACTTAGTCTTTAAAATCAACGCTTCTGAATCAGCATGTCCTCCAACCGCACGAACAGCCCTTTTCACCGCTTTAGCGCCAGATCTCCACATGGTCGAACTGCTGGTAAGGGTACTCGATGACCCCAAGCCCCAGGGTGCGGGCAACAGCGGCCACCTCGTCACAGGGAACCCCCGGGCAGTACAAATCCGCCGCGTGGCCACTCAGGTGCCAGGAATTCTCAATGCCGCCCACCTCGGCATTGCGTCTTTCACAGCGAACACCCGAGGTGATGATGATGGGCCGGTCAAACGCACACCGCAGCGCCTCGATTTTCTCCAGCAGCTCCGGGTCCATCTCCGCGGGCCAGCCGTCACAGTCGCCGGCGCAGTCGCAGGCATACTCGTCCATAAGGAAATGCGCCGAGGCCCAGGGGCCGTCGGTGACGTCCCCGTCGGGCGGGGGTTCCGTCTCCGGCGCTGATACGGTTGGTTCGGACGCCTGTGTCGCTGTTTCCGATACTGTGGGCGGTGGCGCTTTATCCGCTGCCTCCTCCGGTCCAAAACTCATACCGATGAAAAAGACGCAGGACACGAGGAGCATGATTGAGAGGATTAATCTTCGACTGATGGTTTTGTAGATGTTTTTCATTGGGTTCTCCCTTCTTGATCAGGTGGAAGGTTGCAGATTTGTACCAACACTTTCCACCTTCCACCTTCCACCTTCCACTTAAAAAAGGGGGCTTTCGCCCCTTTTTTAAGCTGTTTCCTCAATGGCCACGTCGGTCTTGGTGGTGTCCACCCGCACGGCGGCCACGACCTTGGCGAGGGCGAAGCCCTCGGGCTCAAAGGCGCCCTGGTCCACGATGGACTGGGCCCCGGCCTTGATTTCGGCGTCGGTGATGCCCTCCTTGTAATCCGGGATGGTGATTTTATGATCCTTCCCGTCTGCGCGCTGGAAGGTGATGGTTAAATCTTTGCTGGTTGTTGGCATTTTTGTAGTCTCCTTCTTATTTTTAATTTTGGGGGTCTGGTTTACCTGTATTCTTTTTTAATGGAGAATTGAGAATGCAGAATGGAGAATTTCGGAACAAAATCGCGATGCGATTTTGATGAAAATCAAACCGGCTCTGCCGGTTTGCCCTTTAATTCTCCATTCTCAATTCTTCATTCTCCATGGTTGAAATCGCTATGCGATTTCAACCATCTCTTCGGCGGTCACCTTTACCTGTTTTTCCCGGATGGGCTCCTGCATGCCGGTGATGGCTTTGGCGGTGGCCACAAAGGCGGCGTCGGTCACGCCCTCCTTGACGTCGCCGTAGGTCTTGGAGGACTTGACGATCTTTCCACCCACTTCGCCATGATTGACGGTGATCTTCATCCCCACCGATTCCACTGTTTTTTCAATTGCCATGTGTTTTCTCCTTTTCGGTTTGTATTTTGTGCGGCGTTTTGCCCTACACTCTATACATACCGGATTTTTGAAAAACGGCAGGGTATTATTCAAAAAACTTTTTTAATTTTTTCAGGGCGGCCGTATGTGTTTCGCATACCGACTGATGTGCTTTTCCCTGTTTATCCGCGATCTCCCGAAGACTCAATCCCAATGTGTAATGGTCGTTGATCACCTCCTTTTGCTTGGTTGTCAGCCGTGAAAGGCCCTCTGCCAGTTTCCTTTGATGGCGCTCGTTTTCTTTCTTCCAGATAAAACCGTTCTCGGGGCCGGGGGCTTCATCTGCCAGCGTGTCTGCAAAGGTGAGCCCCTGCGTTCCTGGTGCTTTGTCGTCAAGCCGTTTTTTGGCCGTCACCGACTGATTAAAGCGCCCACTTTTCCATTTTCTGTAATACTGACACAGATGGGTGCGTATAAAAGCATTAAAAGCTGTGCCGCGCTCAGGATCAAAGCGCTCCAATCCCTTCATGAAGGCCAGAAGACCGTCCTGAAAGCCATCCTCAAACTGCTCATCTGGCACCTGAAACCTGCTCATCACGGACAGCACCAGGGGCTTAAAGGTTATGATGAGCATTTCTCCCGCCACTTTTGCGTTTTCCCGCTCTGGGCTGTTTGGGGGGTATTTCTGTCCATTTTTGTAGGTTCCGACCAACGCGTCGATCTCTTTGTATTGATTCATTCCCCCCTCCTATTCATCCTCATAAAGATCCGTTATACTCAATACAATCTCCGGGTGCCTGTCCTCCACAGCCTGGCAGTACTCGCCGAATAAATCTTCCGCTTCTTCCACAGTCCGGGCATAAAAGCCCACCTGCACCCTGCATTCCGCTTCCACCAGGTAGGGCCGGCGCTTGTGCAGGATGCCGGGACCTGTGCCATATCGATTCATCTCGTCACCTCCATAGGTTTTTAGTCTCCATCTGTTTTTTCTCGCGTGCCTCCCAAATCGCGTAAAAGGCGGCCACATCGTTATCCGGAAACCTTGCCCGGATCACTGCCTTTTCCTCCTCAGAGATCTCAGGAAGCAGATTAAAGCCGTTGGGGGACAGCGTGTCCTCAGGAATACTACCTGATAGAAAAGCTTTTTTATTGTTTAAAGGATTTATGTACGTTTCCAGCCCAGGTGCGGACGGGCTGCCCGCGACGTTCCAGACCTGTGTGCGCACGCACCCCCTCTCCGCAGTAATCCAGATCGCCTCAAGTCCCTGGTTAAAAGGATGCAGGCGATAGGTGCCTGCCCGCTGGGCAGGGTGCTTTTCATACTGCACCCGCCCGGTGCGGATCAGCTGGTCTCTGAGGTGCACGACCTGATAGTGCTTTTTGAGGCCCAGAAACCGCATGACCACCGTGTTGGGAAGATTAAAGTCCACAGGCCAGTACCAGTCCCCAAGCTCATCCCGGACAGCGGCCCTGTTGTTGGCGCACATGAGCAGATGCCAGTAAGCCTGCTAGATCGGGCTGATGAGCGTGGTCTCCAGCCATCTGTAAAAGGCCAGAAGCTCAGTCAGGTAATTCATGATTCACTCCAAAGGGGCCGGGGACACATCCAGCGCACACCGTTTCCACACAGGGCCAGGGGAACCACGGTTTTACTCCCCGGATCGAGGGCAGTATCACCCCAGTGATATACCCCTTGAAAAATGGCGCAGCGTGCAGCCGGCCGCCGAGGATCAGCGCGTCCAGTCCCCTTTCATTGACGACCAGCATTTTCTGGCGGTGATTATTGGCGTCGCGGATTTCCCGCTTTGTCACATCCTCACTGCGCACATGGGTGCGCAGCGCCCCGCAGTGGCTCTTATACCCCAGGGCCCTGCAGACATCCTTTACCACAAACCACTCTTTCCGCCCGTCCCCGGTCCTCAGCATCTGCTTTTTGAGTGCGATGAGCCGGTCCATGGCTTTGCTGACAAGTTCGCAGTCCATATCATACATGATGCGTTTCTGAATCTCACGGATCTCCCTCTCGATGGCTTTGTTGTGAGCCCGCACATCCACTGTTTCCACCAGGATGCGGATACTCCCAAACAAGAGGCTTTCAAAACAGTTTATCTTTAAGGTTATATGCTTATTCATGGGCTTCTCCTTTTTCAATCAATACAAAATATGTGTCCGACCATGGGCCGCGCAGGCGGTACACCCAGCGCTTCATGTCGATGGAATCACTGAGGAAGGCCTGATCTGTGGCTGCCCTCAGCAGTGGGCTTTGAAAGGCTTCGATATCCTTATCCGAAAGCGGCGTCTCCCCTTCAGATTCAATCTCACCCTGGGCGCACAGATGGGTGCTGCCATCCGGAAAGATGCATTCTTTCAGCGGTCTGCCGTCACACATCGCTTCAAAAATATGCAGCGGATGTGCGCTGTTGCCCAGCTTTACCCTGCAAATCTGCCCAAGGCTTCCGGCCAAGGTCTCTCTACATAATTCCTCGGGTGTTTCGCGGATCGGATAACCTTTGTTCTCTTGGAAAAATGGATTGTCACAGTGGTAAACCAGGGGTATCTCCTCGGTTAAATCCGCCATGCTCGAGACGCCCAGATCCTTTAAATAATCCGGCACCGGGTAATGGCGTAAATCCTTCCGCGCTTTTACGCGCTCCATTCCATTCATGTCCGCAGGCTTCTTAAGATTTTTGGTCTGATTCATTTCAGTCCTCCTGATTTGCAATTCACCGCCGTTTACCGGGTGTTAATGCCATTCTAAAGCATTAGAACCGCACAAATCAAAGTTCCTTCAGCGCGAAAATCCCCTCAAAAAAACAAAAAAGCCCCATAAATTGAGACTTTTTTGCTTCAAAATGATATAAAACGGTTGTTTTTCTCCGATTCAGCCCAAAAGTTTGATCTGAAGGGTTTCTTTTTTATTTTTGAAACCTTAAAAACCATAGGCTGCATAAAACAGGTCATGGCACACCCCAAGCAAAGCACAGCTGCGGCAGGCAGGGTTATTCGCCAGGCTAAAGCTGTGCCCGTTTTTAAGCAGCTCTTTTATAAATAATGCCCGGCAAAGCCGTGTCAGCTCCAGAATTTTATCCTTGATCAGAGTTGACGAGCAGCAGTAAGCAACAGCCAATCCACTTAATGATACCAGCATTTTTTCCTCGCTCAAATGGATAAAAAAATGACGGCAGAGAAAACTGATTCCTCTGCCGCCATCAGGAAGTTTTGTCACAACTGGTAAAAGCTGAAGCTCCTCACCCAAAATGATGGGAAAGTGCCGCCTGTAACCAAATCGTTTTCGATTGTTTCTTCGACACTGCTTCATGTCCTTGTCAAAATACCGTCCGATAGCGTCCACCACAAAATGCGGTGACCGCGGCCACAAAAGCACTGTCTCATCCGCGAATACAATGGCTGTCATGGGCTGGGCCGGCGTTCCCCGGTTGATAAACGCCACCGGCGCCCCGCGCTTCAAATCCGAAAAAAGCTCCGCCACCTTGTCCCGCGTCAGCCGCGGATATTCTCCCTCATAGGCCTTGACAGCGTCATCGTAGTTGATGAAATGGTACTGCGTGTTTGCTTCCATTTGCATTTCCTTTCTGCGATTACCTCCGTAATCGTTTTACATTTATTTTAAAATGATGGGATGAGTGATCCCATATTTTAAGCAGGTGGTATAGGGATTTAAAAACCGATATGCCGGGAGTTAATTTGGCGGCATATCGGTTCTCTTTGGGGCTAGGGATAGCAGCTTATAAGCTCTCCCTGAATATTTATTTTTAATCTCTTCTCATTTCCCATACGCATCCATCGCCTCATTCACCAGCGCGTCGGCACGGTTATTGAGTTCGTTATCGGCGTGGCCCTTGACCTTGGCGAAGCGGGCGTCGTGGTAGTTGACCAGCTCGTCCAGCTCCATCCAGAGCTCCTTGTTTTTCAAGGGGCCGGCCTTGCCGCGGCTCCAGTTTTTGGCCTTCCAGCCGGTCACCCAGTTCTGGTTGTAGGCATTGACCACATAGGCGGAATCGCTGTGGATCACGACCTCGCAGGGCTCTTTGAGCATCTTGAGGCCTGTGATGACTGCCAGCAGCTCCATCTGGTTGTTGGTGGTATTGGGATAGGCTTTCTTGTATTCCTTGCGGATATTTTTTTCCGGATAGATGAGGATACCGCCAATGGCGCCGATGTTGTCACCGGCCTGGCCATTGCCGCGGCATCCGCCATCTGTATACAGCTCGACATACTTCATGTTTATTTCACAACCAGGTTAAAGATTTTACCTGGCACAAAGATTTCCTTCACGATATTTTTGCCTTCCACATAGCTGCGGATATTTTCATGCTCGAGAGCGATGGCCTTGGCGGCTTCCTTATCCGCGTCGGCGGGCAGGCTGATCTTACCGCGCACCTTACCGTTGATCTGGACAGCCATTTCGATGACATCGTCCACGGTTTTGGCTTCGTCATAAACAGGCCATGGGCTATCGTGCAGGCAGCCTTCCAGTCCGGCGATTTCCCAGAGCTCTTCGGTGATATGCGGCGCTACCGGGTACAGCAGCTGCAGATAGGTTTTAAATTCATCCTTTGTCACCTTGCCCACGCTGTTAAACTCATTGAGCAGGGTCATCAGGGCAGCGATGGCGGTGTTGAATTTCATTTCTTCATAATCGCTGTTGACTTTTTTGATGGTTTTATGCATCATGCTTTCCAGCTCCTGGCTGTAGCCTGTTTCGTCTGTCACAATTTCCTGAAGCTTCCAGACACGGTCCAGGTAACGCTTGGCGCCCTTGGTGCCATTTTCGGACCACGGCGCGGGTTTTTCATAGTCGCCGATGAACATGACATAGGTTCTCAGGGTATCTGCGCCGTACTCATCAATGATATCGTTAGGATTGACCACGTTGCCCTTGGACTTGGACATTTTTTCGCCGTCTGAGCCAAGAATCAGGCCCTGCATGGTCCGTTTTTTATAAGGCTCTGCGGTGGGCACCACGCCGATGTCATACAGGAATTTATGCCAGAAGCGGGAGTAGAGCAGATGTCGTGTGACGTGTTCCATACCGCCGTTATACCAGTCGACAGGCATCCAGTATTTCATTTTGTCATAGTCGGCCAGTGCCTGGTCATTTTTGTTGTCAAAATAGCGCAGGAAGTACCAGCTGGAGCCCGCCCACTGCGGCATGGTGTCTGTTTCGCGCTTGGCTGGGCCGCCGCAGTGCGGACAGGTGGTATTGACCCATTCAGGGATGCCGGCCAGCGGAGACTCGCCGGTGTCGGTCGGTTCGTAGCTCTTGACCTTTGGCAGCTCTAATGGCAGCTGGTCTTCCGGTACAGGCACCATGCCGCATTTCGGGCAGTGAACGATCGGAATCGGCTCACCCCAGTAGCGCTGGCGGTTGAAGGCCCAATCCTTCATTTTATAGTTGATGGTCTTTTTGCCAAGACCTTTTTCTTCCAGATATTCGATGGTTTTGGCGATGGCTTCCTTGACTTCCATTCCGTTTAAGAAGCCGGAGTTCACCATCTCGCCGCTGGCTGTATCGGTATAGGCCTCTACACTCACATCGCCGCCCTTGATGACTTCAATGATGGGCAGATCAAATTTCTTCGCGAATTCCCAGTCACGGGTATCATGTCCCGGAACCGCCATAATGGCGCCGGTGCCGTAGCCCATCATAACATAGTCCGCGATAAAAATGGGGACTTCTTCCCCGCTTAACGGGTTGATGCCGCGGATGCCCTCGATCATGACGCCGGTCTTTTCCTTGGCCAGCTGGACACGCTCAAATTCTGTCTTGCGCTTGGCGGCTTCCTGATAATCCACAATGGCATCCATGTTGGTGATACGGTCTTTCATTTCCTCGATCAGCGGGTGTTCGGGCGCGATGACCATAAAGGTCACGCCGAAAAGGGTGTCGGGGCGGGTGGTAAAAACGCGGAGCTTCTGGTCTGCGCCCGCGATGTCAAAATCGACCTCGGCACCGATGGATTTACCGATCCAGTTTTCCTGTTCCAGGCGGATACGCGGCAGATAATCCACATCGTCCAGGCCTGCCAGAAGCTTTTCGGCATACTCACGGATTTTCAGGAACCAAACGTCCTTTTCAAGCTGCACGACCTCGCTGCCGCAGATGGAGCATTTGCCCTCGCGGAAGTCTTCGTTGGCCAGAACAACCTTGCAGCCGCTGCAGAAATTGACATAGGTGCGGTCTCTGTAAACCAGACCGTGTTTAAAAAGCTGTAAGAATATCCACTGGGTCCACTTAAAATAGTTTGGATCGGTGGTGTCAATCTCGCAGTCCCAGTCAAAGGAGTACCCAATGGATTTCAGCTGCTGGGTAAATACCTTGATGTTTTCATCGGTGACTTCTCTCGGATGGCGGCCCGTCTTGATGGCGTAGTTCTCGGTTGGCAGGCCAAAGGCGTCCCAGCCAATGGGGAATAAGACGTTAAAGCCTTCCATCCGGCGTTTTCTTGAAATGATTTCAAGGGATGTGTAGGCTCTGACGTGGCCAACGTGCAGTCCGGCTCCTGAGGGATACGGGAATTCTACCAGACCATAGAACTTTTCTTTGTCCGAGTTCTGCTCGATTTTAAAGGTATCGTGGTCTTCCCAGTACTTCTGCCATTTTTTCTCAATTTTATGATGGTCGTATATCTTCATGGGTTCCTCCAAATTAATAATCAAAATACGTTTATAAGTGCACCCTTAATTATAAACAAGGCAGAAAATACTGTCAACCTAAAGCCGCCGGAAAGGGTGTAATTATTTTAAAAATCTTCATACACTCTTTATAAAAACATGGTATACTAAGACGTATAAAATTTTTGAGGTGAACCATGTATCCATTATTGCGATTTAACAAACAGCAAATTCTTGAAAATACACAGACCGTTGTAAGGGCCGCTGCCGAAAAAAACATCGGCGTTACTGGCATTACCAAGTGCACCGGGGGCAATTATGAGATTGCCGAGACCCTGCTGGCGGGCGGCGTTACTGCCCTTGGCGATTCCCGTGTCCAAAATCTCGTCACCCTTGCGGACCTCGACTGTCCAAAATGGCTGATCCGAATGCCCATGCTCTCCGAGGTTGAAGAAACCGTTCTGTACGCCACCCTTTCCCTGAACTCTGAGCTAAAAACCGTCCAGGCGCTGGATACCGCGGCGGCCAGGCATCACAGGAAGCATGAGGTGCTGGTCATGGTGGATCTGGGCGATCTGCGCGAGGGCTATTTCTCAGAGGAATCATTCTGCGCGGATATGGCAGAGATGCTGAAGCTTAAAAACATTGATATCCGGGGCATCGGCGCAAACCTGTCCTGTACCGGCGCCATCGTCCCCACTGTGGAAACCTACGAGCGCTTCGACGATTTCCAGACTCTTCTTAAAAAACGCTTTGGCCTGGACTGCGCTATCACCTCCGGCGGCGCCTCCAGCACCTATTTTATGGTGGAGGATGGCACTATTCCTTCCTGTATCAATAACCTGCGCATTGGCGAGCTGATCCTTATCGGAAACGATACCTCCAACAACATGCGCTATGAAAATCTCCATGATGACAATTTTATCCTGGATGTGGAGATTATCGAGATCAAGGATAAGCCCTCCATGCCCATCGGCAAAATCGGCTGTGACGCCTATGGCTGCACCCCGGTCTTTGAAGACCGGGGCATCCGCAAGCGGGCCATCTGCGCTCTGGGCAAGCAGGATACCACCATGGAGGATCTGACGCCTCTGGATGCCAACCTTGAAATCATCGCGTCCAGCTCAGACCACCTGATTGTGGATATTACGGAATGCAGCCGTGATTACCAGATCGGGGATATTGTGTCCTTCCGCTGTAACTACGTCAGCGCCCTTCACGCCTCGACCTCGGAATACATCTACAAATCTGCTTTTTAAAAAGATTCATTTGAAAATGGTCTGCCCGGCACGCAGGCCGTTTTTACTTTTTTGACCCCTTGTTTTTCCTCTGATTATGGTGTATGCTTGTGCTGTTGGGAAGCATTTATATTGTTGGAGGAAAAATGAAAAGCTTAAAAGGAAATTTGTTTATCATACTCTCGGCCTGTATCTTTGGTTTTACACCGATCATGGGAAAAATTACCTATCTTAACGGCAGCAATTCCATTATGCTGACCTTTCTGAGGACCTTTTTCTGTGTACCGGTCCTATGGATTATTTTAAAACAGCAGAAGGTGTCCTTTAAGCTTTCAAAAACGCAGCTTAAGCAGCTTTTGATCATCAGTTTTATCGGCTCTGCTGTCACCACACTGATGCTGTACCAGTCCTACAATTATATTCCCGTGGGCACTGCCACCACCCTGCACTTTGTCTATCCGGTATTCGTGGCTCTGGGTGCCATTCTGATCTTTAAGGAACATCTCACCAAGCCCAAGATCCTGGCCCTGGTCATCGCCACAGCCGGTATCAGCTTTTTTATGGGCGGTAAAATTGAGGGTGGACTGCTTGGCATCCTCTTAGCGCTGGTTTCCGGCCTGACCTACGCTTTCTACATCCTGTATCTGGATAAAAGCAGCCTCCTTGCGCTGCACCCACTCAAGCTGTCTTTTTACATCAACCTGTTTGTGGCCGGCTTTGTTTTTATCTACGGACTGTTCACAGGAACGCTGACCCTTGACATCACCCCCATGGGGTGGCTGCTCTCCTTTCTGGTGGCCATGCTCTGTGGCTTTCTGGGCATCACCCTGTTCCAGGTTGGCGTCAAGCTGTCTGGGGGTACCACAGCCGCCATTCTCAGCATGTTTGAACCCATCACCAGCGTGGTCTGCGGCATCGCCTTTCTGGGCGAGCCCATCACCGTCAAGAGTGTTTTGGGCTGCGCGCTGATCCTGACCGGCGTCACGATCCTCACCGTGTTTAAAGGGAAGGAACCAGCTGAGACGCCTGATTTAAATTTAGAGCTTGCTGCCAGTGAGGAAATGGAAAATTGAAAATTCCAGAACCCTTTTGCCGTTGACAAAAGCGATTTAAGCAGCGGCCTGCGGCCGCAGACAAATAAATTTGCATAAGTGAGTTGGCAAATTATCGAAAAAAAGCCTCTGGCAATTTGATTAAATTGCGGCGCAAGCCGTGTCTCAATCAAAAAGCCAGAGGCTTTTTGTACCTGAATTTTCCATTTTCAATCTTCAGTTTCCTAAAGGATCATGTTCGGATAGATCTTGCGCATAAAATCATCGGGATAGGTCTTATCCAGGAATTCTTCAAACGAATTGTCCGCCTTGACACCATGGTCACGCTGATCCCAGCGCTGGACAGCCAGGGCCGAAATGGCCATGTTAAAAATCATAAACACCACCAACACCCAGGTCAGCACAATCCCCACCTTGTTGGGGATTTTTTCGATCCATTTGGAGAAATACGGATAAATGTCCTTTACCCACAAAAGCCCCAGAAGCCCCCAGAACAGACCGTACAGCAGGCAGGTACGCCCGCCGATGTTGAGGGGCAGGTTGCTGTAATCCCAGGATACTGTCCCCATAAAATACTGTTGGAAGGCTGAACAGAGATACTCAAAGCCTGAGCCAATGACCATACTGAAAAGAAAGATGATCAGGTCTCTTTTATGGGCAAGAGGCCTTAAAACAATGGTCAGAACCACAGCTCCAAAGCCGTAGACTGGGTTAAAGGGGCCGTAAATCAAACCTGATCGGCTTTCGATAAGGCCGTGCTGGGTTACAAAACAAAAAATCATTTCAAGAATCGTCCCTAAAAAGCAGCCGATCATAAAAATCCAGAAGAGCTTATAAAAATTCAGCCCCGCCGCAAAAGAGCGGCCTTCCGAACCATTTTGGGCAGATACCTGTGTCTTTTTCATGGTTTCCTCCATTTTGCTTTCATTTGTATAGGATTATATCTACCCAAAGATGCTAAAGTGGTAACAAAAAAAGCGGCCTGAGGCCGCAGATAAATCAAATAAACAAGCTTCCAATCTGGTAGACCAGCATGGAGATCAGATAGGCAGTACCCGTTTGGTACAAAATGGCAAAGCCAAAAGTTTTCCAGCTTCCCAGCTCTTTTTTCATGGTCGCCAGCGCTGCCGTACAGGGCGATGCCAGGAGCACAAACAGGATGAAGCTGTAAGCCGAAAGCGGGGTAAAAATCTGTCCGAGCGCCATGGTAAAGCCGCCGTCAAAGGTACTGGTCAAGACACTCATGGTGCTGATGATCATTTCCTTGGCCGCGATACCCGACAATACCGAAACGCTGGCCACCCAGTTGCCAAAGCCCAGCGGGGCAAAAACCGGGGCGATGAATTTTCCGAAGGCCGCCAGAATGCTTTCATCGGCATTGGCCGTCATCTGGAAGTCCGTACCAAAGTTTTGGAGAAACCAAAGCACAACCGAGGCCGCAAAAATAATGGTGCCGGCACGTACAATAAACTCCTTCACACGCTGCCATACCTGGGTAACCGTGTTTTTAAGAACCGGCAGGCGGTAGGGCGGCAGCTCCAGCAGATAGCCGGAATCCTGTCCTTTAAATACCGTCTTGGACAAAATCACGCCTGACACAAAAACCACCAGCAGGCTTACAATATATAAGGAAAAGACCATGACGGACTGGGCCTTTGAGAAAAAGGCTGACGCCATAAGCACATAGATCGGCATCTTGGCGCCACAGGAGATAAAGGGAGTCAGGATAATGGTCAGCTTCCGCTCCCGTTCGTTTTCCAGCGTACGGGTTGCCATAATTCCAGGCACCGAGCACCCAAGCCCCACAACCATTGGAATAAAGGATTTTCCCGAAAGACCGAATTTCCGAAACACGCGGTCCATCATAAAGGCCACCCGCGCCATGTAGCCGCTGTCCTCCAGCACGGAGATAAAGATGAACAGCACGGTAATCTGTGGGATAAAGGTCAAAACCGCCCCCACACCGGTGATGGCGCCCTCTGTCACCAGAGCAATGAGCCACGGAGCCACGTTTAGCCCTTCCATTAAGCCCGTCACGCCGGGAATCAGCATTTCGCTGATAAAACCCTCGATAAGGCCTGTTGTTCCATCCCCCACCACGTTGATGGACACAAAATAAATGATAAACATAAAGATAAAGAAAATAGGCAGGGCCGCGTAGCGGTTCATGAGTACCTTATCCAGCCTGTCCTCAAAGGCCAGATGGGTTTTACCGATCTTTTTCGTAGCCCTAGTTACCTGATCTGTGATAAAGCGGTAGCGGTAATCCGCAATGGTGCTGTCCACATCCTGCCCGCTGATCTCTCGGATCTTTTCCCGGGCGTCATAAATATCCTGATCCAGTCCAAAGCAGTTCGCCACCTTTTTCAGAATTTCATCGTCCTTTTCAATGAGCTTGATGCTTCTGAAAATTTTGGGATAGCCGGGCAGAATATCCGGGTAAGACCGCTGCACCAGGTTGTCGAAATCAATGATGACCTTTTCGATATTATCTGGAAAAACCGGATTGAATTCCGGTGCTTTCCCGGATTTCCGGTCATCCTCCAGCTTTTCCTCGACTGCCTTGATCAATGCCTCAATACCGATTCCCTTTTGGGCGGATATCTCCATAAATGGGAACCCAAAGCCCTTTTTCAGGGATTGGAGGTCCAGCTTCAATCCCTTTTTCTCAACAATATCCATCATGTTCAGCACGCCGATGATGGGAATCTTCAATTCCATCAGCTGGGTGGTCAGATAGAGGTTCCGCTCAATGTTTGACGCATCTAAAATATTGATGATCAAATCCGGCGGTTCACTCAGCAAAAAATCCCTCGATACAATTTCATCCATCGAATAGGGCGCCAGCGAATAAATGCCGGGAAGGTCCACCAGCGTAATTTTGCTCGCGGTATCCCGCAGATCCCCTTCCTTTTTTTCAATGGTGACGCCCGGCCAGTTCCCCACATACAGATTGCTTCCAGTCAGGCTGTTAAACAGGGTGGTCTTTCCAGAGTTCGGATTTCCCACCAGTGCAACGCGATAATTCATAAAATACTCCTCGGTTTTAGGATGTCACATAAAACTAACTTGTCCTTACAAGAGAAAAACCACCTCGAAAAAGGCGGTTTTTGTGATTTAATATTTATTCAAAATCTTAAACAATTAGGCGATTAATATATTTTCAGCATCGTTTTTTCTCAGGCTTAACGCGTAGCCTCTAAGGTGAATTTCGATCGGATCTCCAAAAGGCGCTACCTTATCGACCATTACCTCGACACCAGGGGTTACGCCCATATCCATGAGCTTACGGCGCATAAGGCCTTCCACTGAAATTGTATCAACCACACCTGATTCACCAGGTCTTAAATCCTTCAATGTTGTTTTCATCTTTATCACCCACTGTCTGTTAAACTCTTTTGTTAGCTTTATTATACTTAATTAGACAGTACCTGTCAACGCATTTCGTGAAAAGATTGGTAATATTTAGCATTTTTTATGTAAAAACTTAGCTTGTGATCGGCTGCGCTTATTTAACCTCCAGTAAAAACAGCAGTGGCCGCTCTTCCTTGGGCTACCAGCTGAGTTTGCCCCACAGGTTGCCGTAGCGGTAGCATTCATGGGCACCGTCATAGCTGCCGTTCATATCAATAATGGCCAGGCAGTATTTAAAATTAAGTCGTGAAAAAAGCAAGGTTCCGCTCTTTTTAACAGAGCCGTTACCGATATAGAAGCCCGCAGCATCCAGACCGCTCAGCGCCTTTGTGGTCTTTTCCGCGGTCATGTTAACCTGTGTCAGCCCGGCAGCGGTCAGTTCATCCTTAAAGGAACTGTACTTCCTGATACGTGCTGCCTGCATCATGGTTTCATAATCGCTGCGGCTGGCATGGTCGTTTTTCTGGGTCTGCGTACAGTCACTGGCAGTGTAGTGGTTTTTATTGCGGTAGTAACAGCTGCTGCCCTTTAAGCCCTGCAGGGTTTTATTGTAGGTCTTATTCACACGATAGTTAAAAACCTTTCCGTCCGCATCCAGCTGACGGTCAGCCTTACATCCCTGGGCAGCACTGGTGTAAAGGCTGTTAATCTTTGCCTGTATGCCCGTAAGGCTGTCCATATTCTGCTTTGTCCGCTGCATACGCATATTGCACAGACCAATGTCACCGCCATTGGGCGTGCCGTCCGCATCCGTCACATTGCCGCCGTACTGGGCAATGAGCTTGTTGAGACTCTCGACATCCGCCGGGTTCAGCCCGCCCGCCTCCAATAGGGCCTGCATATCTGAAATGGCCTGGATTTTCGCTTTGGCTTCAGCTTCATTGCTGTCATAATCATACTGCATGGCGGTGAGAAGAGTACCGTATCCCTGGGCATAGTAGTTTTTGATGGCTTCGTTAAAGGACTCGCGTCCGTCCAGGGTCTGGCTGCTCCAGTCGTAATTATAGGAGGACAGGCTCTTAAAGGCAGTAAAAATATCGGTATCTTTTAAAAGCGCCCCCTCACCGGTGATGCCGCGGCCCAGATTCATCATATGATCATAGTAACGGTTATCATTATTTTGGCTGGAATACACATGGCTCATGGCTGTGCGAATCTCCTCTAAATGTCCATCAGTGGTTTGGCCCGCCATGTACTGGATCGCGGTTTTAGCCGAGGTATTACATGCGTCAAAATCATTTTTCAGATCGCCCGCCACACTGTTTAAAGCATTAAGCCTCGCGAGAATATCGCTCCGACGCTGCCCGTTAATAATTTCATCGGTGCTGTTATTCAGCTGACGGCTGACCTGGCTGATCTGATCCTGTATTTTAGCCAGCTCACTGTCTTGCGCACCAGCGTCAAGCTTGCAGATAAGATCTGTGATAATGTTGAGGAAACCAAGTCCCGCAAAGCCTGCGGTATCATTGATCTTATTGAGAACCTGTGTCGCCACCGTCACGCTCTGATTTGCGATCTGCTTGCCTATATCTGTCCCGTTGACGACAGGGCCGCCGCTCGCGCCGCCTGTGAGGTTAACCGTTTTGGGGACATACTCGTCCGGCATTGTCAGCGTGACGTCGCGGTTAAGAGCCGCGCCGTCTGTGTAGGTCAGGATGTCTGCTGGAAGAATCAGGCGCCCAGTGCGTGCCCTGGAAGTATCTGTGTTGGCCTCCTTTGTAAATTTGACTGTAAATCCGGTCTTATCTGCATCGGTGGTTACCGAAGTGACCGAAGCGCCCGCAAAGGCGCCGTCAAAGCTTACGTCACCCTGGGTCAGCCGTTTGCTGAGCTTTCCGCCATCAATATTGACAACGGCTGTGTAGGAGGGTTTGTCTGCCTGGGGATCATCGACAGTAATGCCATCTCCGGCAAGGGCCAGAAACACCGTCTCTACCGGCACGCTCACCGTCAGATCCGTCGCTGTCACATTACAGGCAGACTCCAGAGTAAGGTTTCCTGCCGATTCAGACATCACCGCATCCTCTGGAAGCTTTAGCATAAAGTCTGCCTGGGCCGGCGTTTTGGGGTCAACGCTCAGCGATACCACTGTCGCGGTGTCAAAGGCGCCGCCCAGGTGCAGATTGTTAAGCTGGTTTTTGCTTCCGGCCAAAGTCTGATAGTACCAGTCTGTATCCTTTATGCCGGTGACCGTCAGTGTTCCGCTGATATAACGGGCGTCGGCATGGACACTTTTTTGGGTTTTGGCGCTTTCCAGTCCGTCCTGGGTTACGGCCTCTTTTAAATTGGTTACGACAAGGTCAGCAACCCCATCAATCGTGTCTGCTGCCTGTAGCTGTATTGGCTGATTCTCGGCTCCCGATGGCTTTGTCAGGTCAACCGCCTCACCAGCGAGTGCCACTGGACTGCTACCCAGTACCAGAGTTAAGATGAGCAGAAAAGCCATACATCTCTTAAGTCGAAGTGTTCTTTTCATGGTAGGACCTCCTCTTTAAAACGTTTAATTAATTCTTATTATATAAAATATACCAAAAAAATCAATGGCCTGTGCACCAATAGGCGGTTAAACACCATCAATGGTAGCACAGGCTATCAAACCCGCTGCCTGAACTTACCGGGATGCCGGATTTTCCTTCACCGTAATCCCTAGCTGGGAAAGCCTGTCCATAATGTGTGTTTTAGTCTCCCGATAGTGCTGCTTGGGAATTGGAATATCAATTCCATCACACAGAAAAACAGAGCTGTATGCCAGGTGGTCCACATAGTTCAGGTTAATGATAAAGCTGCGGTGGACCCTTAAAAACGCATCCGGAAGCCGTTCTGCCAGGGCAGTGATCGATTCATCGACCTGAATTCGGTCGCTCACGCGGCAGATCATGCAGTGGTGCTTAAAGGCCTCGATGAAAAGAATACTGTGGGTTTCCAGAATATATGGCCGCTTACGGATATGCACCTCAAGCTTTTGGGAATCCCGCTGTTTTGCATCAATTTGTTTTTGCATGTAGCGGTAAGTTTCCCGGCCACAGGCATAGGGGAACACCTCCCCTTCCTGAAGCACATCCCATTCGTTGGAAACATGCAGGTGTACCACACGCCAGCCCCCGGACTGCTTTTGATAGACGAAGGTAAGCCGCTGGTTTTGCTTAAGGACATAGCCTGTCTTCGGGTCTGTATAGGCATTCAGGCGGCCGGTCACAATGACGGTATCCGTTGTTCTGTAGGTAACCTCACAGTCCACCCCTTCTGAACAGATGGGCACATCCTGTTCACGCTCAAGTATCGCACGCATTGCTTTTTTCCCATGGATATACTGGTTCTGCAGGGCCCCGATCCACAGCACATGCTCATCCATATGCCGCATCACAAACTCCAGATCCCGCTTACCATGCGCTTTCATAATTCTCTCAGTCAGCACGATGAGGTCATCGGGCTGACTGCTCTGCGTTTTATCCTGTTTGGTATTCTTTTTTTCTCCCATACACATCGCCTCCTTTCGGCGTATAATATCAAAAAAGCGCAGGGGCTCTGAACGGCTGCTCAGAGACCACATGCGCTTATTTTATTGTCTGTTTCAGGCGTAGGGCATCTCGATACTGATGTCACGACCTGTCATAGGTTTTATTCAAAATCTTAGCCAGGTACTGCCCTGTATAGGATTCCTTCACTTTGGCGACTTCCTCCGGGGTCCCTGTGCATACAATCGTTCCGCCGCCGTCGCCGCCCTCTGGCCCCAGGTCGATAATATGGTCGGCGACCTTTATCATGTCCAGCTGATGCTCGATCACCACCACTGTACTGCCGGTATCGGCCAGGCGCTGCAGTACGTCGATCAGCCTTGCGACATCCGCCATATGAAGCCCCGTGGTCGGTTCGTCCAGAATATAAAGGGTGCGGCCCGTGTTGCGCTTTGAGAGCTCTGTGGCAAGCTTGCTGCGCTGCGCTTCCCCGCCGGAAAGCTGTGTAGACGGCTGTCCCAGCTTCACATAGCCAAGCCCCACGTCATAGAGGGTCTGCATTTTATTGCGGATATTGGGCAGATGCTCGAAAAATTTCAGGGATTCCTCAACCGTCATATCCAGCACATCCGCGATGTTTTTCCCTTTATACTTAACCTCCAGCGTCTCGCGGTTATACCGCTGTCCGTGGCACACCTCACAGGGTACATAGACATCAGGCAGAAAATGCATCTCGATTTTGAGTATTCCGTCACCGCTGCATTTTTCACAGCGGCCGCCCTTGACATTAAAGCTGAAGCGTCCCTTTTTATAGCCCCTGGCCTTGGCCTCAGGTGTCTTGGCAAAAAGGTCACGGATCATGTCAAACACACCGGTATAGGTCGCTGGATTGGATCTTGGGGTACGCCCGATGGGGGACTGGTCAATGGCGATGACCTTATCAATCTCATCCAATCCCTCGATGCTTTTGTATTTTCCGGGCTTCTTAAAGCTGCGGTACAGCTTCTGGGAAGCGCCCTTATACAAAATTTCATTGACCAGGGTGCTCTTTCCTGAGCCGGAAACACCGGTGACACAGATAAATTTGCCCAGCGGGAAGGAAACGTCAATGTTCTTCAGATTGTTCTGAGACGCGCCCTTAATGGTGATGGCCGTGCCTTTACCGTCCCGGCGCTCCTTTGGCACCTCAATCTGCTTTTTGCCGCTCAGATACTGGCCGGTAATCGACTCAGGCACCTTCTTGATATCCTCAACGGTTCCCTCGGCAATGATCTCGCCGCCGTGAACGCCCGCTCCGGGGCCAATATCCACAATCCAGTCGGCTTCCTCCATGGTCTCATCATCATGCTCCACCACCACCAGGGTATTGCCGAGATCGGTGAGGCGGCGCAGGGTTTTCAGCAGCTTCTGGTTATCCCGCTGATGCAGCCCGATGCTGGGTTCGTCCAGTACATAGAGCACCCCCACAAGTCCGGAACCGATCTGGGTGGCCAGGCGGATACGCTGGGATTCGCCGCCGGAAAGGGTGCCCGCGGCACGGGAAAGGGTCAGGTATTCCAGACCAACGTCCTGGAGGAATTTCAGGCGCGCGTTGATCTCAATAAAAATCTGCTCGCCAATCATCTGTTCTGTCTCTGTGAGCTCCATCTTTGAAAAGAAGCCCAAAAGCTCTTTGACCGACATATCCGTAAGGTCAATAATATTTTTATCCTGTACCGTTACCGCAAGGCTTGTGGGGTTCAGGCGCTTCCCTTTACACTTTGGACAGGGGATCTCAGACATATATTTATCGATAAGGCTGCGCATACCCTCGGAGTGGGTTTCCTGATAACGGCGCTCCATATTGTTGACAAGGCCTTCAAAGGTCGTGGTATAGGTGCCCGAAAACTTGCCCTCATACTCGATTTCCAGAATTTCATCCGAGCCGTACAAAAGCTCCTGAAGAAAAGCGTCCGGAGCTTCTGTCAAGGGCTGGTCCAGGGTAAAATTGTATTTTTTCGCAATGGCGCGTATGAGATTGACCATGATCTTGGAGTCATTTTTCAGCCCGAAAAACTTGATGGCCCCCTGTTCAATGGACAGGCTTTTGTCTGGAATCAGCAAGTCCGGGTCAATTTCCTTGTGGAAACCGAGTCCGTGGCACTCGGAACACATCCCAAAGGGGTTGTTGAAGGAAAAGGTCCGGGGCTCCAGCGTATCCATGGCAATGCCGCAGTCTGGACAGGACAGCTTTTCGCTGAAAAGCTGCTGTTCGCCGCCGATCACATCACAGATCACCAGGCCGTTTGCCAGATGCAGGGCTGTCTCGATGGAGTCGGTCAGGCGTTTGGTCATGTTTTCCTTGCTCTTAAGGCGGTCAACCACCACCTCAATGCTGTGCTTTTTATTTTTTTCCAGCTCGATGTCTTCACTGGTTTCTCTGGACTCGCCGTCTACGATCAGACGGACATAGCCCTCCTTTTTCAAATGGTCCAGCAGCTTTTTATGCTGCCCCTTCTCACCGCGCACCACCGGCGCCAGAATCTGAAACCGGGTGCCGGGCTCCAGAGCCTGAACGGTGTCCACAATCTGGTCCACACTCTGCGACTCAATAACCTTGCCGCATTTTGGGCAGTGGGGAATGCCAATACGGGCATAAAGCAGACGGAAATAGTCATATATTTCCGTCACTGTCCCAACAGTCGAACGGGGGTTCCGGTTGGTGGTTTTCTGGTCAATGGAAATGGCCGGTGACAGGCCGTCAATGCTCTCCACATTGGGCTTCTGTGTCTGGCCTAAAAACTGCCTCGCGTAAGCAGAAAGGGACTCGACGTAGCGTCTCTGCCCTTCGGCGTAAATGGTATCAAAAGCCAGCGAGGATTTTCCCGATCCGCTGAGACCGGTCAGCACCACCAGCTGGTCTCTCGGTATCTTCACATTAATATTTTTAAGGTTGTGCTCCTTGGCACCCTTGACGTCTATGTATTTCATTTATTTCCTTTCAGTTCTTTAATCCGGTCACGCAGCGCGGCGGCCTTTTCAAACTCAAGATTTTCCGCAGCGGTCAGCATTTCTGCTTCGAGGTTCATGATTTCAGCTTCCACATCCATCACCTCGTCTTCCACCACATAGGAAGCCTGATCCTCAGCGACCTTTGTCACCTCGAGGGAATCGTGGATTTCTTTGTGGACAGACTGCGGAATAATACCGTGGGCCTCGTTGAATTCACTCTGGATTTTCCGCCGGCGGTTGGTTTCGGTGATGGCATAATCCATGGACCTGGTAATTCTGTCCGCGTACATAAGCACCTTGCCCTCCACATTTCTGGCCGCGCGGCCGATGGTCTGGATGAGTGAGGTTTCTGATCGCAGATAGCCTTCCTTGTCCGCATCCAAGATCGCGACCAGTCCAACCTCTGGCAAATCCAGCCCTTCTCTTAAAAGGTTAATACCGACCAAAACGTCAAACTCGCCCATGCGCAGCTCCTTGAGGATTTTTGTCCGCTCGATGGTGTCAATGTCGGAGTGCAGGTAGTTGACCCGAATGCCGTTTTCCTTGAAATACTGGGTCAGATCCTCCGCCATTTTTTTGGTGAGTGTGGTCACCAGCACCCGGTTTCCCTTGGATACCGTCTCATTGATCTCACTCATCAAATCGTCGATCTGTCCCTTGATGGGCCGCACAAAGATTTCAGGGTCGATGAGGCCGGTGGGGCGGATGATCTGTTCGACGGTCTGTTCGCTGTGTTCTTTTTCATACTTGCTCGGTGTGGCCGAGGTAAAAACAATCTGATTGATTTTCCCTTCAAACTCCTCAAAGTTGAGCGGGCGGTTATCATAGGCAGACGGGAGCCTGAAGCCATAATCCACCAGATTTTGTTTTCTGGCCCTGTCGCCTGAGGACATGCCGCCAATCTGCGGAATGGACACATGGGACTCATCCGCGAAGATTAAAAAGTCCTTTGGGAAATAGTCGATCAGCGTATAGGGCGGCGCTCCTGGAGGCGAGCCGTTAATGTAGCGTGTATAGTTCTCGATGCCGTTGCAGTAGCCCATCTCCTTGAGCATTTCCAGGTCATAGTTGGTCCGCTGCAGAATGCGCTGCGCCTCCACCAGCTGATTATGCTCGGTAAAATAATCATACCGGTCTGCCAACTCGTCACGGATACCTTTGATGGCCACATCCAGCTTTTCGGGCGTGGTGGTATAGTGTGAGGCTGGAAAAATGGAAACATGGCTGAGCTCACCGGTGATCTCGCCTGTAATGGTGTCGATCTCGGTAATCCGGTCGATTTCATCGCCGAAAAACTCCAGCCGAACGGCCTTCCCTGAGGATGCCGCCGGATAAATCTCCAGAATATCGCCCCTTACCCTGAAATTATTACGCTCGAAGGCAATATCGTTGCGGGTATACTGGATATCCACCAGCTTCCGGATAACCGCGTCGCGGTCCTTTTCCATGCCCGGACGCAGAGAAAGTACCAGATTTTCGTAGTCAATAGGACTCCCAAGTCCGTAGATACACGATACACTGGCCACCACAATTACGTCCCGGCGTTCAAAAAGCGCCGCTGTGGCCGAGTGGCGCATTTTATCAATCTCATCATTGATGGAGGAGTCCTTTTCAATATAAAGGTCGGAATGCGGCACGTAGGCCTCCGGCTGGTAATAATCATAATAAGATACAAAATATTCCACTGCATTTTCCGGAAAAAAGCTCCGGAACTCGTTGGCGAGCTGGGCCGCCAGCGTTTTATTGTGGGCGATGATCAGCGTCGGCTTCTGGACAGCTTCGATCACCTTGGCCATGGTATAGGTTTTACCAGAACCGGTGACGCCCAAAAGGGTCTGAAATTTCAACCCTTTATCAATGCCGTCGGCCAGTTCCCGGATGGCCTTTTCCTGGTCGCCCTTTGGTTCATAGTCGGATACTACTTTAAATGGTTTCATTCAATCACCTTTGTAACCCTTCAATCCAAGAAACATGTGTTCTCTTATTGTACCACTTCTGTCGGTTTTGTCAATGGGAATCAGTTCAATATAGCAGAAAAAAGGATCGAAGTTTTAAAACTCCGATCCTCCCCTCCTGTTTACTTACCCTTTAAAATCTCAAGTGCCTTCTGAAGCTGTAAATCCTGGTCTTCCGGGACGTTCAGCGTGTTCTTATAGGCCTCGTTCTGGGAAACAGCCACGTCGGGCGTCAGGCCCTTTTCGTTAATGTTCCGGCCGTTCGGTGTAAAGTATTCCGCATTGGTGAGCTTGTAGCCGCTCTTATCCTTGAGGGGCACAACCTCCTGGACAATGCCTTTACCGAATGTTTGTGTTCCTATAAGCTGTCCAGCCCCGGTATCCTGTATCGCCCCAGACAGGATCTCGGAGGAGCTGGCGGTTCCTTCGTTAACGAGTACGGCCATCGGCAGGTCCAGCTTCACCTCCCCGGTCGAGGTATAGTCCTTCCGGCTGCCGTCTTTGTCAACCGTGTAGACCACCGTCGTATCGCCCAGCAGCCGGTCTGCCACTGCCACCGCGGAGGTAACCACACCGCCGCCGTTATAGCGAAGATCAATAATGAGCCCGCTGATATGCTGGCTCAGAAGATTTTCAAGCTCAGCGTTAAAACCCTCAGAGGTTTTATTGGTAAATTCCGAAATAGAAATATAGCCAATGCCGTCAATGACTTTGGAGTCCACTGTTGGGGTGTCAATGCTCTGACGCGTCAGGTTAAAGGTCTGTTCCTGTCCGTCCCTCAGTACGGTTACCTCCACCTCAGTGCCCGGATCGCCGCGCATCAGGCTTACGGTGTACTCGGATCCCTTTCCGCTGACATCCTCACCGTTTACCTTGACGATTTTGTCACCAATCTGCATTCCCGCATCCCCCGCCGGGGTGTTCTTGTAGGGGGTAACCACTGTGGTCGTCGCGCTTTCATCCTCAGTCACGACCACGCCAATGCCGCTGTAGGTGCCTGTTGAGCTTTCCATCAGCTTCTGAAATTCTTCCTCAGTATAATAGCCGCTGTAGGGGTCTCCTGTGGACTCAAACATGCCCTTCATGGCCCCTTCCATCAGGGTCGTATCATCAATATCTTTATAATATTCCTTATCGATATG
Source organism: Eubacterium sp. BL-380-WT-2B (assembly GCF_009696115.1). Taxonomy (NCBI): domain Bacteria; kingdom Bacillati; phylum Bacillota; class Clostridia; order Eubacteriales; family Eubacteriaceae; genus Eubacterium; species Eubacterium sp. BL-380-WT-2B. Next base: position 115,113 of record NZ_VUMP01000006.1, read on the forward strand.
ACCTTTTAAGCTTACCAGTTTTTTAAGTCCATCGGCCATTTCTGTACTGTCAACATTTAAAATCACCTTATTGCCCAGCGCTACATTGGCGCCTGTTGTCAGGCAAAAGGTTAAAATATTTGTAACAATAAGCGCTATTACCGCAATAACGATGAGCTTTTTTCTCTGCCCTTTATCCATTGTCAATCCTTTCAAATCAATTTGAGTCAATACTTACCTGAAAAGAATACACTAAAAGCCTTAAATAAACAATAAAAAAGGAAAGAACCGGACGATTCTTTCCAAATTCTGTCAATATTTTAATAATAGATGTAATCCCATGGATCTACAGGTGTGACGTTATTCGCAAAGTAGCTCAGATGCAGATGTGGTCCGGTAGAATTGCCTGTACTGCCCACATAGCCGATGATATCGCCCTGGTTGACACGCTGGCCGTAAGACACATTATAACCGCTTAAATGGCCAAATAACAGGGTATCGCCATTGTCCATGGCCACCATGATACAGTTGCCATAGCCGCCATACCAAGATGCCTTCGTTACATAACCGCCAGCCGGTGCATGGATCGGTGTGCCTGTGGAGGCGGCAATGTCCATTCCTCCGTGATTGGTGGAGCCAATACCGTTGGTATCGGAAGCTGGACGGTAGCCAAACCAGCTGGTAATGGTGTAGTTGCCTGGCAACGGCCACATAAAGCCGCTGGAAACTACGACGTTACCGCCGCCGGAGGAGCCGCTGTCCGCATCGCTGCCGGAACCGCCAGAACCATTCTGGGCCGCCTGCTCTCTCTCTGCTTCTTCCTGTGCTCTCTGGGCTGCCAGAGCTTCAGCTTCCTGCTGAGCGATTACTGCCAGCTCTGCATCGGCCTGTTTCAGGATTTCATCCTGCTTATTAACCTCTGCCTGATACTGCTGTACTACCTGTTGGTTCTTAGCTAACAGCTCATCCTTCTGAGCCTTGACACTTTGCTGGCTTTGCAGGGCAGTTTCCTGATCTGCCTTTGCCTGCTCTACCTGTGCTTTGTTTGTCTCAATGGTTTCTTTTTTCTCTTCTACCTCCGCACGGGTTTTTTCCAGTGCTGTTGCGCAGTCTTTATCGGCCTGCACGATGGATTTCATCATATCCGCCTTGGCGATGAAATCCGCGAAGTCTGTGGCTGAGAAAAGAACCTGCATATAGCCTTCGTTCCCGTACATATACATGACACGGACACGTTCTTTTAATTCTTCTTCCTGTTTGGCCTGTTTTTCTTCGGCCGCTTCCAGCTCGGCTGTGGTTCTTTCCAGATTAGCGGTCAGATCATTGATCTGTCCGTCCAGAGTACTGATCTGGCCGTTGATCCTGTCGATCTCTGCGTTAGCCTTGCTGATTTCAGTCTGAATCCCTTCGATGGTGTTCTGGGTCATATCCACCTGGTACTGGGCAGCCTCTTTTTTTGCAGACGCGTCGTCTTTTTGCTGCTGCAATTCGTCTTTTGTGGCTGCGTAAACCGGAGAAATAAATAAAGATAAACAAAATAATGCCGTTACAATTAAAGAAATTTTCTTCTTCATTTTCTGAAGTCCCCTCCTGTTTTTTATACGTCTAAGAATTTTCGAATAGCGAACACACTGCCTACCGCACCGATGACCACACCATAAACTGTAAAGAAAAAGATCAGCTGACCCATTACCTGATCCGGTGTCGCCAATGCTGAGGTCATGGGAAGCAGTACACTGCCGCCGAGCATGCCCAATATATAGTAATAAGCCAAACGCACGATCATCACAGCCATAACGGCCGCAATCAGCCCCAGAAAAGTTCCCTCCAGGACAAATGGCGTTCTTATATATGCGTCGGTCGCGCCGACATATTTCATGATACCAATCTCCTTCCGGCGTGCAAACACCGTGAGCTTGATGGTATTATAAATCAAAAATAATGAAATGACTGACAGGACAATCAGCACAACGATGCTCATTGTATTGGCAAAATGGTTAAAATTCAGCAGAGCGTTGATATACTCCTCGCCGTATTTTACGTATTCGACCCCTTTGTCCTGATAAGTCAGAGCAAAAGCCTTAACATCGTCCATGCTTTCCGAGTCTTTTACCTGAATGATAAAAGAGGCGGGCATGGGGTTGTTCTCGGAACTGAAATCACTGAGAAGACCTGTGTAGTCGTCCAGTGAGCTTGAAAAATTTTCCAGAGCCTCGTCCTTTGTTTCAAAACGAACCTCAGAAATGAGAGGATTGGCCTTGAGATCCCGTTCCAGGCTGGCGCGCTGTTCTTCAGTGTAGTCTACCTTCAGAAAAATTTTCATTTCCAGCTGGGATTCCACATTCGCCGTCGCCTGACGGATATTGATGGTAAGCACCAGAAAGATTCCCAAAATGATCAGCGCTGCAATGATGGAAAAAACAGCCGCAATACTCATAAGACTGTTTCGCTGCATGCTCTGTGCTGTATCGCGGAGGATCGTCCGGGGCATTGTTTTCCAGTGATTACTTCGCATTGCGGTACCGTCCTTTGACGTCATCGCTGGTGAGATAGCCATTTTCCAAGGTTAATACCCTTTTTTTCATAATATTAACCATCTCACTGTCATGGGTTACAACTACCACAGTGGTGCCATGCTTGTTAATCTCTTCCAGAATACGCATGATATCACGCGATGTCACAGGGTCAAGGTTCCCTGTCGGTTCGTCACAGATCAGAATACTTGGGTTGTTAATAATGGCTCTGGCGATAACAACACGCTGCTGTTCCCCGCCGGAGAGCTCATTGGGATAATGGTTTGCCCGATGTGAAAGCCCGACCATTTCCAATGCCAGCGGCACCTTTTTGCGGATCTTGCGCTCGGGCCGGCCAATGATCTCCATGGCGTAAGCCACATTTTCATACACACTTTTATTTTCAAGCAGACGGAAATCCTGGAAAACCACGCCCAGCTTTCTTCTAAGATAAGGAATCTCCTTTTTGGAAAGCTTGGAAATATCATGACCCTTGATCTTAACCGTCCCGGTACTCGCGTCGATTTCGCGGAGCAAGAGCTTGATAAAGGTAGACTTCCCGGCGCCGCTTCGGCCAACCAGAAATACAAACTCGCCCTTATCAATAAACAGGTTTACATTTTTTAAGGCGTCTTTTTCATTTTTATCATACGTTTTTGTAACATTTATAAATTCAATCATTCAATCATCTTCCTAGCAGCTTGGTCTTTTGGCAGTTGCCAATGATGCTGTACAGTTTATTTTATACTTTTTAACGCACAAAAACAAGATTTTCTATCCAAGTTTTATCTAAAAGTATTCAAATTATTACTCGAATGCATTAATTATACACAAAACGGTCACGCTTTGCCTTAATTTTTGGATACTTTATATCCTTTTTAAGAAACAAAAAGATAAAGGATCACAACTTTTCAGCTGTGATCCTCTGTTTTAAACTTCCGCTTTTAATTTTTCTGCGACGTCGGTTTTTTCCCAGGGTAAATCCAGGTCGTTTCTGCCAAAATGACCATAAGCGGCCACCTGCTTGTAGATCGGTTTCCTCAGGTCAAGATTCTTGATGATGGCGGCTGGTCTTAGATCAAAATGCTTTCTTACCAGCTCTGCAATTTTATCGTCGGCAACCTTGCCGGTTCCAAAGGTATCAACAAAAACGGATACCGGTTCAGCCACACCGATGGCATAGGCAAGCTGGACCTCACATTTATCCGCCAGCCCTGCCGCCACAATGTTTTTGGCAACGTAACGGGCTGCGTAAGCCGCAGAGCGGTCAACCTTTGTCGGATCCTTTCCTGAGAAAGCACCGCCGCCATGGCGTCCGTATCCACCATAGGTATCTACGATAATTTTACGTCCGGTTAAGCCGGCGTCACCCTGCGGTCCGCCGATGACAAAACGGCCGGTCGGGTTGATAAAATATTTAGTATTTTCATCCAAAAGTGATGGGTCAATTACGGGTTTAATAACTTTTTCGATCATATCCTCACGGATAGTAGCAGCGTCCACATCTGCGCTGTGCTGAGTGGAGATGACCACGGTGTCCACTCTGGTGGGTACGCCGTCGTTGTACTCAACGGTCACCTGAGATTTTCCATCTGGTCTCAGGTAATCGACAACACCCTGTTTGCGTACATCAGATAGCTTTTTAGCCAGCTTGTGCGCCAGAGAGATTGGCATTGGCATGAGCTCTGGTGTTTCGTTGCACGCAAAGCCGAACATCATGCCCTGGTCCCCAGCGCCGGTAGCCAGGTCTTCTTCTTCCAGCTTTCCTTCCTTTGCTTCAAGGGCCTTGTCAACGCCCATGGCAATATCTGAGGACTGTTCGTCAATGGAGGTTAAAACCGCGCAGGTTTCACAGTCGAAGCCATATTTCGCCCGGTCATAGCCGATACCGCGGATGGTTTCACGGACAATTTTGGGAATGTCTGCATAACAGTTGGTGGTGATTTCGCCCGCCACTAAAACCAAACCGGTTGATACGGACGTTTCACAGGCAACGCGGGCCATTGGGTCCTGTTCGATGATCGCGTCCAGCACCGCATCGGAGATCTGGTCACAGATTTTATCCGGATGGCCTTCAGTAACGGATTCTGAGGTAAATAATTGTTTCATCATTCGCTCCTTAAAAATTTGTATTGTCGTAATTCTATTTACCCTTGATAAAGATCACAGATTTTTCAAATCCTTAAATAAAATGAACCCCATGCGCGCATGGGGTTAGATTCGTTCAAAAACCCCATCATTACAGTTTAACTGCAGGTATTGGCACCATGCTTATGCTGGTTGCCGGGTTTCATCGGGCCTGTCCCTCCACCTCTCTGGATAGGTAAATATTCAATTACTTGTAATAGGATAAACCTACAGGGCAATTTTGTCAAGCCCCTTTCATTAAAAAAACAAAAGAGCTTATCCCTTCATCCGCTTTTCAATAACATTAATATCCTTTGGAATCTGCGGCGACAGGTTTTCCGGCCCGTTTTCTGTCACGAGTATATCATCCTCGATCCGCACGCCCATCCCCATTTCGGCAATGTAAAGACCGGGCTCGCAGGTGATGACCATGCCAGGCTCCAGGATGTATTCCCGCTTATCGTTGGTGTCGTGGGTATCCAGCCCCAGCGAATGGCCGATACCGTGGTAATAGAATTCATTGATGTCCTTATTTTTAGGCACGATGTTGTTTTTTAAACATTTCTCAAGAAAAATATCCTTGGTTGCCTGTTGGATATCCAGCATTTTTGCACCGGGCTGGTACATCTGGATCAGCTCTCTCTGGGCCTCGAGAACCATATTGTAGACCGTGGCCTGTTCATCGGTATATGTTCCTGAAACCGGGAAGGTTCGGCTGATATCGCCGCAATAGCCCTTGTAGCGGGCCCCCAGGTCCAGAAGCACCATGTCGCTTCCCTTCATGGTCGCCTGGTTTTTAATATAATGCAGCACCGTAGCGCTTTTTCCTGAGGCCGCAATAGTCTGGAAGGAAACTCCCTGGGCGCCCATCATATTGATGGTATATTCAAAAACCGCCTGAATCTGGTATTCCTTCATATCCGGTTTCAGATTTTCAAGAATAGCGTCAATCCCCTTCGCAGTTATCTCAATGGCATCACGCAGCGCCTGGACTTCCTCGGGCTTTTTAATCAGCCGCATGGCGGTCAGATAGGGCTGAAGATTTTGAAGCTCCATATCCGCGAACAGCAGCTTGATCTGCGGGTCGCTGGTTGCAAAACTCTGGTGCTTGGGCATGGTAAAATCGAAATACAGGTTATCAAAACGGGTTTCCTGTAAAATAAAAGACTCCAGCTCAGTATTATAGCGAACATCTTTAATGCCAGACAACGCCTGAGCTTCTTCAATACTGATCTTAGCACCTACCCATTTTTCCTTGAAGGGGTCTGGCTCATCAATGAATAAACACTCCGAAACCTCGCCGCCTGCATCCTTTTTCATCAAAAGGGTCACATCAGGCTCCTCAATGCCGGTCAGATAATAAAAGTTGTTATCGGTATAAAAGGGATAGTCCGCGTCCAAAGACTGCTGAACTGCCCGTCCAGAATAGATGATCGCCAGGCTTTCCGGCTCCAGCTTTTCGCCTAATTCCCTGCGGGTTTGTCTATAAAAATTCTGTGATAATGGCATTTTCACACTTCCTTTTTCATTATTTTGTCACCAAGGTCTATTGTAAACATAAAAAAGACCAAATTCAATACTGAATTTGATCTTAGTCTGTCAAAAAACCTGAGAGACGAAACCTTTTACCTAAGGAAGACAAAAGCGTTCTGCGGACGCTACCCTCTCACCGGCAGCTTATTGACTAAAGCAAATGCTTTATCTCACCAGTGTCCGGCTATTACGGTAGTACCGCACGATTCCTGGCCGTTATTCACAGCGCTGAATTTGATCTTTAGGCAAAACTGGCAGCGCTTTTCACCACGCCTCTTTTTTATTACAATATATACTTTTCTAAAAGCCAGGCCACACCATCCTCGTCATTGGTTTTCTCACCAACAATATCGGCATGCTTCTTAACGCTGTCCATGGCGTTTTTGACCGCCATCCCAAGCCCGGCGCCTTCGATCATCGGAATATCATTCTCGCTGTCCCCAATACAGGCCATTTCATCGGTTGCAATGCCATAAAGCCCGGCCAACTCCGTAAGGGCCGCGAATTTGTTCAGGCTCTCCATGGTGATTTCCATGAGATTTCGCCCTGCGTGAAAAGTGATGGTCCCATCACAGCGGATCGACTGGATCCGCTCAAGCTCTTCCTCAGACTGATAGGAAAACACAAACTTAAGGGCATTTTCGATTGCCGAAAGATCCTCCAGCTGTTCAATATACGGCCGGCGCACACCGGGCACCTTTCCATAGACTCGGCACAGCGGCTGGTCTGGTATATCATAAAACATATTGTGGCTCGTGGCCACAAAGCAGGGCACCTTGAGCTCCCGGGTCTGGCTTAAAACGCTGAGATACCGGCTTTTGTCAATGGCGCCCATTACCTTTAAAATTTTATCCTCATTAAAAATTGTCCCACCGCCGTCGCCGACGTGGTATTCTTTTTCGAGCCCCAGTCCAACATTCTTAATGAACACCAGCTGTGATTCATTGAACCGTCCGCTTGCTGTAACCACCCGGATTCCCCTGTCCATACACGCCTTCAGCGCTTCCCGGTTTTTGCGGGAAATCTGCTTGTCTGTTGTCAGAAGGGTGTCGTCGAGATCAAGGGCAATCAAACGAACCATATCATCATCCCCCAACGGCCATAAGGCCAAGGGCACACAATGCTGTTACAATCACACCTGCGATGGCTGAGCCCAGAATAACTGACAGCATGCCGCGCTTAAAGTCCATCTCAATGAGCGACGCGGCAAGACAGCCTGTCCAGACGCCAGTACCCGGCAGAGGAATGGCCACGAAAATCATCAATCCCCAAAATTTGTATTGTGTGATTTTCTGTGACTTTTTCATCCCTCTTGTATGCAGCCAGTTGGCGAAAGGGCCGAAAATCTTGGTACCGCGCATCCATTTTAAGACCGCCGGTAAAAACAGCAGTATAAAAGGCGCCGGAATAATGCTTCCAAGCCAGGATAACAGAAAAACCTGTAAATAAGGCATATGCAGCACCAGGGTTCCCCATGGAATCGCACCTCTGAGTTCAACAATCGGGATGGCTGAAATAATGAAAACCTCCAGCCAGTCAGGTAAAAAAGCAAAAAAATTAATAATCGCCTGGGACATTCGTTTCTCCTTTGTTTTTAATCATCTTTATCAAAACTTAAGCATTTCCAATATCGGAATATGCAATTTAAAATTATAACATTAATTTCTATCCGAAACAACTATAAAGGCGACTGACAAGCTTTCCAAAAGTTTTATTTTCAGCTAAAAACCTGATGCAAAATTTGTTTTTTCCTTTGTATAATGGTAAAATACCAGTAGTTTGTTATATAAAGGAGACATCATGAAAAAGATCCTCGGACCTTTGCGAAGAGCAGTTGAAAAATACGAAATGATACGCCCGGGCGACCGCATTGCAGTAGGCCTGTCTGGTGGTAAAGACAGCACTGCGCTGCTGGTCGCCATGAAGCGCTTTCAATATTTCTCACCAGTTCCCTTTGAACTGGAGGGCATTACCCTGGATATGGGCTTTGGCGGAATGGACTTTGAACCCTTGGTTCAGCTCTGCGCTGAGCTGGACATTCCCTACACCATCAAAAAAACACAGATTGGCCCCATTGTTTTTGAGGCCCGGCAGGAAAAGAATCCCTGCGCACTCTGCGCCAGAATGAAGCGCGGCGCACTGCACGACCTGGCCATTGAGCGGGGCTGCCGCAAAATTGCCCTCGGCCACCATGCCGATGACGCCATCGAGACCTTTTTCCTGAGTCTTTTTTATGAGGGCCGCATCAATACCTTTTCACCGGTAACCTATCTTGACCGGAAAGATATCACCCTGATCCGTCCCTTAATCTTTGTTAAGGAAAAGGATATTATCTATAATCCTGAGATCAAAGAGCTGCCCGTCATTAAAAGCACCTGCCCCGCCGACGGCCATACCAAACGTGAGGACATGAAGGATATGATGAAAGAGCTCCGAAAGACCATTCCAGAGTTGGATGACCGCATCCTGAAAGCCATCCAGAACAAAGAACAGTTCCACCTGTGGTTCTGATCACTTTTACGACACATTATATTACATGATATTTATATAGAAGGAGAACAGCATGAACGAAAAAATTTTAGTTGTCGATGACGAAGCCGCCATCGTAGATTTAATCAAAATGGAGTTAGACTTTGAGGGCTATCAGGTAGAGACCGCCTATGATGGCCAGGAGGCCATCGAAAAGGCCCAGAGCTTTGAGCCGGACCTCATTGTCCTGGACATCATGCTGCCCAAGGTCAATGGCTACGATGTCTGCAAAACCCTGACGCCGATGATGGATGTTCCCATCATTCTTTTAACTGCTAAAACCGATATTATCGACAAGGTTCTCGGCCTTGAGCTGGGCGCTGATGATTACCTGACCAAGCCCTTTGACAACCGCGAGCTGCTGGCGCGTATCAAGGCCCATCTCCGCCGCGCTACCAAGGCCCCAGCCGCCAAAAAGACCGATGCCGTTATCAAGAATGGACCTCTCAGCATCATGCCGGATGAACGGACCGTTTTGCTTGACGGCAAGGAAGTACACCTAACGCCAAAGGAATTCGACCTTTTGTATCTGCTGGCCTCCAATCTCGAGCAGGTCTTTCCACGGGATACCCTGCTTGAAAAAATCTGGGGCTACGATTATTACGGCGATACCCGGACCGTCGACATGCACGTCCAGCGTATCCGCCGCAAGATTGATACGCAGCCCAATAAATTTATCCAAACCGTTTTTGGGATCGGATATAAAATGAGGAAAATCTAATGCAAACGACTTACCGGGGGCGAATGATTGTTTACAACATCGCCCTTTTTATCGCTACCTTTATCATTGTTATTTTCTGCGTGATCCAGGGGGTTACCTACTACTATATCAACCAGGCTAAGGATAAGCTCGGGGTGATGAGTCAGGACGCCGTGCTCTACATCGGACAGGAGCTAAAGGCCAGTTCCTCCGAGGCGGCCAATGAGACCCGCTATATTGACAACAGCCTGGCCTTCAGCAAAAGTATTGCCCAGCTCGAAAACAGCCGTGTTATTCTTTTCGACGCTGCCGGCAGCGCCATCGCGGACTCTGTCTCAATCCCCGATAATCAATTCCTGAGTAATGAGATTGAGCTTTCCCGTCAAAAGGACAGCCCGGTTATGACCTTAAAAAATATCGACAACGCCAGTGTTCTTTATTATGTGTCGCCAATTGAGATCGACAATAATTTTCTTGGCTACGTCGGTTTTATTTATTCACTGGACAATATGGACTCCTTCCTCAGTCTGTGCACGCTTTTGTTTGTCATCGGCGGGATTCTCGGCCTGACTATTCTGGTTGTGGTCACCTTATCCTTTTCGAAGCATTTTGTCCAGCCCATCAAGGACCTGACCCGCATCTCAAGCGAAATTAACAAGGGTAACTACAATGTCATGGTTCACTACAGCCGGGATGATGAGATTGGGGATCTTACCCAGGTTTTTAACAAAATGTCCCAGAATGTCAACAATGTGATCCTTCAGCTGGAATCTGAGCGTAAACGCCTCGCCAGTGTTCTGGCTTCACTCGACGATGGGCTGCTGGCCATTGATAAAAAGGGCAACATCATCACGTCCAATTCCTATATCAAAACCTACTTTAACATATCCAACCCCAAAACAATCTACGACTTCCAGTACCAGTCCTTCCTTCGGGATATGTTTGATGACCTTAAAAACGGCAAGGACCACATATCAGAGGAAATTGACTGTAACGGCCGTAACCTGCTCATTATCGGCAGCCCTATCCGGGAGGCCGGCTATGAAGAAAACTACATGATCATTATCCGTAATGTCACCGCCACCAAGCAGTTTCAGAACGAACAGAAAAAATTTATCAGCTCTGTTTCCCATGAGCTGCGGACGCCGCTGACAACCATTATCGGCTATACGGATATGCTCACCCGGAGACAGGTTGTGGACCCTGAAATTCTAAACCGTTCACTATCGACCATCAACCGCGAGGGCCATCGACTGCTGCGTCTTGTGGATGATCTGCTGAATGTGAACCAATTCGATAAAATCGAATTTGATGTTAAGAAAGCAAACCTGGACCTGCATGCCCTGCTCATCGATGTGGTTGACCAAATGCAGATTAAATCCAGTCAAAATGATATTGAGATCAATTATAAATCGGATGAAAACCTGCCGGAAATACTCGGCGACTATGATCGGCTCCAACAGCTCTTCATCAATGTCTTACACAACGCCATCAAATACTCCGACAAAGGGGATATTATCGACGTGGTCTCTACGCGCGAAGACGGCAATATTGTTGTCTCAATCCGCGATTACGGTGTTGGTATCTCCGACGTGGAAAAGGACCGCATTTTCAATGCCTTCTACCGTGTCGATGAGGACCGCGCCCGGAGTGAGGGCGAGGGTGGAGCCGGACTTGGTCTCTACCTTGTAAAACAGATCGTAGAGAAACACAATGGTACCATCCGTGTTGACAGCCAGGTCGGCGAAGGTACCAACGTGATTGTAACCTTGCCTGTCATTGAAAAAGCGCTCGCCGGAGGTGAAAAAAATGAAAAAGAATAAATGGATCGCGCTGCTTTTATTTCTCACGCTTCCCTTTTTCCTCGGTGGCTGCAGAAGCTTCCTGGTACCTCAGGATAAACCGCTGGCCCTCAACAACACACTGCTTCAGCAAAAAAACCCCCAGAGTAAAATGGAGATTCTTTCCTTTGAAAACATCGGAACAGGAACGGTTCAGGATATTTCCTACGACGGGAGCACCCTCCTGTTACTCAATACAACCGAGGCGCCGCCCATCACCTATAACATCAATTTGCTTAAGGTGAGTGAGAACGAGAACCAGCTGACCAGTTTTGTCAATTCTGAAAAGCACCAGCTTTCCGCCAAATTTGATGAATACGCCAAAGGCGTCTTCTATGTGGAAAAGGGGATGGACACAGGAAATGAAAAATCCTCTAACCAGCTTATCTGGACCTCCATTGACAAAAGTGTTACAAAGACGATTTCCTCACCTGAGGAAAATGTCAACTCGAATATCTGTATTGTGGATGACAGCAGCGTTATTTACAGCAACTCCAATAATCAGATCGTCATGGCAACCTCAGAGGGTGACCGCCGCATTTACCACACGGTCCGCAGCATTCCCGTCCATGATATCCAGTATTATCCTAAAAATAATGCGGTGATCTTCACCGGCACAGACCCGACCGATGATCAAAAAACAAACCTGTATCTGTCTGAGATAAAAGACGGAAGTGATGAGCTCAGCTCCACTCTGATTGATGAAAATGTTATAAATTTTGATATTAACCGCCAGAATGGCAGCATTATCTATACGCAGAACTATGGCGACTCCAACCGGATCATGAGCTACAGCATCAGCAAAGGCGCTCAGCCCTCCGTTGTCAGTGAGGGGAATTTCACTTCGGCAGCGTATACGCCCAACGGGGAGAAAATTCTGTACACACAGTTTTCCAGCATCAATACCAAGACTTCCCAGTCCATCTGGATCATGGATGCAAACGGAAAAAACAAGCTGCAGATATCCGCCCCGCTCACCCTGACCTCGGCAATTATTGCACACCCCTATAAGTCCACAATCTATTTCTCTATTGAGAAAAAAAGAGAAACAGCCACCAGCGACACCAAGGGACAGCCCATTTCACAGATTTACAAAATCGACTATAACATCAACTAATCCTAACGCCCGGATATCAGCAAGGTACCCGGGCATTTTCTTTATAAATATCTGTGCACGTTTTTAACAAAAGAACGGCTGACTATGCTATAATAGGATATAATAACGAATACATTTCAGGAGGAAAATTTATTTTATGGACAGTAGCAGTCTAATAATGATGTTTGTGCTCGCACTGCTTATTTTAATGTCGGCCTATTTTTCGGCCACCGAAACAGCCTTTTCGACTTTTAACAAAATCCGCATGAAAAACATGGCAGCTGAAGGCAATAAGAAAGCAGCTCTGGTACTGAATATCAGCAAAGACTACGACAAAATGCTCTCAACCATTCTCATTGGCAACAATATTGTGAACATTACCTCAGCTTCGCTGGCAACTGTTCTTTTCACCAGACATTTTGGTGATCTGGGCGTCACCATCTCCACTGTGGTCATGACCATTCTTGTCTTGATTTTTGGAGAAATTTCCCCCAAGAGTATGGCTAAGGAGAGCCCTGAAAAGTTTTCTATTTTTTCAGCGCCGATTTTAAATTTTTTTATTTATCTTCTGACGCCCCTGACCTTTGTCTTTTCCCAATGGAAAAGACTGCTGTCAAAATTTTTCAAATCTTCTGACGGCCCCAGCATTACCGATGAGGAATTAAAAACCATTGTGGATGAAGCTCAAAACGAAGGGGTTTTGGACGAACATGAGAGCGAGCTGATCCGTTCCGCCATTGAATTTGATGACCTCAGCGCCGGGGATATTGCCATTCCCAGAGTCGATATCACTGCCATTGACCTCGAAACACCTCTGGATGAAATAGAACAGCTTTTTTCAACCACCGGTTACTCCAGACTCCCGGTCTATATTAAAAGTATTGATAATATTGTCGGTATGATCCACGAGAAGGATTTCCATTCACTGATCAACCACGGTATCACTTCCATTCAGGGAATTGTGGCCGATGTGGTATATGCCAGCGAAAACATGAAAATCTCAACCCTGCTGCGCCTGCTTCAAAAATCCAAAACCCATATGGCCATTGTCGCGGATGAGTTCGGCGGCACCTTTGGGCTTGTCACCCTTGAAGATATCCTGGAAGAGCTTGTGGGCGACATCTGGGATGAACACGACCAGATTGTGGAGGTTTTCAAACCACTGGATGAGCATACCACCCTGGTTTCCTGCCATGCCAATCTTATTGATATGTTTGAATATTTCAATATTCAGTTTCAAAATAAGGATCTTGACTCTAATACGGTAAACGGCTGGGTCGTTGACTTGCTTGGCCATATACCAAAGGTCGGCGATACCTTCACCTATGAAAATCTCGCTGTTACCATCACAAAAGCCAGCCTGAAGTGTGTTCTTGAAATCAAGATTGTCCGGCTGGAAGAAACCGAAACCGATTCTTAAATTTGATCCATTAAAAAAGAGCCTGCAAAATGCACGCTCTTTTTTATTTCACTTTTCAACTTAAACCATGCGAACCTTACCCTGATAAACCATCCCACGCTTTGGATCAACAGAGATCAGCTTACCATGTCCAATGATTTCAAGGGCTTTTTCGACACCGACGATTACCGGGATATTATAGTGTAATCCGGCGATGGCGCCTTCAGAACTCAGGCCGCCTTCTTCGGTAATAATGGCCGCTGCCTTATCCAGAATCCATGAAATATCCGGTGATAAGGATTTGACAACCAGAATATCCCCTTCCTTGAATTCGGAAGCGTTATCTTCATTAATCAATTTTGCATAGCCTGTTACAGGCTTATCGCCGATACCAATGCCACTCATAATTGCATTGCCCACAGTATGGACTTTTATCATATTGGTGTTGCCCTGTACACCAAGCGGCACACCAGCAGCTACAACAGCCAGATCACCAATCTTGACAACGCCCAGCTCTACAGCTGCCTGTACAGAATCGTGCACCATGGAATCTGTATCTCTGAGCTCTGTCATATACATGCAGTAAACGCCCCAGGAAAGGGTTAAACGGCGGACAGTGGATACTTTATCACTGACGGCTAAAATAGTGCATTCTGGGCGGTATTTAGACAGCATACGCGGTGTATGTCCAGAAGAAGTCGCCGCAATAATAGCTGTTGCGTCCAGGTTCGCCGCAATCTGAACAGCTGCTTCACTTACCGCATTGGTTATGGTCAGTTCACCGTGTTCTGGTTTTTGACGATTGATGTATTCTTCAGAGCGTTCAGTTTTTTCCACAATATTTGCCATGGTTTCAACAGCCTGTACCGGATAAGCGCCCGCTGCGGTTTCACCGGAAAGCATTACTGCATCTGTACCATCAAACACTGCGTTGGCAACATCTCCGACTTCGGCTCTTGTTGGTCTCGGGTTGCGGATCATGGAATCCAGCATCTGTGTGGCTGTGATAACCGGCTTACCCAGAAGATTACATTTTTTAATAATGCTTTTCTGTACCAGTGGCACTTCCTCGGCCGGGATTTCGACACCAAGATCCCCTCTGGCCACCATAATACCATCCGAAACAGCTAAGATGCGGTCAATTTTTTCAACGCCTTCGCGGTTTTCAATTTTAGAAATAATCTGGATATTTCCACCGCCGTTATTTTCGAGAACCTTACGGATCGCGATAACATCCTGTGGCTTGCGCACAAAGGACGCTGCCACAAAATCGACTTTCTGCTTGATCCCAAAGATTAAATCACTTTCATCCTTTGGAGTCAGACCTGGGAGATTGATTTCGACATTTGGAATATTGACGCTCTTTTTAGAGCCCAGTACGCCGCCATTGTCGATGCTGCAATAAATTTCTGTTCCGTCAATACGGTCAACATTCAGTTCGATCAGTCCGTCGTCAATCAAAATTTTGTTTCCTACAGACAGGTCATCAGGCAGCCCTTCATAGCTGACACTGACGCGGTCTGCATCTCCCTCGATCTGTTCTGAGGTCAGCACAATCTTTTTACCGGTTTCAAGGGTAACCTTTCCTTCTTTTAAATCCCCGGTACGGATTTCAGGGCCTTTAGTGTCCAGCATCAGCGCAACTGGAATATTCAGCTCCTTACGTACTTCCTTAATTCTCTGGATTCTTCCCGCATGCTCTTCGTGGCTTCCGTGGGAAAAGTTCAAACGCGCTACATTCAGCCCGCCCTGGATCATCTTGGTTAAAATCTCTTTTGAATCGGATGCAGGCCCAAGGGTGCACACCATTTTTGTTTTCTTCATACTGTTATAACCTCACTTTATATTATTATTTATGTCAAACTTCTTGAATCGTTAAATGGACAGAATCTTCGCAATTTTATACATATCTTTACGGAAAGCTTTTGGTGTTTCCAGCGCCTCCTCAAGGGGAACCATAATGTACTCGCCCTTGCGCTGCACCACAACATTTCCGGTATTATCGTTAACGATGGCTTCTACTGCTTTATATCCCATAAAGCTCGCAAGATTACGGTCAAAATGAGATGGTGATCCACCTCTTTGGATATACCCTAAATTGGTGCCTTTAGTTGTAACCTGTGTCAATTCCTCGATTTTTTTACAGTAATCACGGTAGCTTCCGCAGCCTTCAGCCAGCATGACAATGCTGTGGAGCTTCCCACGATCCTTGCCTGCCAGCAGCCGGTCACAGATTCCTTCAAGGTTCGTTTCAATTTCAGGGATGATCAATGCCTCCGCGCCGACTGAGAAGCCCGCATACAGGGCAATATCCCCGCAGGTACGTCCCATGACCTGCACCACATTGATCCGGTTGTGGGAAAAGGTGGTGTCGCGGATTTTTCCAATGGCTTCAATGGCTGTGGTCACAGCGGTGTCAAAGCCGATGGTAAAATCACTGGCGCCAAAGTCATTGTCGATGGTGCCGGGAATTCCCACAACGCTCACACCCAGCTTTTTCAGTGCCAGCGCGCCGCTCAGGCTCCCGTCCCCGCCGATGATAATCAGATGCTCAATGCCATACTCTCTCAGAACCTCTGCTGCGCGTTTCTGTCCTGCCTCTGTCGGGAAAAACTCACTTCTGGAGGTTCTTAAAATGGTACCACCCTTTTGCAGAATATCTGCGACTGAATAGACGTTTAATGGGCTGATATCTTTATCCAGCAGTCCTGCATAACCGCGATTGATGCCGTAAACATCAATTTTATGATAAATGGCTGTCCGGACAACTGCCCGGATCGCCGCGTTCATTCCTGGTGCGTCACCACCACTCGTTAAAATACCAATCTTCATTTGAGTACCTCCACTTTATTCTGCCCTAGAATTGCTTCCAGGTTATTTATTAATTCATCACAGACGCTTACCCACAGGTTTTTATCTGCGCCAAATTTTTTATGTTCCTTTTCAAAATGCAGCTCCACCGGTACCGGACCCGGTGTTTTCATTAAAACGGATTTAATCTCTTTTAGCAAGGGCTTTTGTGTAAAATCTGTAAAATGAATGACCAGCTTCTCCTTCTTTTCAGCCGGCGCATACGCTGTTCTTTCCTCTTTCACCTGCGGAATATCCGTTTTAAGGCTGAGAGGATAGACCTGCTCACAGATTACAGAAACATTCATTTCTTCATTATAATTTATCTTACCTCTCACAATCACCGCGTGGTCCACGGTCAGAAGAGGACGGTATTTTTCCAATGTATTGGGGAATACAACCACCTCCAGGCGGCCGTATAAATCCTCCAGTGTCATGAAAGCCATCAGCTTGCCATTGCGGGTGATCTGGTTTTTGACATCATCAATGAGTCCGCCAATGATTACCGCGCCGCCGTCCCTGATCCCAGAATCCCTCAGGTCCTCGTAGCTGTCAAGCATACTGCTGTTAAGGTTTGTCTTTTCTTTTAAGGTATTCTCATATTTTTCAAGGGGATGCCCCGTAACATACAGGCCGAGCACCTCTTTCTCCAGCGCCAGCCGCTGTTCCTTGGTAAAGGGTGCGACATCGGGTAAAAAGTCCTCCTTCAGGCTGCTGTTTCCGCCAAAATCCAGCAAGGATATCTGGCCGGCAAGGCGGTCACGCTTCTCACGCTGCACCTGATCCACCATCCGCTCTGCACCAAGTAAAAGCTGGGCGCGGGTACTTCCGGTATAGTCAAAGGCGCCGCTTTTGATCAGGCCTTCCACCATGCGTTTATTCAAAGCCTTTAAATCGACTTTCTCACAGAAATCCCGAAAGCCTTTGAAAGCGCCATCGGTCTCTCTGGCATTTACAATGGACACAATGGCATTTTTCCCAAGTCCCTTAATGGCCCCTAAGCCAAAACAGATCTTATTGTTTTTTACAGAAAACTTGTCATAGCTGACATTCACATCCGGCGGCAGCACCTTGATGTCATTTTTACGGCAGTCCTCAATATATTTAGATACCTTTTTTTCATCGTCCATCACAGAGGACATTAACGCCGCCATAAATTCTGTCGGATAATAGCATTTGAGCCAGGCAGTCTGGTAGGCGATAACCGCGTATGCAGCGGCATGTGATTTGTTAAAGGCGTATTTGGCAAAATCCTTCATTTCCGCGTATATCTGTTCTGCCACATTTTCCGGCACGCCCCGGCGTACCGCGCCGTCAATGACGGTCTCGCCGTTTTCATCCACCTCGCCGTGGATAAAAACTTCACCTTCCTGATTCATGACATCAATTTTCTTTTTCGACATGGCACGGCGGACCAGGTCACTTCTGCCCATGGTAAAGCCTGCCACATCCCTGAATATCTGCATAACCTGTTCCTGGTAAACCATACATCCATAAGTAACATCCAGAATTGGTTCCAAAATCGGATGAAGATAGGTAATGGCTTCCGGACTTTTTTTATTCTCAATATATCTGGGGATCTGATCCATCGGACCAGGGCGGTAAAGCGAGATTCCGGCAATGATGTCCTCGAAATGCTCTGGCTGCAGATCTCTCATAAAAGCGATCATCCCTTTGCTCTCAAGCTGAAATACCCCAAGGGTGTCTCCCTTGGACAGCATCTTATAAACCTTGGGGTCTTCGAGATCAATGTTGTCTAAATTGATGTTCATCCCCTGGCTGTGTTTTATATTTTCAAGGGCGTCCCGTATAACCGTCAAGGTTCTCAAACCCAGGAAATCCATCTTTATAAGCCCGAGGTCTTCCAAGAGTCCCATGGGAAACTGGGTGGTAATCATGTCTCCGTTCCTGTAAAGCGGAACATACTCCATCAGCGGCTTATCTGAAATAACCACACCAGCCGCATGGGTGGAGGCATGACGTGCCAGACCCTCCATGGATTCGGCCATATCCAGAAGCTTGGAAACCTCCGGATCGTTTTCCTTCATCTTCCGAAGCTCGCTGTTTTCTTCCAGAGCCCTTTCAATCGTAATATTCTGCCCTGGGTGCATCGGAATTTCTTTGGCTACCTTATCCACCGCATTGTAGGGCATATTCAAAGCTCTTCCCACATCACGCACTGCACCTCTTGCCGCCATGGTACCAAAGGTAATAATCTGCGCCACATGGTCTGCGCCATATTTTCTGATCACGTAATCAATGACTTCCTGTCTTCGTTCATAGCAGAAATCACAATCGATATCGGGCATCGTGATTCGTTCAGGGTTTAAAAACCGCTCAAACAGCAGGTTGTATTTGAGGGGATCCAGTGTCGTGATATCCAGCCCATAGGCCACAAGGCTTCCCGCGGCGGACCCACGGCCTGGTCCGACCATGATGTCATGATCCTTGGCGTATTTAATAAAATCCCAGACAACCAGGAAATAATTGTCAAAGCCCATGGAATGGATCACATCCAGCTCATAGTCCATGCGTTCCTTTATTTCTGGCGTAATCTCCTGATACCGGGCCTTAAGTCCTGCTTCACAAAGCTTTCTCAGGTAACCACCCGCAGAGGGTTCTCCCTCTGGAAGTTCAAACTCAGGCAAATGGGCGCTTTCAAGGTCAAAACTCACGTTGCAGCGCTCGGCAATTTTGTTGGTATTCTCAATGGCCTCCGGCACATCAATGAATAACCGGGACATTTCATCTGGGGATTTCAGATAAAATTCATTATTTGGAAACCGCATCCGCTCCTCATCGTCCACAGAAGCCGCTGTCTGAATACACAGCAATATATCGTGGGCTTCGGCATCCGCTTTCCGGACATAATGGACATCATTGGTCGCTACCAGAGGAATGTCATATTTTTTAGAAAAGTCAATGAGCACCTCATTGACCTGCGCTTCCTTCTGCATACGGTGATCCTGTATTTCAAGGAAAAAATTTCCCTTTCCAAAAATATCCTGATACATCTGACAGATTTCATTTGCTTTCTGCAGCTGTCCTTCAATGATCAGTCTTGGAATTTCCCCGCCAATGCAGGCCGACAGACAAATAATGCCTTCATGGTGCTTTCTTAAATATTCATGGTCAACCCTGGGTTTATAGTAAAATCCATCAATAAAGCCTTCAGATACGACTTTCATCAGATTTTTATAGCCATCGTTGTTTTCGGCCAGCAGCACCAGATGATATGGATTGGTGTCAATATTACCTTCCTTTTGGTCAAGACGGCGGGGAGAAACATAAACCTCGCAGCCGATAAGCGGCTTGATGCCTTCCTCCAGGCATGCTTTGTAAAAATCGACCGCGCCAAAAAGCACCCCGTGGTCTGTAAGCGCGAGACTTTTCATTTCCAAATCCTTTGCTTCTTTCACGAGCTGCTTAATTCTTCCAAAACCATCTAAAAGGCTAAATTCACTGTGGACATGTAAATGTGTAAATTCAGATTCGATCTGTATTCCCTCCTTTCTTTGTTATTTTCCAATAATTTCTCATATTATATCACATTACGAAAACAAAATACACCCCCTATTGTCCCAGATGGATAATATTGTTCCCGGTTACAATTGCATTTTTCAAAGTTCCTGTTAAATAATTTGAATTATAATAGAAAGCGCAGTGGAGATATGGTATAATTGTCAATTATAAAATAAATAAGGAGTGTCTTTTTATATGGGAAAAAACAAAGCCGGCGGCATGAGCACCGGAAAAAAAGCAGCTTTGATCATTGTAGCTGTCATTTTTGCTCTTATCTTGGGGGGTGGCTTATATGCCTACTCATACATTCAGAATACCATGAACAAAATGGATAAGGTTGATATTTCAGATAATGCTCAGGATCTGGGTATTACTGAAAACAAAAACGGAGAGATTGTCAACATTGCGCTCTACGGTATCGACGCCGCTGAAGGCGAGACTGGCCGTTCCGACTCGATCATGATCCTGACTTTAGACAATGTCCATAACCGCATCAAGCTGACCTCTGTCATGCGTGACTCTTATGTTGATATCGCAGGCCACGGAATGGATAAAATCAACCACGCTTATGCATTTGGCGGCCCTGAGCTCGCAATCCGCACGCTCAACGAAAATTTTGGTCTGAACATCACAGACTTTATGTCCGTCAATTTTACCTCAATGCCTGAAATCATCGATATGCTCGGCGGCGTCAGCATTGACATCACTGATGAAGAAATCGCGACCGGCCAGATTCCAGGACTTTACCAGTCCGGTACTCAGCTTTTAACCGGTGAGCAGGCTTTGGCTTATTCCAGAATCCGTTATGCCAGCGGCAATGACTTTAAACGAACTGAACGTCAGCGGACTGTCCTGAATGCGCTTGTCATAAAAATGATCCAGCAGCCTGTAACCAGCTATCCAGGCCTGATCAGTGATCTTGCCCCTTATATCACCACCAGCCTTTCTAACCAGGAAATGCTTGATATGACTGCCAAATACGGTTCACTTGCCAAGCAGGGGATCCGGCAGAATCGTTTCCCGCAGGATGATGACGCCAATGGGCAGATGATTGATGGTGTGTACTATCTGGTATTTGATATTCCAACGGTCCGTGAAAAAATGGATGCCTATATCTTTGAAGATCAAACTGTCTGATAAACACTGTTAAAAAAAAGAACACCACATTGGGTGTTCTTTTTTTAGCTTTAATAATTATTTGTAAAGGTAAAGGTTGAGCTTGCTCCCTTACTGTCTGTAACCACCACTGTGTGTTTTCCAGACATATAGCTCGTCACCGTGCCAATGACCTCCATTGCCTCGCCGTCAAGCGTAACAGATGTAATCTGCTCCGGGCTGCTGTATGCCAGGGTTACAAACTCAGAACTGACAGTTCCCCCATTTATAAGCCCGGCTGGTGTCTGCGCTGTAATCGCAGGTCCCTGCTGCACCTGTGCTACCTCACCTGTATAAGGCTCAGATTTAATGTCAGAAGCTTTTTTTCCGCCTTCTTCAGAGATAACCACATTAGGATCAATGGAAAACCTTAAGACGGCTTTACTGCCATTATTATCTTCCACAATGATCTCATAACTGCCTGGATTAGACAGAAGAGCCTCCGTTACCTTTTCCTGGGACTGCGGATCGTTCAAAGATGTTCCGTTGACAAAAGCATCCTTTAAATCAGAAGCCTTAAACGCGACAGACACATCGCCATTTGTCACATTGTTCTCATTAAAAAGATTATTTGAGGTAATCGTAATCGTTGGCGCAGTGGTTTTATCCGTATTTTGTACAGTGGTAGCCGGCTGGTTCGCATTTGCTGCGACTTTCTTTTTGCCGTCATTGTTCCAGGTTTTTAAACCATACACAATAAGGACACAAAACACCACAAACAAAATAACAATCACTGTATTTTTTACATGTTTCATTTACTGAATCCCCACCCCTCCTAAACGTTTTTTGCCAGTCTTCCTAAATGAAGGGAAAAAATGATGTTTTTTCTTAGGGCTGTATTCGACCGGACTACACTCAATCGTCCCTTTATTGCTAAGAACGATTGCCGGATTTAAATTCATAATTTGCTCAAACTTTTTACGCCCAACAATTTCTTCCGCACGTTCTAATGCTCTTTCCATCAGTTCGTAGCTCTTAACACGGTGTGCGTCGCTGGCCAGAAACTGGACCATATTGTGCTCCAGCATGATCTCGGCAATCTCTTTCGACGCACTTCCGTAAAACCCTGTCAGGCTCAATGCGTTTGTTTGTATATAGGTTCCTTTATCTATAAAGTCCAATAATACATTGGGATTTTCCCTTACAAAATCATATCTTTCAGGGTGTGCTAAAATCGTTGAGTACCCCTTAGCCTGTAACCGGTAAAGAAATTCCTGCAAATGCTCGACACTTGAATCATGCCGCATGGTTTCCACTAAAAAATAATTGCTTTTGTTCAGGGTGGTAAACTCACCTGCTTCAACCATTTGTATCATATCCGGTTCATAATAGAGCTCATTTCCCAAAAACAGCTGTATATTGATATTTTCTTCCGCAACTGCTTTTATCAAAGCTTTCAATCTTTTTTTGTTCTCAGCAACTCTGGAAACAAAATTTGTATAGCTCATATAGTGTGGTGTTAGAACCACACCTCGGAAACCTATCCGCTCCGCAACTCTGAGCATTTCAAGACTGTTTTCAATTGTTGGGGAACCATCATCGATACCGTATAGCACATGCGTGTGTATATCAATCATACTGTCTGCCCCTTACTTTCCTCTTTTTTCTTTGATTTTCCGATGCTTCTTCTCTTTCTTGCTTTGATGTTGGTCTTCCTCGTAAGCACTGTAATAATAGTAGTAACCGCTGCGTTTACTTACTGGAGCATTATTCGCTACGACACCGACAATATTTCCATTGACATTGCGCAGTGTTTCAAGGGCCATGCGCACCCCTTCCTTATTTGTCACGCTGATTGCCGCAACTACAATATAACCATCTGTTACATGCGAAAGAACCGCAGCATCTGTTACAACGCCAACCGGCGGCGCATCAATCAAGATATAATCAAAAGCCAGTTTAAACTGGTTAATTAATTCAATAAGCCGCTTGCTGGCCAGAATTTCCGAAGGGTTCGGCGGGATAGGCCCTGAAGAAATCATAAAAAGATTCTCCACATCGGTTGTCTGGATCGCTTCTGTTGGTTCACATTCTCTTAAAAGTATGTTTGTCAGTCCTCGTTTATTGGGCTGTTCAAACAAACGGTGAATTCTGGGGCGACGCAGGTCACAGTCAATCAAGAGCACTTTCTTTTTTGACTGGGCAAGTGCAACAGCATAATTCGCAATAATTGTCGACTTCCCTTCACCTTTACCTGTACTTGTGATCGTCAGAACCCTCAGTTCCTCATCAATATCCGCAAATGTAATGTTGGTACGCATATTCCTGAAGGCTTCAGAGATAGGGTCTTTAGGAGATTTATAGGTAATTATGGAATCCTTCATTATTTTTTACCTCCTTCAGAATGGGGCATCAGCTCTTCAGAATGTGGTATAACCGCAACAACCGGTACCCCATCAATGAGCTCTTTTAATTCTTCAACAGATTTAACACTGGTATTAAGCATTTCTCTGATAAAGATAATGAAAACACTCACAACAATACCAAGCAAAAAGGCAATCGCAACATTCAGTTTTAAATTCGGAGAAACTGGAGTGGAGTTGACCTCTGCCGCATCGACTACCTGTAAATTACTGATCTTCATCAATTCGCCGATATTGGACATGAATACTTTCGCTGTTTCATTGGCAATACTGGCTGCCTCTACAGGGTCCTCATCTGTAACTGTAATCTTTATCAGCTCCGTATCATTAACGGTTGTGACATCGATCATTTTGGACAGCTGTCCATCGCTTAAATCAAGGTTTAAATTATTTTCAACCTCTGAAACAACACTCTTACTCTTTGCGATTTCACTGTAGGTGCCAACTAATTTCTGGTTAGTCAATACTTCATTGTAGTTCGCATTGGCATTTGTATCAGAATAGCCTTCTGATTTACCAATCATTAATGTTGTGTAGCTGCTGTACTCTTTGTTCATAAAAAAGATGGTAAACACTGAAACCACAATCATAAAACACAAGGTTAAAATGACAATAAATTTCCAGTTTTCCTTTAACATATCCAGTATGTCATGTAAACTAATCTCTTCCATCAAAATTTTCCCTTCATTATTTTGTATACTTTAAATTATAACTATTTTATTATAACAAAAACAATTATAACTTAAAAAAGAAAGAGATACAAGGAATTTTTATATTCCTTGTATCTCTTTTTAAATAGCAGTTTCACGGTTTGGGTGATAGTCTGGAACGATTACTTTCAATTGGTCAATCACCTCAGACATTGTTCCACCATCGACAATTTGTTTCAATTTTTCAAGCTCATCACATATTACTATTTCATCAAAAACCTCTGGCTTTTCAACAAAAATATCTTTATACCGTGTTTTATCAAATTCAGCCATATCGTAAGAAAGCTCTTCGTATAATTTTTCCCCCGGCCTCAATCCTGAAAAGACAATCGGCATCTCTGTGTAAGGCTCATAGCCTGAGAGGCGGACCATACGCTCAGCCAAATCCTTAATTTTAACCGGTTCTCCCATATCCAGCACAAAGATTTCTCCACCATGGGCGATACTGCCAGCCTGAAGAACCAGCTGTGTTGCTTCGGGAATGGTCATGAAAAACCTTTCTATATCGGGATGGGTAACTGTCAGCGGTCCTCCATTTGCAATTTGTTCTTTAAATATGGGAATAACGCTGCCATTGCTTCCGAGGACATTTCCAAAACGAACAGCGACGAACTCCGTTTGATTATGCTGATCGTAAAGCTGAATCAGCATTTCACAGATGCGCTTGGTTGTTCCCATCACATTGGTTGGCTTAACAGCCTTGTCTGTGGATATCTGCACAAATTTTTCAACTTGATACTCAACACAGGCGTCCAACACGTTTCTTGTCCCAAAAATGTTGTTTTTTACCGCTTCCTTTGGCGTCTTCTCCATCAGCGGGACATGCTTATGCGCCGCCGCGTGGAAGACTACCTGCGGACGATAACGTTCAAACAGGCTGTTGACACTGGCTTTATCGCGAATACTTGTAATCTCCAGATCCAGGCGTATGCCATAGCCACTTTCAATTTCCAGTTCGTGGATATAACGCCGCAGCTCCAGTTCCAAATAATACAGTGTATTCTCATAAATATCCAGTATAACAAGCTGCTTCGGCTGGTACTTGATAATCTGCCGGCAAAGCTCAGAGCCGATAGAGCCCGCACCACCCGTCACCAGCACCACTTTGCCCCTGATAAACTCAGAAATGACACTTTTATCCAGATGGATTTCATCCCGGTCCAGTAAATCCTCTATCTGCAGATCTCTTAACTTGCTGAGGCTGACGTCATAATTCAGGATATCATCAAAGCTGGGTAAAACCCGGACTGGACGTCCTGTCTTATGGCAGATCTCCGCGATTTCATTCATTTCCTTTTTCGGAACAGACGGCAGCGCAATAATGATTTCGTTGACCTGTTCATCCTCGACAATATCGGGAATATCTTCTCGGCCGCCTAAGACTGTCAAACCATTGATTTTCTTTTTCTGTTTATAGACATTGTCATCCACAAAACCAACGACATAACTTTTCATTTCGCCTGCCGCCAGCTCCCTCAGAATCTTAATACCCGCTTCTCCTGCGCCGACAATCAGTACATTCCTGCTGTTTCCCTTACCTCCGACGCCTTGTTTTATGCGCCTGCCTGTCCGATAAAAAATGCGGATTGCGCCTACCATGATCAAATCAAACACAAATGACAGAATCTGAACAGTTGTCGGAACCCCTGCACCGATGGCAAAGTACAGCACAAAGGTCAGAATGTTCGCAAGAATAACAGAAAAGGTGATCTGCCAGAGCTCCTCAATACTTGCATAGCGCCAGAGGGTGTTGTACATACCAGTGATAAAAAAAACAACCACCTTAATGCCGATCCCCATGGCTAAAAACCAACGCGCGCCACTGACAAAATTAAAGGGGATTTTGAAATTGTAAGTCAGCAAAAACGCGAATAAATAGGATAAAAAGAGTACCACAGCATCCAAAAAAATCAGGAATGCGACACGTACTGCCATATCCTTGGAATCTTTTTTCATTAACTTCTCCCATGCTCTCAGACATATTAAAAGCATTATTGTTTTAATCAATAATGCCTTCTAATTAATTTATTTATAAGTGATTATACTATTAAACAACCAATAAATCAATTTTTTATTTTATAAATCATCTATTTTTTGTGCTGTTAATTTCAACAGCACTGTCCAATGTTGAGAAGTCATTTTACTGAAGCTTTTCCAGAGTTATTAAGCATATTTCCGGATTATCCAGGATTCGTACCGGTATGGTTCCGCTGCTGCCAATCCCTCTGTTTACAAACATAACCTTGTCGCCCATATGATAGTCGCCTGCATAATACTGCGGCCAGAGACTATACTCCGGTGAAAACATTCCGCCCTTAAACGGCACATAGATCATTCCGCCGTGGATATGGCCCGATAACGTCAGATCTGCCCCCCAGTTAGCATAAGCTTCAAAATAAAGTGGGTTATGGGCCATCAAAACTACAAACCTTGAATTCTCTGCCGGACCAATCAATTCCTCAATATGCTCTGATTTCAGCTTGAGCTTATCAAAATTTGGATTTCTTCGATCTCTGTAATAGGTCATCTCTGTTTCCAAACCATACAGATCTATGCTCTCACCGTCTTTATACAAAACGACCTTCTCATTGTCAAGACGAACAACGCCCAGCTCTGCAATCTGCTCAAAATATACACCTGCACTTTTGGGATCTGTTACTTCATCAACAGTTTCATGGTTGCCTGCCGCATAGTAAATCGGAATATCCGGGTCTATCTTTGGAATCAGCTCTAAAAACACCTCTCCATCATCATCCTGGGCGGCATTCAGCATATCACCGGTTGCCACAATAATGTCCGGCTTTAACGCACTGATCGTTTTTGCCAGCCCTTCGTTATTATCTGGAAATTTTTTTGAGTGAAAATCCGATATCTGCAGTATTTTATAGCCATCGAAGGCTTCCGGTATATCCGCTGATTTCATGGTATATTTTGTGGTCACCAGGATATTCTTACCGAGATACAGGTAAAGGCAGCATAAAACAATCACAAAGATAACACCAGCAATCCCCCAAAGAATTCCGTGAATACGGATGTCACGGACGGCTTCTTTCCATGGTCTGCCATTCTTAATGCGCCTTACCCAGTTGATAAAAATAACAAATCCGATCCCCAAAAGCGCTCCAACAGTATCAATACATACGTCTCTGAATTCGCAGCTTCTGCCTGGAACATAACGCTGGTGAAATTCATCGGTGCACGCATAAAGGAAACAAACCGCAACAGTCATCAAAAAACGTTTTTTCCGGCTGACCTTTTTTCCGATTGCTGTGTATACTAATATGCCTAAAACAAAGTAAATGGAGGCGTGCGCTGCCTTCCTGACAAAAAAACCGATCCAAAATTGCAGATGATTCAGCTCTACCTGCCGTATATCTGGAAAAATAGTCTTGATGGCATGGAGTATCACACCGACGACACTCCCGCTTAAGGAGGATGACTCTGTAGAATTCTGCGCCGAAAACATGAAGATAAGACCCATCCATACAACCACGCTTATCCAGAGAACTACTTTTTTTTGCTTTTCATTCATACCACACTCATTCTTATCCTTTTACACAATATATTTTTTTCTCATATTTTCCCAATAGTATCATACTTTTAATAGGGTTTCAAGAATAATGACCTCTCAATTACAATTCATCAAAAAAGAAAAAGGACCGTGCTTAAACATACGGTCCTGAACTTTCCTTCATTAAATAATAATTAGAAGATAATTAAAATTTTGGCTGAGTTTTTGCCTGCGCTAAAACGTCCATAATCTGTTCCATTGAAGAGCCAATTGAAGCTTCAACCGCTCCAAAGATTGTTCCCTCAACAACAGGAGTATCGACAATTTTAATCTTTTCAGGATTGTCAGACATCTCGATGGCCATTTCAGAGGTCATGATGGCTGACCCCATATCGACTAACATAATAACGCCATCATCGGACATAACTTCATTGATGGCATTGGTGATCTTTTCCATATCAGTGCCAATGCTCCCATCCTGAAGACCGCCTGCCGCTGCAATCTTTGCATCAGCCGCCATCTGTAGCGCCAGTTCCTTAGCGCCTTCCGCTACTTTTTGTGAGTGTGATACAACAACGATTCCTACCATGGTTTACGCTCCGGCCTGTTCTCCGGCCTCTTTCGCTGCCTGAATTAAATAGGTGATGGAGGTTGCTCCAGGGTCCTGGTGTCCGATGCTGCGTTCGCCCAGATAACTTGCGCGGCCTTTGGTTGCGATGATTGTTTTGGTATACTCGACACCGTCCCATGCAGCAGCTTCAGCATCCGCCAGTGCGTCCGCAATGCCTTTTCCTTCACCAACAGCTTTATCATAGGCTTCTTTGGCTGGTACAATGGCATCGAGCATGGTTTTTTCACCCGTGGTAGACTTACCGCGCTGTTTAATCCCTTCAATGGCGGCTTCCAGAGCTGCGCTGATATCCTCAGCGGTCAGCTCATCCTTTCCCTTAGAGGTCATTCCAGCCTTCATAAACGCAGTGCCGTACAATGGCCCGGATGCGCCGCCAACAGTGGAAACCAATGTCATGCCAACACCCTTTAAGATGTCGTCAATGTTCTTTTCTTCAAATGTTGGCAATTTTTCTTCAACGGCTTTCATGCCACGGCTCATGTTAATACCGTGGTCACCATCACCGATGGCCTGATCCATATCGGTTAAAGCCTGACGGTGTTCCTGCATTTTATCATTAAACAGGTGAATAAAAGTTAATACATTTTCTTTTGTTGCTGCCATAATTAATTCCTTTCTACGATTAAAAGAAACACAAAGACACAGAGCCGGAGGTTCCGTGCGGTTTTCTCCATATCCTCCATGTCTCTGTGTTATTTTTAATATGCTCTAAAATGACAGGCCGGTTAGGCCTGTCATTATAATATCATATCTAATTTAAAGAATTATTTAAAACTGTGTTAATGCAATGGTATCTGCCGGCGCGTTCAGCAGTTCCTTCATTTCGTCGTCCAGTTTTAACAGACTGATGGAAGCCCCAGCCATATCGATGGAGGTCATGTAGTTGCCAACAAAGGTTTTGGCAATCTTAATGCCTTTTTCGGTCAATACATCGTGAACGCGTTTGTTGAGAATGTAAAGTTCCATCGCAGGTGTTGCACCACCGCCGTTAACCATAACAGCAACTTCGGAACCTGAGTAGTCAATATCTGCTAAAATCTTTTCAAGCAGATGGTCAACGATTTCGTTCGCCGGTCTTAAAGCTTCGCGGTGAGTTCCCGGTTCGCCATGGATACCAATACCGATTTCCATTTCATCTTCTGCCAGTTCAAAGCCTGGTTTTCCTGCCGCAGGAACGGTTGATGGTTTGATGGCAACGCCCATGGTACGTACATTGGCGATAACTTTTTCAGCAACAGCTTTAACATCGGCTAAAGAAGCGCCTGCTTCTGCCTTTGCCCCAGCAATTTTATGAACAAAAATAGTTCCGGCAACGCCGCGGCGGCCAGTCGTATAAAGGCTGTCCTGTACTGCAACGTCATCGTTGGTAACAACAGAAGCCACTTCAATACCGTCACCTTCTGCCATTTCAGCAGCCATTTCAAAATTCATGACATCACCAGTGTAATTCTTAATGACTAATAATACACCGTTTCCGGCATCAACTGCTTTGATTGCTTCGTAAACCTGATCCGGTGTTGGAGAGGTATATACAGCGCCAGCTACCGCGGCATCCAGCATTCCTCTGCCGACAAAACCGCCGTGAGCTGGTTCATGTCCGCTGCCGCCGCCGCTGACAAGCGCTACTTTTCCTTCTTTTTTATCTGCTCTTACCAGTACGTCTAAACCTTCAAGGCGTTTGACATAATCCGGGTGGGCATCGACGATCCCTTCAAGCATCTCGTTTTCAACGTTTTCAACATCATTGATAAATTTTTTCATAAGAATTCCCTCCTAATGAACTTTGGTTATTTAATTTATACTATATCACAGTTTTACCCAATTGATAAGTTAATTTTTCAATTGGCAAAATTTTATGTTTGTTGAACAAAAAAACACTCTTTTCATCTATGAAATGATTTTTTGGGGATTCCTGATTATTTCTGAAAAAAATTCAGAATCCGCTTAAAGCCCCTTAAACAGGCGCCTTTTGGGTTTGTTAAAAAATTAACTTTGTTTTTAGATTGTAAATCCTTTACACAATATCCATATTGTGCTATAATATCATTAAATCGAACTGAGTGCGACGTATCCTATATAATAGTGATGTAATCGCAGACATGTCAGTAGAATTGTTGTTATCTAAATATTGGGCAGGAGTCTAGGAGGGCCATACTTTCGCATTGCATAAAAAGAATATGTTAATGTTGTTAGTTTGTGCCTTTTTTTAATGAAAACTGTACCATTTATTAACATTTGATTTATTTATGCTGATAGTATCTCAGAAGCATAATTAAATAAATATATTTTAATTTATTTTAGGGGGTTATACTTATGTCTAAAAAGTATGTATTAGCACTGGATGCCGGAACCACAAGTTCAAGAGCGATTTTATTCAATCATGAAAGCGAAATTGTAAGCGTTGCACAGAAAGAATTTACTCAGATTTATCCAAAGCCAGGTTGGGTTGAACATGATCCAATGGAAATTTGGGCTACTCAGAGTGGTGTTGTAAGTGAAGCAATGGCAAAAGTTGGCGCAACCGCTGATGATATCGCTGCGATCGGTATTACAAACCAGCGTGAAACCACCGTTGTTTGGGATAGAAAAACAGGCGAACCTGTATATAATGCAATTGTTTGGCAGTGCCGCCGTACCGCCAGCTATGCTGATGACTTTAACGCCATTCCTGGCTTCGCTGATTATGTTCAGGACAATACCGGTCTTATTCTTGACCCTTACTTCTCCTCCACTAAGTTATTATGGATCTTAGACCATGTTGAAGGCGTTCGCGAAAGAGCTGAAAAAGGCGAATTAGCATTTGGTACCATTGACACATGGCTGCTCTGGAAATTAACTGAAGGCAGAGTTCACGCAACAGATTACTCTAACGCTTCCAGAACCATGCTTTTCAATATCAAATCACTCAAATGGGATGAAAAATTATGTTCTGAATTCAAATGCCCAATGTCTTTATTACCTGAAGTTAAACCTTCCTCCGGTGTTTTCGGAACCACTACCTTATTTGGTGGCGAAATTCCAATTGCCGGTATCGCTGGTGACCAGCAGGCAGCTCTCTTTGGACAGGCTTGCTTCGAACCTGGTATGGCTAAAAATACCTACGGTACAGGCTGTTTCCTGTTAATGAACACAGGTGAAAAATTCGTTAAATCTACAAACGGTCTTTTAACAACCATCGCATGGGGCCTTGACGGACAGGTTGACTACGCACTTGAAGGTTCTATCTTCGTTGCTGGTGCTGCTATCCAGTGGCTGAGAGATGAATTAAAGATCATCGATACTTCCCCAGACTCCGAACATTTCGCTAAGAAAGTTCCAGATACAAACGGTGTATACATGGTACCTGCTTTCACCGGCCTGGGTGCTCCGCATTGGGATGCTTACGCTCGTGGCGCAATTGTTGGTTTAACACGTGGCGCAAACAAATGCCACTTAATCCGTGCAACTCTTGAATCTTTAGCTTACCAGACAAAAGACATTCTGGATGCTATGGAAAAAGACTCCGGCGTATCTCTGAAATCTCTCAAAGTTGACGGCGGCGCATGTAACAATGATTTCTTAATGCAGTTCCAGGCAGACATCCTTGGTGTTCCAGTAGACAGACCGTCTATCGTTGAAACCACCGCTATGGGTGCTTCCTACTTAGCTGGTTTAGCTGTAGATTTCTGGCATGGCAAAGAAGAAGTTACCGATGCATGGAAGATCGACAGAACCTTCGAACCAATGATGGATTCTGAAGTTCGCGCTAAACTGTACAAAGGCTGGGTAAAAGCTGTAGAATGTGCAAAAGGATGGGAAGAAGCTGAATAAGCCTCTTTATTATCAAAAGTAAAAATGAATGGTTTTTGTCGGGGAGTTTTCGGACTTTCCCGACAAAAACTTTAACAAAAGTACAAAAAGTCTAAAAAAACTATTTACCTCCGAATGCCTTTATGCTAGAATACAGGCATAGATGAGTCTAAGGAGGACCTAATGTCGACAAGAAAATGTTTTCTTATGTTTCAAGCGAATCCGATCATCGCCGCTGTCAGAAATCCCAAGGATATTCACGATGCCATCGCATCAGACACGCAGATTATCTTTTTACTGGGCGGAAACATCTACAACCTCAAAAAAATGGTTGAGTATGTGAACCATGCCGGTAAGTATGCCTTTGTCCATCTGGATCTTATCAAAGGATACGCGCAGGATAATTATTTTATCAAATATCTGAAGGAAGAGATCAACCCTACTGGCATTATCTCAACGAAGAATTCTCTCGTTGCCCGTGCTAAGCAGGAAGGTCTGATGACCATACAGCGTTTATTTTTATTGGACTCGTCCGCCATGGACGTTTCCATTAACTCGGCAAAAAAAATCCGGCCTGACGCCGTTGAGATTTTGCCCGGACTCGTTCCCAAGATTATCCACAGTGTAAAAAAGGAGCTGACGGTTCCAATCATCACTGGCGGGTTTATCGAGACAGAAGAAGAGGTTCGTTCTTGCATCGACGCTGGTGCGATCTCTGCCAGTACCTCATATAAGCCGTTATGGGACGCCTTTTCAAGCATAAAAAATGAGCAAAATAATAGAGAAGATGAACCCCTTAAACCTGAGGGAGAATAAAAAACTAAATCAATGGCAATGGAGAGCCGCACTAATTTTCTTAGTATTTCAAATTTCTGAGAAGATTGTGTGGTTTTTTTATTGAACAACTAACTTTGTCTATATTTTTAAATATATTATAACAAATCAAGGAGGATTTATTATGTATGATATCGCTATTATAGGCGCTGGTATTGCCGGTTCCTACATAGCCCGGGAGTTATCCCGCTTTCAGTTGGATGTGGTTCTGTTGGACGGAGAAAATGATGTGGGAAATCAGATTACCATGGCGAATTCAGCTATCGTTCATGCTGGTTTTGATGCGCCTTCCTATAAATTAAAGGGTAAATTTAATGCACCTGGAAACATCATGTACGAAAAGGTGTGTGCTGACCTGGATGTTCCGTACAAACGCACCGGTTCCCTGGTCGTTGCCCATACTGAGCACGAAATGATGAAGCTCCACGAACTCTATCAGAATGGTCTGGTTAATGGTGTTCCGGATATGCGTATCCTGTT
Organism: Eubacterium sp. BL-380-WT-2B; assembly: GCF_009696115.1. NCBI lineage: Bacteria > Bacillati > Bacillota > Clostridia > Eubacteriales > Eubacteriaceae > Eubacterium > Eubacterium sp. BL-380-WT-2B. The sequence goes on from NZ_VUMP01000006.1 coordinate 148,675, forward strand.
CAAGGATGAAGTTCATGAAATGGAACCAAACATCAACCCTGATATCTGCGGTGCTTTATACGCTGGTACTGCCGGCCTGGTTTCACCTTTCGAATTATGCGCCAAGGTTGCTGAAAATGCAGTTGACAATGGTGTTACACTTAAATTGAACCATCTGGTAACCAATATCCAGAATAAAAATGGTTCCTTCTTAATTAAAACCACTGGCGAAGACATTGAAGCCAAAATTGTTGTCAACGCTGCCGGTGTTTATGCGGATGACATCTATAAGATGGTTGGAGAACCTTACTTCAAACTTTTAGCGCGTAAGGGCAACTACTTCATCTTTGACAAAGAAGTTGGCGGACTGGTTAACAACGTTATCTTCCCATGCCCAACTAAAAACGGTAAGGGTATCCTCGTTGCCCCAACCGTACATGGCAACCTGTTAATCGGACCAGATGCTTCCCCTGTTGAAAAAGGTGATATCTCCACCACACAGGATAAGCTTGACTACATTAAGGAAAATGCGTTGAAGAACTGCCCAACCTTAAAGAACAGCTTCAACAAAATTATCCGTTCTTACGCCGGTACAAGAAACACACCGGTTGCGGATACCTACACGACCACAGACGGCGACTTCATCATCGAAGAATCTCCGGTTAAAAATTTCGTCAACTTTGCTGGCTACGAATCTCCAGGCCTGACCTCTATTCCGGCTGCCGGCTGGTATGTTGTTGAAGAAATCATTATCCCAATGCTCGAACGCCAAGGCATCGATGTAAAAGAAAATGAAAACTTCAATCCTAAAAACAGAAAGCACGTTTACTTTAACGAACTGTCTGAAGAAGAAAAACGTGAGCTGATCGCTAAAGATCCTAAATACGGTAAGGTTATCTGCCGTTGCGAAACCATCACAGAAGGCGAAATCCTTGACGTTATTCACCGCAGTGCCGGTGCAACCACTGTTAAGAGTGTTAAAAAACGCTGTCGTGCCGGTATGGGACGCTGCCAGGGCGGTTTCTGTTCTCCGAGAGTCGTCGAAATCTTAGCCCGGGAACTGGACTGTGAAATGGATGATGTTATGTACGATTCAAAGGACAAGGCATATATCCTGTGCGGAAAAACAAAATCTAACGGGGAGGAAGCATAAGCAATGATTTATGATGTAGTTATTTTAGGCGGCGGCCCTGCTGGCCTTGCTGCGGCTGTAGAAGCAAAAAAAGACGGTGCTGAAAATGTGCTGATTCTGGAACGTGACCGCGAACTCGGCGGTATCCTGAACCAGTGTATCCATAACGGATTCGGCTTACATACATTTAAAGAACAGTTAACAGGCCCTGAATATGCAGAACGTTATATTGACCAGGTTGTTGAACTGGGAATTCCCTATGAGCTTAACACCATGGTTCTTGACATGGAAGACAAGGGCGACACTAAAATCGTCCACGCCATCAATGAAGAAGACGGCTATACAGCCATTGAAACTAAATCGGTTATCCTGACCATGGGCTGCCGCGAACGTACCTCCGGCGCTATTGGCATTCCGGGCTACCGCCCCGCTGGTGTTTTCACTGCCGGTACCGCGCAGCGTTTCATCAACATGGAAGGCTACATGGCGGGTAAGGAAGTTGTAATCCTGGGTTCCGGCGATATCGGACTCATCATGGCACGCCGTATGACGCTGGAAGGCGCTCATGTGCAGGCTGTCTGTGAATTAATGCCTTATTCAAATGGTTTGGTTCGTAACATTGTGCAGTGTCTGGATGACTATGATATTCCATTGAAGTTATCCCACACCATCACCTTTATCCACGGCAAGGACCGTATCGAAGGCGTTACTGTCATGCAGGTCGGTGATGACCGCAAACCAATTCCTGGAACAGAGGAATTTATCCCATGTGATACCCTGCTCTTATCCGTTGGTTTGATTCCTGAAAATGAAATCTCCCGCAACGCAGGCGTTGATATTGATGGCCGCACCAGTGGTCCGGTTGTCGGAGAACTGCGTGAAACCAGCATGCCTGGCGTGTTTGCCTGCGGTAATGTTGTACATGTACATGACCTGGTTGACTTCGTATCCGAAGAATCCGTACTTGCTGGTAAAGGCGCTGCCAAATATATCAAGGGTGAATTATCCACAGAAACAAACTTTGACACCGTCAATGGTGAGGGTATCTCCTATGTCGTGCCGCAGCATGTATCCTTGGCCAATATGGACGATGCTCTGACCTTCTACATGCGTGTCCGCAACGTCTATGCCGACAGCGTTGTCAATGCCTATATTAACGGTGAAAAGATCGCTACCAAAAAAGCCAGAAAATTCCTGCCTGCTGAAATGGTAAACTTCAATATCAAAAAAGAAGTACTGGAAAAATACCCAAATGGTAAAATAGAATTTATTGTCGAACCGAAGGAGGCAAAAAAATGAAAACTAATGTAACATGTATTTCATGCCCTTTAGGATGCCAAATGGTCGTTGAAGAAAAAGACGGCAAATACACTGTAACGGGCAACACCTGTAAAAATGGTGAGAAATATGGGATTGAAGAAGTTACCAATCCTAAACGTGTGATCCCGACCACTGTGGTGATCAACGGCGCTTTAATGGCTCGTCTGCCTGTCAAAACAGCTGACGCTGTGCCAAAGGGTAAAATCTTTGATGTCATGAAAGAAATCGACAAAATTGTTGTCGATGCTCCTGTCAAAATGGGCGATGTCATCATTAAAGACGTCTTAGGCACTGGTGTGGATGTTGTTGCGACTAAAACCATGCCGCGCGTATAAATCCTCGTTCTTTACCTACTAATCTCTTATACATAAAAAGAACCGCTCAATTGGGCGGTTCTTTTTATTATTGGCTGATCAGCCACTTATTCCTCTTCTTCATCCACGGGCTGGTAGGTAGTCCCGTTGATAACCAGGGAACCATCTTCCCAGATGGCGTTGGCGTCAATATCGTATTTAGCCTCCTTACCATCATTATTGATGTAAGTAAGGGTCGCCTTTAACGGGTCCTCGTCGCTGGACATTGTAATGGTATAGGGCGAACTGCCGGCATCTGAGCCGTTCTGCCATTCAAGTGAGCGGTCCTGGTTAAAGATGATTTTGGAATCGCCGCTCTGGTAGGTGCCTCGTATATAGGATGTAAACATCAGCGCACCCGAGCTTTGATCGGTCTGTTCCATGTTTTTAATGGTGTAGGTAGCCTCAACGACCTTCCCCTTACTGCTGCCTTCCTTGGTGTAGGCCTTTAGAGTTGAGCCATAGTTGATCTTCAGTGGCATTTCAGGATTGTATTCATTTCCGCCGTCCCTTGGGTCAGAGCCGTCCAGGGTGTAATAAATCGTTCCGGTTCCGGCATTTGAAAGGGTGATTTCCTGTTCGCCATAGTATTCTCCTGATTCCAGAGATATTTTTGTGGTCAGATCTTTCCCGCAGCCGCTGAGCGCCGGGATCAGGAGCAAAAGAATCATAAAAAGTGCGATTAAATGTCTCTTTTTCATTTCTTACCTCTTTTCCTTGATGATTCTATTATATAACGGTTTCATCAAAAAAGAAACCCTTATTTAATGTCATTTATACCCATTCGGCTCTTTTGAGAACAATGAAAAAAGCAGAAGCATTTAGCTGCTTCTGCTTTATTTTTATTCAACGCCTATAAGAATACCTGCACTTTGCAGGGCCTCCTCGACCTCATCCAGAATACTCTCAGAGTCTGCTTCCACGGTGTGATAATGTTCTCCGCCAGTAATATCGGTCAGAGGTTTTACTCCATGGTTTTTGACCTTGTCCACAAAGAGGCGCACATCCCGCCTGGAAAACACATTGAGCTCAGCTTCGATTTTACCGTAAATAGCATGTCTGACAAAGACATCCACAGCCCTTGCGCCCGCATCCACGATACGGTTAAGCTCATCCTCGATCTGGCCGGGGCCGTGGCAGACTTTAAAGACCCGGCTGACATAGGCAGGCTGAGTCATAATATAGCCTCGGTGTGTGGAGATAATGCCTGGGCAGCTCGCACGGATCAGGGCAATATCCTGAACGATAACCTGCCGGCTGACATGAAACTTTTTTCCCAGAAAGGCGCCGGATACGGGAGCTTTGGTGGTCCTGAGCACATCCATAATTTCTCTGCGCCGCTGTTCTCCGTCCAAATAATCACCAACCTTTCTTTTCGTGTATTCTATACTCTGACGGGCCTGAGATTTTTGAGTGAAAAGTCCAGAATCGGTGCGGAATGTGTCAGCGCACCGCAGGAGACATAATCAACACCAATCTTGGCAATCTCGGCCAGACGCTCAAGGGTAACATTGCCCGAGCACTCGGTCTCGGCGCGGCCGTCAACCATGGCCACTGCCCTTCTCATGGTCTCGTTATCCATGTTATCCAGCATGATAATGTCCGCTCCGGCCTCAAGGGCTTCTTCCAGCATCTCAAGATTTTCAACCTCTACCTCAATCTTGCGCACAAAGGAAGCGTATTCCTTTGCCATCGCCACTGCTTTTTTAACACTTCCGGCAGCACCGATATGGTTATCCTTCAGCAGAATACCGTCGGACAGGTTATAGCGGTGGTTGTAGCCGCCGCCGACCTTGACAGCGTACTTTTCAAAAACACGCATATTTGGCGTAGTCTTACGCGTATCCAGCAGCTTTGTCCGGCTGCCCTCCAGCACATCGGCCAGACCTCTGGTATAAGTGGCGATGCCGCTCATACGCTGGAGAAAATTCAGGGCCGTCCGCTCGCCGGTGAGCAGGCAGCGGATATCACCGGTGACAACACCGATAACGGTCCCCTCTGACACCTTGTCGCCATCCTCATAGTAAAGCTCAAAGGCCGCAGTATCGTCTAAAAGCTCGAATACCCTTCTGAAAACACCAATGCCAGCCATCACACCGTCCTGCTTACAGATGAGCTCTGCCCTGCCCTGCCTGGGCTCACGCATGACCGCGTTTGTGCTAATGTCCTCACTGGTCACATCCTCCCGCAGGGCGCTCAGTATTGCCTCGTCAACATTTATTTTAATTGTTGCACCATTGTTCATAAAAATGTGTGTCCTCTCTCTTAATTTCCTCTAATATCAATGATTTGTAATCTGGAACCACCTGAGGCGCTGACAGCACCCTCGGTGATGGCAGGCCAAAGGCCAGGCTGTGCCGCGGCTCTGCCGCAATATGCCGGGCTGCCCTTTCGGCAAAGACCAGGCTCTCCAGCAGAGAGTTGCTGGCGAGGCGGTTGGCCCCGTGAACGCCGTTGCAGCTGGTTTCCCCCACCGCGTACAGATTCTCAAAAGAAGTACGGCTGTCCAGATCAACCTCAATGCCGCCCATAAAATAGTGCTGGGCCGGCGTGACGGGTATGGGCTCCCTTGTCATATCGTAGCCCTCTTCCAGACAATGCCTGTAAATATTTGGAAACCGCCCCTTAATGGCCTCTGCCCCGAGATGGACGACGGATAAACGCACATACTCCCTGTGGTCGATGGCCTTTTGCTTCTCGATAGCCTCAGTCAGCAGATCTCTGGGAAGCAGCTCATTGACAAAGCGATCGCCCCTGGCATTTAACAGAATACCGCCCTCTCCCCTGACCGATTCGGAGATCAGAAAAGAACGGCCCGGCTTCTGGGAATACAGGGTGGTGGGATGGATCTGGATGTAATTGATGTTTTTCACCGCAATGCCATGCCGGATGGCAATGCCCAGAGCGTCCCCGGTGATGTGGGGATAGTTGGTGGAATAGCGGAACAGGCCGCCCAGGCCGCCTGTTGCCAATACAATGTTTTCCGCGCAAAGCGGGAAGATTTCCCCTGTTTTGCTCCGGGCCACAATGCCAGAGCACCGGCTGTTTTCACAGATCAGGTCAATCATGGTGGTAAACTCGTGAAACTCGATGTTTCTGCGGGTTTTTACCTGTTCCAGCAGCTTGCTGGTGATCTCCCGGCCAGTCACATCGTCGTGATACAGGATTCTGGGGGTAGAGTGGGCACCCTCGCGGGTAAAGGCAAACTCACTGCCCTCATGTCTGAAATCCACCCCATAGCGGACCAGCTCGTCAATGATATGGGGCGAGCTGTTGATCATCATCGATACGGCCTGTGGGTCATTCTGGTAATGGCCGGCTTTCATGGTATCCTCGTAATAGCTTTTATAGTCCTCAGGACTCTTCAGCATACAGATACCGCCCTGGGCCAGGAAGGAATCGCTGTTTTCAGCCTCATCCTTGGTAATCATGATAATTCTCAAATTCTGGGGCAGCTTAAGGGCACAGAACAGACCTGCCGCTCCGGTTCCGACGATAATAACATCGGCATGATTCTTCATTTTCACACACTTCCTTACTGTGCTAACTCGTGCATTTTTTTAAGGGAACAGGATGCCTGCACACGCAGCTTCTCATCCATTTCCATTGTATTGTCAAAGGTTTCAAGGGTACGCAGGATTTTTTCCAAAGTATTTTTCTTCATATTCTCGCAGATACAGAGGTCATCGACCATATAAAAGGCCTTGTCCGGGTACTGCTTTTTCATCTGGTGCATAACGCCTTCCTCAGTAGCGATGATATAGCTGTCGCCGCCATCCTTTCCCGGAAAGTCGATGATACCCGAGGTGCTTCCAATATAGTCGGCCAGAGCCAGGGCCTCCGGGATACACTCGGGATGCATGAGCACCTTGGCGCCGGGGTGGTCTTCCTTTGCCCTCCTGACAAGTGCTTCGCTGATGCGGGCATGAGTCGGACAGAAGCCATTGTGGAAATAGAAGGTTTTTTCCGGCAGCTTTTCAGCAATATGGCGGCCGAGATTGGAATCCGGCACAAAGTAGATTTCCTTCTGAGGCATGGCGGCCACAACCCGCTCAGCGTTGGATGAGGTGACGCAGACATCGGCACAGGCCTTGGTTTCGGCGGTTGAGTTGATATAGCAGACCACAGCCGCATCGGGACATTCTTTCTTGAGCTGCCGGATATCCTCAGGCGTTACCATATGGGCCATTGGGCAGTCGGCCTCCATATCTGGCATGAGCACGGTTTTATCCGGGCTCAGGATTTTCGCGCTCTCTCCCATAAATTCGACGCCGCAGAACAGGATGACCTTTTCACTGGCCTTTGCTGCTTTTTTGCTGAGCAGGTAGGAATCTCCCACATAATCAGCTATATCCTGGATGTCACCGGTCACGTAATAGTGTGCCAGAATCACGACATCCTTTTCCTTTTTGAGCTCTAAAATCCGCTCAACCATCTCGTTCATAATTCTCCTCCGTGTATACAGTCTTTCCAACTATTATAGCATCTGTCTTGTCACATAACAAGCATCGTTGTAAATTTATCAAAGTTTTTGCTGAAAAAGCGTATAAAAAGACCTCTTTGCCACTAAAAATCGTTGACAAAGAGGCGTTGGACCGGACTTCTCAGCCCGTAATAAACTGCGCGGTAAAGAGGTTACTGTTTAGGATCAGCAGAAAAATCAGAACGCTGATGATGGAAACGTAGACCCGCTTCTGAAGCTTACTGGGTGTATCCCGCCCAACAAGCACCAGGTCCCGGATACCGAATACCATGATAAACACAATAACAGCATTGACACCAAGGGTATCGTAGGAGGCAAAGGTGGTGGGCAGAAGCACCAGATAATACATAAAAGCCAGCGGCACAAAGAGTAACAGCAAAATAACATCCGCCGCCTTGCGCCTGGTTTTATAGTAGGTAACCAGCGACAGGATAAAGAAAAACAGAACGCAGAATACAAAAATGCCAGCCACCATCTGGTTATAGGGCGTCACCGCCAGATTGATGGGGTCTTTGTAGTAGACGGCTGAGCCGAAAAAGGCCTCAACGATCTTATTCAGACAGCCTGGCACCACGGTACCGAAGAACCACAGCAGGCGGCCGCCAAAGGCCCCGAGAGAGCCTGCCGGGTCCAGTCCAAGGTTAAGCACCCGCTGCGCCGAGCCTGCCAGAGCCTGGGCGATGCCGAAATAGATGGCAGTTCCCCACACAAAGAGCAAAGCAAAAAAGCCGACGTATTTCACCGAGGATTGAGCCGCCCTGTTAAAATAAACGTAGCCAGTCAGCAGGACAAAGGTCACCATGGTGGGAACCTGAGCCAGCAGGAAGGTCACGAGCAAAAAGACCAGTGACAGCAGCAGCGCGATATAAGCGGTTTTAAGGTCACGGTCTGCCAGTGCGCTGTCAAATCGGTCATACAGAATAACACAGACGCCGGCACAGCAAACGGCCGGGATAAAGGAAACCAGGCTTGCATAGGCGGTGAAATCTGTGATCACCGAAAAAGCCATGAGGACTGTGGTTACCAGAAAAGCCACCAGGTCATTGTGCGATTTACTCCGGCGCCACTGATCCAAAAGAAGGCCGAAAAGCACGAGAAAAGCCACGTTAAAGGCTCTGAGCATCCAGGCGCTTTCTGGTGTCAGGCCTGAGAAAAGATTTTGAAGAACGCCCTCAAAGGCCCGTCCATTCTCGATTGCCCGTGGAATATTCTCATCAAAAGTCTGGGTGAAGAACAGGTAATCCGTCGGGTAACGGAACTGCGGCAAAAGCAGCAGCAACGCGGTCAAGATAATGACAACGGACAGCACAACACCGTACCAGTTGTACTGCAGCCATTCCTTCGGCGTCTTTTTGGGGCCGTTATTGGTAATGTACCACACCACAGTGCCGGGAATACCCGGAAATAAAATTAAGAATGCAATTTCAAGAGGCAGCGCCCCTCCCGGCAGCACGGGAATTAAGACAGCGCCCAGGGCGATCAGGACAATAAAATAAGTAATAAAGCCATTTCTGAGCTTTCGATTGTCGCCAATGGTTTTTTCCATTTCTAATTTCTCCTTTTTTCATCATATTCTTTGATTACCCAAAGGAGACTGAAATGAAACAAATAAAAAAGCAGCGTGTCTTATATGCACGCTGCACAAAGGCTTATTCTATTCCTTTCAGGTCAAACACCATTCCCTGGCAGAACTTGAGGTTTTCTGCGGGCTGATTGTCGATGATCTCAAAGCTTTCGTGGGGGATCTCAGTTCTGTAGGACCAGACATAGGGGCCTTTACACCATCTCACCTCGATGGGGCTGGCCTTTTCCTTTGCCTCCTGTGAATAGATACAGTTACAGGGGCAGTCCTCGAACAGGCCTTTTTCCGTAATATAAAGGGTGCCGCCGTCAACGGTCTGGCGTTCCTCCTCGATGGCACCGTGAAAAACCGTCCGGTCGTCGGAGCAGCCAAAGACAATGACAAAGCCAAGTTTTCTGGCCTGTATGATTTCATCCTCTGTCATTTCCTTTTTATATTCTCTGCCGTCTAACAGTGCCGCAAAATCCTGAATTGTTTTCATACTTTCCCTCCTCAGCACGATTTCTTACTCTATATTATAGCGCAGATTTTCTCTGATGAAAAGCTGGTGATTAAAAAACCGGACCGCCTTAAAGCAATCCGGATAAAGTATATTACATATCGAATTTTTTATGAATATGGATCATGGCTTCTTTGGCCCGTTCTTTATCGATCAGGCAGGAAATTTTGATTTCAGAGGTGCTGATGGTCTGGATATTGATGCCGAGCTCAAAGAGGGATTCAAAAAATTTAGAGGCAATTTCCGCATTGGCAACAATGCCGGTACCCACAACAGACAACTTGGCAACGCCCTTGTCAAAGGCAACCTTCTGGGCTTCGACCTCAAAAGCAAACTTCTGAGATACTTCTACCGCTTCCTGAAGCTCGTCGGCATCGACGGTGAATGAGATATCATTGACCGCGGTGCGGTTGACATTCTGCACGATCATGTCTACGTGAATATTGGCGGAGGCCAGCATGCTGAACAGCTTGAAAGCAATCCCTGGCTGGTCCGGTACTTCAAAAATTGATATTTTAGCGATATTTTCGTCTAACGCAATTCCTCTAACTAACACTTTTTCCATTTTAACATCCTCCTTGATAATCGTTCCTTCGTTATTATTATAGCTCGATCTTACGATGAGCGGCATTTTAAATTTTTCAGCAAGCTCCACAGAACGCGGGTGCAGAACACCGGCGCCAAGACTGGCCATTTCAAGAACCTCCTGATAGGAGACCTCATCCATTTTGGTGGCTGTGGGCACAACGCGCGGGTCTGCATTATAGACCCCATCCACATCGGTATAAATTTCGCAGCATTTTGCCTCTAAAGCCGCTGCAATGGCCACCGCACTGGTATCAGAACCGCCTCGGCCCAAAGTCGTGATATCGCGGTTTTCATCCACTCCCTGGAAGCCGGCCACAATGACAATCTTTTCATCGGCAAGCTCTCTCTCGATACGGGCAGTGTCTATGCCGCTGATACGGGCGCGCTTGTGCACGTCCGATGTCTGGATGCCGCACTGAGCGCCTGTCAGAGACACCACATCATGGCCGATGGTCTGGATGGCCATGGCTAAAAGGGAAATGGACACCTGCTCACCTGTGGCCAGCAGCACATCCATCTCGCGGCTCGGCGGATTCGGATTGATGGCCAGAGCCAGATCCACCAGCTCATCGGTGGTTTTGCCCATGGCGGAAACAACCACAACGACCTTATTGCCGGCATTTTTCGTCTCCACAATCCGCCTTGCAACTCGCTTGATTTTTTCAACCGTGCCGACGCTGGTGCCGCCGTATTTCTGCACAATTAAATCTTCCATACATACTCCTCTTTAATAATGTTCTCTTTTATTTATTCATAGATGCGCGCGTAGAAGCACTCGCTCTGTTTTTCTTTGATTTTGGCAACCATGGCGTCAAAGACATCTGCCTCCACCGGCTCGGTCATAAAGAAGACCCGGTTGTCGCTGACAATGATATTTTTGCGTGCGCAGACCTCGTCCACAGCGTTTAAGGCATGCTCGAAGGTCTCATGGCTGTCAATGTCCACACGCAGATAATACTTGCCCTTAAAGGCGCCAACGCCTTTTTTGTCCAGCTGTTTCCTGAAGACCAGCGGTTTGGGGAAGTTATTGTCCTTAATGCAGTTGATGATGTATAGGGCATCGCCCACCACGGCGTTGGCTGTGGCATCCTTACCTGCGCCCTTGCCATAGAACTGAAGCTCACCGATAATGTCGCCCACAATGGAGATAATGTTGAATTCGGAATTAACATTACTCATAATAGAAGCTTCCTTAAACATCACCGGCTCCACCGTCGTATAGACCTGATTTCCTTCCTTTAACACAGAATGACCCAGATACTTGATGATATAGCCGTAATCGCCGGCCATCTCGATATCCACAGCGCGCACATCAGACAGGCCGCGCTTGCGCACATCCTCATCCTTGATGATGCCGCCGTAGGCCAGTGAGGATAAAATCGCCAGCTTTCTGGAAACATCATAGCCCTCAATATCGGCTGTCGGGTCTGCCTCTGCAAAGCCAATGCTCTGGGCCAGCTTCAGGGTATCCGCAAAATCGGCCCCTTCCTCAGTCATCTTTGATAGAATGAAATTGGTGGTTCCATTGAGAATTCCCTTGATTTCATTGACACGGTTAATCTTTAATTCTTCCTTTAAAGAGCCAATAATGGGAATCCCGCCGCCGACGCTGGCCTCATAGCGCAGAATCACATTGTTTTCCGCCGCGATGGTCAGCAGCTCCTCAAAATACTCCGATATAACAGCCTTGTTGGCGGTTACCACATGTTTTCCGCTCTGAAGCGCCCGCTTGATAAGGCCATACTCAAAATCCATACCGCCGAGAAGCGCAATGACAATCTCAATCTCCGGATCGTCCATAATGTCATCCGGGTTCGTAACCACGCGGGCTACCTTGTCTTCCTCAGCTACCTTCTTGTTGGGATCCTTATCCAGAATTTTGGTGATCACAACTTTTTCGTCCAGGTTCTTGGCGAACCTTCCCTTGTTTAAATTGACGAGCTCGTACACACCGGTTCCGATGGTTCCGAACCCCAATAATCCAATATTCAAATGATTTTCACCTCTGTAAATGTATTCATGAAAAAAACACTTGTTTTTATCTCGAAAACATTCTATCATATATATTAAGGATATTCAATAAAAATTTTGGAGGAACTATGAAAGAAAAATATGTCAGCACACGCGGAGGCGAAGCAAACGTGTCCGCGTCAGAAGGAATTATCAAAGGAATCGCCAAGGATGGCGGCTTATTCGTCCCTTCATTCATCCATGACATAAAAATTGACCTGACAGCTTTGAAGGATGCAACCTACGGAGAGTTGGCTTTTGAAATTTTCAAATATTTTTTGGACGACTTCAGTGATGAACAGATCAAAGACTGTATCCACAATGCCTATTATACCGGAAAATTTGAAAATGAGGAACCCGTATCCCTTAAAAAAGTAGACGATCGTTATTTTCTTGAGCTTTACCACGGCCCTACCTGCGCGTTCAAGGATATGGCGCTGACCATTCTCCCCTATCTGATGACAACGGCCATGAAAAACGCCGATATCAGCAAGGATATCGTCATTCTGACCGCCACCTCCGGCGATACTGGAAAGGCTGCCCTCGAGGGCTTTGCCAAAGTGCCCCACATCAACATTGTGGTCTACTATCCGAAGGACGGCGTCAGCACCATCCAGGAAAAACAGATGCTAACCCAGGATGGCGATAACACCTGCGTCATCGGTGTGGCCGGCAACTTTGACGATACCCAGAACGGCGTCAAGGAAATTCTGAACAACAGCGGCCTGATCGAGGAGCTGCGGGAACAGGGTTATGTTTTTTCCTCGGCCAACTCCATCAACATCGGACGCCTGCTGCCCCAGATTGTATACTATTTTTACAGCTACATGCAGCTCTACAAAAAAGCAGTTATCGACCTGGGAGAGGCTGTCAACTTTGTGGTGCCGACCGGTAATTTCGGAAACATTCTGGCCGGCTACTACGCCCGTGCCATCGGTCTGCCTGTCAGCCGGCTCATCTGCGCGTCCAATAAAAATAACATCCTGACCGACTTTTTCCACACTGGTGAATATAACCGCAACCGCGATTTCTATAAAACCATGTCTCCATCCATGGACATTCTGATCTCCAGCAACCTGGAACGCCTGCTCTATGACATCACAGGCGGCAACAGCGAGGTGATCGCAGACCTGATGAACCAGTTGAGCACAGACGGCTCCTACGCGCTGGAACGCGAGCTTCTCTTCATGGGCGACGACCATGTTTTCTATGCCGGCTGCGCTAACGAGGAAGAAACCGCCGGGGCCATTAAGCGTATGTTTGAGTATAACCATTACCTCATGGACCCACACACTGCTGTTGCCAGCAAGGTCTACAGCGACTACCGCGCGGATACCGGTGATGTCGAGACTCCGACCGTCATCCTGTCCACTGCCAGCCCGTACAAATTTGGCCGCAGCGTTTATGAGAGCATCTTCGGCGAAGTGCCTGAAGGCATGGACGATTACGCAGTGCTCAAGGAGCTGGCCGCCCGGACCCAAACGGAAATCCCCGTTCCGTTGAGAGATCTGGATCAGAAAGAAAACCGCCACGACAAAGTTTGCAGGCCGGAGGAAATGGCCGGCTGCATCACAGCATTTTTAGACAAATAGGAGAGTGAACCATTCATGATAAAAGTACGCGTACCCGCAACAACAGCCAATATCGGACCTGGCTTTGATGCCTTCGGTATGGCTTTTCAGTTATATAACATCTTCAGCTTTGAGGAAAGGGACAACGGCAAGCTGACCATCCGGGGCGTCGAACGGCGCTACCAGGGCAAGTCCAACCTGGTCTACAAGGCCATGCTCAAGGTCTTTAACCGTGTCCACTACCGGCCAAAGGGCATTTACATTTACACCGACGTCAACATTCCTGTAAGCCGCGGCCTGGGCAGCTCTGCCGCCTGTATTGTCGGCGGCCTGGTGGGGGCCAACACCCTCTGCGGCGCTCCCCTGACGGGCAAGGAGCTCTTTGACATGGCTGTTGAGATGGAGGGCCATCCCGACAATGTGGCGCCCGCCATGTTCGGCGGCCTGGTGGTTTCCCTTGGACTCAAGGAAGAAAACCACTATATCAAGAAAGAGGTTTCACAGTGTTTTGAGTTCTACGGCCTTATTCCGGACTTTACCCTGTCCACCATGGAGGCCCGCAAGGCACTGCCGAAAAAAGTATTCCACAAGGATGCAGTATTTAACGTGTCCCGCGCAACCATGACCTACCTTGCCCTGACTGAAGGGCGGCCGGATATCCTTAAGGTCAGCGTTGAGGACAAGCTGCACCAGCCCTACCGCGAGGGCCTCATCGCCCATTATGATGAGGTTTCCCAAAAAGCACGGGAGCTGGGAGCGCTTAATACCTGCATCAGCGGCGCCGGCCCCACACTTCTGGCCATTACCACCAGAGACAATGACCAGTTTTATGCCGAAATGGGTAAGTATTTAAAAGAAAAGCTGCCGGGATGGACCCTGCTCAAGCTGGAGCCGGACAACACAGGCGTTTGTACCGATCAGCACTCTTAAGGAGAAGCCTATGATACGTGATTATCTGATTGTCAGCAAAAAAATACTGCCCGAGTATTACAGCAAGGTGGTGGAGGCCCGCATTCTGCTGGAATCCTCCCAGTGCAAATCGGTCAGTGACGCGGTAAAGCGCGTCGGCATCAGCCGGAGCACTTATTACAAATACAAAGACTATATTTTTAAGCCCTCTGAAGATTTTGGGCGGAAATTTACCATTTCCATGATCCTCGACGACGAGCCCGGAATTCTGTCCAATGTGCTGAACATTCTGCGCGAGCACAAGACCAGCATCATTACCATTCATCAGGATATCCCTATCAACCACGCTGCCGTTGTCATCCTGACGCTTGACGGAAAGGACCTTCTGGGAAGCATCGAGGATCTCGTCGGTGATCTGGTGGTACTGCGCGGCGTCCATAACGTTAATCTGGTAGCAATGGAATAGCCATGGAAATTCTGGAAGAAGTTCTGAATACCATTGTCCAGTACGCAATCCTGTTCTTCGAGTACGTTGGCGTGGGCGTGCTGATATGGTCGGGCATCAAGGGCATCTGGGGTTATATCCGCCGCAGGCCCTCCACCCGTCTGGATCTGGCCAAGGGTATGGCCATGGCACTGGAGTTCAAACTTGGCAGCGAAATCCTGAGGACTGTCGTTGTCCGCCAGCCCAGTGAGCTTATCATCGTCGGCGGGATCATCCTGCTGCGCGCTGCCCTGACAGCCCTGATCCACTGGGAAATCAAAAACGAGGAATCTGAGGTCCGCAAGGACAATCTCGTTGAGGAAAGCAAGGAAAATAAGGACAGCCTCAAATAAATAAAAGCCTTTCAGGTCTGATCGATCCTGAAAGGCTTTTCTCATGCTCTGCCGTCTCTGGCTTCATCGCAAATATACAGGTTTCAACATTCATAAAACTAAAGGAGCACCCCGCAGATAAAAGGAATCCAAAGTGCCAGCACAAGGGCGAGAATCACCAGAATAGGGATGCCTGCCCTGCCGATATCCGTCATACTGTAGTAGCCCTTAGAATAGGTCATCATCGGCACTGCAGACAGGGGCAGGATCATGGTCCAGCTTGAAAAAATACAGAGCGGAATGACCAGAACAGCCGCGTTTATCCCAAGCGCCTCCGCCACAATGGTAACCGGCAGCGTGGTGGAGGTGATGACCGCCGGGGCATTGGGCAGCACCAGCTGCATAATATACATGAAAACTGCCAGCTGAAGAATGAGCAGGATAATGCTCGTTCCATTGTCCACCCTGAAGAAGGTGTCCGCCAGCCAGGATGCCACACCGTTTTCCAGAATCAGATTTCCGATGCAGAGGACAGAGCCGATCATCAGAATGACGTCCCAGCTCACCTCATCCTTGAAATCTTTCCAGTGCAAAATATCAATACCCGGCAAAAACATAAACGCCAGCCCGCAGATGGAAACCAGGGTGACATTGAGCGCCGGAATCCATGAGCTCAGAATCCAGAGAAGGATCATTACCACCAGAATGGACACCACCATTTTTTCTTCTCTGCCCGGCTTGTCCAGGGTCTTGAGTTCCAGAATAAACTGCCTGATTTTATCCGGATGAACCGGCGCCGGCCTGAAAATTTTAATGATCAGCAGCCACGCCAGGGGCAGCATGACCAGTACTACTGGAATACAGATCGCCATCCAGTCCACAAATCGCACCGTCACTCCTGCATACTCCTCCAGCAGACCCAGGGCTAAAATATTGTTAGAGCTGCCAGCTGGCGTGATGGTCCCGCCGATCATGCCCGCGATGGGCAGGGCGATCATGATGGCTCTGCCAGTGCGCCTGCGTTCCTCCTCCGAATCGTAAAGCTCCAGAAAGCTGATGGCCAGCCCCATGAACATCACCGTCGCCGGTATGTTGGACATGATGGAGGAAATGAGCGCTGTGGCCAGCATCATGGCCAGAATAAACAGGTGGACCTTGCTCCCCATTTTCTCCAGCAGTATGAGCAGAATGCGCTTGGCTGTGGGCACCTTGGAAATGGCGGCCGACAGGCCAAAGGTTGCTAGCACGAAAAACAGAGTAGGATTGGGAAAGGCCACCAGAAAATCCTTCATGGTTGCCAGTCCGAAAAACATCGGGAGCACCAAAACAAAAATACTCGAAATCCCAAGAGGCATGGCCTCTGTCACCCACAGAAGAATAGCAATAACAAGAAGCGCCAAGGTCTGCATACCAGACATTTCCAATCCCTGCGGAACCGGCACAAACCGGTAGCCGATAAAAACAGCGGCCGACAGCACAATTCCTGTAATACGCTTTTTCATTTTTTTGCCTTTCCAGTAAAAAACCCCGGCAAGCAGACACTGCCGGGGCTTCTATACTATCTGAATAACCTGAGAACCAGCGCGAATACTAAGTCCTCATACTTTTGGATGTCGCTTGCCCTTTCAATATCTGAAAGATGATCGTGTTCTTTCAAATAATCATCCCATTTAACATAATTTTTGGTCTCAAAGCTTTGATTTCTATCGTCCATTTTTTGCTCCTTATCTGTAAACACCGTAATCACGGACAAAGTCGGTCAGCACATGCAGGTTTTTAATGGTATTGCCCTCCAGCGAGAACAAACCCTTGTCGAATCCAAAGATATAGCCGCCTCCTGGTGCCAGGATGTCAATAAGTTCTTTGGCCTTGTCCTTAACCTCCTGCGCACTGCCGAACTGCAGCAGGGAGATTGGGAAAAAGCCTGTGATCACATGGCGGGTTCCGCTGAGCTTTTCCTTTACCAGCTTTGGATCGCCGTATTCAAACTGCATTTTCACCGACCCGTTAAAGGTCTTGAGATAGTCCATATGGCGCATCCAGTTATCCTCCACGAACAGGTCAACACCGGCTCCTGGCGCTACCAGACCATCCATCAGCTTTTTGAAGGAGGGCCAGTAAAATTTCTCAAACTGCTTTTCGTTGATAAAGCTGCCCATGTGCAGCGGGATCATCACCCGGTAATCCGGCGGCAGGCTGTCCGGGTTTGGAACCCCTTCCCGCAGCATCAGCGGTACCAGCGCGTCGCAGGCCTGCACAACCTTGTCCGGGTACCGGCGCATATCCTTTGATATCCCTGTAAAGGATCTGAGAAAATCCGCCAGATAATCGAATGGGGCTGTGGAGCGGCCACTGGGCGCGGCTGGATAGCCGTATTTTGCAGCGATTTTACCCATCATCTGCCCGATGACGGCAAACTGGTCGGCGTTGGCCTTGACCGCCTGTGCCAGAACCATGGCCCGCCGTCCGGGCGTGGTATCCAGCGCCGGGTACAGCCTCGGCATCAGTGTTTCCGACATATAAAAGAAAGGGTCCTCAATAAAAGCATCGTACTCCTCAGGCTCCAGCGAGTGCACCTCTGGGTGCTGCATGACGCCTGTGGCCCCCATGATAATAGATTTCGCCTCCAGTATCTGGTATAGAATCGGTAACCGTATGGCGCCAGGCCCCAGCGGTATATCGGAATAAAAGTCATTATTGACCCGGTCAAAGATATCGTACCAGGTTTCTGGTTCCCAATAGATGTTGCGGAGATTCTTCCCCTTTTCCACAATGCCCTGATCAATGGCATAGGAAACCGACGCTTCAAAGGCAAAGGATAGATGTATGGGCACCCTTTTAGGCACCTTGCCTGAATATACTGCCTTTAAATCCGCTTGTCTTTCCTGTTTTAATTGATTCACATCCAACTGTCTTTCCTCCATTTCCCTTTTGCTTCATTAAATTCCGTCATTCTGACGGTTCACTTCCATAATTTCCCGGACACGCTTTTCTGTCAGTTTATAGAAAAGCATACATACGAAGCCAACAGCCAGTACTGCGGCCGGTGCCAGTGTGATGGCGCTGAATATTCCTGAAACCACCTGCGGCGTTACCGCAGCCTCCGCCGAATAACCAACAGCGGCTAAAAGATAGCCTGAAAATCCGCCTGCGATCAGGACACCAATTTTGATGGGCAATGTGTAGAGCGACATGATGAAAGCGCGCCCTTCCTTACCGATTTTAAATTTTCCATATTCGACGCAGTCCGCAAACATGGCAGGGCCAGGCGTCGCGATAAAGGTAAAGAAGAACCAGCCGATAACCATGATTGTCATAAAGGTGATATCACTCTGACCGCCAAACAGCCGGGCGCATACCAGCGCGATGGCCGGCGCGGCAAAGCCGATGAGATAGGTGTTTTTCTTCCCCAGCTTTTTTACAATGAACTGACCGGCAATCAAGGAGCCCACAAAGCCCGCAATGCTGATCGCGGTTGAAAAGACCGGCTGAAATTCCAGATTATTGACAACAACCCTGAAATAATAGACTGCCATGCTCAGCACCAGGGTATTGCACACCGTCTTGCAGGTTTCCGCCACCAGCATGAGCATGAGCGGCGGGTTCTTAAAGACCTGCTCAGCCATCTCTTTGGCCGACAGCTTTTTCCTGACCGCCACCGATTTTTCCTCTGGCTTGTCATATTCCCTGGAGACCTTGAACAGCCCCATCTGAGGAATCAGGTATACGATCTGAAAAATAACGACCGCTGCCAGAAAGCCAAAGGATGTGGCATCCTTGGTTTCGCCGGAAAACCACAGCACCAGCGGCATAAAGGTTGAGTTGAGCACAATCCCTGCCACGGCCGCAAACTGGGCCTTTCTGGCAGACAGCATGGCCCGGTCCTCGGGGGTGGCCCCCAGAGCGTTGAGCAGCGCCAGCTGCGCGGTCCGCCCAAAATTGAACAGCGCAAAGAACACAATATAGCAGACTGCCGATATCCAGAGCTGGACGGTCTGTGTTCCGCCAGCGCTGGAATACTGTAAAATACCGATGACCGCCGCCAAGGGGCACATCAGCAGGAGCCAGGAACGGTATTTCCCCCATCTCGGGTTCATCCGCTCCTCCACAACACCGGACAGCAGCAGGGTACCAATGTCAAAGGCTCTGGTAAAAATCAGGATCGTCCCCATTACAGCCGGTGCAACCATCAAAACATTCGTGATAAAGTATGAGTAATAGCTTGTCGATAGGCTTGCTACCATTAAAGCCGTCAGTTCTGATAAACCAAATATTGTTACGATAAACTGAGAAACTCTGGGTTTAACTTTTTCAGCCATTTTTCTCTCCCTTTCATAGTAAAAATCTTAATTGTTCCAATATTATCTAAGATTTTCATACATAAAATACGTATTAACGCCAATATTATCTCTACAGTATGCTTTTTATTTTTCCGGAAAACATTTACACAAGCATCTTGTAATTGAAGTATAATTCCTTTTGCCTGAAAAGTCAAGTTTTTCCGATTATTTTATCGGAAAATTTAAGTTTTTCAGGTAAAAGTATATTTTGTAAATATTTAAAGTATTTTTATTTTTTTGTCTAAGGATTATCTGCTATAATAGTGCATATCAGCACGATACCGAAAATGCGCTAAAGGAGCAAAATGACAATGGCAGAGAAGAAAAAAAACAGCAGCACCCGTGAAAGGATTATTGAAAATGCCAAGAAGCATTTTTACTGTGACGGCTACAGTAAAACAAGAATGCAGGACATCGCGGATGATACAGGGATTGCTCTCGGCTCATTATCCTATCATTTTAAGAAAAAGGAAGCGATCGTCTCCTCCATTCTGAAAATTTTTCTTGAACGGCTCTATGACCACACGTTGGAAAATACCGACAAACCCTTGAATGCCCTGGAGCTTCACTTCTACGCCAGTATCCCCTACTATGAAAACCTGCTGACCGAAGAAAACACAAAACGTTTTTATTATGAGTTCACCCAGGCCCAATCTGTCCATTCGACCAACTATGGCGGCAGCGAGCTGGCCGACTTTATCACCGAGGTCTATCATCAGTCTCTCAAGGATTATCACATTTTTGTGGACGATGCTTATGCCAACATGGCGCAGAAATTTGGTTACGGCGGCCGGGTGCAGATGGTTATTGACTATGTGGAAGGGGCCCTCGGCACAGTGAATATCGCGGAAATGGCCAATTTCCTGAGCTCCTCCCGGGAGATGCTGCTTGGGGTGCCAAAGGCGGAGCTTGACCGTATCGGACAGGAGGCCATCGCATTTAACCGGGAGGTTGATTTTTCAAACATTATGCCTTTAACATAAACACAAAAAGAGCGTGTTCCCCATCAAATGGAGAATACGCTCTTTTTGCATGGTATTGTATTAAATTTTCTCAATGCTGTCAATGGTTGCCCCGCCCAGGCATACCTGGCCGTCATACAGGACGACCTCCTGGCCCGGCGTGACAGCCTTCTGATCTTTATCGAAATCAACATGCAGTCCGCCATCGTCCCTCACCGTGACGTGGACGCCCTGATCGGGCTGCCGGTAACGGAACTTGGCCGTACAGGAAAACTCCCGGGCCGGTGCTTCGCCGGCCACCCAGCTGGTATCTGTGGCTTCCAGCGATCTGGAATACAGAGCCGGATGCTTTTCACCCTGAACCACGTAGAGCACATTGTCCTTCAGGTCCTTTTCCACCACAAACCAGGGCTCGCCTGTGCCCTGTCCGCCAATACCCAAGCCGCGGCGCTGACCCAATGTATAGTACATGAGGCCCTCGTGCTTTCCCTTGATATTGCCGTCGAGATCCCGGATTTCTCCGGGCTGGGCGGGCAGGTACTGGCTCAGGAACTTGGTGAAGTTGCGTTCTCCGATAAAGCAGATTCCCGTGCTGTCCTTTTTGTCCGCAGTGATGAGGTTGTTCTTTTCCGCAATCTCACGGACCTCCTTTTTGTCGAGGTGCCCGATGGGGAACATGACATTTTCCAGCTGATGCTGGCCAAGCTGGCAGAGGAAATAGGTCTGGTCCTTGTTATGGTCAAAGGCGCGGATCAGACGGAATTTTCCTTCATGCACATCCTTCTGGGCATAGTGGCCGGTCGCGAGCACATCGCCGCCGACCACCCCCAGAGCGTAATCTAAAAATCGTTTGAACTTAATTTCCTTGTTGCACAGAACATCGGGATTCGGAGTACGGCCTTTTTTGTATTCATCGAGAAAATAGGCAAAAACATGGTCGTAATATTCCCTGGTAAAGTTTACCGTGTAATAGGGAATATCAATGGTCTCACACACACGCTGGACATCTTCATAGTCCTCAGTGGCGGTACAGACTCCGTCTTCGTCCTTTTCCTCCCAGTTTTTCATAAAAACGCCAATGACGTCATACCCTTGCTGCTTTAAAAGCAGGGCCGCGACGGAAGAGTCCACCCCGCCGGACATACCTACTACTATTTTCATTTTTATCCTCCTCCCAGTGCGGTCAGGCTGGCGAACGTCTTATTTGATGGCTGCGGCCATGGCATCTGCCAATGCCTTAAGCTTCGCTTCGTCTTCTGCGTCTGCCAGGCCCTGGACGTTGACCATGTCGCCAACCACATCGGCCTTTGCCTTTTCTGTAAATGCATTAAAGTAACGGTCTGCCCCGTTGCTCCAGCTAAAGTCTGTAAAGAAGCCCACCTTGTGGTTCTTTACGCCAATTTCTTCCACCTTGTATAACAGGTTGGCCATTTTCGGGAAAATGCGGCCGTAATAAGCCGGCGCGCCCAGAATCAGGCCTGTGTATTTCCACATGTCACTGACAATGTAGGAAATATCGGTTTTGGAAACATCGAATAATTTAACAGTCTTCACGCCAGCGTCCTTCAGGTAGCCTGCCAGCAGCTCTGCGGAGTGCAGCGTATTGCCGTACATGGTACCATAGGCGATGACAACGCCCTCTTCCGTTTCATAGCGGCTCATGCGGTCGTAGAAATCTACAATGTAGCCTGGATTGCTTCTCCAGATAAGGCCATGGGACGGGCAGATGGTCTGAATGTCCAGTGGTCCCAGTTTCTGCAGCGCTTTCTGAGCCTGCCCGCTGACCTTGCCCACAATGCAGGCATAGTAGCGTCTGGTGTTGTCCTCGTAGGAAGCCACATCATTTTCATCGTCAAAAATACTGCCGTCGGTGCTGCCAAAGCTGCCAAACACGTCCATAGAGAACAGAACCTTGTCGGTTGCGTCGTAAGTGACCATGGATTCCGGCCAGTGAACCATTGGCGTCATGTAGAACTGCAGCTCGTGATGGCCCAGATCCAGGGTATCGCCGTCGGCGACTTCCAGTATGTTTTTATCAATATTGTAGAAATTCTTCATGATCGGGAAGGTTTTTTTGTTGCCGATGATCTGCATATCCGGATAAACGGCCAGCAGATCCGCGATGGAGCTGGAGTGGTCTGGTTCCATATGGTTAACGATGAGGTAATCAACCTTCTTGTCACCGATAATGGACTTGATCTTTTCGATATATTCGCCCTGTTTAAAGGATTTTACCGTATCCACAACAGCGACCTTGTCGTCGTTGATGATATAGGCGTTATAGGCCACCCCGTCCTGATCGATGGGCCACATGCCCTCAAACAGGTAGGTTTCATGGTCGTTGACGCCGACCCAGTAAATGTCGTTTTTAATTTGTACTGTTTTCACTTAATTTTTCTCCTTTGCACTTTAATTCTTAGTTTCATCTTACCCTGATGTCTTAAAGATACACAGTTGTTAGGATAAGTTTAACCTTATTTCTATATGGTTTCAAGGGTAAAAAAGAGATACAACCTTTTCAATTAATGCACATCGTAATCTTTGAAGCCTTCATTCAGTTTTTTCAGCTCTTTATAGCTCTTTTTCATACTGAAAGACTGAATAATAAAGAAAAACCCAAGAATCCCCAGCACAATTCCAAGGAAGACAATGAAGAACACTGCCTGCCCAACAGGGTTAATAAATGTAAAAATACCAAAAATGATCAGAAGCACGCCGAGCACAATTTTTATAATCCGGCCCATGCCCAGAGAGCTTCCGCCCATGACCAGCAGCACAATGCCGGTGATGATGGCCCAGATGCCCACAAGCACGACAAAGAAAGATATGATGGTGGCGGGCCAGAGCAAAAATG
Source organism: Eubacterium sp. BL-380-WT-2B (assembly GCF_009696115.1). Classification (NCBI taxonomy): domain Bacteria; kingdom Bacillati; phylum Bacillota; class Clostridia; order Eubacteriales; family Eubacteriaceae; genus Eubacterium; species Eubacterium sp. BL-380-WT-2B. The sequence goes on from NZ_VUMP01000006.1 coordinate 172,073, forward strand.
CCGCCCCCACTAAAATATCGACAATGCCCCGCCCAAAGCTAAAGCCGTTGCTCACGCCGTACTCTACCCGGTTGGCGATACCGACAATCAGGTAAAAAACTCCCATGGCCACACGGTAGATACCGATGACCATCACGAGGAAAGACAAGGTTACATCGGGCAAAAAGAGGGTCATCCCGCAGATGACAACCAGGCTGATGCCCTCGAGGAGCATCATCCACCACTTGCCATAGGCGCGGTCCAGAAGCTCGATGCCCTTAACTCTCATGTTTTCTTTATTCACGCTGTTTCCTTTCCGCCTCTATTCCTCCGCGTTCATTTTCTCAACGACACGCGCAAGAACATCGGCTGCACGTTGTTTTACAGGATCGCAGGCTTTTACCTCATCGCGGTGGTGTTCCTTGATGTAGCTGCAATCCAGACTGCCAAATTCCTTTTCAAATTCTTCGACTAAAAGCTTGGAGGCCTTCTTTGCTTTGTCCTGAGTGCTGGGGCGCTCTTCGCCGTACATTGCGCTTAAGGCTGCCAGGGCGCCGCAGAACGCGCCGCAGGTCCGGCCAGAGTTAAAGCCGCCGCCAAAGCCCTGCATCATTTTAAACGCTTCCTCAGGCAGGTTAAGCCCATATTCTGAATTCCCGGTGCGCAGCAGAACCTCCGCACAGTTCATATGATACAGTTCTCTTTTGTCTGCCGGCTGGTCGCTGCCATAAGCGTTGTAAACATCCACATAGTTAATTGACATTTTACTCTCTCCTTTTAATTGAATCAACTTGTTTTCCCTTGGCCGCAGAAAAGGCCAGGAGCGGAGAGCATCCGCCAAAAGCCCTTATCAACAGCCAAAACTTCGTATCTTTAATTATATCTTGTTCTACCCAAAAAGACCACTATTTAATTACCATATTCGAGTATTTTTAAACCTTCTGCCAGCTTCCTCACTTTACTAAACCCGCTAAATGGTGTATGATATATTCTTGTACGGAGATGAAAACACAAACGATCATCTGACTTTACCGAAGCATCAGCAGCGGCTGTTTTTCTCTGGTTCAAGACAAATTATTATCGGGAGGTCCACTATGGATAAAGTACTAAACACCCTGGAACCCCAACCGGTTTTTCACTATTTTGAAGAAATCTGTGAAATTCCGCACGGTTCCTTTGACACAAAACGAATTTCGGATTATTGCGTCCGTTTCGCCGAGGAGCGGGGACTCACCTGCCATCAGGACGACGCCAATAATGTCATTATCATAAAAGAAGCCAGCGAAGGCTACGAAAACGCCAAACCCGTGATCCTGCAGGGCCATCTGGATATGGTCTGTGAAAAGGCTGATGGCTCAGACCACGACTTTAAAACCGATCCTCTGGGGCTCATGATTGAAGACGACTGGATCACTGCTGACGGCACCACCCTGGGCGGCGACGACGGCATTGCCGTGGCCTACGGTCTGGCACTGCTGGACAACAACACCCTGCCCCATCCCAAGCTCTACGTGATCTTTACCACCGAGGAGGAAGTGGGAATGGAGGGCGCACACGCCATCGACCTGACTCCTGTCAGCGACGCGGCTTATATGATCAACCTCGATTCCGAGGACGAGGGCATTATTCTGGCCGGCTGCGCCGGCGGTGTCCGCGCCAACTGCACCTTTGATATCAGGCGCACCGCCAGAAGCGGCCTGTCCTGCGAGCTGGCCGTATCCGGCCTGCACGGCGGCCACTCCGGACAGGAGATCAACCGCTACGGCGCCAACGCCAGCGTGCTTCTTGGCACTCTGCTGAACGACCTGTCCCAGGACCTGAGCTTTGATATCATCGATCTGACCGGCGGCACCAAGGACAATGTCATCACCAAAAAAGCAACCGCCACCATTGTCATTGACCCTAATGATGAACAGGCTGTAACCGACCGCCTGAAAGCTCTGGAAGTCCTCTATAAGAAGAATTACGCCTCTAAGGACCCAGAGCTTACCCTGAGCCTGAAAACCCTCGAAAAAGGGGATTTCATGGTTTTTAACGAAGCCTCCGCGGAGCGCGCCATCTTTGTGCTCATGCAGATACCAAACGGCGTCCAGGCCATGAGCCTCGACATTGAGGGACTGGTGGAAACCTCGCTGAACCTGGGGATTATGTACACCAAAGAGGATTACTTCCTCGTCAGCTTTGCCATGCGCAGCTCCATCGGCACTGCCAAGGAAGCCCTGAGCGCCAGGGTTCGGGCCTTTACCGAATATCTGGGCGGCACCTACACTGAAGCGTCCTCCTATCCGGCCTGGGAATACCGCAGGGAATCTGCCCTGAGGGACATGATGTGCAAAACCTTTGAGGAAATGTACGGAAAGACCCCGACAGTGGAAGCCATCCACGCTGGCCTGGAATGCGGCCTGATCTCCGCCAAGCTGCCAGAGCTCGACATCGTGTCCATCGGACCAGACATGCAGGACATCCACACCCCGGAGGAACGCCTGTCCATCTCATCGACAGCCCGCACCTGGGATTACCTGGTAAAGGTTTTAGAGAATTTAAAATAAAACGCTGATATAAGGAGGAGAGAAATAAATGAACAACATGCAAGCCCTTAAAACAAACCTGCCCGAGGACATCGCCCTGCTCAAAGCCTGGGGAGACTTCGACAAAGCGGCAGAACTCATTAAAAAATATCTGACACGCCCCATTCCAAAGGCTCTGGCCGAACGCCTTACGCTGGAGCTTTCCATACTGGCTGAGCTGCCCATGCAGTACCCCTACCCCTATGACGAGGCCCTGAAAATGATGCAGGAAAAGGTTCCGGGTTTTACCCGTGAAGACCTGGAAACCCTTAAGGATGACGGCTATGCAGACTGGATCTACGTGAACGGTGTCGTACACTTCCAAGACATGTTTGTGGCCAGCATCGCAAAGACTGTCCCGAAATACAAGGACATCGAGGTGGATGAAGACCAGAAGACCATCGAGGTAAGCCCAGTAGAAATCCTGGACGAGACCGTCAACGAAATGATTGAAAAGGGTGAAAAGAACTACTTCATCCACATCCGCCACACCGTTAAGATCAAAAAAGAAGCCGAGGAGCTTGGCAACCGAATCCGTGTTTATCTGCCCATTCCGCAGAACGCCGATCAGATCAGCAATATTAAGCTCATTGACATCTCACCAGAGCCGGTCAAGATCGCAGACGAAACCTATGGCCAGCGCACCGTCTACTTTGAAAAGCCACTGGAGGCGGGCGACACCTTTACCGTGGAATATTCCTATGAAAACCATGCGAAATACGTGAAGCTGGACCCGGACAAGGTAGACGCAGAGCAGCCGGATTTTGAAACCCAGGAGCTTCTGCCCCATATTGCCTTTTCACCTTATATCCGCGCCCTGTGCGAAGAGCTGACTGGCGGCGAAACCAACCCGCTCGTCAAGGCCCGCAAAATTTATGACTTTATCACCACCCGGGTGCACTACTCCTACGTGCGTGAGTACCTGACCATCACCAACATACCGGACTACATGGCCACCGGGCTCAAGGGCGACTGCGGCATTCAGGCCCTGCTGTTCATTACCCTGTGCCGCTGCGCGGGCATCCCAGCCAAGTGGCAGTCTGGCTCTTATGTCAATCCGGCCAGCATCGGCAACCACGACTGGGCCATGTTCTACATCGCGCCCTATGGCTGGCTGCACTGTGACTGCTCCTTTGGGGGCAGCGCCTACAGAAACGGCGCCGAAAACCGCTGGAATTTCTATTTCGGCAATCTGGAGCCCTTCCGTATGGCCGCCAATTCCGAATTCCAGCTGGACTTTGATCCGCCGAAAACCTACCTGCGGGCCGACCCCTATGACAACCAGCGCGGCGAGTGCGAATACGAAAACCGCCGCCTTACCTTCCATGATTTTGACGAGGAACGTGTGATCGTGGAAATGTTCCCCATTGATTAAACCAAATTCTGAGGACTGCTGCAGCAGTCCTTTTTCTTTTTTGTCTTAAGCTTTCTTTACACGTATCTTGCCCTGTCGGCCGCAGGCATGTTATACTTTGCCCATCAAACAAATTAAAATATGGAGGATACGATGAAAAAATTACTAACTTTGTTACTCACCGCTCTACTCCTGCTCGGCAGCCTGCCGATCTCGGCCCTGGCCCAGGAAAACGGCGGCTCAGACGCCCTTACTGGCGACTACGTCCCTGGAGAGGCCATTGTCTGCGTAAAGGACACAGGCTTTTACGGCCGGTCGGCTGAGCCTGCGCTGCTGGCCGGAGCCGAAACCCTCATGGCTCTGGACAGCAGCGCAAACGCCTACAGCCGCAGCGCCGCACCCGCCGAAAGCCTGAAGCTGGTGCGCTCCGACACCCTGAGCACCGCAGAGCTCATCGACGAGCTTCAAAAGCTGGACACGGTCGAATTCGCAGAGCCCAATTACATATACACTGTCTCCGAAGGCACCAAGGATCTCACCGGTATGCAGTGGGCCTATGATAAAAACGGCGATTTCAGCATGGCCATTGATGGCTGGAACCAATACAAAGCAGACGGTACGCCAGCCCCTGCAGTGGACACCAGCGGTACAGTGGTCGCCGTACTGGACACCGGTGTCGACTACGACCATGAGGATCTGAAATCCGTCATGTGGACTGCCGACAGCAGCCTTAAAGCCATTATCGGCGGCGGCGACCACGGCTATAACGCCATCGCAGCCAACTCCGAGGACGTTCCCTACGATGCCGCCGACCCCATGGACGACCACAGCCACGGCACCCACTGTGCAGGTATCATTGCCGCGTCCTGGAACAACATGGGCGTCAGCGGCGCCACCAGCGGCACGCAGATCATGGCCGTCAAGGCCGCAAACGATCAGGGACGCGTTGCATCCGCTGGCGTGCTCAGGGGCTATGCCTACATTCAGCGCGCCGTGGAAAACAGCGTGCCCGTCACAGCCATCAACAATTCCTGGGGCGGTGGCAGCAGCGGCAAGGCGCTGGACCGCGCAGTCACCGCTGTGGGAGAAAAGGGTGTGGTCAGCGTTTTTGCCGCAGGCAATGAAAGCGCCGACTGTGACAATGCCTCTAAAACTGTCTCTACCCTGCGGGACAACCCCTATGTCATTGCCGTCAACGCGACTGACGTCGGCGGCAGCATGGCAAGCTTCAGCAATTTTGGCGCCACCACCACCGACGTGGCCGCTCCGGGCGTCGACATTCTTTCCACTGTGCCCACCAGCATGGGGAAGGCCGACCCGCGCCTGATTACCGCACCATTCCTTGAAGACTTTGAGGATGAAGCGGCTGCCAAAATAACCTTTAAACCCAACCCAGGCACCACCACCGCCTATTCGGGCGGCATGGCCTTTGAGGGCAGCCAAAGCTTCAGGGTGACTGCCGCCGCAAACCAGGGCACCATTGAAAGCGAAGCCCTGAACCTTTCCGCCACCCCATACAAGTACCTGTCCTATATGTACCGTGCCGATTCCACCCCAGACCAGACCATTCTGGCAGCCTTAACCGGTGTCAGCGTTAAGACTACTGAGTTAAACGAGGACGGCACGCCAAAATGGCACCCCCTCGCCCAGTCCGTTACACTGGCCGGAGCTTGGGGCCCGGCAATTTACACACTGCCCGACAATACCGATTACAGCAGCTTCCAGATCCGCATCGCTACGCTGCGTGTGCTTCCTGACGGCCAAACCACTGTCCCCGGCGATGTCTACATCGACAATCTGGGTCTCAGCGATGACACCGCCGCCTATGACTACATGAGCGGCACCTCCATGGCCACGCCAGCTGTCACCGGCGAAGTTGCCATTGTGGCAAAACATTTTGATGATAAAGACGCTGCCAAAACCGCTGCCCGGGTCATCGGCAGTGTTAAAAAAATTGACAGCCAGAAGGGCAAAAGCGTCTCCGAGGGTCTGGCCCAGGTCGACCGGGCACTGGCAGAAAACACGGTTCCGGTTGTCAACAGCGCTGCCGCCACCGGCGACAGCCAGCTGACCATCGGCGGCTATTTCTTCGGCAGCGCGCCAACAGTTACCATTGACGGCACAGCCGTCCCGGTGGTATCCTCATCGGATGAAAGCATTGTGGTCAATCTGCCCCAGGGCATGGAGGCCGGCGTTAAGCGCATTGAGGTGACCTCAGACAAAGGCTCAGGCCACCAGTCCTTTAACCTGGGCGCAGTCAAAAACCTTTACGAGCGCCTGCCCCTGCCCGATGACGCGCGCTTCTACAACAGCTACTACGGCAGCCTCACCGGCCTGAATGGCAGCCTGTACTACACGGGCCTCAACTCAAACGATACAGTCGAGCTCTGGCGCTATACCCCCGGGCAGGCCGAAAACAACGGCTGGACACGGCTCAACTGCGATGAGAGCATCTTCCCCTCAGCAAATAACGCCTGCACCTGGAACGGCCGTCTCGTCATCTACACCGAAGGGCCTCAAGGCGCCGGTATTGGCATTTATGACCCGGACACAGACACATGGAGCCGTTTTACCACCGATCTGACCGCAGACCTCTCCATGCCGGCGCTCATCAACAACGGCAGCGAGGTTCTGCTCGTGGGCGGTAAAAAAACAGTGGAAGGCAAAGACATTGCCCAGACTGCCATCATCCGCGTGGATATGGAAAGCCAGACCACTGAAAAAACCGGCGATCTCATCACTGCCCGCGTCTCACCGGCAGTGGCCTACACGGCAGACAACAGCGTCTATGTGGCCGCCGGAACCGCGGCGGACGGCAGCATGGCCGATGGCCTCGAAAAAATTGAGAACGGCCAGAGCGCAACAGTCCGCGAAAACATCCTGCCTCAGGATCTGGCTCAAAGCCAGGACTACACCGGCGCCTTTGGCACCATCGACGGCGGCATGATCCTTTCCGGCCCTGTGGTCACAGACACAGACAGCGGACAGGTCACTGCCGATACCTATACCCTGAACTTTGACACAGGCGGCTTTGAGCCAACCGGTAAAATTGTGAACACCGCCCGGGTTTTCAGCGGCGCCGGTACCGCCTACCGGAATGCTTTCTACGTTCTGGGTGAAACCAACTACGCCGAAAACAACCGCGTGTTTAGCGTGGACCGCAGTGTAAAAACCCTGCCCCAGCCCGGTGAGGAGCGGGAAAAACCCATCGACCCCGTAAATCCGGTCAATCCAGCGACGCCGGACAGCCCCAGCACCAGCGGCAACGCATCCACAGGCTTTGTGGGCGGTAATGCCGGTATCCTGCTGGCCGCCGTGCTTTTGGCCGCCTGCGCGGCAGGACTGCTGCTCTACCGGAAACGAAACCTTGGCTAAACCATTAAAAAAGGATGCTCCCTTTACAGGAGCATCCTTTTTTTACTTTTTCTCTGCTGGCATCCACAGCTCCATATAAGGTACTGCCTGATCCCGGTGATAGTAGATTTCCGGCGAGTAGGCCCCCATGGTCAGGCCCTTATGCTCAAGCCATTGGGCGCTGTATTTGACCGCCTTATTGAGGGCGGCAGTGACCAGCTCCTCAAAGCTTTCGGCCTCAAAGCCGCAGACCACGTATTCCCGGGCTGGCAGCTCCCAGGTCATAAACCCATCAACCTCGGCATCTGCGGCCACCTCGGCGCCGGTAAAATACGTGAAGCAGCCCTCAGGCGCGCCGCCCATGTAGGCCACTCCCACCTCCCGGCTGGCAGCTGCCCGCGGTATCCGGTGTTTTTCCCGGTGGAACCGCTCCCAGATTTCTCCGGGGATATCCACACCGGTGGCCTCGCCCAGGGGCATCTGGCCGTCGATGGGCACAGCGCCGCTGATGCCCATAAACCGGACAGGCTTACCGAGATGCCGGCAATTCATTTCCAGCACCAGACCCTCGCTGATAAGGGGCACCCCCTCGTCGATCAGCACATAATTTAACAGCAAATCCGGCTTGTCAAACTGGTTCAGGGCCACAGGAGCCTCCCGGAAGCCCGCCGGGGTCATGCCATAGGCGTCCTTGAAGGTCCGGCTGAAAACCTCGTGGCTGCCAAAGCCGCAGTCCAGGGCAATGTCCAGAATCCGGGCATCCCCCTCCCTCAGCATCGTGCTGGCCCGCGCCAGACGCCGCAGTCTTATATACTCCCGCACTGGCTTTTTTACCAGCCGAGAGAACAGCCGCTGATAATAAAAGGGCGATAAGGCCGCCTGCTCTGCCAGCGCCTCAATTTTCAGTTCCTCATCCATATGTGTCTCAATATAATCCAGAGTGGTCTGGATCGCATCCCATGCGTGCATTGTAAGCACCTCCTTCACCTAAAGGATAACCCATCTGCAGCCAGCGCGTTTGACGTCCTCTGCCCTTTATGATTTGGAAAGCACCCAATTCTTTTTACTGCATGAATAAAAACCGGACGATAAACAAAAGCGCCAGAACCGCCGTCACCGGCTGAATTTCTCTGTAGTGCCCGGTCAGAGCCTTTAACAGCACATAGGTAATGAGCCCAAAGGCAATGCCGTCGGCGATGGAGAAGGTCAGCGGCATAAACAATAGGGTGACAAAGGCCGGGATCGCCTCTGTGATGTCCGTAAAATCAATGTCTCTGACGGGGCCGACCATCAGCACGCCCACAAAGATGAGCGCCGGCGCAGTGGCCGCAGCCGGGATAATCTCCAGCACCGGTGACAGCACCAGCGCCGCCAGAAAGAGCACCGCGGTGACCAGAGCAGTCAGCCCTGTCCGGCCTCCCTCCGAGATGCCAGTGCTGGACTCCACAAAGGTGGTGACCGTAGAGGAGCCCATGAGCGCGCCGGCTGTGGTGGCAAAGGCATCGGCCATCAGTGTACGCTTGAGCGCCGGGAACTCACCCTTTTCGTCCAGCATGCCCGCCTGCTGGGCAGTTCCGATGATGGTCCCCAGGGTGTCGAACATATCGACCAGCGAGAAAGCCACGACCACCATCAGAATATTAAAGAGCGTGCCCACCAGGCTGCCCTCATGAACCAGCGATGAAAAATCCAGATGCAGCAGTGAAACCTGGGCCCAGTCCTGGAACTGCAGGCCGATACGGCTGAAATCAATGGATGCCGGTAAGGTGGTGACGCCAAGGGGAATCCCGATGATGGCTGTAACAACAATCCCAATGAAAATGTACCCCTTGCATTTGCGGGCGTAAAGCACCCCGATGATAATAAGCCCAAGAAGCGCCAGGGCCGCGCCGGCCGTCTCAGGCGTCCAGGACGAAAAATCCACCAGACTCGGGATCGCCGAGGCATTGGCCACTACAGTGCTCTGGCCCGTGGCCGCGGACGGGTCGGTTACCAGATAGCTGCCCGGGTCCAGGGTGAACTTAAGCAGCCCTGCGTTCTTCAGGCCGCTGTACGCAATAAACAGGCCAATACCACCCGATATGGCTACCCGTATATTGGCCGGTATCCCCCGCACAATGGCCTCCCGCAGGCCTGTAACCGTTAAAACAATGAACAGCAGGCCCGAGATCAGCACAATGGCCAGAGCCTCAGCGTAAGTTTTGCCCATGCCCAGCATAATGGTGTAGGCAAAAAAAGCATTGAGCCCCATACCCGGCGCCTGGGCAAAGGGGACCCTTGCCAGAAAAGCCATGAGCAGCGTCCCCATACAGGCACAGAGGCAGGTGGCCACAAACAGTGCAGACTGCACCGTCTGGGCATCCGCCCCAAAAAAATAAGCGGCATCCACCCCTGCCGGCGCCGAAATAATAGCCGGATTGACAAAAACAATATAGGCCATGGTCAAAAAGGTCGTAAACCCGGCAATGATCTCAGTCCTGACGGTTGAGCCCGAGGCCTTGACCTTCCAGAACCGTTCGATAAAGTTTTCTTTCTCCATTGATACTCCTTCATTTTTTCTTCTTTTTCTTCATTATAACCTCTTTTTTAGCTGTTGAACAGCTTTTTTATAACATGGTGCTTTTGCTGCACAAAAAAAGACGTCCCTGTTACGGGACATCCTTTTAATGCCATATTTCACAATGGTCGAACTGCTGGTCCGGGTACTCGATGACCCCAAGCCCTAGTTCTCTGGCCGCCCGAGCCACCTCGTCATAAGGTACCCCCGGGCAGTACAAATCGGCCGCGTGGCCGGACAGATGCCAGGAGTTTGGGATGCCGCCCACCTCGGCGTTGCGTCTTTCACAGCGAACGCCGGAGGTGATGATGATGGGCTGGTCAAAATAACACCGAAGCGCTTCGATTTTCTCAAGCAGCTCGGGGTCCATGGCTGCGGGCCAGCCGTCACAGTAGCCCGCGCAGTCGCAGGCGTACTCGTCCATGAGGAAGTGGGCCGAGGCCCAGGGGCCGTTGGTGAGGATGGGGTCCTCAGGCAGCGGGTGGTCGATGACGGCCCCGTCGGGTAGGGGTTCGGGCTCTGGCGGTAACGGTGGCTCTGGTTCTGGTACGCTGGTCTCTGGCGCGCGCTCCTGCTGAGGTGCCGGGGGCGATGGCTTGAGAACTGACGCCTCTGACCCTGTCTGAAAACTTTTAAAAAACACACCACTGGCCGCAATGATTAGCACTGCTATTAATAGGATAAAAATACGTTTGTGCACACTTTTCATGGAATCTCCTTTCTGTATCAACGGTTAAGCTTCCACTTAAAAAAGGGCTTTCGCCCTTTTCTACCGCTTCTCTTACTCCACTGCCACGTCGGTCTTGGTGGTGTCTACCCGCACTGCGCCCACGACCTTGGCGAGGGCAAAACCGTCGGGCTCAAAGGCGCCCTGGTCCACGATGGCCTGGGCCCCGGTTTTGATCTCGGCGTCGGTGATGCCGTCCTTGTAATCTGGGATGGTGATTTTATGATCCTTCCCGTCTGCGCGCTGAAAGGTGATGGTTAAATCTTTGCTGGTTGTTGCTGCCATGTTTTGTTTCCTCCTGGTTTTTTAATTTGTGCTCTGGGTTCCAATCCTGTTAAGCCACTTCGATCATCTCTTCGGCCGTCACTTTCACCTGCTTTTCCCGGATGGGCTCCTGCATGCCGGTGATGGCTTTGGCGGTGGCCACAAAGGCGTCGTCGGTCACGCCCTCTTTAACGTCGCCGTAGGTCTTGGAGGACTTGACGATCTTGCCTCCCACTTCGCCATGATTGACGGTGATCTTCATCCCTACCGATTCCACTGTTTTTTCAATTGCCATGTGCTTACCTCCTGTTTTTGGTTTCGGCGTTTTGCCTTACACTCTTACAATGGAAAAAAGGGTGGAAATTTTACAGTTATTTCAAAAAAAATAAAAACAACCAAATTTGCTGCTTTGGTTGTTTTTATTGAAAGATTATTCTTATTGCAGGCGGTGCTTATTTTTCCTTAGGGCTTCTATTCCCCGATGCACGTGTACGCCGGCCAGGCAAGGACTAATGTCCAGTATCTGGGCGATTTCATTCAGGCTTTTTTCCTCAAAGTAGCGCAGCCGGATAACGTCTGCTCTTTCTGCTCTTATTTCTGCGAGCATCTGCTCAAGCACTGCGTTTTTTTCCTGTCTGACCATTTCTTTTTCTGGCGATGGCCCAGCATCTGGATATTGTTCCAGGCTGTTTTCCCCATCCTCCCCACCGCCTGTGACGGCGCGCTCGTTTTCCTGTTGTTTTTTGATGGCTTTGGCCGCATTGACAAAATGATGGAACAGGCGGTTTTTCAGATAAAAGGGGAATACGACGCCTAAATCCGGGTCGTAGGCCTGTACGGCCTCCAGCACGACCAGGGCGCCGTCCTGCAGGGCGTCCTCATAGGCGTCTGTGTCGTAGATGTATTTTTGCATGACGGACAGGATCAGGGGCTTAAAGGTGTTGATCAGCTGCTCTTTAGCTGCTTTGTCATTGTTTTTTGCTTCCTGGACCCAGGTGTCGATCAACGCGTATTTTTCTTTCAATAAGCCTCCTATTCGTCCTCATAGACGTCTGTAATCTCAAGCACAAGGCCGGGAAACCGGTCTTCAACGGCGGCGCTGAGCTCGTTAAAGGCATCCTCGGCCTCCTCGGCGCTGCGGGCGTAAAAGCCGGCCTGCATCCGGCACTCAGCTTCGACCAGGTAAGCCCGGCGACAGCGTATGATGGCCGGGCCTTTGCCATATTGATTCATGTTGTTACCTCCAATTCTTCATTCTCCATTTGTTTTAATTCCCTCGCGGCCCAGATGGCGTTAAAGGCGGCCACGTCGTCGCCGGGGTACTTTGCCCGGATGGCGGCTTTCTCCTCCTCGGTGATCTGGGGCAGCAGATTGAACTGGGGCATAAACGGCGCGTCCTCCTGATTAGAATACAATCGAGAAGCATGTTTATTATTTATATTTATAAACGGGGACACTCCGGTCACAGGGGGCGGGACAGCTTGTGTCCAGATTTGTGTCACGCTGTCCCCTGTCTCTGCCCTGAGGGCTGCCATGCTCAGGCCTCTGTCAAAGGGCACCAGGCGGTAGGTGCCTGCACGCTGGCCTTTGTCCTTTTGGTACGTCACGCGGCCGTGGTCTATGAGGTACTTTCTTTGTCTCAGCAGTACGCGCCGGTCTTTGATGCCTAAAAGGGGCATGAGCACAGTGTTGGGCACCTTGAAATCTACGGGCCAGTGCCAGCCACCGTCCTCTGCCCGGACAGCGGCTTTGTTGTTGTAATACATGAGCAGGTGCCAGTAGGCCTGGAGCAGCGGGCTCAGGGGGTGCGTCTCCAGCCATTTGTAAAAGGCCAGCAGCTCGGTCAGGTAATTCATCGGGTGGAAAAGAGCAGGTGCGCGGTGCCGCAGCCCTGGCTTTTTCGCAGCTGCATGATCATCAAGCCGTCCAGGAAAAAGTGCCAGTCCTTTGCCTCGTCCGGGGTGAGCTTTCCGCTGTCGCGGGCGTACTGCAGCAGGTCGCACATGCCGCCGATGTCCACAAACTCCATGACCTCCAGCCGCATCGGGTCCTCTCTGGAGGGAAAATGGCGGCGCCATACACCCACACGCCGGTTGTTCCGCAGCTTATCGAGGAAACCGTCCTCATCGTCCAGGCCCAGCAGGGCGGCCAGGTCCTCCATATGCCAGGCCAGGGAGCGGCCGCCCACGATCATGGCGCGCAGGGGCTCATGGCTTTTGCCAAAAATATAGGCGGTATGGCAGAAGCAGGTTTCAAGGTTCAGGCAATCGTGACTCATTGGCGCACCGCCTTGGATGCTGTGCCGTACTCTGCCATGAGGGCTCTGCCAAAGAAATCCTGACCCAAAGGGGTCACCCGGATGCGCAGGCTGTGCATGAGTTTCCCGGTTCTTTTTTTTCGATAGGGTACTTGTACCGTGATCAGATAGTTTTTTTCTAAGGCTTCCTCGGTGGGTAGGTTCTGGTAAGCACTGCCGTTGCTGTAGCGGGCATAACCATTGTCCCGCAGCCATTTAAACAGCTGGTTTCTGCCAATATCGACGCCGTACTCCTGCAGCTTTTCGGCCAGTTCCTCCACACTGCACGCCGTGTCTGCCACTGCACAGCCCTCTGGCTCTGGTTCTGTTTTCTTCAGATAGATATTGGCTTTTTCGGCAAATTCCTGCTCCAGGACTTTTATCTGCTTATCCAGAAAGACAAGCTCAATGCCCTTATTCACATCAGGCAGGGTCTCGAAGCTGCCTAAAAGGCGGTCCTCCTGTTTCAGGGCGCACGAAGCACACCATGGCCTCAACACTTTTTTGTCCGTTTCACACTTTGGGGTTGTCTGTTTACGATTCATTGTAAACCTCCTGTAAAATATAATGGTTTGATTTCAGCGGTGCAATTTTTTCTTGCTCTTGCTGATGGTTCTATCTTACAGGAATTTGTGGTTTTAACGGACGCGTGAACGTGTTTTTATTATCATGAATTAAAAATTATTTTTATTTTCTGCCGCCAGCGGTACACGGTGCTCAGCTCCCCGTAAAAAGGCATGGTAAGTACGGGCCGGCCGCGGCGCGGTTTCAGGGGTTTTGCGTCCAGTTCATCGTTTTCAAACAAATGTAAAAGGGTCTGGGCCACAGTGAACAGGGTGTGGCGCATCCAGCGCGCTGCAAAAACAGGCAGTACGCGCTGGCGTCTGGCGCAGTGCCCACACTCGCAGCTGCACACCCATAGCACGTACAGGTGCCCGTCGGAGTCCTCCACTTCCTTGGACAGGCCGTTGACCACATGGTTTCTGCCGTTCTTTTCCACCAGGCGCAGGGTTTTCTTTTTGAGCGCGCGCCTGCAATAGCGGCAGACATGGCCGCTGTGGCCGTGGTAGATGAGCTCGGTCAGGTGCTCTCTGCCGTCTTTGGCCACATAGCCGGTATCCACGGCCTCAAAGAGCTCGTAGTGCTTTTTGAGGTAGGTCTTAAGATCCAGTTCCAGTGCTTTCAGCAGGTCTCTCAAACGTTTTGCAAATGCCATTTTTTCTCCTTTTTCTCGGTGTTTTGATGGGTGACAGCCGTTGTCCCATTTTCTGCTATTTTATTTTACGTGAATTTTCTTTTTATGCTGTGCCGCGGCCATGCAGGCTGTCAGAATAAGCGCAGCCACTGCCATGCCCGCCACCCCGATTTCTTTCAGGGTCATGGGGTTGCCTGTGACAGGGTTCCTGACCTCTGTCTGGACAGGATTCTCAGTGAGTGGGCTTTCCTGGGGCGCTGAATTTTCTGGTGGCGTTGGCGCAGGTGTCACTGTGGGCTCGGGCGTTGGCGTAGGTGTTTCGGTAACGATCAGCTGCAGCTCGGTGCCTCTCACCTCGTCGGCCAGCACGGGCGCGCTCAGGCCGGCGATCAGAACCAGCAGGAGGGTCAGAATGGAAAGAAGCTTTTTCATGGCGCTCTCCTACTGCACGCTCAGGGTGAAGTTCAGGGTGCCTCGGTAGGTGCCGGCTTTGGCCTGGGCCAGACGGGCGCTGTCTACCTCCACGTTCACGTCAACGCTGGCGCTCTCGGCCAGGGTGGTGGTTTTGGCGGCTTGGTCGGTGCCGAAATGGGCGTTGTAAGCCAGGGTTTCCACACCATTCTCACGCGTCAGGGTATCGCCGCTGAGGGTACAGGTGAGACTGGTGCCAGGCTCCAGGTTCAGACTGGTGGCACTCAGGGCGCCGATGGTGTTGGTGCCGCCCTTCAGGCTTTTGTCCTCGGTCATGGAGGCTGGGATAACCACGGTGTAGGTGGCATCGACCTGAGCACGGAGGTCGGCGGTGCCGGTGGTGGCCGGGCTTATAATATCACCAGCCAGGACGGGCGCTGCGCCAAAGGCCAACAGGGCGGTGAGGGCCAGCGGGATGAGGGCTTTTTTGATTTTCATGGTGATCTCCTTTTTTCTTGTCAGGATTTAATAATGGAAAATTGAGAATGGAAAATGGAAAATTCTGGTGCAAATCTGCTTTTGCAGATTTGATCAGAACGGCCTGCGGCCATTCTTCCCTTCAAAATGCGCGGCATTTTGCTCTTTTAATTCTCCATTCTCCATTTTTTTATGGGGTTTTATCTGCGACGGTGCAGGTAAAGGTCAGTGTGTCGGAATAATTGCCTGCGCCCATGGTGGGGGCGTTGACGATGAGGGTGCTGATGACCGTCTCGGTACTGTTGTTTGCAAAGCTGGCGATGGTGCCGCCGGGTCTCAGGGCTGAGCCGGCAGCTGGGGTGATGGTGTAGGGCAGCTTGACGGACGAAAGCGCAGCGTTGGTCATTTTAAAATCATTGTTTTCACCGGAAACGGTGACGTTGAGCTGTTTTCCGGGTTCCAGGGTGACGCCCTTTGCGCTCACGTTAAAGGTTTTAGTATGCGCGGCTTCCTCGGCGGTGCCGGTCAGTTTTTCAAACTTCAGGGTATCACTGTCCGGGATGGTGATGGTGTAGGTAGTGTCCACGCTGGCGGTGACGCTGGTGTCGCCGGTATTTGTGTAGGTCGGTGCTGCTGTTCCCTGTTCGATCTCGGTCGCCAGAGCCGGGGTGGCTGCGAGGGCCAGCAGGGCGGTGAGGACCAGCGGGATGAGGGCTTTTTTGATTTTCATGATGGTCTCCTTTTTATGGGGTTGGTGCTGCGACAGTGCAGGTGAAGGTGAGAGTGCCGGTATAATCGCCGGAATGGACGGGTGCGTTTTTCAATTTGACCTTGCCATTGACAGTTTGTGTAGTGGAGGGCTTTCCTGCTTCAAAATCTTTAAAAGTTCCTCCGGTAGTGACGCCTGTTCCGGTGGTATCCACCGTATTATAGACATTGTATCCTATGATCCCGCCAGCGGCTGTGTCAATGGTAAAGGCTTCGCTCGTTCCATCGCCTTTTACTGTAACATTCAGATTTTTATCGGCTGGAATGACAACACCGGCTGCGCTGACGGTCAAATCTTTAATCAAAGCGTCACCGGTTGAATCCTTAGTCAATTTTCCGAAATCAACTTTTTCTGGAATGGTGACCGTGTAGGCATTATCGACTGCTGCGTTCACGGCTGAACCAGCGGTTGTGGCTGGCGAGACAATGGTGGGGTCTGCTGCCAGCGCGGGAGCGGCCAATGTCGCGGTGAGCAGGCAGGCAAGGGCCAGAGTGGTGAGTGTTTTTCTGATTTTCATTCTTTTATCCTCTCTTAGATTTTATTTGACGACCAGCTCGGTGTTGATGACGGCGCCGTTCATGGGGCTTTGGTCTTTCAGGCTGGTGGTGGTATAGGTGAGCGCCGCGGGGTAGGTACCGGGCGGCGGTGTGACGGTTAAGGCTGGGTTCTGGATGCCGGTGCCGGGTTTAAATTTGCCGGAATGCCAGAGCTCTTCGCCGGTGTCGGTCCGTGTGAGGGTGAGCTCAAAGGTGCAGCGGTTGCCCTCGGGGTTTTGGAACACGGTGTTCACCGTACCGGTGGCGCTGTCCACAGTTAAGGTGGGATAGCCGGGGATCTGGATGCCGTCTGGCGCGGTCTGTCCGGCTGGGGTGGGCGTCAGGGCGACCACGTTGGGCTCCAACGCCAACGGGTCGGGACGATGGGTCACCAGCCAGGCGATCACGCCGCCCGCAGCGGTCAGCAGTACCAGCAGCACAATAATCAGGATGTTTGTCTGTTTTTTCATGAGCTCCTCCTACTTGCTGTCCACCACGTTGACGGTGAAGGTCAGGGTGCCGGTGTAGCTGCCGCTGTACTTGATCTGGGTTTGGTCGAGGCGCAGGGTGCCGGATTGGGCGCTTGGTAAACTGCCGCCCGCGGCTTTTTCCCATTTATTTACAAGGGTCGCCCCTGCGGCATCTAAAGCACTACCTGTGGCACTGGCGCCTTGATAGACCTGATAATTCAGGGTGTCGCTTGAATCTGAACCGGTCAGCTGATAATCAGTGCCGGTGCTGGGACTGGTGCCGCCGTCTTTCACCATGACGCTCAGGCCGCGGCCGTCGGTCAGGTTGGTGAGGGTTGTCGGTATGACTTCAAAGGTTTTGTCGTTGTACTGCCCGCTCCCCGCTGGCTGGTAGGTTGGGCTGTCAAAATCCACTTTTTCCGGGATGGTGATGGTGTAGGTGGGCGGGGGCAGGAGGGTGGCGGTGTAGGTATTGGCCCGTGCCGCACTGTTTCGTTGGTAGTTCCGGCTGTAGGTGGTGCCGTCGTGGGTGACGGCAATTTCCGGATTGGTGGTGTTATTTGGCAGATAGAAATAGAGCTTGCCGCCATCCATAGTGGTGACATCTGTAGTGCCATAGTTGGTGGCGCCGTCAATGGTGACTTCATTCTCCACAGCAATTTCCATGCTTTGGCCGCCCTCGCCTACGGTGAGCGTGTTGAGATAGACGTCGTTCCCACTTCCGTCTGTCAGGGTGCCAGATCCGGAGCCGTTGGTGCCGTGGCCGATGGCTTCTGCGCCACTACCACCCATCGCCGCAATGCTGCCGCCGGTAATTTTGACATCTTCCCCAGATACCTGATAGCCACCGCCGATGCCCGCCGCACTGTCGCCGCCCGTGGCCGTAACGGTACCACCGCTGATGGTGACCGTTCCAAAATCGCTGCTGGTGTATTGGTCGCCGGTGCCGATGCCCGCCCCGTCGCCTTTAGCTACGACGCTGCCGCCGTTGATGGTGACCGCTCCGCCGGCTCCGCGATATCCTCCGCCGATGCCCGCCGCACTGTTGCAGCCAGCGGCCGTGACCTTGCCGCCGTTGATCGTGATATCTCCACCTGCACCGCTGGCTCCACCGCCAATACCGGCTCCGCCGCCTGTGCCTTGTCTCGATACAGCAATGGCATCGATTATACCGCCGTTGATGGTGACGGTACCGCCGGCTTTGTTATTACCGCCGCCGATACCCGCTGCAGCGTCAGCTCCGGTGGCAGTGAGTCTTCCCGTGTCGGGCACGCTGTCAATGGTGACGGACGCGCCTTCCGGCACGCCCAGTCCGGCAGCGAATGAGCCGCTCTTCAGGGTATTGCCACCTGAAAGCATCAGATTGACGTCCGCGCCTGTGCCCGCGCCTGTGCCTGCCTGGATACTAAAGGCGCAGGCATACGATTGGCTGTTCACGTCGATATTGACCCCGTTCAGGGTGATGGTCTTTTCCGTACCGCTCACCGGGTTACCGTTGTAGTCGCCCATGACAGTGACTGTGTTGGCAGTGGCTGATTCGGCTGTACCGCCGGTCAGGGTGTAATCGCCGGTGTAGGTCTTTTTGGCGCTTTCATCCGCGCTGCCTCCACGCATATAGCCGTCGCCCCAGATGTACAGGTTGCCTGAGCCCTGGGACAGGTCGATGTCGCCGGCAAAGGGTTTGAGCGTGGCTGAACCGCTTACACTCCCCTCATATCCTGTGCTGTCCGCGGTGACGGTGACCGGGGTGCCGTCCGTGATACTGTTGGGCAGGTAGAAATACAGCTTGCCCTCAGTGTCGGTGCGCACGTCCTTGATGCCGTAGGTGGGGATTGTAAAAGCATCGATAGCCGTATCCGTAACGGGACTTCCGCTACTATCCTGTAAGGTGAAGGTTTTGAGGGTGACGCTGTTGCCCTTGCCGTCTGTCAGGCTACCGCCACCGGCGCCGCCGTACGCTCCTCCTCCACCGATGCTAGATGCCTTGACGCTGCCGCCGGTGATAATGACGTCAGCGCCTTTTCCATCCCGGCCGCCGCCGATTCCCGCCGCGTAGTCGCCGCCCTTGGCGACGACCTTGCCGCCGCTGATGGTGACCTTGCCGCCAGCTTCCTTATTACCGCCTCCGATACCGGCTCCGCTCAGTCCATTTCCGGTGCCGCCTGTGGCGATGACCATACCGCCGCTGATGGTGACGTTTTTACCGGCTTCTCCATTGTTGCCGCCAATACCGGCAGCAGTGCTGCCGCCGTTGGCCGTGACACTGCCGCCGCTGATGGTGACATCGCTGTTGATGGCGGCTTTTTCATTTTCGCCACTAGCGGTAAGCGTCCCCCCGCTCACATTGAGGGTGCCGCCTTTGATGCCAGTCTCTGCTGTAACTTTGCCGTTCGTTACGGCAAGCGTGTTGGCCGTGATATTATGGGTATCAACGGTACCGCCGCTAACCGTCACCGAACCGGTGCCGCCGATGTTCTCACCTGTAGTCACCGTACCGCCGGTAATCGTTACCGTACCGGTGCCACTATTGATGTTTTTTCCAACCTTGACCGTACCGCTGCTAATTGTCATCAAACCGGAGCTGCTGATGTTCTCACTTGTGGTCACCGTACCGCCGCTAATCGCCACCGCAGTGGATCCACCTCCGATGCTGTTGGCCTCGACCTCGCCACCTTTGATCTCGACTGTTTGGTCGCCTTTATCACCCCAGCCGCCAATACCCATAACGCCGGTGGCCTTGACACTGCCGCCAGTGATGGTAATCTTACCGCATGAGTCATAATTGCCGAAGCCGATACCTGCCCCCACACTACCGCTGGTCGCCGTGAGGCTGTCTTTGCCGGCCGTGCCGCCGATGGTGAGGGCCGCGCCCTCCGGCACAAACAACCCGCCACCGTATCTGTTTTTCAAAGTATTCTCGCCTGACAGCGTCAGATTGACGCTCGCGCTTGTCTGGATATTAAAGGCGCAGGAAGACGATCCCCCACTCACCTCGATGTTAACCCCGCTCAGGGTAATGCTGGCATTTCCAGCGACCACAATGCGATTGCCGGTAGCCGTGCCGGGGTTGGTATTTTTGATGGTCAGATTCGCGCCGCCGTTGACGGTGAGCACACCGCTTGTGCTATCATAGCTATAATCTGTCCCCAACGTTCCACCCGTCACGGTAAAGTCGCCGGTTTCGCCCGCTGCCTTTACCTCTGTTGACCACAAAAACATTGCAGCCAGGGCGCAGAAAAATACGGCGGTGAGCAGGAGCCGCTTGTCTTTGAGCTTTGCCTTCATCTTCTATATCCTCTCTTGATCTCTCAGGTTATTTTAAGCTTTTTCAGGAATTTACGCCGTTAAGTTGGGAACTTAACGACAGCTTAAAGAGAATACTGATGTTTATTTCAAAAAACCTCCCCTATTTAGGGGTGGCTTAATTTCCTATTTTGTTTTTTATTTAACACTTGCAGATTTCTCACCCTTATGCTATTCTATTAATGATATTACTTATATTTTTGCCGTTAAGTTCCCAACTTAACGGCATTTTTTATTGCATTTAAAAATATTCGTTGATCTTTTCCATCTGCTCCCGCTTGAGCTTTGTCGCGCTGTGGCTATAGCAGTTCATGGTAAAGGCCACGCTGCTGTGGCCCAGCAGGTCGGACACGGTGCGCATGTCGGCGCCTGCCTCCAGGGCCCGGGTGGCGAAGCTGTGGCGCAGGCTGTGGAAGGTGACGCCTGAGCTCAGGCCGTGCTCGGCTTTCAGCTTATCGAAGCGGCGCTCGATGGTGCGCGGATCGTAGGCGCTGCCGCCCGGCGCGGCGATGAGGGGCGCGGCGGCTGGTTGCCCCTCGCGGTCTTCCATGTATCGGGCCAGTACTGCGACAAAGGCTCTGGGCAGGGGGATGTCCCGCCGGCTGCGCCGGGTTTTGGGCGTGGTATTCTTAAGGGGGGTGTGGCCGTCATGGCCGTCATAGACGCGCTGGCTGTTGCGCCGCACCCGCAGGACGGCGGCCTCCAGATCGATGTCTTTGTGCCGCAGGCCGGCCACCTCGCCCAGGCGCAGCCCGGTGGCCAGTGCCAGCAGCACGGCCATGTCCAGCGGGGCGGCGCTCTGTCTGAGCCGGGCGGTCAGGGCTTTCTGCTCGCTGTAGGTGAGCACTTCCTTTTCCTTTGGTTCCATGGTTATTTTGGGCATGTTGGACGCTTCGGCCAGCCCCTTTGCCTCGGCCTCCCTCAGGATGGTGTGCACATAGGTGAGGATATCCCGCACGGTTTTATGGGCCAGGCGCTCGGCCAGCTGCACACTGAAGGCTGGCAGCATGGCCCCCACCTCACTTATGGGGATATTCCCCAGAGAGGGCAGGATGTGAGCGCGCTCATAGCTTCGGTAGGTCTTGAGGCTGCTGCTCTTCACCTTTGGCACACGCCGGGACAGCCATTCTTTCATGGTTATTTTTTCGATCATTTGATCAGGCTCCTTTACTTTTTATCTGCCTTTGGACCGTTATACCCAAATGGCTTTTAACTTCATAATTTTTCCGGACACAAAATTAATCATGTACCTCCATTGTATCTTCATGTTTTTCTTAATTCTTAAGTTTTCTTTTTCTTGTACGACCGTTTACATAATAAAATGACTGTTTACATAATCACTGTTTACTCCTGATATTGGTTATATTAGAATAGAATTAACCGTTATCAGAAAGGAAATAGATATGAAAAAGAAACATTTGATCAGTCGGATTGTCGGTTTGGCACTTGCCGCAGCCCTGGCCCTGCCGGGCGCATCGGTTTTTGCGTCTGCTCTGCCTGAAGGGGCGGGCCTCTCCATGAATCTGGAACAGCACGGCGGTATTGTGATGGATATGGACAATCTGCCCAGTACTTCATCTGCACCCGTTCAAAACCGAATGGGCTATCCAGATAAATATGATCTGAGAGAAAAAGGCTTTTCCACCCCGGTAAAGTTCCAGAACCCCTGGGGCGCCTGCTGGGCCTTTGCGGGCATCAGCTCTGTGGAATCCAACCTTTTATCTGAAGGCAAAGCCTCCGCAGGTATCGATTTGTCTGAAAAGGCTGCGACCTGGTTCACCTATCAGGCGCAGAACACAACGCCTGAAAACAAGGAAGGAACCACCATTGTCTCAAAGAACGCCAATGAGCTATACGATGCAGGCGGCAATTTCTACGGGTTTGGCGCTCAGCTTTCTACCTGGTATGGGGCCAGCACAGAGAAGGAAATCCCATATCAAGGCGCTCAGGGAAATACCGTTATGGGTAAAGTCCCCAGCCATGATGGCAGCCTCTACGATGTCTCTTATTTTGACCCGAAAGACGACTGGTCTGTCCCTTACAGCCAGATCAATGACAATGCCTACCATCTGGAGGATATGGAGCTAATCATGGGCGCAGTAAACAGGGAATCCGGCAGCACCGATATGACCCAGGTTGGTGCTGTCGTAAACGCAGTCAAGGATAAAATCATGAGCAACGGAGCCGTCGCGGTAATGTTTAACGCTGACGAATCTAAGCCGGAGGATGTTACCGAAGAAAATCCCTCTCCCAGCCCTTACTTTAAGCGCGATACAAGCGCCTACTACCATGATACCTTTATGGCTCCCAACCACGGCGTGAGCATTGTGGGGTGGGACGACACTTTTACAGCCAATTCTGAGAATTTCACCACTGTACCGCCAGGAGCCGGTGCGTGGATTGTCAAAAATAGCTGGAGCGACAAATGGGGCACTGATGGGTATTTTTACCTGTCCTACTATGACGCCACTATGACCATGTACGCCAGCTGCACAGCCGACAGCGGCGAAATGGGCCTGTATGACTATGACAACAACTATCAGTACGACTATTTAGGTAACAAGAACGCCATTGCTGTAAATATTGATACGTTTGTCGGACAAATTGCTAAAGCCCAGAATATTCCTCTGAAGGTTGCCAACATTTTCACGGCGGACAAGGCTGAGGTCTTAAAGGCTGTGTCCCTTACCGCCAATGACGCCAACGCGACGGTTACCACGGAGATCTACCGCGTGCCAGATACCAGCAGTCCTATTTCTGGCGCTCCTGTATATACTCAGGAGGACACGTTCTCAAATACGGGCTACTACACCCTTGAGCTCCGATCTGAAACGCCTATTAGCTTAAAGGCCGGCGAGCATTTCTCCGTTGTCCAGACCATTACCTATCCAGACCACGACGGTGTCCCCATTGAGATAGGGTTGAAAAATGCTGCACCGGTTGATGTTAAGGACAAAAACGGGCAGACCGTCTACACTTACTATACTCAGCAGACAGCGACCAATGCGCCTGGACAGAGTTTTGTCTACGGCCTTAACACCTTGTTTACTGATCAGGCTGAAGCGCCGGTGCCGGTATGGAAGGATATTACCGATGAAACCATTACTAACGCATTTCAGGTGATACCTATTGGTGGGGATAACAAGGCCTACCCTGGTAATGTTATGATCAAGGCCTTTACAGTCGATCAGGACACGGCTCCGGCGGTCACTCTGGGCGGCGAGTCCTTTGACGCCCAGGGACAATCCCTCGGCAGCCAGAACGTCACCGACCTGGCCGCAGCCATCAGCCTGCCCAAGGGCGCGGCAGCCTTTAGCCTGAGCGCACAGACAGAGAATGGCGAGGCAGTTATTACAGTGGGCGGCGAGGCCTATGAGGAGGGCACAAAGCTTGACGCAGCAGTGCTAAACACCCCAGGTGCTGTGACCGTTGATACCACCTCGGCGCCCCGCGGCAACAACGGCGCTCATTATGTGCTGAATATGGCCGTAACCCCAGACACGCCTTCCGGCGGCGACCCCGGCACCGGTGAAGGCTCCGGCGCCACGCCCCCAGCCAATGATAACGGACAGAATGTTACCAGCGGCGGCAAAAACGTGGGAACAGGGCTCTTCGACACCACAGCAGGCATGGGTCTGACCATCGCGGCCGTCCTCCTGTTGGCAGCCAGCGGCGGCTTTATCCTCTACCGCAGAAACAGAAAAGCTTAACAGCTTTATGGATTAAGACATAAAAACAGCCCGGTTTTCACTATGTGGAAAACCGGGCTGTTTGCGCGTCTGAAAGGCTGTCAGGCAGATCAAACAGCTCGGGGGCAGACCCCGGGGCGTGGTTCCCTACCTTCAGGACTCCATACTCGCTTTGATTTCTTCTATTTCTTTTTCGCTTAAATCGGTGGCCCGGGCAATAAACGGAATCGGATGGTTCATCCGCACTAGTCTGCGTGTTTTTGAATAAAGGCTTCCAGTTTCTGCCGATTCTTTATTGACATGTAGGGCACGACGCCCCGTCGTGCCGCGGGGGCTGCCTGACGGCTTAATTCCCTACATAAACTTTCTCCAAAGGGCCAATCCTGCCAGGGCGACGAGTGTGAGCAGGGCGGCGGCCAGAGCTGTCTGCTGTCCGGTGAGGCCAGTGCCTGCATTGTCCCCGGGGTTCTGGCTGCTGTTGGCCGGGGGTTCGGACGGCGCCGGTTTCACACTGGGGGATGGCTCCGGATCGACGGGCTCTTCCGGCTCGGCCGTATCCGCGGCCATACGCTTAAAGACAAGGCTGGAGGTGTCTGAGGCGGACGCCATCACATAGTAATGTCCGCTGTAGGCGATGCCCCTGTAAAAAGTGCAGGACGCGGTGGGATAAAAACTGTCTTGTATGAAGACTGCCCCATCCGGGCTCATGCCGATGGTGTCCTGGCTGCTCTCGCTGGTACTTCTGTACCCTGTGATCAGGGCGCCGCTTTTGGTGCCGCCAAGAGCAGTGGTTCCGGTGGGCGCGGTATTCTCAGGTATGATGGTTTCCGCCCAGTTCTGACCATCGTACCGCCAGGTTTTTCTGACATCGATGAGCATGTATCCAACCAGCTGACTATACCCGTTGATGATAAGCTGCTCCCGGTCTGCACCGCCGACAGTAATATTGACATTGGACATTTTCTCGGGCAGGCAGGCGCCTTCCATTTGGCTGAGGCTGCCGGTTTCTGGATCGAGGGCATACAGGCCCGCGGTATCGGCAGCCTCCCATGGGTTTAGGCCGCCGACAATAACCAGCCTGTTCTGATAATTGATGAGGCCGCCGCACAAAGGATAATGGGTATCCACCCGATGGCCTTCATTCCAGGCGCCGGTTTCGGGGTCATAGGTATAAACCCACTGTTCGCCGCTGTCCTCGTCTGGCTGGTACTCACCCAAGGCGTATAATTTTCCCTCCCATGCGCAGAAGCCATTTAAATTATAGGGGACGTCTGGCAGACTGGCAAGCTTTTGCCAGACATTGCCCGGAATATCGTAGCACCAGAGCTCTGTGGCGTAATCGGTGATTCCGGCATAGTTGGATTCGTTGAATATGTCACTTCCCAGATAGTAGAGCTTCTGGCCTGTGGCGGCCATAAAACCGCCGGCAGTGCCTGCTTTTTCGAGTATGGAGCCCGTGTAATCCGGAGACTCGGCAGGCAGGGCCAGCGCCTGGAAGGCGGACTGGGCCGGACTGGCTGTAAATGAATGATAGCTTCTTCCCCAGCTGCCGTCTGACCGGGTGACGCGCACCTCGGTCATGCCCTCGGCTTCAAAACCCTCGGGCAGGGCTGCGGTGATATGGGTATCGGACCAGCTGGTAACGGTGGCTTCTGCACCGCCGATTTCTACCCTGCCCTGATCCTCGCCAAAGAAATAGCCGTCGATGGTAAGGCTGCCGGTATCCTGCACAAAATGTCTGGGCGCTGGATCGGGGTTCTGCCAGGCCTTGGCTGTGTCCAGGCTGCCGCCGCTGATACACTGGCTGTTCATGGCTGCGTTCAGGCTCCGATTGGCTCCGCCGCTGATCCGTGCGCTGATTTTTCCGGCGTCCTCATCGGGATAGGCGGCGGACAGCAGGGCAACCGCACCCGTAACCGCGGGCGCTGCCATGGAGGTGCCGCTCATGGTGCCGTAAGGCACCTTACGGCTGCCGATACCTACGGTGTCCATATAGGTGGGGACATTGGTGTCGGAAGCTTCATACAAATCGATCTCGATCTGGAAGGGGGTGTCCACCCACCCGGCTTCAAGCGCTGCCGTGTTGTTAACCCAGTCGCCATCGGTGATGGAGAGAACGCTGCCATCCTCATTGTAAAAGCCGGCGCAATTATAAAGCTTTGGCGTGTAGGTCTTTTGATCTGCAAGGTTGTGAATATAAACCTCAACGGCGCTGAAATCCGAGGCGGTAGCTGTAAAGGAGAGACTCAGCCCTTCCTGCGGCGCCCCCAGGGTAATGGGGGCGGAGATGATCCGGGTGACTTTCTGCTTCCCTGGGTTTATGTCCAGGGCGCTGGCGCCATAGGCCACCTTATCCGGCCCGGCTGCGATAAAAGGCTCGCCCAGCTTGTATTCCTTCGTATCATCATAAGCATAGAAGGTAAGGGCGTTGCCATTGGCGTCTGGGATATCGGCCTTGTCGGTGGCACTGTTTTCTTTCTCGAAGCCTGTATAAACAAGACTGTCCCGGCTCAGCAGGCTGTTGTACTCTGCCTTATCCTGAGGAAGGGTGGACAGGGCACGGACGCCGGGGGCATAAATGTCGGTGCTGTAGGCGCCGTAATTGGAAAAGGAGGCGGGACGACCGTACTCATCCATGGCGTTGACATTGAGGGCGTAGGGGCTCTGGGCTGAAGAGAGGCTGGTGCGCGGATTTTCGTCCGTGTTCTGGGCATTATTCCCCGAAGAAAAAACCGAGACGACGCCCTTTTTCCCCAGCTCATCCACAGCGGCCCTGACGGCGCTACTGATATATACGCCGCCCCAGGAATTGTTGACAGCCCTGAGGTTTACTCCCAGATCACATGCCTTGGACAGGTAAGCGTAGGCCCTGACGGCCCAGCCCACATTGCCGTTTCCGTTCTGATCCAGATATTTGAGGGCCATGAGGCGCAGATCAGCACAGACACCCTGGGTTCCCTGGCTGTTCCAGGACGCGCCGATAACGCCTGCACAGTGGGTGCCATGTCCGTTGTCGTCACTGGTGTTCCGGGTATCGTCATAGTTGGCGTTGGTGACCATGCCGTACGCTCCCCCGCCCATGGCGGCAAGCTCAGGGTAATCAAGCCCCCTGTCCCACATCTGCGGGGCCAGATCGGGGTGGGTGGCGTCGATGCCTGAGTCGATAACGGCCACCACAACCTCCTCGCTGCCCTTCTCACCAGACTGGTACAGCGGCGCGATATTCAGGTCGGCGTGATTCTGGCGCCTGTTGGCAAGCCCCCACTGCTGGGCGCTCATATCCTCATAGGTGTTTTCATCCACGGCGTTTGCCTTCAGGATGTAATTGGGCTCGGCAAAGCGCACGGCCGGGTTTTCACTCAGTTGCTCAATGAGGGTTTCGGTGCTGCTGCCGTCCTGTGTTTTGACAAGGACAAGCGTGTCTTCTGTCTGGGGCTCTGCGGCGCGCAGCATCGCCGGGACGGCTTCTCCTGCGTTCTGGCTACTGTCCAGGTTCATGAGGGTCTCAGCGCTGTAGGAGGGCCCGGCGCTTCGGCGCTGGGCTCTGCCAGATAAGGCTCCGGCTCCGCCGCACACGCAGACAATGGCCTCGCCCTCCACATAGTCGGTTCCCGGGGTTCCGTAGTCTGCCGGACTGCTCTCCTGCGCCAGGGCTGGCAGTGGCAGGGCTGAAAATGCCATGAGCAGGCTGAGCAGTATGCCTAAAAATCGTTTCTTCATTTCTTCTCCTTAATGACGGTATTCATTCTATTGTTTTTTATAGGCCAGACCGCAGATCGCAAACAGTGCCAGCAGCCCTGCGCACAGGGCTGCGGACAGGGTGCTGTCCTGAATAATGCCGGTTTTTGGGCTGTCTGCTCCCGGGTTGATGGCCGGGGTGCCCTTGACGGTGACCTCGGCGGTGGCAACGGCGGTGCCTGCTTTAGCGGTGATGGTGGCCTTACCGCCGGAGATGGCAGTAACGTTGCCGTCTGCGTCCACGTTGGCAATTTCGGGGTGGTCGCTTTCCCAGAGCACGGTTTTATTCACAGCGCTCTCGGGGCCGGTCTGGGCGGTGAGCTTTCCGGTTTCGCCCTTGTTCAGGGTGAGGGCGGCCGGGCTGATGCTCAGAGTTTCCACGCCCTGGGCGGTGATGGTGATGGTGCAGCTGGCTGTAACGGTCATGTCGGCATCGCTGGCTGCGGTCAGGGTGACCACACCGGGCTTTAAGGCGGTGAGCACTGGAACGCTCTCGCCGTTCTGGCTGAAGGTGCTGTCCAGGCGCACACTGTCCACATCCCCGGTTACACTCCAGTTGATCCGGGTGCTTGACGGGCTGTCGGCCCCGGTGAGGCGGGCGGTCAGGGTGACGGGCTGCTCTGGTGCGTCTTTTGTGAGCAGGACGTTTTTTTCACTGTCGCTCAGGCTGATGCCAGTGGGGTAGTCGGTGGCAAAGCCGCCGGTCCGGGCGATGTTGTTTTCGACACAGGCGGTGGCCGCGAAGGTCCAGCAGGCGGATGTGGCTCCCTGATTACGCACCGGGGTAAGGGTGCTGGTATCCCTCAGGTCAAACCTGGCGGGCAGATCTCTCGCTGGGGCCTGGGCGCTGCCGGAGTCTTTGATGGAAAGGGCCACCGCGCCGTTGACGGAGGCGGTATCCTCCCCGGTGATCTCGACATTCTGCAATGCTCCCTCAGGAAGTGTCTGCGAAGCCGCCTCTGTTTTCTGGTCTGCCGCTTCGGTGTTTATGCCGCTTTCGGTATAGGCGTGGGTATTGACGTCACAGGTATAGGCTCGGATATTGGGGAAGATGGTTTTTTTTCCAACGTCCTCGGTCATACCGTTTAAGGTTATGAAGGCCACATCGCTCCTGGGCTGTACCCCGCTGGTGGTTCCCTCTTTTCTCAGGCTGACGCCAATGCTGGTGCTCTGTCCCGGTACGGTACTCTCAACCCTCACGTTAATGTCAAAGGTGCCGCCCTGTGGGATGGTAATGGACTGGTTCAGCCGTTCGGTGTAGAAGCCTGGGTATTTCTTGACGCCCTCGGCCACTTTTTTCGTCTCGCCGTTCTGGGTCACGCTGATCTCGTACCTTGTATTGGCTGTGCCGGTCACAAAGGACACGGCTTTTAGTAGCTCTGGCGCTTCCTTTTCGTTGACAAACCGCTCGGTGGCTGTGAAGGCATCGCCCAATGTCCAGAAATCAAAAGTGCCGTAAGGATCGTTGATGTACTGGTGGTTATAGTTGTCGGGCATATCGTCGGCCATGTAGACGGTCGGGTTATTGTTCAGCATAAAGGCATCCTCGTAAGACAGGTAAAAGTACCCCTGCTCACCTGCGTTATCGCCCCAGGAATTTTTAACAATAAAGGCTCCGTCACTTTCGGGCTGCGGGATGCTTACATCTTCGTAGCCCCAGGCTTTTGCCAGCTCTGGGCATCCCTTGAAATTCTCTTTACTGTAGGCATCGTCCCAGCCCACAATGGTGACGATGTGGCCGCCGTCGTGACCCTTTATTTCATAATCGTAGTTATTCTTATCTACGTACAGGTTTACCTTGTCCAGGGTCCAGTAGGCATTGGCAGACATGATGTAGATATCGGCCGCGCCGTAGCTGTACACGGCGTTTTTAATGTGCTCGATGCTGCTCTGACGTTGGTCATTGGGCAGGTACAGTGCGTTCTGGACATGGTACTCGGCCTGTCCGGAATGGTTCTGATAATTAAAAGGGCCGGTTTCACTAAAGGGATCCAGTCTTTCACTGACAGGCCCGTTCCAATGGGAATAATAGGCCATGGACATGAGGAAATGTCCGCCGCCCTCTAAGCCCCAATCCCAGGCGTAGTCGCTGCCGGTGTCACTTTTATCGGTCAAGGCTGTGAGCATGTTCATCTCGGACATATCCAGGCTTTTAACTGCGCTTTCCTCCATCTCTCTGGTCAGGCTTAAGGTATAGGGCTGAACCTCGGAGGCGCTGCCGTCCATGCCGGCTACCTTTACCAGGTATCTGCCCGAGGCCGCCTTGTAGCGGATACTCTGGCTCTTTCCCGCATAGGCGGATTCCTTGAGGATATTGCCCTTTTCGTCGCAGAGGGTCAGGCTGAAGGATGCGCCGTCGGGCGGTGTCAGGGTCAGGCTGAGCTTTGCGCTGTTTTCCAGTGTAAAGGCGTAAACATCTACATCCTCGGGATTGTGGATGGTGCCCTCAAGCCTGCCTGGAAAGCTGAATGCTGTGGCGGCGGTGATGCTGTTGTTGGGCTCATAGCGGTCACCTATCCCCTGGCCGGCTTCATAGGCAAAGGTGCGCACGTCGCCGGGCAGCACATCGCTGCGGCCGGGCATCAGGCTGCCGACTTTGAGGGTGGTGGTCTGGCTGATGGTGACGGGTCCGGTATAGACGGCTCCGTTGGTGGCCGAAGGCTCGCTGCCGTCTACGGTATAGCGGATTTCTGCGCCCGGCGTCGCGCAGCTCAGGGTAACCGGGGTGCCGGTTTCTACCCGCCCCGAAGGCACACTGGCACTGACGGCGCCAGTCTTAACCTGATATTCCCAGGTGCTCACCGGGGAATAATTTCCACTGCTCTGTACTGTACAGGCCTTGAGCGTGGTCTTTTGGGTCATGGTGATGGGCTCGGTATATTCCATGCCGTTTTTGACCGGATCGCTGCCGTCCAGGGTGTAACGGATCTCGGCGTTTTCATCGGCAGTACTCAGACGAACGGTGTCACCATAAAGCAGTATGCCTGAACGGGGTTCGGCAGCAGCTCCTTCCATGATTTCAGTAGTGATGCCCGCAAAGTGAACATTGGGGCCGAAGGCCACAGGGGTGACGCTGTCGTCGCCCTTAATCAGGCTCCAGCTGGCCGCGCCGCCGCCGGGCAGGGCTTCTGGGGCATTTGGTGTCTGGAACAGCCGACCGACCTGCACGCCGTCCAGGTTTGAGGGCTCCTGGGCGTTGCCGGAAAGGCTGTAGGGCCCGGAGGGCTCTCTGAGGTACAGGGCCAGGTTATAGTTGGTGATGAGTTCATCCATATCGGCCACTGTTTTTCCTTCGCCCATGTAACCAATGGAAACAAGGGCGTCTTCGATATCTTTAAGCCTGGTACTGCCATCATTGACATCTGTGATGGTCTGATAGATACTGTCGCCTCCGCCTTCCAGATCCTGGGTCTGGTGAGCCAGATACCGGCCAAAAAGGTACCAGCTGCCGTAGGGGATTCCAGCCTCGCTCCCACCTGGGACATACCATTCTTTAAAGATAAAAGGATGTGTGTACCCTTTGTCCTGTGTCCAATTGATGAAGGCTGGCACCTCATAGACGGTTTCGGTGCTGGCCAGCCCGGCGATGGCAATGGCGCTCTGGGAAAAGGTCTCGTTAAGCCAGCTGTCGCTGTCGCCTCCGGTCTGGGCATAGTTGATGAGGTGCTGGAGCTCGTGGGCCAGGGTGGACAGTGTGGTCATAACATTGGATGTGTTCTTAATGTTCATGTTCAACATATCCATCACATTGCCGGTAGCCCACTCGGCCTGCTCTTTTGTGTAGAGATCAGCCGCATAGAAATAGCCCGCATTGCCGTCCATGGGGTAGAATATAAAGGCGGTTTTGCCGTCCTGGTCTACGTCTGCATTGCTCCATCCACCAAAAGCATTCTCCAGCGGATCGTGGATGAGGGTATCGATGGCATCGGCGTAATCCTGGGCAGCTTCATCGCTCAGCTGGTCGCGGTGGGCGGTATCCCGCCAGATGGTACAGGTTTTTCCGACGGCGGCCACCTCGGCGGTAAAGCTGCCGCTGCCGTCTGCGTAATAATCGGAATAGATGGTTTTGGTGTCCCCTGTTTTATATTCCTCTGGCTGAGCGTTTCTGGGCTCTGGCGCCCGGGAAAGTTCCGGGTAATCATGCTGTGGCAGTGCCATGGTCAGGCAGCGCGCGTCCCTGTTTTCCGGCTCTTCGATGTGTGTGCTGTCTGCTGTGCTTCCCGGTCTTCTCCCGAATGCACTGGATGGAATACCGGTGTTCTGTGTTTTGGCCAGCTCCTCGTCTGAGCCAATGCCCAGATTCAGGTTTTCGGCCATGATCACTTTTCCCTCGTAATTGGGGCCGGTTTTATCCACCACTGCGGCCTGCTGTGCCAGCGCTGGTGTGGCTAACAAAATGGTGAGCAGCAGGGTAAGCAGCAGAACCGTTGATGTTTTTTGCTTTTTCATCGTTTTCTCCTTATATTCATTGTTCTAAATTATTTTTATTATATCATAATTCAAACCATTTCTTTATACCGTTTAAACCGAGTAACGACCGTTTGCATAGTCTTTGTTTACAGGCCTGTTTATTTAGCATAAAATAGAAACAGATTATTGAGTAAAGGAGTGTTTCATATGGACTTACTGAAAAACGGGTGCCGCCGGCACGGTATTCTCGCTGCCCTTGTTCTCGGTGTTGCCGCCATTGCGGTTCTTTTTGGATTTGAGGTACTTTTAATCCGAGGCCTTGGGCTGCCTGGTATTTTATCGGCCACGGCCATACGCTTTATTCTGGGAGCCCTTATGATTTTACTGCTCCTGAAGCTTGAGGTTGCAGAAAAGCTGGGCTTTACCGGAAAGGGACTTGGAAAATCCCTTTTACTCGCCTGGCCCTTTTTTCTACTTTTTGCTGGCATTCTGGCACTTTCGTTTATCTCTGCCAATGTTTCGGACAAAGGGATTAGCTGGAGCTGGCTGCTGGCTCAAATTGTTTTTATGACCTCGGTTGCTTTCTTTGAAGAGCTGGTCTTTCGGGCTGGCGTGGTCAACCTTGTTAAGAACGGCCTGGGCGCCTCCCGCAGTTCATCCATCAAAACAGCGGTGATCGCCGGACTTATTTTTTCTCTGGCCCACTGCCTTAACCTCATCGGCCAGGCAGATCTCTCCTACACCCTGACTCAGGTGATCAGCAACTTTGGCATGGGCCTGTTTCTCTCCACGATTTATCTGCGCACAGGCAATCTTGTGGGGCCGATGATTTTTCACGCGGTCAATGACATTGTCCCAGCGGTGGCTGTCGAGTATCTTGCTGGCTCACCGTCTGCTTCGGCAGGCGCTGCAGGCGGTGTCAGCCCCACTGTTCTGGTCACCTTTGTGCTTTACGTGGGCCTCAGTGCCTTTTATCTGCGGCGTGTGGGTAAAAAACAATCATAAGCCACAATAAGCCACTAAAAAACCCCCGCAGTACAGCTGTACTGCGGGGGTTTTCAGGTTTAACCTTTTCTTCTGCGGTAGAGTACCAGGCCGCCGCCTGCTGCCAGCAGCAGAAGCGCCGCGGCGGTCAGGGCAATGCCTGAGGCGCCGCCAAAGAGGCCAGTTCCCGCGTTTGATCCGTTTCCAGTAGTGCCGCTATCTGCGGGCGCCGCTGTCGGGGATGGGTTCACACTGGGGCTTGGCTCCGGCGGTGTGGGCTGGTCACCGGACGGGTCGCCAGTCGGGCCGGTATAGTCCACGGTGGTGGAGCGGAATACCAGCGGTTCTGTGTCTCTTCCAGTATAGCCTAAAACATAAAACTGGTTGCCTGAGGCCGCGCCAATGTTCTGGGTGGTCTTGGTCTGGCTGTAGAGCTTGCCGGCATCGCCTGCCCAGGCTTTGTCTTTGGCGTTAAAGCTCCAGGTGTCCATCATCTCGGCTTTGTCCAGGTCTTTAACCGGGCCCACTGCCAGCATGCCGTTGTTGTTGAGAGCGGTATAGGCTGCGTCAAGGGTCTGGTTGGCATCAAACTGCCCGGCGGCCGGAAAGCTGTCGTCATAGGTGTTCCAGCTGCTGCCGTCGTAGCTTAAGGTATTGTCATAGGTCTTTTGATCTGGATTCAGCAGCCCGTTGTTGCCGCCGTGAACCATGAGTGTACTGCCCGATGCGCTGACCGTTGCTCCGCTGCGGCCTTCTGGCATATCCTTCAGGCTGCCGGTGGTCGCACCGGTTTCTGGATTGATGATGAGCACGCTGTTTTTAGCGGTCGATGTCACGCCGTTATCTGTTACGGTAATATCATCGCCGCCGACGGCCAGCAGCTTATCGCCGTAGACTACAAGCTTTTCGGTGCCGCCCAGCTCTGTGTCCACTGTTTTCCAGGTGGCTGCTGACGGGTCATAGGTGCCAATCCGGACAATATCTTTTGTGGTTTCTTTTCCGTCTTTAATCACTTTTTCCTGTGCACTGTACAATAAGTAGAACTTCGTTTTCCCCGCGGTCATTGAATAAAAGGACAGGTTTGGCGTTTCTACCATATTTTCTGGCAACGAAACGGGCTTTTCATCCCATTTTCCTGCCGCGATGTCATAAACGGACATCTTAAGTTTGCTGCTTTCCAGTATAATTCCCAGATAGGCCAGCTTGTTTTCGGTGGCTGCCATGGTCAGAGGATACAGGTCGGCTGATCTGAGGTCGTAATCACCGAATTCATCGAGCTTAAGATCTGGGGCTGCCAGGGTGCTGTAGCCTTTAACATAGGTACTGACCTCGAAAATATTCCGTCCGTAATCTTTATTTTCCGGCGTGACAATAACCTCCTGTTTTCCCTTTATGCCCTGGGGCATGGTAAAAGTGATGGTGTTATCTGCCCATCCGGTAATAGCTGCGTTTTGTCCGCCAACGCTGACGGTTCCCTGTGTTCCAAAGAAATAGCCTTTAAGGGTGGCTGTATCGCCGTCGATGGTCAGATCATTGAGGACTGGAACGCATTGTGTATCGTCAAAGGCGGCTCCAGCATCCACAAAGCCCTGGGAAACGGACGCGTTTTTCAGATCCTCCTGAGCTTCTTCGCGGTTGACACCGCCCTTGATGCGTGCGCAGACTTCTTCTGCGCTGTCAAATTTCGTGGACAGCAGGGCCGCAATCCCGGTGACCACTGGGGTGGCCATGGAGGTACCGTCGGAGTAAAAATAGTCGGAGGCTTTTTTACCAAAGCCCACATCGTCCAGACGGAAGGTGGCGGTATCGGCTGTCTTTCCGCTCATTACGCCCTGCTGCCCTTCTTCGGCCGGCTTGGGGATGAGACGTAAGACGACCTCATTTTGTGCTTCTGGGTTCTTATATTCCATAAAATCAGGCAAGTTGACTTCCTGGGTCGACTGGTTCCAGTTGTGGTCAGACAGGCGCAGACGGGCAGGTAAATAGCTGACTGGATCTTTTGTCAATACCTGAGTTGAATCAATGCCCTGCCAATTCCCGTCCTTATCCTGATACTGGAGCAGGAAGGTCTGGCCGTACATGGCGTTGTCACAGCCTGCCTGGAATGCGATATTGAAAAGCGCGTTTGTATCAATGCTCTTTAATTCATCCCGGTTAAAGACCATCTCAATGGCGAAAGCCTCATCATTTTGGATGCTGTCTAAAGAAATCTGCAGGCCTTTGTCACTGGCATAGCCAGGGGATAAAACGGATGATTTTGCTGTTTCAACAACTTTACCGTCTGCGTCCAAAAGGCGCAGACCCACCCTTGATGTGTTCTCAAAATCTTCATAGAAATAAGAATCCCCATCCTCCTGTATCTGCGGCAGATACTGCACAGGCATGACGTGTGTGTTCATGGGATGCGCTGCATCCGTAAAGGTGGTGGTGGTCGATAAAATCTGGCTGCCGGGTGCAAAAACATCCACGGTTTCTTTACCATAGCAGGAGAAAAAGCTGCGATAGCCCTCGCTGTCCATGGCGCCAACGGTTACCACATAGGGGCTGTTGACAATGCCGCCGCTGTTCAGGTCGTTGTTGGTATTGGAGTTGCCTGCCGCAAAGCAGGAAACCACACCGTAATCTCTGCCGATGGCAGTGGCTGCCGTGGAAACAGACCGCAGCTGCCGGCCCTCAACGGCGCTGGGGCCCCAGGAATTATTGATGGCGACCACGTTCACGCCAGCCTTTGCTGCTGCCTGGATATAGGCGTAACCGCGGATGGCTCCGGCCATATCGCTTCCAGACTGGCCGAGAAAGCGTACGGCCATGATCTGGGCGTTTGGGCTGACACCGGCAACGCCGATATCGTTATCCCACTCGGCGGCAATGATGCCCGCGCAGTGGGTGCCATGGCCAGTATCTGTGTCCATGGGATCTTTGCTATCCTCACCTGTAATAGCATTGTAACCATACTCACCACCGCCCATATCAGTAAGAGATTTGTAATTCAAGCCGTCTTTCCACATAATATTTTCAAGGTCAGGGTGGTGATAATCCACGCCGCTGTCCAGCACGGCGACCACGGGGGTATTGCCTGTTGTATCAACTGCTTTCCACGCATCTGCAGCGTTGATATCCGCCGACGGAATGCTGGTGCTTCCGGGATTCAGTTGATTTTTTAAAGCCCACTGGTAAGTATAATCCGGGTCTGTTGGCTCATTTACACCATAAGCCTCCACAAAATAGTTCGGCTCTGCAAATTCAACATTGGGGTTGTTTTGCAGGTCCGCGATCAGGCTTTCGGTGTCCTGGCCGCTTTTTACCAGCACCAGGCTTTTGCCCGTTTGGGCGGCTGCGCTGCGCAGCATGGGGCTGTTTTCGGCCGCGGGCTCTGCCGCTGCCTCTACGGTCATGAGCTCCTCGGTCTCGTAGGCTGAGGCGCTACGGCTACGGCTGTTTGTATTGTTCAGCGCTGCTGCGCCGCCGTCAACATAGACGATGGCCTCGCCCTCGGCGTAATCTACACCGGGTGTTCCATAATCTGCCGGACTGTCTTCCTGGGCCAGCACTCCTGCCGGCACGGTGGAAAAGACCATAAGCAGACTCAGCATAATGCCTAAAATTCGCTTTTTCACATGATTCTCCTCTCAGGTTTTATTAAATCCTTTTTATTATATCATACTTTTCCCACGGACAGCATACCGTTTACATCGAGTTTTGACCACTCGTCACATTTTATCTGTTTTTTATTCTCTGATGAACTTTCCTTCAAAGGCCTTCTCGGTACGGCCCTCCTGTTTTTCGTTCTCGTACAAATACAAGGTTTGGCCCTCAATTTCGTACTGCCGCTCCACCACATTGCTGCCAGCGCCCAGGTTCATGAGGTTTTCCGCCTCTATACCGCCTCCGGAAAAGCTGGTGACCTCCAGCTTTATTCTGCCGCTGTCCACAGTGTATTTTCCGCTGACAGTGGTGGGCGATGCCTGATCGCTTTTTGGCTCAATCCTTTCCTCAAAGCTGCCGTCATCCTTAAAAGTCAGCTGGTAACCGCTCTGGTCTGTTTCGGCTGCGGTCTCCTCCTTCCAGGTTCCTGCGATACCCGTACCAGACCCGGCAGTGCAGGCCGCCAGTGTAAAGCAGAGGACCAACGCCATCATTCCTGATATTATTTTTTTCATATTCTTTCCTCCCTGCTATCATCGGTGTCTTTTGCGGCACAGATGATACTTATTTTCGTGCTGAACACGCCCTCGCTGCAGTGGTACTCCACATACCCGTGATGGGCGTCCACAATGCTTTGAACGCTCTGCAGTCCAAGGCTTTTACGCCCGTTTTCCTTCAGGCGCTGAAGTTCTGCGGTGGTCAGGGTCTGTTTTTCGCTGACCATCGTGGTGCTGTTTTTCATGATAATGACCATGGAACTGCCCACCGGCCCTACCCGCAGGTCGATAAAGGGCTTTTGGCCGACGACCTTCTGGCAGGCGTTAAAGGCGTTTTCCAGAATGTTGGAAAACAGAACCGTAAGATCCACCTGGTCAATACCTGGTGTCTGCCCCAGCTTTACCTTCACGTTCAGCTCGATACCGCTTTCCTCACACTTTGCAAGGTAGTATTGATAGATGCTGTTAAAGATATAATTGTCGGAAGCCTGTACGGTGGTCTCAGACTGGATACGGTCGTCGTAAGATTGGATATAATCCTGAATGGCCTTGGTATTGCCGCTTTCGGCCAGCTCGCCAATGAGCCGCAGATGGTGTCGCACATCGTGCCGGAGCATGCGGGCATTCTCCAGATTGCCGACAATATTCCGGTAATTGAGCTCCTCAAGCTGGATTTGGTGTTCCAGCTGGCGTGCCTTTTCTTCTGTTTCCCTGTTTTTGTTCATCTGCCCGGCTGTGTAAAAAAAGATGCCAAAGGACCCAAACACACACAGGGTCAGGCAGTAAAACACAAACAGTACGGTGTCAAAATTAAAGGTGATGCGGGTATAGCTCGCGCAGTACAGCATGAGCATAATAATGATGGCCAGGCAGAAATAACGGCTTGTCTTGGTATCCAGAACCCGCAGTGCCGGCCGGACGATTTTTCGCATGAACAGTATCATGAGCGGCAGTGTCACACACTCCAGCACGATAATCACATAGATGGAGCCCCCCTGCAGCATCACCCCTGCCTCACGGGAAGCATCCCAAAAACTGCTTTCAGGAAAAACAGTCAGATAAGTGTTGGCGCCGGAGGCCACAAAGACCGCGTAGGCAAAACCCATCGAGAAGACCAGCAGCTTCTTGACCAGGGTACTGCGCACGCAGGCCAGAAACAAAAAGAAGCAAAGCAGCAGAAAGCCGTAAAAAATGGTACTGTTGCCGCTGAAGGCCGCCTCATAATCAGTGCCCTGAAGCTGCTCATTCCAGACCCACAAAAAAGTCTCCAAAATGGACAGCAGAAGCATGACCCCCAGGTTAAGAAAAGCGGTCTTTTTGACGCTCAGGCGGTAATCCTCCGGGTCAAAGGCCAGATAGCAAAGGGCTGCCACAGGCACCACCTGCACCCAGAAGCCAAGAATATACCGCAAAAAAACATTGGATTCGAGCAACCCTTTACCTCCTTTCAATCTGTGAAAACTGATAGTCATAAAATTTCTTTCGGTTTTCCGACTTGTTTTTCCGGCTGATGGCATACTCCTCGCCATTTTTCAGCACGCAATAATCACCTTCCATGGATTCGATATAATCCATGCTGGTGATCAGCCCCTTTCGGACTTTCAGAAAACGGCTGACGTCCAATTGCTTTTCAATTTCTCTCAAGGGATAGTAGGCTCTGATGACGCCGGTTTTTGTATGGATACTGGTTTCATTGCCGATGGTTCTGACATAAAGAATGCCAGCTTCCTCAATTCTAACCTCGTCTCTGCCCCGCTTGACTAAAATATAACGCCTCTGGGACTTCTGGGTTTTCATATAATTTTCAAATACTTTTTTCACCTGACTCTGCGTCGGGGGCTTAAGGATATAATCCATGGCTCCAACCTCGTAGGATTCGGCCGCAAACTCATTAGAGCTGGTCAGAAATACGATCTTTGCATCTGTACTCAGGCTTCGGATTTCACGGGCCAAATCAACGCCGGAGGTCTCTGCCATAAAGATATCCATAAAAACCAGATCCGGCACCTCGCTTTTCAGATAAGCTCTGCAGGCTTCTGCAGTTTGGCAAATTTCAAGCATGCTCTCCTCCGGGTAGGTTTCTGCAGCTGCCTCGATCTGTTCCCGGGCTTTTTCCAGATCTGCCGGATTATCTTCGCATAGTAAAATTTTCATTTACAATCACTCCATTTCTGCTCATGATTCTATTATAGCAAATTGTAGTTTGAAAAGCATTAGTGAAGTGATAAACGCTCTAAAAACAGATCATCTTCTCTTGATTCATTCATATAAAGGCACCTGTTCCTTTACTTCAACATCTGTATCCTATCATCTTTTTGTCTCTGTTCCGTACTAAAAAAGACCCGGCAGGCAGCCAGGTCTCAGTATACGTTATTTATTTTTTCTTCGCAGATAGATCCAAACACCCGCAATGACAATCACCAAAACGATAATGCCAATGGGCAGTACGATATTGGCGGCGGAAGTGAGGCCTGTCAGAACCCCCGGCTGAGCCGGCGCTTCTGCATACTTGGTTTCTGTGCCGCCGCTGCCCTGCTGGGGTTCATCTGTGCCGCCAGAAGTGTCATTTTTAACCACGGCGATAGCGTAGGTGCCATTGAGTACGTTAGTATCCACACTCAGCACGGTTTTGGACTCTGCCGCCTCAGCAGTACGCAGTACAGTGGCCTGGGGCTCTGGAGTTTTTGCAGCGGCGTTCATATCCTTAAGACTTCCATCATCACCGATGGTATAAATCTTGGTTTTAGCCGCTTCGTAACCATCCGGCAGTCTGAATTCCATGGTCAGTTTTTTTCCTGATGCCAGGGTGACAGGCTTGTTATCCTTATCCAGCGTTGTAACTTCATAAAGTGTAAAAGCGTCATGCCCATCCTTCAATGTCTTCTTTGCCTGTTCGTAGGCGTCGCCCTTTGTCAGCGCTTTGGCATCAAAGATCGTTCCCTCTGGCAGCAGCTCCTGATTGTCGATTAGAGTTGTACTACCATCTTCAGATACC
Source organism: Eubacterium sp. BL-380-WT-2B (assembly GCF_009696115.1). Lineage (NCBI taxonomy): Bacteria > Bacillati > Bacillota > Clostridia > Eubacteriales > Eubacteriaceae > Eubacterium > Eubacterium sp. BL-380-WT-2B. Next base: position 212,290 of record NZ_VUMP01000006.1, read on the forward strand.
AGCACTTTCTCAATGTTAAAGCTCAGGGTATACTCTGCCCCGTTGTTCCCCCTTGGCTCAGAGGTCAGGCTGAGGACTATGGGCGTATTCTGGAAATCTTCCTTGGCAACTTCGGTATTTTCAGCCACGCTCAGGCTGGCGGTTCCGTTCTGGGCTGTGGCGCTCAGGCGGATAGTTTCTGTCCCGGCTGGCAGCAGCACCGGGGCTGCAAAATCCGTTACCTCCTGGCTTCCCAGAGACTGCTTCTGGCTGTCAAGGCTTTCAACGGTCAGAGCCGCTGCCACTGCGTCATCCTGATCGACGGTAAAGGCTTTGATCATAGCATTGCCATAGTTACTGGTTTCATCGCCGACTACTGTTGGAGGCGTATTTGCTATGTCAGACCAAATCCACTGACCATTTTCCTTGGAAAAAACATAGCTCTGGCCTGGTTCAATCTTGGCAATGGTCTGGATTTTACCACCGCTGCCCTGGGTAATAACACCGCTATAGCCCATCTCTATCGGTAGATAGCCACCGCTATCTCCCGTAATGGTCTCGACCACGGCAAAGCGTTCGCCGGCCTTTAGCTCAACATCCTTGTTCAGTTCAATGGTGTGATAGCCGCCGTAGGTGGGTTGGGCAGTGATTGTGGAAACCGCCTCGCCCGCGTTTGAAAGGTCTGCGCCATCGGCGAGCTTGTAAATTTCAACCTCAACGGTACTGTTCGTATCCACGGTAATGGCGGACACTGCCGTTAATACCTCATCCTTTTCCGCAGTAAAGATGTTGGCTACCTTGTTACCTCTGTTGTCCTCGCTCGGCGGAACGGACACAAAGGACTTATAGCCTAAAAAGTCATATTGATAATTATTATCATAACTGAACAGACCGTTTTCCGGCACGTCCACCTGGTAGGAAGTGAACTCACTGACGGTCTGGTCATAATAAGAGATATAAAAGTAGCCTTCTGCATCCACAGAGCCTGCGCCACCGTTCCCCTTGCCCCAGCTGTTTTTAACAATCCACGCACCTGGTCCCGGCGGCGTGGTGCTAAAATTATCAACACTATAGGTATCATCCCAGCCCACAATGGAGACTTCATGGTTGGCCGAGGCATTTCTTGGGCTGTACTGAGCATGGGTTTCGGTATTAAAAATTTCAGTGGTATTCTCATCCTGATCTGGAAGTGATTTTGCCGCATAGTAGGACACGTCCAGCACACCGTTTTCCATGAGAGCGCTTTTAACGGCCTTTAGGGCAGCCTCGTCAAAAGAGTAACCGGTTTTATAGGTTATACCATCTTTATCCACCGCTGTGCCTTTAAAGACGCCCGTCTCAGGCAGGTAATCCACGTTCTGCACGTGCACCTCCTCTGCCTCATCCCGCAGGCTTTCCGGAAGGCTCCAGTCACCGGTTTTCAACGGAATACCGTTGTCATCCCGTTCTCCCGCGGCGTTGACATAGGGCGCCAGCGTCTCATCAATCGGTCCAAACCAGGCTGTGGTGTCCGCTGTGGCCATCTGCCGACGTCCGCCAAAGTCCAGGACATTTGCCGCGCCCTCCACGATCTCATACCCCTCGCCCTGGTAGGGCTGGAAGGTAAACCAGGCCATATAGTGCTCGGAATAGTCCAGGCTGCCGGCGCTGCCAGCGCCTTTCAGCACCGCGTTGGATTCGATGCTGGAGGTGTTGCCAAAGGACCAGCAGGAGCCCCAGGGGTTCTGATTCCGGGTGCCGGTCACAAGCCCCTTATTCCGCAGGTCGTATTGCTCCGGTAACGTCACGCCCCTTGGCGTGATGCCGTTGGTGTCCTGGGGCAGAGTGTAATAGGATGAATCCAGCCCTGCGGGCAGGCGGCCGCCGTCATAATTATCGACACCGCTAGTATCCACTGGAATCTCCGGCGCTGCCAGCACAACAGAGCCGGTAAAAGCCGTAAAGCTTAGGGTTACGCCCAGGATGGCTGCGGTAATTCGTCCTTTCCATGATTTGGGCAATGATTTCTTTTTCACTTTTTTCCTCCATTCTGATACTTTTTGTATTATTATAACTAATTTTGACATCCCTTTCTATACCGTTTAAACCGAAAAACGACCGTTTAAATAAATGTTGTCTTTTCAGAATACCATTTGACCTCCTGTGCTATAATAAAAGCACTTATGTACAGGAGGTTTTTTTATGATCCAAAACCGTATCCTTTTAGTTGAAGACGACACAAGCCTCATTGACGGACTCGAATATACACTGGTCAAAAACGGCTTTAATGTCCGCGTTGCCCAGACCGTGCAGGAGGCCCTTCTCCTTTTCGAAAAGGACTCCTTTGATCTGCTTCTGCTTGATCTGACACTGCCCGACGGCACCGGCTTTGATATCTGCCGCAGTGTCCGCAGGCACTCTGAGGTGCCTATCATTTTTCTGACAGCTTCGGATGAGGAGGTCAATGTTGTCATGGGTCTGGACATCGGCGGCGATGACTACATCACCAAACCCTTTAATCTGGGTGAGCTGGTTTCCAGAATAAAGGCCTTGCTGCGCCGCGCCCGAAAGCTCCGGTCTCCCATCCTCGAAAGCCACGGCATCGCGGTGGATCTGATGAAAGGCAGCGCCACTAAAAACGGCCAGTCTCTGGAGCTCACCGCCGCGGAGCAGCGCCTGCTGATCATGTTTTTACAGAATCCCGGCATGATACTGAGCCGGAATTCCATTCTGGAACGCCTCTGGGACAGTCCGAGCGATTTTGTGGACGACAACACCCTCTCGGTTTATATAAGACGCCTTCGCAGCAAAATCGAAGATGATCCCAACCATCCTGCCCGGCTGCTCACTGTGCGCGGCATGGGCTACAAATGGCAGTCCGAAAGCGCTGGTGACTGATCATGAGCACAATTTTTAACAACCGGGATATCCGGCGCTTGTTTACAGCTTTAGGCATAGCGACGATTTTTCTGCTGCTCGCCGGACAGCTCATCGCCTTTTCTCTCTCCTCCAGCGCCCGAAGTGTTCTTTACACCAGAGACACTGAGCTGGCCGGCGCGCTGCTGGATAAGGGGCTTCCTGCCGAGGAAGTCGCTGATGTCTTTACCCGGGACCTCACCGCCAGTGAGGGCGAGGCCGGTTCGGCGCTGCTCACCCGGGCGGGTTACACGCCGGACACCCCTGCCGCCTACCTTTCCTTTCTGTCGGCCTTTCGGTACAGCAGCATGCTCTCGCTGTTTTCCTACGGGCTTCTCTTCACCCTCTGTGTCACAGTGCTCTGTGTGCTGTATTTCCGCGCGCAGCAGCGCACAATCACCCGGGCCGAAACTCAGCTCAAACGCTTCATGGGCGGCAACACCAGCGCCCGTCTGGAAAGCGACGCGGATGGCAGCCTGTATAAGCTCTTTGCGGACATCAACAGCCTGGCCACCTCCCTCACCGCCCATCTGGATACAGAAAAAAAGGCAAAGTCCTTTCTCAAGGATACCCTCTCCGATATTTCCCATCAGCTGAAAACACCGCTGGCCGCCCTGAAAATGTACAATGAAATTCTTCAGGAGGACGGCGCCGACCCCGAGGTGCTGGCCCGTTTCACAGATAAGGTAAACGACTCGCTGAACCGTATGGAAACCCTGATTCAAAACCTGCTTAAAATCACCCGTCTGGACGCAGGCGCCATCACCCTGAGACCAGTCCTCAGGCCTGTTCAGGCGATGATGGAGGATTTGTCACACAGCTTTGAGACAAGGGCCAGACGGGAACAGAAAGCCCTGCGCTTTTCCGGAAGCCCGGCTGCCCGGCTCCTCTACGATCCCGACTGGCTCACCGAGGCTGTCAGCAACCTGATAAAAAACGCCCTTGACCATACCAGCACCGGCGGCTGGATTGCAGTTGGATGGGATGAGAGCGCAGCAGTCACCCGCATCACGGTCCAGGACAACGGCAGCGGTATCCACCCGGAGGATATCCACCATATTTTCAAACGCTTTTACCGCAGCCGCTTCTCCCAGGATACCCAGGGCGCCGGGCTGGGGCTCCCTCTGGCTCTGGCCATCACCGAAGCTCATAAGGGCACGCTCTCGGTGGAGAGCAGCCCGGGCCAGGGTGCCCTGTTTACCATGACCTTTTTGAAGATGACAAAATTGTAAGCTTTGGGACATCTGCCCGTAAGCTGCCCGTGTTATCCTGTTAGCAGATCAAGAAAGGTGGTAAACAACATGAATTTACTCACAGTAAAAAAACTGACAAAAATTTACGGGGACGGCGACGCCCGTGTAGAAGCCCTGAAAAACGTTTCCTTTAATATCACAAAGGGCGAATTCGTGGCGGTTGTGGGCGAATCCGGCTCTGGTAAAACCACATTGTTCAATACCCTTGGGGCTTTGGATACCCCGACGAAGGGGCAGGTTTTTATCGACGGCAAGGATATCTTCTCCATGAAGGAGGAGCAGCTCACCATCTTCCGGAGACGCAGCATTGGTTTTATCTTCCAGTCCTACAACCTGATTCCCGAGCTGAGCGTAGAGCAGAACATCATCTTCCCCCTCCTGCTCGATTATCAAAAGCCCGATCAGGCCTATGTGGAGGAGCTTCTGGAGGTTCTCGGGCTAAGGGAGCGCAGAAGCCACCTGCCGCGGCAGCTCTCCGGCGGGCAGCAGCAGCGTGTGGCCATCGGCAGGGCCTTAGTCACCCGGCCCATGCTCATTCTGGCCGACGAGCCCACGGGCAACCTGGACAGCAAAAACAGCCGTGAGGTTATCTCTCTGCTCAAATCCACCTCCAGGCACTACCGTCAGACCATTCTCATGATCACCCACAACCCTGCCATCGCGCAGCAGGCCGACCGGGTGCTTCAGGTTTCTGACGGTTTCCTCACCGATCTGGGAGGTGCCCTGCAATGAAAAGCTACCTCGACCTTGTTTCACAGTACGCAAGGGTGCACCGCAGGAAAAACCGGATCACCGTGCTCTGTATCACCATTGCGGTCTGCCTGGTCACCGCGATCTTCGGCATGGCCGATATGGCTATCCGGGCAGAAGTCGACCGGGCCATCCGGGAGGACGGCAATTTTCACATCGCCATCAAGGACCTGGACGAGGCCGCCGGCCAGATGATCGGCCTTCGGCCCGACGTGGCTGTCTCCGGCTGGCTTACTGCTGCTTCAAGCGCAGCGCTGGGCGGCAGGGAACTCATGCTCCAGGGAAGCAGCGAAGCCCTGTCGGCCGAGATGGGGCTTACGGTGAGCGAAGGGCACTTTCCCCAGACAGCGGATGAAGCCCTTGTAGACCGGCAGCTTCTTGATGCGCTTGGCCTGAGCATCGGCGACACCGTCACTACCGAGGCGGTGGGCGGCCCGCCGGTCACCTTTACCATCTGCGGTACCTTCAATGATTTTTCCGCCCTTAAGTCAAGAGACCGGCACGCTGCTTTTTTCAATGAAGCGGGTATAAAACAGTGTCTGGAAAACCGGGATTCCCGGACCGTCTATTACCTTCAGTTTAAAAACGCGCTTGACATCCGCCCGGGTATCGAGGATATCCAGACTACCTATGGCCTGTCCCCCGGCCAGATTCAGGAAAACCAGCGGCTTCTCGGGCTCTACGGCGTCAGCGGCGACCCTTACGCCTATGCCCTTTACGGCATTGCGCTGGTGCTGTTTCTGCTGGTACTGATCGCAGGCACCATCATGATTTCCAGCAGCTTTAACATCAGTATTCTGGAGCGGACCCAGTTTTTTGGTCTGCTGCGCTGTCTGGGCGCCTCCAAAAAACAGGTCCGCCGATACGTGCGGCGCGAGAGCCTTGGCTTCAGTCTGCGGGGCATCCCAATGGGACTGCTTGCAGGCACGGTCATCATCTGGATTTCCTGCGCCGTGGTGGGGCATTTCAACCCAACCTTTTACGGCAACCTGCCCCTGTTTCAGCTCAGCCCCATCGGCCTGGCCGCTGGTGTCATCGTCGGTTTTCTGACCGTATTTCTGGCGGCCATGTCCCCCTGCAAAAAAGCCTCAAAGGTCTCCCCGTTAAACGCAGTTACCGGCAATATGGAAAGCAATCTGCCCAAGGTGCACCGGGCGGCAAAAACCAGCCGCCTGCCTGTGGACATCGCCATGGGGACCAGCCACGCCTTTGGGAACCGGAAGAATATGGCTCTGATGGCCGCCTCCTTTGCCATCAGCATTATTCTCTTTTTATCTTTTACGGTGTTCATTGATTTTATGTCCCATGCCATGCGTCCGCTGAAACCCAGCACACCGGATATTACAGTCGCCCTGGAGGAAAACGGCCTTTATCTGCCCGATGACCTGGCCGCAAAGCTTAATGAGGTTCCGGGAATCGAGCGGGCTTTTGGCAGAAAATACGCCCCGCTGCCCGAAAAAAACGGACTCGCCATCAGCCTTATCTCCTACGAAGATCAGCAGTTTGACTGGTCCGAAGCGGTGCTGGTGGACGGCAGCATTGACAGTGTCCGGGAAAATCCTGATACGGTGCTGGTCAGCTATGACAACCGCCAGAACTGGAAGACCGGCGACACCATTACCCTGCCAGCCGCAGGCGGTGACAAAACCGTTACCGTGGGCGGCGTGCTTTCCTCCCTGCCCTTTAACGCAGAGGAAAACGGCGAGATCCTCATCAGCTCAGAAGATACCTTTGACCGCATTACGGGCGGCCAGGGCTACACGGTCATCGACCTGCAGGTAAATGAAGCCGCCAGCGATGACACCCTGGGCACGGTCAACGCCCTTGTCGCAGCAGCGGAGAGCGCGCACAGCGGCACCCCAGGCTATGACATTACTGTGGCGGATTCCAGACAGGGCAATCAGGAGGCCCGCTCAGCCTTTTACACCATGTCTACCTTTGTGTACGGCTTCCTGTTCATCATTGCTCTGATCACCATTTTCAATATCATCAACAGCATGAACATCAGCGTCTCCAGCCGCATTAACCAGTACGGCGTCATGCGCGCTGTGGGGATGTCCGGCAGGCAGCTTGTGCGGATGGTGGCCTCAGAGTCGGCCGCCTATGCCCTTGTGGGCTGCGCAGCCGGCGCGGTTCTGGGACTTCCCCTTCACGCTTTCCTGTATGACCAGATGATCACCACCCGCTGGGGCGACGCCTGGAGCCTGCCCTGGCTGCCCCTGGTCATCATCATCGGTTTGTCCCTGGCCACAACCTTTCTGTCCATCATCGGGCCAACCAAAAAAATCCGCCGTATGGACATTGTGGACGTCATCAATGGAGAATGAAAAATGGAAAATGGAAAATTTACGAACACTTTTTCTATCGAAAAAGTGATTTAAACAGCGGCCTTCGGCCGCGGTCTCAATCGCTTTTGCACATGCAAAAGGGTTCTATCATTTTCCATTTTCCATTCTCAATTTTCCATTAAAAAATAGCCACCAGACTGCAACAGGCAGCTGGTGGCTGTTTATGATTAACCTTTTAATTCTTTTCTTACTTTTCCAGTCCCAGACCTGGTTTTTCAGGCAGGATCATGGTCTTGCCATTTTCCATGATAACGCCGCCTTTTACAGCTACGTCGGTCAGGGTCAGATGAGCGTCAAGGTCTGCTCTCGTGATATTTTTCATGGCAGCGCCCAGGCTGGCAGCAGCGGTGACACCGATGTTGCTTTCTTCGGCCATGCAGCCCAGCATACATTCAACGCCAGCCGCTTCAGCGATGGCGTTGATCTTCAGCGCTTCACGTATACCGCCGCATTTCATGAGCTTGATATTGATCAGGTCAACGGCATGCATTTTGATGGCTCTCATGGCATCCTTTGAGTTAAAGACGCTCTCGTCACTCATAATCGGAATTGGAGAGTGGGCAGTAACGAATGCCAGACCGTCAAAATCATGGTAAGGCACAGGCTGTTCGATGAGCTCGATGTCATAGTCTGCCAGCTTGTTGATCACAGCGATGGCTTCCTTTGGCGTCCAGCCCTGGTTTGCGTCCAGACGGATTTTAACATCCGGGCCTACTGCGTCACGGATGGCTTTAACGCGGGCTACGTCAGCTTCCACAGTGGTGCCGACCTTTGTTTTGATGGTGTCGAAGCCTTCGGCCACATGGGTTCTTGCTTTTTCAGCCATATAAGCCGGGTCGTTGATACCAACGGTCATGTCCGTTTCAAAGGTATTGGAATTTCCCCCTAAAACCTTGTATAAAGGCATGTTTGTGATTTTACCAATCAGATCATAGCAGGCGATGTCAATGGCTGTTTTAGCTGAAGGACAGTGGGCAATGGCACGGTCCATGATCCAGTAGATTTTTTCAATATCCATTGGGTCGCAGCCGATAATTTCCTTTTCCATGATGCGGATGCCGGCTTCAATGCTTTCCAGGGTTTCACCGCTGATCAAAACAGCGGCTGAGCCTTCACCGATCCCCACAAGACCTTCATCGGTTTCAATTTCAACCAGAATCTGCTCTGCGTGGGTGATAACGCCCAACGAAATATGAAATGGTTCAACCAAAGGAATCTTGACACGTTTTGTATTGATTTTCGTAATTTTCATTTTAGATACTTTCTCCCTTTATTCTGTTAAAGTTCCTGTATACAACGCAAAAGCCTGGATTTCCAGGCTTTTCGCGTTTTATTCATACTGAGCCGTCTATTTTCCAGGGAAGTGGCAGGCGCACATATGGCCATTGCCTAAATCCTTGAGCTCAGGGGTACATTCCTTACAGATCTGCTGCGCTTTGTAGCATCGGGTATGGAAACAACAGCCGCTCGGCGGATTGTCCGGGCTTGGCAGGTCACCCTGAAGAATGATTTTTTCTCTCTTGGTTTTTTCAACCGTCGGAATAACAGACAGCAATGCAATGGTATAAGGATGAGACGGATTATTGTAGAGCTCATCCTTCTCCGCGTATTCGACAACATGGCCCAGGTACATAACCGCAACCCTGTCCGAAATATGGCGTACAACACTCAGGTCATGGGAAATAAACATAAAGGCAATCCCCATATGGTGCTGCAAGTCCTCCATCAGGTTAATGATCTGGGCCTGAATGGAAACGTCGAGGGCGGATACGGGCTCATCACACACCAAAAGCTTTGGCTGTAAAATGATTGCCCGGGCAATACCGATTCTCTGACGCTGTCCACCTGAAAACTCGTGTGGATAGCGGCGGATATACTGGGTATTGAGCCCAACAAGGTCCATGATCTCAAGAACCTTTGCTTCACGCTCCTTGCTGTTCATATCCGTCTGGATTTCCAGAGGCTCACCGATAATTTCACCAACCGTCATTCTCGGGTTCAGCGACGCATAAGGGTCCTGAAACATCATCTGGAATTCCTTACGTTTTGCGCGCAGGGCCTTGCGGTCCAGGGTCATAATATCTTCACCCTCATAGATGATCTGGCCTTCAGTCGGCTCAATCAGGCGGAGAACTGAGCGTCCCATGGTGGATTTACCACAGCCGGATTCCCCTACAATACCGAGGGTTTCACTGCGGTTAAGGGTAAAGCTGACGCCGTCCACCGCTTTGACAAAGGCTTTTTCCTTGCCGAATCCGCTGCCTTTGATGGGGAACCATTTTTTCAGGTCTTTAACTTCCAGCAACACATTGTTTTTTTCTTCTGCCATTAGTTTTCTTCCTCCCATCGATCGGTATATTTAAAGCAGCGTACCTGATGGCCGTCAAGGTCAACAAGCTCTGGCCGTTCTTTGCGGCAAATATCCTTTGCGTATTCGCAGCGCGGGCAGAACAGGCAGCCCTCCGGCATATCGTTAAAGCTTGGAACCATGCCCTTGATGGTTGAAAGCTTTTCTTCCTGGCCGCCCAGCTTCGGAATACAGCTAATCAGGCCCTGGGTATAAGGGTGCAGCGGTTTTTCAAACACGGTGTCCACATCGGTATACTCAACGACCTGGCCCGCGTACATAACCATAACGTTATCGGCAACCTCAGAGATAACCCCAAGGTCATGGGTAATCATCATGACAGCGGTGCCGGTTTTTTCCTTGAGCTCATTGATCAGGTTGAGGATCTGGGCCTGGATGGTAACGTCCAGTGCCGTTGTCGGTTCATCGCAGATCAAAAACTCAGGGTTACAGGAGAGGGCCATGGCGATCATAACACGCTGGCGCATCCCGCCTGAAAACTCATGGGGATAGGAATTAAGACGCTTTTCGGCATCTGGGATCTTGACGAGATCCAGCATCTGAATCGCGCGTTCCCGGGCCTGTTCCTTTGTCATATCCTCGTGAATCAGGACAGCTTCCATAATCTGCTGCCCTACAGTGTAAACTGGGTTCAGGGAAGTCATGGGTTCCTGGAAGATCATGGCAATTTCCTTGCCACGGATTTTCCGCATTTCTTCCTTATCTTTATTCAGCAGGTTTTCACCTTTAAAATCAATTTCGCCGTTGACAATTTTCCCCGGCTTTCCAATCAGCTGCATAATCGACATCGATGTGATACTTTTACCACAGCCAGACTCACCTACAACCCCAAGTGTTTCGCCTTTATCTACAGAAAAACTAACACCATCAACAGATTTAACGACACCTTCATCGGTGTAGAAATAGGTTTTAAGGTCTTTTACTTCTAATAATTTCATGTCGTAATCACCGCTTTCTGATCTTAATTCTTCAACTTCGGATCCAGGGCGTCTCTGAGGCCGTCACCGAACATATTAAAGGAAATTACTGTGATAATAATGGCGATTCCGGGGAATATACTATACAGCGGGTCGCTGTTGATATATGGCTGCGCGTAGCTGATCATGGAGCCCCAGCTCGGATCTGGCGGCTGGATACCAATACCGAGGAAGCTTAAAGACGCCTCGGTCAGAATCGCACTTGGAATACCAAGGGTTATCAATACAATAATGGTTGAAATACAGTTTGGAATCATGTGCTTCATGATAATTCGGAAGCCACTGCCGCCACTGGCAATACAGGCCTCAACGAATTCCTTTTCTTTGAGCTGCATAACCTGCCCGCGGACCATTCTGGCTGTCTGCACCCAGTTGACAATCGCAAGGGCGATAAACAGACTGGTGAGGCCAGTACCAAGCGCAAACATGATTGCCATAGCTAACAGCAGGTCTGGGAAAGCTGCGAAAATTTCCATGATTCTGGAAATAACAGTATCCACCTTACCGCCGTAATAGCCCGCCAGCGAACCGAGGGTAACACCCAGAATGGTCGCGATGATCTGGGCAATAATCCCTGCTGAAAGGGATACGCGGGTACCGTAAATAACACGGGATAAAATATCGCGCCCGTATTCATCGGTGCCAAACAGGTGCTCGCCTGAAGGTGACTGAAGGGCAATGGCCAAATTCTGCTGGTTTGGATCATAGGGAGAAATAAGCGGAGCCAGAATGGCGACAAGCGCCAGAATGATAATGATCCCCATGCAGACCATGGCAACCTTATTTTTCTTCAGGCGGTTGAAGCTGTCCTTCCAGTAGCTTTTTGACTGGACGACAATTTCCTGTCCTGTCTTCTCCTCAGCGTAGTTGTTTCGTTTATATCCAAGATTTGGTGTCTTCATTATTTTTTACCCTCCGTAACTCGAATTCTTGGGTCAATGAATGCATAAGAAATATCGACCAGAAGGTTTACCAGTACAAAGGCAACGGCCACGTAGAGCATGGCACCACGCAGAAGCGGAAGGTCACGGTTATTGAGGCTCGTAACCAGAACATTACCAATTCCTGGAATTGTAAATACTTTTTCAATGAGCATGGAGCCGCCAAGCATGTAGCCAAGCTGTGTCCCCAACAGAGTAACAATCGGGATCAAGGCGTTTTTGAAGGCATGCTTCCACATGACAACACTTTCCTTTACCCCTTTTGCCCTCGCAGTACGAATATAGTCCTGCCCGATAACGTCCAGCATACTCGTACGTGTGATACGGGCAATGGATGCGGCGTACCGCGTCCCGAGCGCAATACTCGGCAGGATAAAATAAATGGGCGATGAAAACCCGGAAATCGGCAGTAAATCAAGCTGCAGGCCGAAGATAATCTGTAGAATAATGGCAACCCAGAAAGATGGTGCGGAAATACCTACGATAGAGAGTGTCATTAATGTTGAATCCAGTGCTTTACCTCTGTAAATAGCAGCCAGCATTCCACAAGTCACCCCAATAATTACGGCAAAGACAAAAGAACATGCTGCTAACTGAAGCGTAATGAAAAAGCTGCGGGTTAATGTTGCCATAACCGGCTCTTTTGTGAAATAAGAAGTCCCCAAATCACCATGAAAAATTCCAACTAGAAAATCCCAATATTGCTGGAATAAAGGTTTGTCCAATCCTAACGAATGACGCACTTGCTCAACAGTTGCAGGATCTGCACGTTTTTCAAGCATCAACGCTACAGGGTCACCGGGCAGCACATTCATCAATAAGAAGACAATGATACTGATAGCGAAAAGAACCAGCAATGTCTGCCCAAGTCTTTTTAGGATATATTTACCCAAACTGTTTTCCTCCTTTTTTAATTTATACCATTTAAAATACACGGCAGAACAAAACCTTACGAGTTGTCCTACCGTGTCTTTAAACTTATAAATAACCCTTTATATCACTTAGGATAATTCTGCTGTTTCAAAATGGAAACGGAACATATCCGTAACTTCAAAATTCTTAACTGCAGAGTTCATCAAATAATATTTGGTTTCATGACAAATCGGAATAGCAGCATAATCCTGACGTGTAATCATTTGATCTGCCTTTGAATAGATTTCCTGACGTTTTGATTCGTCGGTAATCTGACGGCCTTCGTTCAACAGCGCATCAAATTCAGGATTCTGATATTTACTTGAATGTGTCATTGTAACGATCGGTGCAAAACGCTGATAAATCATTCCATCTGGGTCAATGTAATCAACATACCAGTTGCTGACGCCCAAAGGAATCTGTCCGCCTAAATCCATATCATTGTAAGCAGCGCCGTCAACTTCGCTTAAATTAAGTGTAAAGCCAGCTGCGCGTGCCTGGTCCTGAATAGCGGTTGCAATTTTGGTTTTGAATGGATATTTTGAAGATAATGGCACATCAATGGTGTAACCATTCGGATATCCGGCTTCTGCCAATAACTGTTTTGCTTTTTCGGGATTATATTCATATGCAGGTGCTGATTCATTGTATCCGATCAGGCCTTCTGGAAGGAAAGTCTTAGCCGGAACAGCAGTACCGTTTAATAAATCTTTGCAGATCGCTTCTCTGTCGATCGCATAGCTTAAAGCTTCTCTTACTTTAACTTCAGGAATCATTTCAACACTCGGTGTTAAATAGATTTCCCCGATTGGCATGAAGGAGTGAATGCTGTCCTTGATGTCTGCATTGTCTTTATACTGTGGGTATAAGGTAGCGTCTAACTGAACAATATCAATGTTGCCCTTCTGGAATTCCATAACCTGTGTGTTGGCATCTTCCATAAATTTGAAAGAAACACCAGCGTTTTTGGCTGGTTCGCCATGATAGTCATCGAATTTAGAGCATTCGATTCCCTGTCCTGCAACATAGCTGTCCATTTTGTATGGGCCAGTACCGTAAAGCACTGTTCTACCCCAATCTGCGCCCGCATCTTTACAGGCCTTTTCTGGATAGATGGCTACGTAAGCTGTTGCAATGGTAGAAGTAAATGGACTGAAAGGCTGTTCCAGCACAATATCAAACTTCTGGTCATCGATAATTTTAAAACCTTCCAGGGAGGTAGCTGTTTTGTCAATCAATGCCTGTGCGCCCACGATCTGGTCGATCATAGAGCCCATAACACCTTCGGTTAATAAACGTTCAAAGGAATATTTAACGTCAGACGTTTTCACAGTTTCTCCATTATGGAATTTAACATTATCCTTCAATTCAAAAGAATAGGTTAAACCATCGTCAGAGATTTTTGGCATTTCCTTGATCAATTCTGGTGCTAATGTACCATCATTTTTCAGGCTGATTAATGGCTGTGTGATCTGGTCAGCAACCATCATTAAATAACTACTAGTCTGTTTCTGCGGGTCAATCGGCACATTAGGATCCTGCATTGCTACACGGATCTTACCGTCTGAAGATGTTCCCCCAGAAGAACTTCCACCGGTTCCGCAGCCTGCAATACCGATGGCAAGTACGGCTACAAGCAGCAGAGCAAAAAGTTTTTTTACACTCTTCATTTCTTCGTCCTCTCTCTTTTTTTATTTTGAGTATATGGATAAGCAGCATTCTTAAAACTTGTTTAAAAAACGCTACAAACCGTTCGTTATTATAATATAAAAAAACAGATACGTCAATTTTCTTGGCTAAAGCTGAATATAAAAAAACTCTAAAAGTCGGCTGTCTTAGCCAATTTTAGAGTTTATGATTAAATTTGGCAGGGGCAGAAGGATTTGAACCCTCGGCACGTGGTTTTGGAGACCACTGCTCTACCAACTGAGCTATACCCCTACAGAAAAATGGCTTTTGCATAGCAAAAGCGACTGGTGTTATTCGTGTATTAAATTCAAATGGTGGGCCATCAGGGACACAAATGCTCTGCATTTGTCCTCCTCGGTTTTTAAAACCTCGGAGATTTTCGCTAAAAACCAATTGGTTTTTTTCACGCTCAAACCCCCACGGGGTTCGAGTCCCATATAAGGCTCGTTTAATTTTTAGTAATGCTTAAATCTGATTGCTTTATTGTGAAATGGTGGGCCATCAGGGACTCGAACCCTGGACACCCTGATTAAGAGTCAGGTGCTCTAGCCAACTGAGCTAATGGCCCATTTGTGTGACCTCAGATTTAAGGTACTCGTATATTATAGCCATATCGATACTGGAATGCAAGTACTTTTTTAAATTTTTTTTATTTTTTTTACGCAGTGTACAATTTGACGAAACAGAGCTGCCTGCTGCGGCAGCTCTGTTTTGGGGTTTCAAACCTTCAAGTCAATTTCAGTCATGGTAAGCAGGTCCTTGTTGGCATCCAGTACAGGCTGTACCTCTTCCTCAATAAAGTCCACCACCTGCTGCGGCGCGCGGCCAATATATAAAGAAGGATCGAGAATGCTTTCGATGTCCTCTTCTTTAATCCCAAAGGTACCGTCCGCCACAATGCGTTCGATAAGGTCATTGGGCTTGCCCTCAACCTTGACAGTCGCCCCGGCTTCCATGGAGAGCACCCGGATTTTCTCATGGAGATCCTGACGGTCTCCGCCGTTTTTCACGCCTTCCATGATAATATTTTCGGTAGCCATGAAGGGCAGCTCATTCATGATATGCTGATGGATCACCTTTGGATAAACCACCAGATTTTCGGAAATATTGATGGCGATGGAAATAATGGAGTCCGCCGCCAGGAATGCCTCTGGCACGGAAATACGCTTGTTGGCAGAATCGTCCAGCGTTCTTTCAAACCATTGGGTAGCCGCCGTAATGGCCGGGTTCAGAGAATCGACAATGATGTAGCGCGCCAGTGAACAGATACGCTCGGAACGCATGGGGTTTCTCTTGTAGGCCATGGCTGACGAGCCAATCTGTGTTTTCTCAAAGGGCTCTTCCACTTCCTTCAGGTGCTGGAGCAAACGAATGTCTGTGGCAAACTTACTCAGGCTCTGGGCAATACCGCTGAGCACTGCCAGAACCTGGCTGTCAAATTTACGGGGATAGGTCTGTCCTGTGACGGCATAGGTTGCCTTAAAGCCCATTTTTTCAGCTACCAGCCTGTCGATCTGCTTTACCTTTTCCTGATCATTTTCAAATAAGTCCATAAAGCTGGCCTGGGTGCCGGTGGTGCCTTTGGCGCCGCGCAGGCGCACGATGCTGATGAGATGGTCCAGATCTTCCAGGTCAATCATCAGGTCCTGTATCCAGAGACTGGCGCGCTTGCCCACAGTGGTCAGCTGTGCAGGCTGAAAATGGGTAAAGCCCAGGGTCGGCAGGTCCTTGTATTCCAGCGCGAATTTCGACAGAGCGCTGATAAGGTTCAGCAGGCATTTGCGGATGTGTACCAGGCCCTCCGTATAGGTGATAATGTCTGTGTTATCCCCCACATACGCGCTGGTAGCGCCTAAATGGATAATCCCCTTCGCTTTGGGGCATTGCTCCCCATAGGTGTGCACATGGGCCATCACATCATGGCGCAGGATTTTTTCTTCTCTGGCAGCTGTTTCATAGTCAATATCATAAATCTTGGATTTCAGCTCCTCAATCTGTTCGTCGGTGATGGGCAGTCCCAGCTCCTGTTCAGCTTCTGCCAGAGCAACCCAAAGCTTACGCCAGGTTGAAAACTTGTTATCGGCAGAAAAAATCCGGCAGACTTCCTTGGACGCATAGCGTTCAATCAGTGGACTCTCGTAAAATTCTTTCATCTTCTTACTCTCTTTCTCCTATTTATATATTAATGCGGTCATGCAGGGCATGCCGATGCTAAAAACGCTTCAATCCGGTTAAATCCTTCTTCAATCTCTTCCATCGAAGTGGCAAAGGATAAACGGATATGCTCGGTAACACCAAAGGCCTCACCTGGTATGGTAACGACCTTCTGCTCGTTCAGCAGCCTTTGTGAAAATTCGTATCCGGACGCAATTCCGTATCTATTATCCTCGATAACCTGGCTGATGTCTACAAAAATATAAAAAGTACTCTGGGGGTAGATATAGCTGAGCTGTGAGATTTTGTCCAGACGGGCCATCATTCCCCTGCGGCGCTCATCAAAAATACGGATAATCTCATTCACCACCTCACCCTTTTCCTCAAGCGCAGTGATCCCTGCGTACTGGGTAATGGTCGAGGGGTGGGAAATCGTATGCCCCTGAATCCGCTTCATGCCTGCGATAATGTCCGCGGGCGCTGCGGCGTAACCCAGCCGCCAGCCTGTCATGGCATAGGTTTTTGAAAAGCCGTTGACCAGAATAGTGTTATTTTTGATCGCTTCTCCCAAAGAAGCAATACTGACCATTTTGTTGCCGTCATAGACAAATTCCTCATAGATTTCATCGGCTATCACCAGGATATCTGCCGCTACTGCCACATCTGCAAGCGCCTGGAGCTCTTCACGGCTGTATAATACCCCTGTGGGGTTTACAGGCGTGTTAAGCATCATGGCTTTGGTTTTATCTGTAATGGCTGCTTTCATCTGCTCTGCGGTCATTTTAAAGGCATTTTCAGGGTCTGTATCTACCACTACGGGCACACCGCCTGCCAGCTTGACCATTTCTGTATAGCTGACCCAGTAGGGCTTGGGAATAATAACCTCATCTCCCGGGTTCAGAATGGTCTGTAAGGCCACTGAGAGGCTGCTTTTGGCGCCGCTGTTAACAATGATCTCATCCATGCCATAGCTCAGGCCGTTATCCTCCCTCAGTTTTTTGGCGATGGCATTGCGCAGCGCCGCTACTCCTGTCACTGCGTCATATTTGGTATGTCCGGCGTCGATGGCGGCCTTGGCGCCGTCACAGATGTACTCCGGCGTGGTGAAATCGGGTTCTCCGGTTCCAAAGCTCACAACGGATTCACCTGCTTCGCGAAAAGCCTTTGCCTTTTCCGACAGGCTCAGTGTCAGGGAATCAATACAGTTTTCTACTTTTTCTGCTACTCTTGCTCTCATTGTCTACTCCTCATAAATCCGGTATATCCGTTCAATTTTAACCGGCTGGTTTGTCATGTCGTCAACCTCAACCACGATCCCATTGATCTGCCAGGGGCGGGCTTTTTCGATGACAAAACGCTCTGGCCGTTTGGTCACCATATTACCTATAATAATGTCTTTTTCCACACCGATAACCCCATTTAAAGGGCCTGTCATGCCCAAATCGGTAATATAGGCGGTTCCGCCGGGCAAAATCCGCTCATCCGCAGTCTGCACATGGGTATGGGTTCCCACCACAATGGAGGCTTTTCCGTCCAGATAATACCCAAAGGCGATCTTTTCTGAGGTGGCCTCAGCGTGGAAATCCACAATCAAAAGGTCAAATTTGCCCTCAATTTCCGGCCATACGCGGCTGAACAGGTTAAAGGGGGAATCCAGCTCCGGCATAAAGATCTGTCCGGACAGGTTCATCACACAGATGGTTTTGCCGCTGTGCTCGAAAAAATCATAGCCCTTGCCCGGGCAGGGAGCCGGATAGTTGAGCGGTCTTATAATCCTTGGAAATTTCTCAATATAATTGACCATTTCTTTTTGCTGCCAGACGTGATTGCCCATGGTCATGACATCAATGGGCAGGTTAAACAGCTCCCTGGCGTTTTTTTCAGTAATGCCGTTTCCGCCGGAAGCGTTCTCGCCATTGACAATGGTAAAATCAATCTGATATTCCTCGATCAGGCTGTCCAGCTGTTCCTTGAGCACGGTTCTCCCCGGCCGGCTGACCACATCGCCAATCATTAATATTTTCATCGTTACTCCAGTCTTCTTTTCATGAATAAATAAAAGGGAAGGGGCTTTGCCCCTCCCCTTTTATTATTTTTAATCGGATCACAGATTCCTCAAAAGCCTTTCTATCCCTTGCAGGATGGCTTTTTCGTCATCTGCGTTACTTGGCATACTCCACGGCTCTGGTTTCACGGATGACGTTGACCTTGATATTTCCCGGGTATTCCATTTCAGATTCAATCTTCTTGGCAATATCGCGGGACAGCATCATCATGTCGTCATCATTGACAGAGTCTGGCTTAACCATTATGCGCACTTCGCGCCCAGCCTGAATCGCAAAGGATTTTTCGACACCATCAAAGGAGGTGGCGATTTTTTCCAGCTCTTCCAGCCGCTGTACGTAGGAGACAAGTGTTTCTCTCCTTGCGCCGGGTCTTGCGGCTGAGATGGCGTCAGCAGCCTGCACAAGCACAGCCTCAATGGTTGTGGCTTCCACATCGCCGTGATGGGCCTCTACCGCGTGGATCACATTTTTGTTTTCCTTGTATTTCTTCAGCAGGTTTACGCCGATTTCGACATGGTTTCCTTCAACCTCATGGTCGATGGCTTTGCCGATATCGTGCAGCAGGCCTGCGCGTTTTGCAATTTTAACGTTGGCGTCCAGTTCAGCGGCCATCAGGCCAGCCAGGTGGGCAACCTCAATGGAATGCTTGAGCACGTTCTGGCCGTAGCTGGTACGGTATTTCAGACGTCCTAACAGCTTGACAACTTCGGGATGTAATCCGTGGATACCTGTGTCAAAACAGGCCTGTTCTCCAACTTCCTTGATCTGAGCATCCATTTCTTTTTGAGATTTTTTTACAATCTCTTCAATTCTTGCTGGATGGATTCGTCCGTCAATAATCAGTTTTTCCAGTGACAAACGGGCTACTTCACGCCGGATCGGATCAAAACCGGAAAGAATAACGGCTTCCGGTGTGTCATCAATGATCAGGTCTATGCCCGTCAGGGTTTCCAGTGTACGAATGTTACGGCCTTCACGGCCAATAATACGGCCTTTCATTTCATCATTTGGCAGGTTGACCACAGTAATGGTATTTTCTGCCACATGGTCTGCCGCGCAGCGTTGAATGGACTGCGCAATCAGCTCCTTGGCCTTTTTGTCTGCTGTCGCTTTGGATTCAGCCTCGATCTGGCGGATCATTACCGCCGCTTCGGCGCGGGTTTCCTTGGCAACATCATCCAGTAAAATCTGTTTTGCTTCCTCAAAGGTCATGCCTGAAATACGTTCCAGTTCCCTGACCTGTTCTTCATAGAGGCTGTCCAGCTTTTCCTGTTTCTTATCAAGCTCTTTGTTTTTTCTTTCGAGCTTGTCCTCATTGCGCTCGAGATTTGCCGCCTTTTTGTCCAGGTTTTCTTCCTTCTGGATCAAACGGTTTTCCGTTTTCTGGAGCTCGGCGCGTCTCTCGCGGTTATCTTTTTCAATCGCTTCTTTTAAGGCTAAGGATTCCTCCTTGGCGTTAAACAGCATTTCCTTCTTTTGGGCTTCGCCCTCTTTGACTGCATCGTTTACGATTTTCTTGGCTGTTTCTTCAGCACTATTTATCTTGCCCTCAGCGACGTTTTTGCGGATAAAATACCCAACGCCAAAGGCAATGACTATACCAACGATTAAGCATATAGTTAATATGTCTATAACATTCACCTCCCTAAAGTAAATATTTTGTTATTATTGTTTTTTTAGACACTCATTATAAAGTCTATTTTATACTTTTTTGAATTTAGTGTCAAGAATCAATGCTATGTTAGAAGTTTATATTTTACCGCTTAAGTACAACTTAAACAAGCCGGCCCGCAGGCCGGCTGTTTACACGTACACAATATTGATGGATTTGTTGAGCTCCTTGAGCAAATTGATAAGGCGCTGGGTGATCTTCCACTTTGAGCTGAGCGCATCGGGGAAATCCGGGTTCTGGTGGGCCGGGTTGATGGAATTGCCCAGAATCAGATCCAGATGGGTGCAGTGGTTTACCAGCAGATCTGCCAGAATGGACGCGCCGTTGTTTCCCTCAAAGACTTCATGCCCCCGGCGCTTGTGGATATAATCCTCAATGATATTGACAGTTTCCTGGATGGTCAGCACCCCTTCGGTTACGAGGTCAATGGACTTCATACGGCCAACTGGCGGTACCCGTTCCGACATGGTGTCAAGATCAATATCGATTTTCTCATCGTACTCCCGGGACACAATATTGCTGGCGGTGCCGCCGCATACCACCTTTGTGCCCTTGGCTTCATCCAGAATCTCTCGGATCATCTGGTCCTTGGTCCGGTCCAGGGGCGGCCCTGAAAACAGCGTCACATACTGGTGCTCCTCGGCCTTCATCACCACAACTGTTGTGTCGTCGCCGGGCTCGCCGCCGTAAAGGTCATTGCAGGTCTCGATCATCCGCATGGAGATATCCTTTGAGGTGACCATTTTCTCATCATAGGTGCGTGCCAGAAGATAGTCGGCCGCGTCCTCCCACTGCCATCCGAAATTGAGCAGGGTTCCCACCCCGGCGTGGATCACACCGTCACTGAAAAAGCCAAGAACATCATTCTCCTCAATTTTCATGGTGGTTTCGTAGATCTGTTTGCCCTGGAACTCGATGGGATGGCGTTCCAGCTCTAAAATTTCCCCGTCCCGGATATAGACAATGGGCGGGTTGTCAAACTCAACGATATAAAGCCGCCGGGTTTTCCAGTAAACCTGGACGATGGTAAAGGTCGAGTAAGCCAGCTTCCGGACCTGGCAGACCGGGAGGGTGGCCTCCAGCGTTTCCACCACATCCTTGAGCGACATCTTGTCCTCCAGCATGGTCGCCGCAATGGTGGAGGTCATGGTCGCCAGGATATTGGCTTTCACACCGCTTCCAAGCCCGTCGGCCAGAACAACGATCACGCTCTCATCGTTGATGCGGATTTCCACATTATCGCCGCACAGCTCCTGGTGGTGCTTATTGATGCTGTCATGGGCAATATCGACAAAAAAAGCCATTATTCCTCTTCCTCTCTTGTTCCTACAACCTTTTGCAGCCGGGTCAGCGTAACTTTGGTCTCGGCAGTGGTTTCACCCAGCAGCTCTGCGATTTCATGGGCGACGCGCATCTGCTTGTCGATGACCTTCTGGGCCATATCCAGGGTTTCTTCCTGCATCTTCTGATATGCCCGTTCTTTTTTGATCTCTCTGGAGATGTCCACAAATATTCCCATGTACATCTTCTGTCCCGGGATATAGGTCAGAATTTCCATAAAATGGATATTGCCGCGGGCGTAAAGTCCCCGTCCGCTGTAATAATTGCCCTCGACATTGTCCAGCTTTTTGAACGGGTTGTAGTCAAAGACTTCAACGAAATTTTTGTGCAGCACATCGGTTTTGGCGGTCTTGAACAGCTTTTCGGCTGCCCCGTTAAAATCAACGATCCTGAAATCCTTGTCCAGCACCGCGATGGCGTTTGGCGTCGACGCGATAATTAAATTGGAGATGGCCTCGTTGCGGTTGCGCATAAAAGGCAGGCACATGTCCAGCTCTGCCATGCCGCAGTAAACCGCCGCGGCTTTTTCACGGCAGCTGTCATAACCGCAGGTACCGCAGTTCAGCTCGTCTTTCGGGGTGAATTTTCCTGTCTGCCGCAGAATTTCTTCAATGGCTTCCTCCGGCACACCCGCAAAGGGGTCCTTTTTCTCAACAGCGAAGCCACGGCTGAAATCTGGTGCCTGCTCCGGTGTTTCCGGGTCCTTCCGGGCATTATTATTAATGTAATCTGTCACGCGCTCGATCCGCTCATACTTGACCAGAGGGCTGTGGGTATTACCCGGGCCGTTGACACAGCCCTCGACGCAGGCGTTCATTTCGATCCAGTACTGGCCCTCCAGCTTACCGATATCATCCAGAAAGTCACGGCAGTTTTTGAGGCCGTCAATTTTTATGACCCGCCGGACGCCCTGCACACCTGGTACACTGGTCTTTTCCACACCTCCGGCCAGCGGATAGAAGCGCGCCACGTTACAGCCCGTCGCGTCAAAGCTGCCTGCTGGCATATCGGCTACATTAATCCCTTCTTCCTTAAACCACACATCCAGCTCATCAAAGGTCAGCACGCCGTCGATGATCGGACTGGCAGCGTCGACGGCTTCCATCTTCTTTGAGATGCAGGGCCCTGCGAACACAACTTTCGCGTTGGGATACCTTTCCTTCAGCATCATACCGTGAGCGGTCATGGGAGATACCACCTCACTCAGGTATTCCACCACATCGGGATAATATTTTTCGATCATCATGTTAACCGTCGGGCAGGAGGTTGTGATCACATGGCGTTTTGTGCCCCAGTAATCCTTGGCATAGTATTTTGAGACCTGCTCTGCCCCAATAGCAGTCTCCTCAATCACTGTAAATCCCAGAGCCCGCAGCCCGCCCAGTACCTGCAGCGGGTCTTCCGTATTAAACCCGGCGGGAAAGGACGGCGCCAAACTCAGAACCACCGGTCCCTCCTCCAGCCACTGCCTGATGCTGTCCACATCGCTGGCCACATATTTGGCATTCTGGGGACAAATCCGAAAACAGTTACCGCAGCCAATGCACAGATCCTCAACGATCTGAGCCTGATTATCCATCAGTTTAATGGCCTTTACCGGACAGTATCGAATACATTTATAACAATTCCGGCAGCTCGCCCTGGTAAAATTAATGACACCCATTATTTCCCTCCATTATCTGGTCAAACAGCTGGTCAACGCCCTCTGGCTTAACCGTATAAATATGATCGTCAACCTTGACAGCCACCCCGTCGCTGCAGGCGTCCAGACAGAAGGTACCCATCAGCTCCACTTCATTTTCGAGGCCCCGTTCAGCCACCAGCTCCTTGAAGCGCTGTACCACCTGATAGGAACCCTTGACATGGCAGGCACTGCCAATACAAATATGTATTTCCTTCATTTTTTACTCCTCAATATTGTTCTAATCCCTGTGTTCTTCTGACAGATTAATCCTAGCACGCCTGACAGCCCTTGTCAATTAGTACTGCCGCTTGAATTCTTCGCCATTTTCTGTTAAAATAGTCATATCGAAATCGTTTTAAAGATTTATCTATCCGAATTTTTTATCCTAAAGTCAATCCATGGATTCAAAATCGTCAGAGTGCAGCGGGAAACGGCTGTGCTTTCCATTGTGAGAAGGATAGATGATAAACGTGCGCACTGCGTTTATTTCCTCCTCGCAAATTATAATGGTATAGAAGATTATTCTTTTATATATTTAATTTTCATTATCAAGGAGGAAGAGAAATGAAAAAAAAATTAACACTGGTTCTGGCCGCGCTGTTGACGATGACCATGGTCATCGGCCTGGCAGGATGCAGCAGCAACAACAATACTGCTAAAACCGAAAAGCTGGAGCCAGGCTCCAACGGTGAAATTATTATGGCCACCACCACCAGCACACAGGACAGCGGTTTGCTTGATGTGCTCCTGCCCAAGTTTGAAGAGGAAACCGGCATTGCCGTAAAGGTTGTGGCCGTCGGAACGGGTAAAGCCATTGAAATGGGCAAAAACGGAGAAGCCGATGTGCTTCTGGTTCATGCAAAATCTCAGGAAGAGGATTTTGTCAAGGAAGGCTATGGCATCGAACGTTTTGACGTTATGTACAATGACTTCATTGTTCTGGGCAGTAAGGATGACCCGGCAAAACTGAAGGAAGTCGCTCCAAACGACGCGGTAAAAGCCTTCCAGACCATTGCTGAAACCCAGTCTGAATTTGTATCCAGAGGCGACAAATCCGGTACCCATACCAAGGAGCTGGGCCTGTGGGAAAAAGCAGGCGTTACCCCTGCAGGACAGCCCTGGTACATCGAATCCGGCTCTGGCATGGGCGACACCCTGAAAATGGCCAATGAAAAATTAGCCTATACCCTGTCTGACCGCGCTACCTGGTTAAATATGAAGGATAATCTGGATCTTGAAGTTGTTGTCGAAAAGGATGATAACCTGTATAACCAGTACGGAGTCATTGTCGTCAACCCTGACAAGGTCAGTGCTGAGCTGAACACCGACGGCGCCAAAAAATTCCAGGAATGGATTTTAAGCGACGAAGCGCAAAAGGCCATCGCTGATTATAAAATCAACGGCGAACCAACCTTTGTACCAAACGCCAGCAAATAAGCATTAACTGAATTTAGAATTTGTCAGCGTCCGTTTTTTCGGGCGCTGATTTTGAATTGACAGACTGACGAGGTTTCCTATGGATTATATTATCAATGGCTTCATTGAGGCCTTCCATCTTCTGATCTCCGGCGACCCGGAAATTTACCAGATTGTCGGGCTTTCCTTGTATGTATCCTTCTCCTCCACCATTTATTCCACTGTTCTCGGCGTGCCACTGGGCATCCTGCTCGGCATCAAGGAATTCAGGGGAAAGCGGATCGTATCCCGGCTGCTTTACACTTTTATGTCTTTTCCGCCGGTCATCATTGGACTGTTCACCTCACTGGTGCTCGCCCGCTCCGGTCCGTTAGGGCATTTAAAGCTCATGTACACGCCCACTGCCATGATCATCGCCCAGGTGATCCTCGTTACGCCTATTATCATGGGCATTGTGTTTAACGACACCACTGTCAACGGCCAGGTTGTGGTAACCATGGGTAAAACCCTTGGGGCAGGCGGCCGGGATATTCTCTTCCTGCTGATCCGGGAGCTTAAGGCCAGCATCATGATCGCTCTGGTCACCGGTTTCGGGCGGGCTGTATCCGAGGTCGGTGCTGTGATGATCGTGGGCGGCAATATAAAAAACTATACACGGGTCATGACCACCTTTATTGCCATGAACAATAACATGGGTGAATACGCTGTTTCCATCGCCATGGGCATTATTCTGCTGGTCATCTCTTTTGTCACGAATTCGATCCTGTACAAATATATGGTAGGAGACCCTTATGCAAATCGCGATTGAAAAACTCACCAAGACTTATCACGGAAAAACCGTCCTGTCACTGGACAGCCTGCGTCTTGAATCCGGAAAAATCCACGGAATTTTAGGACCTAACGGCTCAGGAAAAACCACCCTGATGAAATCTGTCGCCGGGCTTCTCGCCCCCACCAGCGGCGTCATCACTTACAATGGCCTCCCTGGTGATGAAACTGTGCTGAAAAAGCTGACCTACGCCAGCCACACCCCCTACCTTTTCGCCATGTCGGTCTATGACAACATCGCTTATCCCCTGAAGATACGCAAGTACGGAAAAGCTGCCGCCGCCCCCATCGTCGAGGGGCTGCTGCGGGAATTTAAAATCGAGGAGATCGCAAAGCAGAACGCCAAAAAGCTTTCCGGCGGCGAATCCCAGAAAACAGCCCTGGCCCGTGCGCTGTCCTTTTCACCAGATACCCTGCTTCTGGATGAGCCCACCGCCAACATTGACCCTCAGAGCCTGAAAATTATTGAAGCTGCACTGATTAAAAGAAACCGTGAAGCCGGACTGACCGTTATCATCATCACCCACAATCCAAGCCAGGCCTACCGCATCTGTGACTCCCTGAGCTTTATGGATTCCGGAAGGCTCCTCTTTAACGGCAGTGTCAAAGCCTTTAAAGCCTCGAAAAATCCAGTCATTCGGGATTTTATTACCTTAAACTAACGGGCAGCAAGCCCTCAGGAGGAACCAATGAACCAGCAAGCCAGTACCCGCGATAAAGATTGGAAAAAACGGATCATCCTTTTTTTAACCAGCCAGACCGTTTCCCTTCTCGGCTCTTCTCTCACCCAGTATGCCATCATCTGGTATGTCACACTGACCACCTCCTCAGGGCTTATGCTGACCATTTCCACACTTGTCACCTTTATTCCGCAGGTACTGATCTCCCTCTTTGCCGGCGTGTGGGCGGACCGCTATAACCGGAAACACCTGATTATCTGCGCCGATGCTCTGGTCGCCCTTTCCACACTGGGGCTGGCCTTCAGCTTTTTCGTGGGCTACCGGGAGTTATGGATTATCTTCCTGGTATCCGCTATCCGCTCGGTAGGCACTGGTATCCAGACCCCCACCGTCAACGCGCTCATTCCGCAGATCACGCCCAAAAGCATGCTTATGCGTGTGACCGGCTTTAACGGAAGCCTCCAGAACATGACCATGATTGTGGCTCCGGCGGTCAGTGGCGCCCTGCTGGCCACAGTGTCTGTGGAATCGACCTTTTTCATTGATGTTGTCACTGCCATCATTGGCATTTCCCTGCTGTCCATTCTCAAAATCCCACCCCACAAACGGGCTGAGTCTGCCAAGGACACGGGCACTGTTTCCGATTTAAAAACCGGCATTCTTTACGCTTACCGGCATTCTTTCATCAAGGTGCTGCTTGTTTTTTATGCGCTGCTCATGTTTTTAGTGACACCCACCGCCTTTTTGACCCCCCTTCTCATAGCCAGAACCTTTGGCGGGGAGGTATGGTATCTGACTGCCAACGAAGTCATCTACAGTGTCGGCGCCATGATCGGCGGCCTCGTCATTGCCGCCTGGGGCGGCTTTAAGAGCCGTGTAACCACCATTATGGTCTTTAGTACCCTGTGCGGCGTCTTCTGCCTGGGGCTTGGACTCTCACCAGTTTTTCCTGTCTTTTTAGGGTTTATGCTCTTTGTGGGGTTAACTGTTCCCTTTATCACCGCGCCCATCACCGTCCTGCTTCAGGAACGGGTGGAGGAAGCCATGCAGGGCCGTGTTTTCAGCCTTGTCCAGATTATGGCCGCCACAGCCTTTCCGATCGGCATGACAGTCTTTGGCCCATTGGCGGATATGGTTGACGTCCGGCTGATCATTATTGCTACTGGTATTCTCACTGCCCTCTGCGGTTTTATCGTTTATCACAATAAAATCCTCCGGTCACAGGAAAATTAGGCATTCTACTTTTAGAATTAACTTTTGTTTTAACAAGCGCCTTTTATTGAAAACTTAAAAATCAACAACTATATTTTTTGTTTGCAATTCCGTTACAATTGGATTTTCTTCTTTAAGAATTCGTTACATTTTAAGGAAATACGGTATGAAATAAGGTATAATATTTTCTAACAGCAGTTAACTGATCTTCACTATTTTACATTATTATGCTTAACGAAATCATTTCAGAAGGAGAATCACAGCATGAAAAAATTTATTCACAAATTTGTTCCTTCGCTTTTATGCGTCTGCCTATTGTTTGCCTATTCGCTGCAATTTGCACCGACCGTAAAGGCTGCGGAATTCTCACCAAGGACTGAAAAACCGGACTATTATTCTTATCCTTACAGCCAGTCCAGTGGAAATCCGTTTGAGTTAAACCCTTTGACGGGAGGTAATTGTACCTACTACGCCTGGGGCCGTGCTTACGAAATTCTGGGCTATCCGCTTCCAAATAAACAGGTGGACAGCAATCCAAACGGATGGGGAAGCTTCAGAAGCAATGCAAAGTATTTCTGGTCTGATAATAAAGAGCTTTACGACGAAGGCCGCGGCGGTTTTGCCTATGGGTCTGAACCTGCTGTAGGCGCCATTGCCGTATGGGACGGCTCAATAACCAATGGCTGGTGCGGCCATGTGGCTGTTGTTGAGGAAGTCAATGGCAATGAGGTTGTCACTTCCAACTCTGGCTGGAGCTATCGTGATTTTTATATGGACTATGACAATGCCAACAGCATGGGCGGCAATTTCTTGGGTTATATTTATCTGTTAGACAATGCAGAACCAGAACCAACCCCTCAGCCGACTCCAGAGCCAACCCCTGAACCAACCCCTCAGCCGACTCCAGAACCAACCCCTGAACCGACACCTCAGCCGACTGCAGCGCCAACCCCTGAACCGACACCTCAGCCGACTGCAGCGCCAACACCTGAACCGACACCTCAGCCGACTGCAGCGCCAACACCTGAACCGACACCTCAGCCAACTGCAGCGCCAACGCCTGAGCCAACCCCTCAGCCGACTCCAGAACCATCGCCTCAGCCTGAAAAAGTCGAAACAACTGCGGATGTGGATGGCACCCAGGTAAAGGTCTCCGCAGACAGCAAGGTTCTGCCAGATGCGGAATTAAAGGTTTCATCCGTCAGCGATGAAGTTAAAAATAAGGCGGATCAGGCTGTAAAGAACAAACTGGACCCGGAAGCCGAAATTCTGGAAATCATGGATATCAAAGCCATTGATAAAACCACAAATGAAGAAAAACAGCCAGAAGGCGGGACTGTTTCTGTCGAGCTTGATCTGAATGAAAAATACAAGGATAATGGCGATATCAAAATCGTTCATTTTGATGACAGTAAGGATGAAGTAAATGTTGTTGACAATGCTGTAGCAGACAAAGACAGCAAAACCGTATCCTTCGAAGCACCACATTTCAGCTACTACGCAGCTGTCAAAACCCCGGTAGCCGCAACGGATGTCAAGCTGTCCAATGACTATCTGAAAATTCAGCCGGATGCCAGCACCACTTTAAAAGCAACTGTCAAACCTGCGAATGTCACCAATGCCGATGTTACCTGGAGTTCCAGTGACCCAAGCATCGTAACGGTTGATGAAAACGGCAAGGTTACGGCCATCAAAGAAGGCACCGCATCCGTTACCGCAACAACAGCCAATGGCAAGACCGCAACCTGCGAAATCGAAGTGAAAGCACTGGATTCAAACGAAGGCGCTGGTACCACCCAGACCTACAATGACGGTGGCAGCGGAGACGGCAATATTATTAAGAAGCTGGCCGCCACTGTTACAGGCACCAACCCGGATACCAGTATCCGTCAGGCTGCCCTGATGAACGGGGATGTTCCAGCCTGGATGATTCCTTCCATCATCGGCTTATTTGCTGGCGGCGGGATTCTCATCGGTGTGATTGCCCTGATCAAACGTAAAAGAAGCGAATAATACAAACCCATAAAAAACACTCCCTTTTCTGCAAAAGCGGAGTGTTTTTTATGGGTTCTTTTATTCTCCCTGGGCGTCAGTCATCTGCCGGAATCGCTTGGGCAGAGGAATGGACGCCGCGATGATAGCGCCGACACACATGGGGATAATGGCATCCACTGGAAAGCAGATGATCAGGAGCATGACAACGGCAATGGGCTTGCGCATAATAGCGCCAGCCACTGCTGCTGTTACCACAGCCACGAAGAAGGTCGCGTCGACCATTGGAAAAAGGGCGGCAAAGCCATAGCCTATACAGACCGCTGAAAAGATAATGGGAAAAATATTCCCGCCGCGCCAGCCAGTGCCGATACAGATATTGATCATTAAAAGCTTGACAATTCCTGTTAAAAACAGCAGCCATATGGGCAGGGTCTGCCAGATTTCCATCATTTCACCCATCTGATGTTCGCCCGCAAACATGGTAAAGGGCAGCAGCATTCCAACACCGCCTAAAACCAAACCGCCGATAATTCCCAGAAATACCTTGTGTTTTTCAAGAGGAGCGGTTACCACCTTGACACCCTTGGCAAAATAAAAATACAGAATGCCGCAGAGCGCACCCACAAGGGCAAGGGGCAGCATTGCCAGAAGCTCATTGCGCCCGATGGTGATGTGTCCAAAACGGCCAAGCCCCATACCGCCGCCAAACAATCCTGAAAGCAGAATGTATACACCAAAACCAGCAAAAATCGCGATAAAATACAATAAAATCTTTGAATTTTTGGGGATGGCCTGCCCACCCTTTTCGTCCTCAACCTGATTTACAAAACCAAAGAGAGGGGCGTGAAAGATAACACCCAGTGTCGCAGCGATCCCGACCTGCGCCAGATCTTCCACTTCCTCATAGGCATACTTAAACCGGTCAGCCAGCCAATAGCACAGTCCGGCGATCACACCGGTCAGCCCGGCTTCGGGCCCGAGGCTTCCGCCAAAAATGAGGGGTACCAGCGCACAGACTGCGATGACCGGCAGATTATCGTAGGGCAGGCGTTTGCCCTGTTTGATGGCCGCCATGTCTTCACTGAGCTCACTGGGACAGGGGCCGAACTTTGTCTGCAAAAGCCCCACAAGCAGCCCGCCGACGCCGCAGATCACCAGATTATAGACTGGGATATTAAATTTTCCGGGCAGCCAGGTCCAGAAAAAGTCAATGCCCAGATTCATCAGCCACAGCAGAAACCAGACAATGGCTCCGACCACTGCACCCAAAACAGCGATAAATATTCCAAGTGCAATATTCTTTTTTAATTTATTCCACACGTTATTCTCCTCCAGATTATTCAGAAAAAGGCACGCAAATATCATTGCGTGCCTTTATTATACTGTCATCAGTCCATTTTTGCAATATCTGTCCGGTAGCGTGCACCGTCAAACTTAATTTTATCTACCTGGCTGTAAACCTTGGCTCTCGCTGCCTCACGGTCTTCACCCAGAGCGGAAACACAGAGGACGCGCCCGCCGGCGGTTACCAGCCTGCCATCCTTGAGAGCCGTTCCGGCATGGAATACTTCGCAGCCTTCCACATCCTCAATCCCGGTGATTTCAAGACCTTTTTCGTAAGGTCCCGGGTATCCGCCGGAGGCAAGAACCACCGTCACTGCGGCTTCATCCTTCCACTTAATGTCACAGTCTGCAAGCTTGCCGTCAATACAGGCTTCCATAATGTCCACCAGATCGCTGTCCATGCGCATGAGCACGCTCTGGGCTTCCGGGTCGCCAAAGCGGACATTAAATTCCAGAACCTTGGGCATATCATTTTCGATCATCAGACCAATGAAAAGAATCCCTTTAAAGTCCATACCATCTGCTTTGAAACCCTCAATAATCGGTGTCAGAATGGTTTCTTCAATGCGCTTGTTCAGCACCGCGTTATCAAACAAAACGTTAGGAGAATAGGTACCCATACCGCCTGTGTTCAGGCCTTCATCGTTATCGTAGGCACGCTTATAATCCTGGGCGCTTTCCATAGGCACAATGACATTGCCATCGACAAAGCACAGCATGGAGGCTTCGCGGCCAGTCAGAAATTCCTCAACGACAACCTTGTCACCAGCAGCGCCAAATTCATGGTCAGCCATGATCATGTTAATGCCGTCTTTGGCTTCCTGCTCGTTTTCTACGATCAGCACACCCTTGCCGGCTGCCAGTCCATCGGCCTTGATAACCATCGGAAATCCGTAAACGCCGATATCTTTCATGATCTCATTGAGATCGGTATACTCCTTGTAGGCGGCTGTCGGAATGTTGTGGCGCAGGAGAAAATCCTTGGTGAAGGCCTTGCTCCCTTCAAACTCCGCACATTTTGCGTTGGGGCCAAACACCCGCATGCCCTCTTTCTCAAAGGCGTCGGTCATCCCCATTACCAGCGGCACCTCAGGGCCCACAACGGTCAGGTCAATGCCTTTTTCTCTGGCAAATTTTACGCAGCCGTCAATATCTTCCACCGAAAGGTCAACACACTCGGCAATTTTGGCCATGCCTCCGTTTCCGGGGGCACAGTAAATTTTATCTACCTTTGGGCTCTGGGCAATTTTCCAGGTGAGCACATGCTCACGTCCACCCGAGCCGATTACTAATACTTTCATGTCGTTTCTCCTCTGAGCTTAGCTGTGTTTAAAGTGGCGCATGCCTGTAAATACCATGGCAATGCCGTTTTCATTACAGACCTTGATGGAGTCTGCGTCGCGTCCTGCGCCGCCCGGCTGGATAATGGCTGTAATGCCTGCCTTGGCCGCTGCGGTAGCGCAGTCGTCAAACGGGAAGAAAGCGTCCGATGCCAGCACAGCACCCTTTACCTTTTCCCCGCCGTGTTCAATGCAGTTTTCCAGCGGCCAGATCCGGTTAACCTGTCCTGGTCCGTTGGCGACCATACATTTATCCTTGGCCAGGGTGATGGCGTTGGATTTGGTATTCTTAACAGCCTTCCAGGCAAAGAGCAGGTCTTCCATTTCCTTGTCGGTAGGCTTGCGGTCTGTGACTACCTCCAGCTTTTCATAATCTTTGGTATCACGTTCCTGGATTAACAGGCCGCCAAGTACTTTTTTGGTTTCATAGCCTGGTTCGCTGTACAGAATATCGTCCAGCTTGAGCACACGGAGGTTTTCCTTGGTGCTCAGCACTTCCAGAGCTTCGTCGGTATAAGCTGGCGCTACAATGACTTCCAGGAAGATTTCAACCATCTGTTTTGCCGTATCCGCGTCAATCTCACGGTTTGACGCGATGATTCCGCCGAAAATGGAGGTTGGGTCCGCTTCATAGGCCTTTCTGTAGGCTTCTGAAATGGTTTCGGCACTGGCCACACCACAGGGATTTGCATGCTTAACCGCAACGATGGTCGGTTCGTCAGTGTATTCCTTCAGGATTTCAAGGGCACCGTTGGTGTCGTTGATATTATTGTAGGATAATTCCTTGCCCTGAAGCTGTTCAGCAGCTGTCAGAGCACCCCTGGTCACGCCGATTTCCTTGTAGAACGCCGCCTTCTGGTGCGGATTTTCGCCGTAGCGGAGATCCTGCACTTTTTCGTAGGTCATGGTGACGGTATCTTTTAAAACATCACCGCCGACACGCTTTCTGAGGAAATCTGAGATCATGGTATCATAGGCCGCAGTGGTTTCAAAAACCTTTAACGCCAGACGGTAACGGGTGTCATAGCTGGTAGCGCCGTCCTTTTCCAGTTCGTTTAATACAACGTCGTAATCTTCCGGGTCTACGACAACCGTAACGTCGTTAAAGTTTTTGGCAGCTGAACGCAGCATGGTCGGTCCGCCGATATCAATATTTTCAATGCAGTCCTCAAAGGCAACCCCTTCCTTCAAGATGGTGTTTTTGAAAGGATACAGGTTGATGACCAGCAGGTCGATGGGTGTGATGCCCAGTTCTTTGATCTGTCTCTGATGGTCTTCATTATCACGGATATTTAAGATACCGCCGTGAATCTTGGGATGCAGGGTCTTGACGCGGCCATCCAGGCATTCCGGAAAGCCTGTTACGTCGGAAACGCCGATAACATCCACACCCGCTTCACGCAGGGCTTTTGCGGTACCGCCGGTGGACAAAATTTCCCAGCCCATACCGGCCAGCTTCTGTGCGAATTCAACAATACCCGTTTTGTCTGATACACTGATTAAAGCTCTCATAGTTTCTCCTCCAAGTTTTTGATCGTTTTATTTAAACCGCAGCAAACCCTATTGTTCGCTGGTTATCTTTGTTTTTCTGCCCTCCACGGTTATGTGGCCCAGACAGTACTGCTCCACCACCCAGGGCAGCAGTGTGTGCTCAATTTCAAGCACCTTTTTCTGAATGGATTCCGGTGTGTCATCGTCCGCAACCTCAACGGTTTTCTGAGCGATGATCGGGCCTGCGTCCGCCTCCTCATTGACAAAATGAACCGTTGCGCCCGTGACCTTAACGCCGTAGTCAATGACCGCCTCATGCACATGCAGCCCATAATATCCCTCACCGCAGAAGGATGGGATCAGGGCTGGGTGGATATTGACAATCTTATTGGGGTAGGCTTCCACAAAGGCCGGGGTAATGATCTTCATGTAGCCTGCCAGCACGACCAGCTCAACGCCTTTATCCTTTAAGGTTCGGATAATCTCGGCATTGAAGGCGTCGTAATCCTCAAAATCCTTTTCCAGCACCACAGCAGTTGGTATCCCGCTGTTCTGCGCTCTTGTCAGACCATAGGCTTCCGCGTTGTTGGCAATGACAACGGCGATTTCGCCCGATTTATGATGAACCCTGTCGATGACGGCCTGGAGGTTTGTCCCTCCGCCGCTCACCAGTACGCCTATTTTTGTCATAATATAATCTTTTCGTCGCCCCTGACCACTTCGCCAAGAACCACAGGCTT
Organism: Eubacterium sp. BL-380-WT-2B; assembly: GCF_009696115.1. NCBI lineage: Bacteria > Bacillati > Bacillota > Clostridia > Eubacteriales > Eubacteriaceae > Eubacterium > Eubacterium sp. BL-380-WT-2B. The sequence goes on from NZ_VUMP01000006.1 coordinate 246,365, forward strand.
TTCACCCTTATCCTTTAAGGCCTGCACAAAGCCGTCCGCCTGATCCGCCGGCAATGCGGAAACCAGTCCGATTCCCATGTTAAAGGTAGAGTACATGGCTTCATCTGTGATATTGCCCGCTTCCTGAATAAACTTGAAGATTGGCAGGGTATCGATGGCAGCGGTGTCCACCTTGGCACACAGGCCCTCCGGAATCATTCTCGGAATGTTTTCGTAGAAGCCGCCGCCGGTAACGTGGCTCATGCCTTTAACGCCGTAAGGTGCAAGCAGATCCTCAACGGCCTTGACATAGATACGGGTCGGGGTGAGCAGCGCTTCACCCAGGGTGCCGCCCAGCTCGTCAACCTTCGTATGGACATCCATCTTCAGGTCCTTAAAAAGCAGCTTGCGCACCAGTGAAAAGCCATTGCTGTGAACGCCGGAGGACGGCAGGCCGACCAGAACGTCCCCTTCCGCGATGCTCTGACCTGTGATGATTTCATCCTTTTCGACAACGCCAACGGCAAAGCCGGCCAGGTCATAGTCATCCAGACTGTACATATCCGGCATTTCAGCGGTCTCGCCGCCGATCAGCGCCATGCCGCCCTGGACACAGCCCTCAGCCACACCGCTTACAATCTGCGCGATTTTTTCCGGATAATTTTTGCCGCAGGCAATGTAATCCAGGAAAAACAAAGGTTTTGCCCCCTGGCATAAAATATCATTCACACACATAGCCACCGCGTCAATACCGATGGTATCATGCTTATCCATCATGAAGGCAATCATCAGCTTGGTGCCGACGCCGTCGGTACCGGAAACCAGGACGGGCTTCTTGTAGCCCTCGGGCAGCTCGATCAAACCGCCGAAGCCTCCTAAATGAGATAAAACATATTGGTTAAACGTTCTTTGAACGTCTGCTTTCATTAACTTGACAGATTCATAACCAGCCTCGACATCTACGCCTGCTGCCTTGTAAGCATCTGTTTGTGCCATCTTTTCTCTCCTTTTAATCATCTTTTTTTAAGACAGGGACTTCCATGGGGTAGTCGCCGTCAAAACAGGCCCGGCAGTACTCTGTGCCGCCTCCGACGGATTCGTTTAAGCCGTCGAGGCTGATATAGGCCAGTGAGTCCGCACCCAGAATCCCGCGGATTTCTTCCACCGATTTCTTGGCGCCGATCAAATATTTACGTTTTGGGGTATCAATGCCAAAATGACAGGTATGGGATACCGGCGGACTGGTCACGCGGAAATGCACTTCCTTTGCGCCGCCGCTTCTCAATATTTCAACAAGCCGTTTGGAGGTTGTCCCCCTTACGATGGAGTCGTCAATAATGACTACCCGCTTACCCTCAATGGTATCTCTCAGCGGATTCAGCTTCAGACGCACGCCTTCTTCACGCAGCTTCTGGTTGGGCTGGATAAAGGTCCGCCCGCTGTATTTATTTTTAATCAGGCCCATGCCATAGGGAATGCCTGATTCCTCCGCGTATCCGATGGCTGCCGGAATACCGGAATCCGGTACACCGATCACCACATCTGCCTCCACAGGGCTTTCCCTGGCCAGGATACGCCCAGCGGTATGGCGGGCCTGGTAAACACTGCGCCCTTCCATGACAGAGTCGGGACGCGCAAAGTAAATCTGCTCAAAAATACAGGCTCTCTTGCTGGCCCAGTTATTCTGCCCATAGCTCTGAATACCATTTTCATCAATGACGACAATTTCACCCGGGTTCAGGTCGCGAATCAGCTCGCCGCCAATGGCGTCGATGGCACAGCTCTCAGAAGCGAGCATGTACATGTCATCTTTTTTGCCAAGGCAGATCGGACGCAGGCCGTATGGGTCGCGGACACCGATGAGCTTATCCTCCAGTGTGATCACCAGCGCAAAACCACCCTTGATGATCTCGACCATACGCTGGATGGCCTCAATCACGCCGTGGCGCAGGCCCCTTGCCAGAATATCAACCATGACCTCTGTGTCGATGGTGGTCTGGAAAACAACGCCGGAATCCTCCAGCATATCCCTCAGGGCCTTATCGTTTACCAGGTTGCCATTGTGAGCCAGAGCAATCTGGGTCGATTTCAGGCTGACCGTTAACGGCTGGGCGTTGGTCACGCCGCCCTCGCCTGAGGTCGAATAGCGCACATGGCCGATTCCCAGGTTCCCCTTCATGGATTTCAGGACATTCCCCTTAAAGACATCTGCCACAAGGCCGAGATCCTTATGGGTTGTGATCCTGCCATCACGGTTAACCGAGATGCCCGCACTCTCCTGCCCCCTGTGCTGAAGCGCATACAAGCCATAATAGATATAAGAAGCGCAGTTTGTCTCACGACTCTTACAATACACACCTACGACGCCACATTCGTCATGAAATTTGTCTTCTCTCATTGATTCGTTCTTCCTCCAAAAATGGAATCATGCTGTCATCCATTGAAACACACTCTATACCGTATTCCGTAAATATTTCTTTGGAGCAGGCGCTGTTTTGCGCCAGCTCCGTACAGTCTGTTGACAAATCGTAATGAGTACGGGCGATTAGCCGTTGACTCTCTTTAACATTTCTTCGTAAGCTTCTTCAATACCGCCGAGGTCACGTCTGAAACGGTCCTTATCCAGTTTTTCTCCGGTGTTTACATCCCAGAAACGGCAGGTATCCGGTGAGATTTCGTCGGCCAGAACAATCTGTCCGTCGTTGGTTTTACCAAACTCAATCTTGAAGTCGATCAGGTTAATGCCCTTTTCCAGGAAGTATGCTTTCAAAATCTCATTGATCTTCATGGTCATTTCGCGGATAGCGTCCAGCTCTTCCTGGGTTGCCAGCTTCAGGGCAGTGGCATGATTGTCGTTGATGACTGGATCGCCGTAGTCGTCATTCTTATAGCAGAATTCAAAGATTGGGGCTTCGAGAGCCTGTCCTTCTTCAAATGGAAGGCGCTTGCAGATGGAACCGGCAGCGGTGTTGCGGATGATCACTTCCAGTGGGAAGATGGTAACAGCCTTAACCAGCTGTTCATTGTCTGACAGCAGTTCGATGAAATGTGTCGGGATACCCTTTTCTTCGAGCATTTTGAAAATGGTGGCAGTCATTTTATTGTTGATGACGCCCTTGCCCACAATGGTGCCTTTTTTTTCGCCATTTCCTGCGGTCGCATCATCCTTGTATTCGATGATAAACTGGTCCGGATCTTCTGTTTTAAAAACTTTTTTTGCCTTGCCTTCGTATAACTGTTCTAATTTCTGCATTTTAAATACCTCTTTCTATATTTGAAATAATGAATTAACCATTAATCTTAGCCTGAAGCTTTTCATTCTTAGCCGCTACTTCTTCATCCAGTGTTTCTTTGTAGGCTTTCATCTTTTCACGGATTTCAGGATACTTGATGGAAAGCATCTGGGCTGCCAGGATACCGGCATTTTCAGCGCCGTTTACCGCAACAGTGGCAACCGGTACACCGGATGGCATCTGCACGATGGACAGTAAGGAATCCAGGCCGCCCTGGAAAGAGGTCTGAATAGGGATACCAATAACCGGAAGCGGGGTAAGCCCTGCCATAACACCCGGTAAATGAGCTGCTTTACCGGCAGCGCCAATGATCAGCTCAATGCCGTTTTCTTCGGCAGAACGGACATATGAAAAAATCTTGTCCGGATTTCTGTGTGCTGAAATTACCTCAGCGTCATATTCAATATCAAATTTTTCCAAAGCGATCAGGCATTTTTTAACAACATCAAAATCCGAGTCGCTGCCCATAATAACTGCAACTTTTGGCATAATTGTATTCTCCTTCTTTTACTTGAAATATTCAACACCGGATTTAAAGATCAGCTGATCCTTCTCACCCGGAATGTTTTTATATAATCCCTTTCCGATACGTTCGGAATGACCCATTTTACCCAAAATACGCCCGTCTGCGCTGGTAATCCCTTCGACCGCACAGGTAGAACCATTGGGGTTAAAAGCGCCGTCCATGGTGGCGTTGCCGTCAAAATCGACATACTGGGTCGCAACCTGTCCCTTGGCGATGAGTTCTTCCATCACCGCGTCACTTGCGATAAAACGGCCTTCGCCGTGTGACATTGGAATCCGGTAGGTCTCGCCCACCTTGGCGCCCGCCAGCCACGGCGACAGGTTTGAGACCACCTTTGTCATTGGAATGGTGGACACATGGCGGCCAATGGTATTGTAGGTAAGGGTCGGCATTTCAGGCTCAATATCCACGATTTCGCCGTAGGGTACCAGCCCAAGCTTGATCAGGGCCTGGAAGCCGTTACAGATTCCAAGCATTAAGCCATCGCGGTTTTTAATGAGCTCCATGACCGCGTCCCGGATTTCTGGGTTTCTGAAAACAGCCGCGATGAATTTACCCGAACCGTCTGGCTGGTCACCAGCGCTGAAGCCGCCGGGAATCATGATCATCTGGGACTGTCTGATGGCGTCTGCCATTTCCTTGACGGATGCCGCGATGTCGTCTGCTGTCCGGTTTCTGAACACTACGATCTCCGGCTTGGCACCGGCATTCTCAAAGGCTTTAGCGGTGTCGTACTCACAGTTCGTCCCTGGGAATACCGGGATAAAGACCTGGGGCGCCGCGAATTTTTCTTTGGCGAAAGTGACAGGGCCGCCAGTATATTCGATCTTCTGAACCTTGCCCTCTGTTGTCTTGCTTTCCGGGTAAACACTGCGCATGGCGCTTTCCCACACTTCGATCAGTTCGTCCATATCCACGCTTTCCCCTTTGCAGGTGATGGCGGAAGCATCTGTGGTCTTACCAATGAGCTCAGCGTCGTCCAGAGTTTCGGTGGTTTCCACGATAATGCTGCCGTAAAGCGGGGCAAACAGGCGCGCTTCATCAATGTCTGCAATATCCACGCCGATCTTGTTTCCAAAGGCCATCTTAGCCAGAGCGTCGACCAGGCCATTGGCCGATACCGCTTTGGCAGAGAGCAGCTTGCCCTCAATGTTCAGGCCGCGGATACGGTCGTACATGGCCATTACCTTATCATAGTCAATGAGCTTATTGTCATCCTGTTCCACCTCAAAGAGGTACAGGCTGGAGCCCGTCTTTTTCAGTTCATTGGAGAGAACATTCTGGACCTTATCCGCTTCTACAGCAAAGGAGATAATGGTCGGTGGAACTGTCATATCCTCAAAGGTTCCGGACATACTGTCCTTACCGCCAATGGCAGGAATGCCAAAGGCCTTCTGGGCTTCAAAGGCACCCAGAAGCGCTGCAAAAGGCTTGCCCCATTTTTCGGGGTCCTTGTTCAGACGCTCAAAATATTCCTGGAAGCTCAGGCGGGCTTTTCTGAAATCACCGCCCATGGCCACCATTTTGGACAGGGATTCAAGCACACAGTAAATACCGCCGTGGAACGGGCTCCACTTGGATAATTCCGGTGTGTAGCCGTAAGTCATAATGCTGCAGGTGGTGGTATCCCCGTGAATTACCGGAATTTTAGCCGCCATACCATCCTGAGGTGTCAGCTGGTACTTACCGCCATAAGGCATAACCACCGTCCCCGCACCGATGGTGCTGTCAAACATTTCGGCCAGGCCTTTCTGACTGGCGGCGTTCAGGCTGCTGAGCACTTCCTTTGTTTTACGTGTGAAATCAATGGTTTCCGCTTCTTCGCAGAGCGTTTCCGGTTCCTTAACCAGAACATCGGCGTACTGGGCAGCCCCGTTGGTGTTCAGGAAATCTCTGGAAAGGTTCAGAATTTCCTCGCCGCGCCATTTCATGACCAAACGTCCGGTGTCGGTGACAACCGCTACCTGGGTAACCTCCAGATTTTCGGCGTTGCCCATCTCAATAAAATGATCGACATCCTCTGCCGCGACGACAACCGCCATACGTTCCTGGGATTCCGAGATCGCCAGTTCGGTTCCGTCAAGGCCTTCATATTTCTTCGGCACCTTATCCAGATCAATATCCAGACTGTCTGCCAGCTCGCCGATGGCTACCGATACGCCGCCCGCGCCAAAGTCGTTGCAGCGCTTGATCATACGGGCCAGATCACCGTTTCTGAATAAACGCTGGATCTTACGTTCCTCAACCGGGTTCCCTTTCTGGACTTCAGCGCCGCTTTCATGGATGGATTCCTCGGTGTGTGCCTTGGAGGAGCCTGTCGCGCCGCCGCAGCCGTCGCGGCCGGTTTTGCCGCCGACCAGAAGAATGACGTCCCCCGGCTGCGGACGTTCACGGACAATATTTTCCTTAGGCGCTGCCGCGATAACCGCGCCGACTTCCATACGCTTGGCCAGGAAGCCCGGATCATAGACCTCGACTACCTGTCCGGTGGCCAAGCCGATCTGGTTCCCGTAGGAGCTGTAGCCATGAGCCGCTTCCTGAGAAATTTTACGCTGGGGCAGCTTGCCCGGCAGGGTATCCTCAATCGGTGTTCTCGGGTCCCATGCACCAGTAAGGCGCATGGCCTGGTAAACATAGCTTCTGCCAGACAGCGGATCTCGAATCGCGCCGCCAAGACAGGTCGCCGCGCCGCCGAAGGGCTCGATCTCTGTGGGATGGTTGTGGGTTTCGTTCTTAAACATGAGCAGCCAGTCCTCGTCCACACCGTCGTGGTCAACCGTCATATTGACACTGCAGGCGTTGATTTCCTCTGACTCGTCCAAATCCGGGATCAGTCCGCGTTTTTTGATTTCCTTAGTGCCGATCACCGCCATATCCATAAGGGTCATGGGGCGGTCAGTATCTTCTCCGTAAAGGGCATCACGGGTCGCGTCGTAGCTTTCAAAGGCTTTTTCAACCGCTTCCGTTACCGGTCCGCGCTCAAAGTCAATGGCTTCAATACAGGTTGAAAACGTCGTGTGACGGCAGTGATCAGACCAGTAAGTATCAATAACCTTCAGCTCTGTCAGAGATGGGTCACGCTTTTCATCTTCTTTATAATATTTCTGTACAAACGCGATGTCCGCCCCGCTCATGGCAAAGCCCATCTTTTTACGGTAAGCCTCCAGGGCTTCCGCGCTAAAATCAGTAAAGCCCTCTATCCTCTCAATGTCTGCCGGCTGTTTGATTTTATCCGTCAGAGTATCTCTTGGTCCGAGATCCGTTTCCTGAGAGTCTACAGGGTTGATCATGTATTGTTTAATTTTTCCAAGTTCTTCGGTGCTCACATCGCCCTTAACCGCAACGACCTTCGCAACCTTAATTAAAGGCTTTTCGCCTGCTAAAATTTGAATACACTGAGCCGCTGAATCTGCATGCTGGTCGTACTGACCCGGCAGGTAGGAGGTGGCAAAAACCTGTTCCTCCGGTCCAAAAGCCATGGTGTCTTCATAAATGTTGTCTACATTAGGCTCTGAAAAAATGGTCCGTTTAACATTTTCTAAGAGCTCTCCCTCTAATCCTTCAACATCATAACGGTAAATGATACGAATACTGCTCAGACCTTTAATGCCTAAAATGCGCTGAAAAGTCTGTGCCAGTTCCTGAGCCTCAGTATTGAAGCCCGCTTTTTTCTCTACAAAAATTCGTTTGATCACTACTCTTCCACCTTTGTTTAATGATACTTGTATTTTACTATTTCCGAACTTTATTTTCAATGGTTTTTAAAACGTTCGGATACCTTTTTGAGACGTAAACATTTTCAGATTTCTTTTCTTAAAGATTGAATAACCCCTCCATCACCTGGGCATAAGTATGGTATAATAAAAGTAAATTTATGATTAACCGGAGGCATTTTATGAAAATTATTTATCTTCATCACAGTGGCTTCATCGTAGAATTAGAGCGCATGACACTGATCTTTGATGCGATCACGAATATTCCACCTCATTTTCTGAGAAAAGGTCGGAAAAATTACTTCTTTGTTACCCACAGCCATCAGGATCATTTCTCACAAAAGATTCTTTCCTATGGCAGCGACTATGACACCACCTACATTTTCAGCGATGATATCCCTGAAAAGGGAGGACGCGATATTCATTACATCGCGCCTTACCAGAAAATAAGCTTTCCAGGCATCGAAATTGAAACCTTTGGCTCGACCGATCTGGGTGTTTCCTTCTTTGTTCAGGCCGAAGGCAAAAATATTTTCCATTCCGGCGATTTAAACTGGTGGGACTGGGACACCGCATCACACCCCAATATTAACCCCGAGGTCGAGGAGCGTGACTTTAAAGCAGTGATCCAGAAAATCGAGGAACAGATCGGCAAGCACAAAATGGATGTGGCCTTTGTCCCGGTGGACTCCCGCCTTGGCGGTTCGGCCTGCCGCGCTGCGGAATACTTCATTGACAAACTGCACCCCAAGGTCCTGATCCCCATGCATTTCTGGGAGGACTTCTCTGTTATCCGCACCCTGGCAGACCGCGAGACTGGCAGTGGCACTGAAATCCCACTCTTTGAGGACCGCAATGTTGTTATTGGTAACTATTAATAGTATAAATAGCGGAGGCTTAACAGCCTCCGCTATTTTTATGTTTTAAGTATTTTCTAAGAGTATAGAAACATGGTGGTATTTATTGCTATTATTGTAAAATTCTCATATTTTAGTGTAAATTTTTAAATTTTTATTGTGTAAAAAGGTAATAAAAGCGACAAAACCTGCTCGACTTACTGTGAATTCGTTAAATTCTGAAATTCTTCAAAAAAACTTCCAATTTCTGCTGATATAATACAATTAGTATGTTATTTTAATAATGCGTGCAGAAAAAAGCCAAACTTTATTAATAATAACAAGAAAGGGACCTTCATATTATGAATATAAAATTCAGGGAACGATCACAAATCACACTGCCTGCTTCGGTGGTAGAACAATTAGAGCTTCAGACAGGCGACGCGCTGGAATGTGAAATTATTGGAAATACCATCTGCCTGATACCTGTCAATCATCCCATGAAAAAAAACGGATTCTCCAGTATGCCGGTAAACCCTTTATCTCTCAGAAAACCGATAAGCTGCTGGCCGTCTTCTGCTTTGGCCCCCTGCGCATCTTTTACGCACAGAAGCCCCTGATTCTCCAGTCCAGAAAGGCAGAGGAGCTGCTAACCCATCTGGTCTGCCAGAAGGGCACACTGATCTCAAAGAAAAAAATCGCTGAAACCATCTGGCCCGGCCGCACAGAAAGCCAGGCCATGTACTGCCTGTACAAAACACTGGAATGGTTTAAAAACCTGCGCCAACAGGGTATCGACATTCCCCTCATTACTCAGCGCGGAACCCTGGGGTTGGATACCTCTCAGGTCTACAGTGACCTCTGGGAGTTTGAGCTGCTGTATCACAAACGATCAGAGATCGAAAACTGCCAGAGAGCAGCCGATCTCTATGTTGGACCATTACTGGCCGGAGCTCCTTACGACTGGATATCCCCCCTTGAAGCTCATTATGAGCTGGCCTGCGCTGAGCTGCTTGAGACACTGGTTCAGCAGTGTAAAGAAACCAGCCAGCTGAATATCTATCAGAAAAAACTAAAAATCATAACCGAACCCTAAAGGAGAAGATTAAATGCCAAAATACATCCAACAAGACCAACCTTATAACTGTGGCGCCTTTTCCATTGCCTATCTGCTGTGGGAGCTTGAACACGACACTTGTCCGTTTGAAAATCCTGATGACGCCATTGCGTATGCAAACAAAATCCACAATCAAACTAAATTTGGGGACAGCATTCACGAGTTCAGCTATCCCCTTAGTAGCGTGATGACCGCCGATTATTGCTCTCCCATCAAAATGGCCGATTATCTTAGAAAATGCGGGCTTAAACCAACCTGTCTTATGCCTATTGATCCGCCGTTTATTGCGCTCATCCGATCTGTTAATACCCACGGACTAAAGCCCCTGTTCAATTTTACCTGCGAAGACCCGCTAAAGGCCCTGCAGCCAGGGCAGTACACCATCAGCATTACAAGCAACACCCTTGATCTGACCGCCTGCGATATGCTCCTCCACTATATCCTTATAAAAAAACAGGAGCAGAAGTATCCCTGTCCCTGCACAGTTTACGATCCCATGAACGGTGAAGAAAAACCTGATCAGATCTTTACTGTCGGAGACCCCATCGCAGGGAGCAGCTGGCTCTATACTGGCATTTTAATGACCATTACACCTTAATCCTCTATGCACGCAGAAAGGCACCGCTGTCAAAATCAGCGGTGCCTTCTTTTAGTTTACCCCTTCACTGCGTCTGCATACTCTGGGGTACCGATGCCGAAGCCACCAGCTACATCCAGAATATGTCCGGTAATGAAGGAGGAATCGTCACTCGCCAAAAACAGCACGGCGTTGGCAATATCCTCCGGCTCGCCCACCCGGCCAAGGGGTACATGGCGTAAAAATGCCTTTTGAAAATCGCCGGTCATACTCTTCTTGACTGCATCGGTGCCGATCATCCCCGGCGCTACCGCATTACAGCGGATATTTTTGCTGCCGAACTGCAGGGCAATGGCTTTGGTCAGGTAGTTAATCGCCGCTTTGGACACCCCATAGCCCAGCCTGGAAACATCTGGTAAAAGCCCCCCGATGCTGGATATATTGACAATATTGCCGCCGCCATGACCAGCCATGTAGCGAATCGCCGGTTTACAGGGCAGGTATACACTGCCGATATTTTTTTGCAGAATATCGAAAAACGCGTAAGGGTCCCCTGTCAAAATATCAAAATCCTTGGTGGGAATCCCGATCCCAAAGTTATTCACCAGAATATCTAGGCGCCCCTCCTCCTTTGCAACATGCTCTACCATTACATGATATCCCTCATAATCAAAGGCATTAAAGGGGTGGAACTTCACATTCAGTTTCTCCTCGCTGCATTCGGCCAGGGCCTTTTCCGCCAGTTCATCCTCCAGTCCCGCAATATAAACCAAAGCACCATTTTGAGCCAGTTTTTTCGCGCTCGCCAGACCAATGCCAGCGGTTGCGGCTGTCACAATGGCTACTTTATCTTCTAATTTTTTCATACAGATTTACCTCCATGTTTAGCATGCACTTATCATAGCACCTGACCACAGGAAAAAAAAGCCTTTTTCCATTTCTTGAAGCTTTCTTGAAGAATGCAGCTGCCCTTTTCTATAAGTTGTTTCAAGTCCTCTTTTTGACCAATTCTTTTTTGGACGGCACCCCGGTCAGCCGCTTTCTCAGGATGTCCAAAAGCCTTCGGTGGCGGTACTGGACTGTGCTGTAGCCCACCCCCAGGCTTTGGGATGCGCCTCTTATTGTCTGCCCCTGCCCATAGACAGCTCTCAGCAGAGCCAGCTCCTCAGGGGTGAGCTCACCAAGAGCTTCTGACAGGGCTGCCAGCTCCTCCCGGTGAGTATAGTTTCCCATGATGTCGGCCGACAAATCCGGCAGGGTATCAAACAGTGTTCCTTCATCCTCCTCACGGCTGGCGCCGTCGCCGGAGATGTCCCGCACCAGACGCCGCCAGCACTTTCTGCGTTTATTTTGCAGTGACCGGTAAAGATAAGTCTTAATATAGGCGGCAAAGCCGCTGCCCCGCGTGCCGTCATAACACCTGATGCCCTCCAGAAAAAAGAGCCGCGCATCCTGCAGGCAGTCCTCAAAGCTGTAATTCTCTGGCCGGGCCTTATCCGCCGACGCAAGCATCAGAGGGCGGAACATACGCTCCAGAAAAGCCATGGCTTCTCCATCCCCCTTTTGCGCGCGAAGCACCCACCGGTCAATTTCTTTATAATCCATGCACCTTCTCCTTTTCAGTCATCCTCATACACATCTGTGATCTCAAGCACAATGCCTGGAAAACGGTCCTCCACCGCGGCGCTGAGGTCATTAAACAGATCCTCTGCCTCCTCTGCGTCCCGGGCATAAAAGCCTGCCTCAACCCGGCACTCCGCTAAAACTCTGTAGCTTCGGCGGCGGTTGATGATTCTGGGGCCTCTGCCGTATTTATTCATATGGTTACCTCCATAAATTTTAATCTTCAGGAAAAGGCGGGGCGTTTAACCCTGCGCTTTTCCTGCCATTTGTTTCCTTTCTCTCGCTGCCCACATGGCGTTAAAAGCAGCTACATCATCGTCTGGGTACTGGGCCTTGATCTCTGCTCTTTCCTCGTCCGTAAGCGGTGGCAGCAGGTTGAAGCCGTGGATGCTGGCCGCAGCCTCCTGATTACTATAGGATAGAGAAGCCTGTTTAGTGTTTATGTTTATGAACGGGGACAATTCTGTCACAGTTGACGGGACAGCCTGTGTCCAGACCTTTGTCACACTGTCCCTTCTTTCATCCCTTACACAAATGGCCTCAAGGCCTTGATCGAAGGGGACCATCCGGTAAATTCCCGCCCGCTGGCCAGCGTCCTTCTGGTACGTCACACGGCCGCGGTCAATGAGGTACCCCCTTTGTCGCAGCAGAACCCGCCGGTCCCGGATGCCTAAAATGGGCATAGCCACTGTATTTGGCAGTTTAAACTCTACCGGCCAGTACCACACGTCCTGGGCTGTCCGAATGGCTGCCCGGTTATTGGTGTACATAAGCAAGTGCCAGTAAGCCTGGAGCAGCGGGCTCAGCGGATTCTCCGCCATCCACCTGTAAAAGGCCAGGAGCTCGGTCAGATAGTTCATCCCCTGTTTCTTTCCTCTGCCAGTGTGCTGATAAAGAATTCCTGGCCCGAAGGGGTGATCCGAAGCTGTGGGGACTGCTTGAGACGGCCGCTCTTTTTCTCCACATAGGTTTTGTACTCAACGGTCATACGTTTTTTGTCCAGGGACTGCCGGGTTGGCAAATTACGGTTGCGCAGCGCATCAAAATAAGCAAATCCCCTTTTCCGAAGCCACACATACAGCTGGTTCCTCCCAATGCTCAGGCCCTGCTGCCGCATGATCTCCGCCAGACGGGCGACGGGTATATCATCCTTGCCTGCCCTGCTGTCCTCATACTCTTTTCTCTCACTGTCATCCTCCAGATAAATCCGGGCTTTTTCGTCATATTCCTGCCCCAGGGCTTTCAGCTGCTTTTCAAGAAAGGCGAGCTCGATGCGCTGGTCTACATCGGGCAGAGTCTCAAAGCTCCCTAAAATGCGGTCCTCCTGTTTTAGCGCGCACGAAGCACACCATGGACGAAAACCTTTTTCTTCTGCCCGGACGGTTGGGGTGATCTGGTTACAATTCATTCTGTAATCCTCCTGTAAAATATAATGGTTCGATTTCAGCGGTGCACTTTTTCCGGTGCTCCTGCTGATGGTTCTATCTTACAGGACTCTATGGTTTTAACGGACGCGAGAACGTGTTTTTATTATCATGAATTAAAAATTATTTTTATTTTCTGCCGCCAGCGGTACACGGTGCTCAGTTCTCCGCAAAAGGGCAGGGTGAGCACAGGCCGGCCGCGGCGCGGGTTCAGAGGCTTTTCGCGGAGTTCATCGTTTTCAAACAAATGTAAAAGGGTACGGGCGGCAGTGAACAGGGTATGGCGCATCCAACACGCTGCAAAGACGGGCAGTACACGCTGGCGCTTTGCACAGTGCTCGCACTCTTTTGAGCATACCCAGAGAACATAAACCAGTCCCTCATCATCCTCAATTTCCTTTGATAAGCCATTGACCACACAAACCTTACCATCTTTTTCTTTCAGGCGCATGGTTTTCTGTTTCAGCGGACTCTGGCAATGGCGGCAGACTTGCTTATGATGGCCATGGTAGATAAGCTCAACCACCAGTTCTCCGCCTTTTTTTAAAAGATAACCGGTATCAACAGCCTCAAACTGGTCGGGATGGTCTTTGATATGCTGTTCGAGCGTTTCCTGTTTTAAGCGTTTCATTGCTGCGGCGTAGCCCATTTTCTTTCTCCTTTACTTCACACACATAATAAAAAGGACCCGCTTTCATGCAAAATATAGCTTGCATGAAAGCAGGTCCATGAATGGTCCCCTGCGGGGTATATTCTGTTTTTCTATTGATAAATAGACGGTGTCTAATGGCGCAGACACCGCCTAAGGTAAAAAAGAGACTCTATATCACCGGCTATGCCGGGAATAGACGAAACAAGGCGCACACCATCTCCGGATCATAGTAGACGCCTTCATGTTTTTTAATTTTTTTAAGCAGCTCGGTATCGTTTGTCCCGGGACATTCTGTTTTTAAATGGTCCCAGGCATTCGCTACTGCGGCAGCCCTTGCAATTATTGGAATATTGTCGCCTGTCAGATGCTCCGGTCCCCCTTTGCCATCCCAGCGTTCATGGTGGTAACGGCAAAGATCACTGGCAATACTGCAGAATATTGATTCCTTGTTACCTGACGCTTTCCGAAATGCATCGCTGAAAAAATCCGATCCACGTTCACAGTGTTCCAGATCATCGGTATCATCATTTCTTTTACCCAGATCATGATAGTCACAGGGAGACAGGTCACCAAAACGCCAAATTTCAATCAGATCACTCCGCCCGATTTCTGTAAGGAGAGCACGGATTAATCGACCGGTTCGTTTATTATGTTCCTGAACGCCTTCCGGACAAAGCAGTACCATATTGATTAAATTCTTGAGCATTTCTTTAGCCTCTCTCTGTTTTTTGTATTTTTTCTGGCAACGGGTATTTAATTACTTAGAAATGCCGCATAGTTCCTTACTATGCGGCGTGCCTCACCCGCGTACTTCCGGAGTGTCTTTTCCTTTTAAAATCTTTCATTTTCATCATTTCCTGCCGAATAAAAGACTCACTTAAATGTAAGTAAATATCTGTTGTGGTAGCTGTCTGACTATGCCCCAACAAAGCACTGATAACTTTTATTACGACGCCGCTTTCCATGGCGCGCGTCGCAAAACTATGCCTTAATGAATGAAAGGTATAAGTCTCAGAAATCATAAGCTCTTTTAGCCTTTTTTTAAAATGCCGCTCAACCGTCCGTCCATTATAAGAATTTCCATCTTTTTTCCCAACCACAAAAGCATCAGGCTTTTTTTGCACTGATGTTTGCTTCTGGAAATATTCTTTTAAACATTTTGAAAATTCAAATTCCAAAGGAATTCTTCTCTGGCTGCTCTGTGTTTTTGGCGTTCCCAGATGGGCAACTGTTTTGTTTCCATCACCTGTCGGAACACGTTCCATGCTATGCCTAATAATTACTATATTTTCATTAAAACGTATATCTTGCCAACGCAATGCGATCACCTCCGACAATCTCAAACCTAAATTCAAAGCAAGCAGTATAGCGATATCCAGTGCCTTTGAACTCTGTCCCAAAGCATTTTCTATTTTTTCTTGATCTTTTATACTTAGCGCCTTTGCTTTTACCTTTTCCTTTTGAGGTAAAACTGTTTTTTCGCATGGATTTCTTTCTATAATTTTGTTCTCTATTGCCAGCTCAAATACTGCACGCAAACAGCGGTAAACTTCATGCACAGTTTTCGCACTCAGATCCTTTTGTATGTCGCTAACAAACCGTTGAATATCTTCCTCACTGATGGTCTTAACGGACTTTTCTCCAAATACGGGACGCAAATATCGATTAATTAATTGAACATAAGTCCTTTTTGTCTGTGCTTTTAAATGGTTTTTGCTTTCTAACCATTTATCAAAAAGTATGTCCATCGGTACAGTCCCTACAAAAAAGTTTATAAATTCTTTTAATCGTTTCATATTGCTCTCCTTTGTTTGTCAAAATTTACCTTATTTAATTTAATACTAGCATTTTTTCCTGTTTAATGTTATAATTATAAAAACAAAAAAAACATGGCGCATAGTAAGGAACTATGCGCCATGCTTTTTTATTTGATTCTTATTACTGTGCTGTTGTTTTAAACACAAATGGTGTTTTATCGTACGCACTCTTGTAACTGTCTAAATTATATTCGAAGAAATCACCGCCTGTAATAAAACGAAACTTTACAAGCTTTACATTTTTTTCAAGTGCATTGGTCTCCAGATTGTACACGTCGCCCCTAAAGCTTCCCGTCCCTGAGGCTCCAGCAAAGACCGTTAGGATCGACATAATCCAAAGCCGGTCGTCAACATTGAGGCTTTCATTTCCAATATAAAGATATTTTGTAGGCAGCACCATACCGACTGCTGTCATTTCATCATACAGCGTTTTATGGCCGCTGGAGGACAGGCGGTTTTTCATTGTATTGAGTGTATCCACTGAAATAATTTTTTTGTTATCCGCCTGGTATGATGTAATTTTCTTGTCTTTAATCAGATTATTGAAAAGTGTTTCGACTTTCATATTAAAACTGCCTCTATATTTATCGCCCAAAATTTCATGAATATCTTTTAGAGGGTCAAGAGTTACCGTATTGGCCGTCTTGACAGTATACAGCTGTTTATCGACGAGATTCCGGTCTTTTCCCACAGGCGGTTTCAGATTTTCTTGAAAAGTCGTCCACTTAGTATCAATGCTGTTAAACTGGTCTTTCATTTTGGTGATCTGCGCATCATACATATGATCCTTATTATTGGCATTCATATAGCACATGCTGATCATGTACGCTTTAATATAAAGCTGGTAATTGCTTGCCCAATATTCCGATTTGGCGGTTGTTGTCTGTGAATCCCAGTTGTAGCGCCGGTTGTATAGCATGACATAATCATCAAGCACACTGCCCACAACCCCCTCACCAAGGATGTACTGCCCAAAGGTATAGGCATCGTAGACAAAGCCTTGCCCTCCGGTGGTCGTGCCTCCTAAAATAATATTCAGCTGGTCCATAAGATCTTTATATTCCTGTGATTCGATGGATTCTACCTTGGCCAATTGTGCCAGAATATCGTTCGTGCTGCTGGACAGAAGCCCTGCCCGGAAGTTAATGGAACGGGCGTTGTCCTGAAATTTACTGATTTTTGATTCCAGGGATGCATCGACTAAATAGTTGACTTCACTTTGAATTTTAGTGGTCATTTTGTTTATTTCCAGCGCTGACTCGCTGAGGGCAGCAACGCTGTCGCTTATTCCACTCATTGATTCCTTGCTCTCGGACATGGCCAGACTGCCAAGCCCCAGGATACCTGCGATTCCTCCTATTGGCGCGTCCTTGGCAAAGGAGTTGACAATCGTGAGGATTTTTGACACCAAGTCGGTTGTGGAGGCCGCGCTGTTTGACGCCAGCATGTTGTCATAAACAATGACCTCATAATCGTCAGCAGCGACAGGCACACCGTAGGCGTCAATGAGGCTGCCTTCGGCCAGCACAAGGTTTTCATTGCTGGCCCAATGGGCAAAGAATGCTCTCAGCCCTTCCTCACCTTCCTCCTCATACCATTTTTGCAGCTCAGGGTTATCAATGGCTACGGTAAAAGCAAAGGTGCCGTCTGACCCGCTTTCGATGGTAACTGGCGAAATAACGGCGTCGGGCAGTGTGTCATTTGTAAGGCTGACAGAGCCTGGCGTTAAATTTACACTGCCGTTTAAGGAGCTCACCGTACCGGTGAAGGAGGCGGCTGCCTTAGTGGAGGACTGTGGATCGGCGGTAACGGTATCTAGCGTAAGCTCTGCTGTAATCCGCTCTTCCGCCAGTGCCAGCTCCAGCTCCAGGCTGCCGCAGTTGAGCCCTGCGCTGTCGATGGTCATGGTGACGCCGTCAAGGGCGTCCAGGATTTCGGTTTTATCGGCTGTGCCGTTCACAGCGACTTTTAAAACACCATCTTTTCTGGCATCGGTGGAGGGAATGGTCAGCGCTACGGGCTGGACTGCTGTATTGTCAAATGAAAAATGGGCGGTGCCGGCAGTATCTGCAAACTCGGCGGTGTCCAGGCAGAATTTTATGTCGGCGGTGCCGTCATCGTTGACCATGACGTTATCGGTTCCGTCTGCAAAATACGGCAGCGGTTTCATGACATCGACCACAAGAACGCCCACTTTATCGCCTTCCTGCTTAAAGCTGTTTTTGTCGAAATACAGAACGCCGCAGCTCTCGTCGCTGTGGTCCAGTTCTCCTGACATTTTAAGACGGATTGTGTGCTCATCCAGCAAATTGATTTCATCAATGCTTACACCATGAAAGGCATTGGCCAGTTCAATATCAGCGGCTGAGATCGAATCTGAAAAGGCGTCTTCCTCACTGGTGGCAACCACATTAAAGAACCTGGCGTCTGCGGCGACTTCTGTTTTTGTTGTCATGGGTTCATAGCTGGCGGTGGTCACGGTAAGGGGGGCGATCTTTTCGATGGAAACAGTGGTGGTAACCGTCTGTTCTTCGCCGTCTACCACCAGCTGCTCTGTTACGTCGTAGGTGATGTTCTCGAGTGATGTGGGCAGCTCGGATTCTTCTGATGCGGCTTCTTCTCCGGCCGCCAGGGCTTCTCTTGGAAGGGCCGCTAGCCCCAGCTGTGTTCCGATGCTCAGGCAGAGTATGATTGACATCATCTTTTGTTTACGCCTGGCATTTCCTTTAAAAAAGATAACGCCCAAAATTAAAATGGTCAGCATCAATACGGCGAATATGGCGTGGGGGCCCTGGTATCCTGTATGGGGGTTCGCGCCTTTTTTAGCGGTCAGGAGTGCTGCTTTGCTGACCTCTCCGTTGTTTATTTTAAAGCTGTAATTTATTTTCTGACCGCCTGCAATGTGGTCATAGGTTTTTTCGGCAGCGCTCGCGTGCAGGCCTTCGGGGAGGGTCGTCTTCAGCGATACGTTGTAAAGTCCCGCCTCTGTTGGATTGTCGAGCGCCAAGGTCGCTGTTATCTGCTCGCCGTTGTTTATGGTTCGCTTGTCAAAGGTCAGCTGTGTGGGGATCAGGTCTTTTATATAGGTGACGTCAAATCCCCTTGCTAGGGTCGATGCCCCCACAAACAGCAACAGCAGTAAAGCGAGTGTGATGACACTGATCACTCGGTATAAGGTTTTCATGGTTTTTTCCTTTCCTGTTCATTCATGAACATTTTGTTTCAAACTTTTTGAAAAGCGCCGGGTAAATTGCCAGAATAAAAAATGGGACCAGGAAATTATAGATAAAGGCCGCGGCGTAGGCGTCTAAAAACAGGTTAAACACGTTTCTGAGAATATAGTGCAGGACGGTTATGACTGCCGCGCCGATGAGGTAGCGTCTGATTTTAAAATAGAGTGTCCCCTCGACTGAAAATTTAATTTTCCTTCTCTCCACGATCCATCCAATCGCGCCGCCAAACGCAAAACCTACATTGCCGAAAACGTCGGTGACCATCTTAGCCGGGTCCACCAGGAGTTTGCCGTCAACCCAGTTCTGCGGATAGCTTTTTGTCATTGCGTAGATAATGATCAGGACGCCGCAGATTAGCATGGCCGCCACCACCCAAATATCTTTCTCTGGTTTTTTTTCCAGGTAATCATTTAACACATAACCCATAAGCAGGATGACCAGAAATGCACTGCCAAATCCTACCAACACATCCTGCGGCGTATGAACGCCCAGGAAATTCCGGGACAGCATGACTAAAAAGATGACACTGAACAAAAACACGACGACAAAACGGTATTTCCTGAAGTACAGGGCCAGTGAGCCGTAATAGCAGGTGGCTTTTGTTGAATGGCCGCTGGGAAAGGAGTAGCCTGTGGCTGTGGTTTTGGCCCCCGCGATGGGTTCTATCCCCGGGTCTCTTATCCACGGTCTGTAAACGCAAAAGCTGATTTTTAACACACTGTTGACTAATCCCCCCACGCCCTCTGCCAGGCACATATACGTTCCGGCTTTTTTATTAAAGCACCAGTACACTGCTGCCATCAGCAGGACGGGAATAAAGGATTCTCCAAGGGTTGTGATGAATGAAAAGAAGTCGTTGAATACGCCTTCTGAATAAAACCGAAAGTTCTGTAATAAAAATAAATATTGAATATCCATGCTGCCTCCTGTCCTCTATGAACGCTTATTTTCTAAATAATGCGCTTCTAAATAGCGCACAAACAGTACTTCTATAATGGTGAAGAATGGTGCGCAGAGATAGCCGTCTGTTTTCTGGCTTCTGCCTTTTATAATGCGGTGGTTGTAAAAATAAATGTGTTCATCACTGAGCTTTTCCAGCTCATTATCCTCATAGGAGGTAACGGATAATATGGACGTCCCTTTATTTTTTACTCCGCGCACCAGATTGTTTACCGGCCGGTTGTTGCCGGACAGGGAAAAAACGATCAGAGTATCTTCCTTTTTCAGAAGCTCTGTCATTGTTCCCAGCTCTGTTTTACTCTCAATGACAAAGGCACGCTTTTGCAGTATGAAGAAAAGGCGTTTCAGTTCTTCGGCCGCGTGCCGCTGTACTTCTCCGGTCCCAAAGATAAAAATCCGGCCGGGGCAGTCGAACAGCTCAAAGGTTTTTGTGAGATCAAGATTTTTTAAATAGTCCAGGGTGAGATAATAATCCTGATAGGTACGGTTGAGCAGATTGACTGCCAACACATCGTCTGTCTGTTCCTGCCACTTTAAAATAACCCTTAACTCCCCATAACCGTCCATGCCCAGCTTTTTGCAAAAACTCAGGATCGAATTATTTGAAACGCTGCACCTTTGTGCCAGCTCACTGAGTGAATACTGGGGGCATTCTTTCATATGCTTATAAATATACTGCCATATGCAATGGTCGGTTTCGCTGAAGTTTTCATAGTGCTGATTAACTAATTGATTAATATCCATATCACTGCTCCTTGTGGGAACGGTATTCCAAATATTTTAGAAACAGCATCTCAATCAATATAAAAAAGCTGGTAACCGACGTGTAAGACACATCGAGATCATCTTTTTTTATGACCAGCCCTGACGTGTATAAATTCACGGTGCTGAGCTTTGCCAGCTCGTTTTCGTGGAGGGTGGTGATTGAGACAACCGGGACATTACGGATTTTCAGCGCATGCGCAAATTCTACCACCTCGGGGGATTCGCCGCTGTATGAAACCATAAACATCACATCTTTTGGGGTGATTTTTTCAATCATACGGTTTGTCTCTGCGTTTCCGTTAATCTCATAAAATATCCGTTTTGCCGAGACAAAGATCCGGGTCATTTCATGGGCGACAGTACTCTGCAGTATTCCGGAGCTGTAGATATACAGGTTCTCTGCGCTGTCGATCAGCTCAAAAATTTTATCACAGTTCTGCTCCACAATGCGGTGGACCACCTCATTATAAAGGCTGATCACCTTTTTCATGCTGGTGTAATCCTCTTTGGGCGTCTGGCTGTCGTGTATTAATGTCACTTTGAATTCACTAAAGCCGTTAAATCCAATTTTATGAACAAAACGCGATAATGTGGTCCGTGAGACATGGCACCGGCTGGACATCTCAGTGATTGTCAGGCTTTTGCACGCCTCCCTGTTTGATTTGATGTATTTCCAGATATATAAGTCGTTTTCGTTGAGATTATGGTAGTACTTGTTAATATGTTCATCAAGTTTCATGTTTTCCTCTTATGTTTATGTGATTAAGTAAGCTCAGGCCAGTAATCTTCATTGGCCTGGATAAATTCATCTAATATGACTTTTGCCGCTGCCGCGCTCGGGACGGTTTTGGAAAGTGTCAGGGCCTGCCACAGCTTCTGGTAGCTGCCCTCAATCCATGCGTCTACCACCAGTTTCTCGACGTTGACCTGCTGCTCCATCATCCCTTTTTGAAAACGCGGGATTTTTCCCTGGCAGATTTTCTCATAACCGTTTTTTCCGACAATACAGGGAATTTCCACCATGGCGGTCCGCTCAAAATTCTCAATGGCCCCTTCATTCGGAACGATGAGTAAAAAACGCTCCTGGGTGTTCTCCGCAATCGCCCTGGCCAAATCGACAATATAGGTAGCGTGGGCGTCTGCTTCAAAATTACTGCCGCTGCTGGTTCCCTTTTCGATGATCTCGCGGCAGACGCTGAACACCTTTTTTTCCCGCCCGTCCATAACTTCATTGGCTCTGGTATATTCTGGGTCCAGCCCGGCAGCGATCTCGTAGGGAAACAGATAGTACTTCAAATAAGTATTTGGGATTGTCTCCGGATCAATCGCGTAAACCTCTCTGGCCATTTTAAAGGTGTGAGCCCAGCTGTCATCGACCTGCTGCTCTGCACTGACTGGAAAGCCGTTTTCCGCAATGTATGCCCTGATAACGGGCATCAGGTCGTTGCCTGCTTTGTCATAGATCTGGTGCCACCACCCAAAGTGGTTCAGGCCATAGTAGCCGACCTGCATTTCCTTACGCGACTTGAGCCCTGCTATTCCCGCCATTTTTTCTTCAAGGTCGATGGGCATATCACAGATGTTCAAAATCTTTGAATCTGGCCTCAGCCGATTGGTCGCCTCGGCTACAATGGCGGCCGGGTTTGAATAGTTCAGCATCCAGGCGTCCGGAGAATACGCTTCCATATAGTTTAAAATCTCAAGGACGCCGCCGATGGAGCGCATGCCGTAGGCGATACCGCCCGGGCCGCAGGTCTCCTGACCCACAACCCCATATTTTAAGGGAATCTTCTCATCCTTTTCGCGCATGGCGTATTTTCCAACACGGATATGCGCCAGCACAAAGTCGATGCCTGTAAAAGCTTCCTTTGGATCATCGGTATAACCAAACTCAATTTCCGGCGCGTTCTCGCGGAGGTAAATTCCACAGGCTTCTGCGATTATTTTCTGTCTCTCGGGGTCGTTGTCATAGAGCATGATTTTCCTTATCGGAAAGCGGCTGCTCTCTTTTAACAGCATCAGAACAATACCTGGTGTAAAAGTACTGCCTCCGCCTGCTACTGTAATGGTATATTTTTGTGTCATTGCATTATCCTCCTGTGTTTATAATAAATTTTCAAACTGTTCCCGAAATTTTGCGACGGACAATCCTATAATGACCTGGACGGATCTGCCGCTCGTAATGCACCCATGTGTTCCGAGGTCCTTAAAAGCCTGATCGTCCAGCACCACTTTTGGGTCTTTAATATTCACCCTGAGGCGTGTCGCACAATTCGTGACGTCGATGATATTTTCTTTTCCTCCCAGTGCCTCGAGCACTTTTTGCACAATAAGTGTCTCTTCATCGCTTTTACTGGCCCTGTAATCCGACTTGGAATAAAATTTGACGTTTTCTTCATCCTGGCGCCCTGGTGTTTTGAGATTAAGCTTAAGAATTATAAAGCGAAACACGACAAACCAGATACCTGTAAAAGCAAGCCCTACGGCAAACAGGAGCAGGTATTGCTGCCAGTGGCTTCCCATGAGGGGAATCCAGTTGAAGGAGGCCATCTCGATAAGGCCCCCGGAAAAGATTCCGGTTATTCCCAGCAGGTTAATCACCATGGCCAGCAGCGCTGACAGTACAGCGTGCACAATAAATAAAACAGGCGCGATAAATAAAAATGTGAACTCAATGGGCTCGGTCACCCCACACAAAACAGCGGTCAGTGTTATTGGGATCAGCAGCGCCAGCAAACGTTTCCTGTTCTGTGGCTTAGCGGTGAAATAAAAGGCCAGCGCGATCCCCGGACAGCCGAATATCTTTGAAAATCCTGTGGCTGTGTAGGAGGCCCACGGCGCCAACTCCTTTAATGCTTCTGTCGACGCCGCGAGTTGAGGGAGCTGTGTGGCCCAGTAAGAATAGATTCCTCCGTTAATGACCACATTATCAAAGTAGAAAGAGGAGTAAAGCAGATGGTGGAGGCCAAAGGGGATCAGCAGCTTTTCCAAAAATACAAACAAGCCCACACCCAAGGTGCCTGCTCCCAGTACAAACTGCTGAAGGGCGCTCATTAAAAGCTGAACCTGAGGCCATATAAGGATCGCTAAGACTGCCACTGGCAGCATTGCGAAGAAGCCAATCATAAATACAAAGGTGGAGCCGCTGAAAATACCCAGCCATTCCGGCAGCTCTTTTTCATAAAACCGGTTGTGCAGAAATATGACGAGCGCCGAAATTCCCAATGCCCCGAACATCCCCATATCGAGGGTCTCAATACCGGCAATCTGGGTTAAATGGCTTCCGCCTTCTGCCTGAGATGTCAGGTCAATGCCAAGGTCTGCGCCCCATTGGGAGAGCATGATTGAGACAAAATAGTTGAAGGTTAAATAGAGGACCAGCGCTTCCATACAGCAGCGCGCATTTTGTTTTTTGGCAAGACCGATGGGCAGGGCCACCACAAACAGCAGCGGGAGCTGCCGGAATACGGTCCAGCCGCCCTGAAGCACGACGTTCCAGCATTTGAACCAGAGGCTTTCCGGGCTTGCCAGCTCGCCAAAAATGGCCTGGGTGGTAAAAAGTGTTCCTATGCCGACAACAATCCCCGCAAAAGCAAAGAGCAAAACAGGTGTAAACATTGCCCCGCCAAATTTCTGAATTTTCTGCATCATAACTTTTCCCTCCCAGTCTTTTGATAACGATTATTCATCTGGTTTTATCTTAACAGCTTCATTTGAAGGTTACAATCATTCTGGCCTATTCTGGGAAATCGGCCATCATTCCGTTTTCTGCACCAAAAGCTGTGAATTTTACCAGCAAAAAGCAGATAAGGCGCTGCCCTATAAACTGTCACTCTCCTTTTGATATTTAGACCATACCTGTGTTGTGTCCTCTATGTTCAGAAGCTTCGGATTAAATACGGGCTCCATAACGCCTGCCTTCTTTTGTATTTCATAATCCTTCATAATCTTTACAACCTGATTTGAAAGAAGCAGCACAACAATAATATTGATCCATGCCATGCAGGCCACGCCAATATCCATGACATTCCAGAGCATTGACGAATCCGCGATACCGCCAATAAAAATAGCGGCTAAAAAAGCAAGGCGTAAGATTGTTCGTCCCAGTGTTCCCACATTTCTGAATAAATACCGGACATTGCTCTCGATCTGGTAATAATATCCGAGCAGGGTGGTCAGGGCAAACAGCGCTATGATGACACTCAAAATTTTACCTTCCCACGGAATGGTGTTGGGTGTCAGGTTATTGAGCGCGGTCTGTACCCAGAGGGCGCCCTGCTCAAGGTTAGGCGCACCCTGCGCCAGCATGGCGCCGGTGCTCTCGTCCACAACGTTATAAATGCCGGACAGCAGGATGACTAAGCCTGAGATTGTGCAGACGATAAAGATGCTCAGATAAATGGACAGAGCCTGAATGAGCCCCTGCTTGGCCGGGTGGGTCGCTTCTGCCGCCGCTGCCATGATACCGCCGGAGCCATAGCCCGCATCGGTCGAAAAGATCCCGCGCCTTACGCCCCACGAAACCGCTGAACCCAGAATACCGCCAAAAATAGCGTTTGTTCCAAAGGCAGAGGTGAAAATCACTGAGAATACCTCTGGCACCTTTGTGATGTTTTGAATAATGACAGCAATGCCAAACAACAGGTAAATGGCGCACATGAAGGGCGCCATGCCTTCGGCTACCCGTCCGATACGCTTGATCCCGCCCCAGATGATAATCCCTATGAGCGCTGTGCCGATAATGGCAGTAACCAGCGTGTTGACACCATAGGCGTTGTCCAGCGTTGTGACAATCGCGTCCATCTGGATACCGGGCATGAGTATTCCAATGCCCAGAATCAGTATGATGGCAAATATCTTTGCTAAAGGTTTACACTTCAATCCCCGCTCAATATAAAAAGCCGGGCCACCCAGGTATTCGTTACCTGTTTTAATCTTATAGGCCTGTCCCAGCACAGCTTCAGACAAAGCCGTACAGGTGGCAAAGAATCCAAAGGCCCAAATCCAGAAAAGAGCACCTGGCCCGCCAAAATAGATGGCTGTCGCTACACCCGCGATATTCCCGACGCCGACACGCGCCCCAAGGGCTGTCGCAAATGCCTGGAATGGTGTGATCCCATCACTTGTGTCGCCGTTGCCTTTTAAAACTCTGATCATCTCCTTAAAAAAACGAAGCTGCGGAAATTTCAGCCGGATCGAAAAATAAATACCAGCTCCCATTAAGAGGATAACAAGAATATTACTCCAAACCACATTTTTGATTACTTCTGTTATTGCAACGAAATTTTCCATTGTTTTTCTCCTAGTCCAAAAGTGTAAGTCCACATAGGCATCGTTATGTGGACTTACCTGTGTCTTTCCAATGATAAAAAGTTAACGTTTTGAATGTTTTCTCTTTAATAATACAACCACTAAAACACCGCAGAGCAGCAGTATCATGATGATCGGAATGTAGGTGGTTCCCTGTATTCCGGTGCCTGCGCTGTTACCGCCTGTATGCCCGCTGTTGTCCGCCGCATTGGAATCGGCGTGTGCGGATGCTGTTACCTTAACGGGTGTCTGAGCGGAGTGGATACCGTTGTCGGCTAAAAGGGTGTGATCCCCGGCTTCAATGTCAAAGGGCATCTGGAAGGTAAACAGGGCCTCCCCATTGCTGTCGGCATGTACTCGCCCGACTTCCCTTGGGGTTGAATGCACTGTAAAGGTGATCTCTGCGTTTGGCTCAAAATCGGTGCCTGTCACGTTGATGGTATCCCCATGCGCGCTCACATTCTGGTTTACGGTGATGCCCGGTATTCTTAAACGCCACTGAGCATATAAAAGAACGGTATCATCGTCCACAGTGGTCAGGTTTTTTACGCTTTCTCGCTCTGTATAGCCGGTTCCCTGGCCGTCGGCCTGGGTATTCCAGCCCGAAAAGGCAAAGCCGGTTTTGGTATAGCCGTTGGCCGTCAGTTCCGCTGTCTGATCATAGGTCATTATTTGGTCAGGCGTACTGCCGCTTTCGGCAGTATTGCCGTCAAATTGGATGGTATAGTGGTTGGCCCGCCACTGGGCGTAGAGGATAACAATATCCTCGTCCCTTGGAGACAGGTTGATTACAGTCTGCTCATCGTTAAAAGCTGCTCCTGTTCCATCGGGCTGGGTGTTCCAGCCGGTAAAGGTGTAGCCGGTTTTGGTATAGCCGTTAACCGTCAGGCTGGCTGCCTGATCATAGGTCATGGCCTGCCCCGGCGTGCTGCCGCCGTCGGCCGTGTTGCCGTCATATTGGATGCTGTAGGTGTTGACGCGCCATTGGGCGTACAGGGTAACCGTCCCTCCTTCGACAGATGTCAGATTTGTAACATTCTGTCCATCGGTATAGCTAGTTCCGCCGCCATCGGGTTGGGTGTTCCAGCCGGTAAAGGTGTAGCCGGTTTTGGTATAGCCGTTAATCGTCAGGCTGGCTGCCTGATCATAGGTCATGGCCTGCTCCGGCGTGCTGCCGCCGTCGGCCGTGTTGCCGTCAAATTGGACAGTGTATCTGTTGGCACGCCATTGGGCGTACAGCGTTACGCTGTCTCCTTCTTCTGAACTCAGATTACTGACATTCTGTCCATCGGTATAGGCGGTTCCGCCACCATCACGCTGGGTGTTCCAGTTCATGAAGGTGTAGCCTGTTTTAGTGTAGCCGTTGGTGGTCAGGCTGGCTGCCTGATCGTAGGTCATGGCCTGCTCTGGTGTGCTGCCGCCATCGGCCGTATTGCCATCGAAGTGGATGGTGTAATTATTGGCGCGCCATTGGGCGAACAGGGTAACTGTCCCTCCTTCTTCTGAAGTCAGGTTACTGACCGTTTGTCCATCAGTATAGGCGGTTCCCCCTCCGTCGGGCTGGGTATTCCAGCCCACAAAGGCATAGCCTGTTTTGATATAGCCGTTGGCGGTCAGGCTGGCTGCCTGATCATAGGTCATGCTCTGGTCTGTCATGCTGCCGCTGTCAGCGGTGTTGCCATCGAACTGGATGGTATAGCTGTTAGCGTGCCACTGGGCATACAACGTGACGGTTTCACCATCATTTGGCGTCAGATTTATGACGCTTTGTCCATCATCATAGGCCATTCCGCCGCCATCGGGCTGGGTATTCCATCCAATGAAGGTGTAGCCTGTTTTGGTGTAGCCATTGGCCGTCAAGGTGGCCGCTGTGTCATAGGTCATAGCCTGCTCTGTTGTGCTGCCGCCGTCGGCCGTATTGCCATCGAAGTGGATAATGTATTTGTTGGCGCGCCACTGGGCATAGAGCGTGACGGTTTCGCCTTCGACCGCTGTCAGATTAACCACTGTCTGTCCATCGGTATAGGCTGTCCCTTCGCCGCCTTTCTCGGTATTCCATCCCACAAAGGTGTAACCGGTTTTGGTATAGGCGTTGGCGGTCAGGTTCACTTCAATGTCAAAGGCCATTGGCTGATCGCTCATACTTCCGCTGTCAGCCGTATTTCCGTCAAATGCCACTTTATAATTATTGGCATGCCATTGGGCGTACAGGGTTATGATACTGCCATCGTCTGGTGTCAGGTTCACCACGCTTTGTTCGTTGCCATAAGCCGTACCGGCGCCATCGGGCCGAGTGTTCCAGCCCGCAAAGGTGTAGCCTGTTTTGGCATAGCTGTTGGCCGTCAGGTTGGCCGCCTGATCATAGGTCATGCTTTGGTTAGCCATATCTCCGCCATCGGCGTTGTTGCCGTCATATTGGATGGTATAGCTGTTGGCGCGCCACTGGGCGTACAGCGTTACGCTGTCTCCTTCTTTTGAACTCAGATTACTGACATTCTGTCCATCGGTATAGGCGGTTCCGCCGCCATCACGCTGGGTGTTCCAGTTCATAAAGGTGTATCCTGTTTTAGTGTAGCCATTGGGCGTCAGGCTGGCTGCCTGATCGTAGGTCATGGCCTGCTCTGGTGTGCTGCCGCCATCGGCGGTGTTGCCATCGAAGTGGATGGTGTAATTATTGGCGCGCCATTGGGCGTACAGGGTAACCGTCCCTCCTTCGACAGACATCAGATTTGTAACATTCTGTCCATCGGTATAGCTAGTTCCGCCGCCATCGGGTTGGGTGTTCCACCCGGTAAAGGTGTAGCCTGTCTTTGTATAACCATTGGCGGTCAGGTTTACGGCTGTATCATAGGTCATGCTCTGGCTGGCCGTATCGCCGCCATCGGCGGTATTACCATCGAAGTGGATGGTATAGCTGTTGGCACGCCACTGGGCGTACAGGGTAACCCTTTCTCCTTCAACAGATGTCAGATTCACGACATTCTGCCCTTCAGTATAGGCGGTTCCTCCGCCATCGGACTGGGTGTTCCAGCCCGTGAAGGTGTAGCCGGTTTTGGTATAACCATTGGCGGTCAGGTTTACAGCTGTATCATAGGTCATGCTCTGGCTGGCCGTATCGCCGCCATCGGCGGTATTGCCATCAAATTGGATGGTATAGCTGTTGGCTCGCCACTGGGCGAACAACGTTACCTTGTCTCCTTCCTTTGAAGTCAGATTTGTGACATTCTGTCCATCGGTATAGGTTGTTCCGCCGCCATCGGGTTGGGTGTTCCAGCCGCTAAAGGTGTAGCCTGTCTTGGTATAGCCGTTGGCCGTCAGGCTGGCTGCCTGATCGTAGGTCATGGTCTGCTCTGGTGTGCTGCCGCCGTCGGCCGTGTTGCCATCGAACTGGATGGTATAGCTGTTGGCGCGCCACTGGGCAAACAAGGTAAAGGTTTCCCCATCGACAGACGTCAGATTTGTAACATTCTGTCCATCGATATAGCTAGTTCCGCCGCCATCGGGTTGGGTGTTCCACCCGGTAAAGGTGTAGCCGGTTTTGGTATAGCCGTTGGCCGTCAGGTCTGCTGCTTGATTATAGGTCATGACCTGGCTGGCCGTATCGCCGCCATCGGCGGTATTGCCATCGAAGTGGATGGTATAGCTGTTGGTGCGCCATTGGGCAAACAGAGTAACCGTTTCTCCTTCGACAGATGTCAGGTTTATGACATTTTGTCCATCAGTATAGGCGGTTCCGCCGCCGTCGGACTGGGTGTTCCACCCGGTAAAGGTGTAGCCGGTTTTGGTATAGCCGTTGGCGGTCAGGTTGGCCGCTTGGTCATAGGTCATGCTCTGGTCGGCCGTATCTCCGCCTTCGGCGGTGTTGCCATCGAACCTGATGGTATAATTATTTGCACGCCACTGAGCATATAATGTAACTTTTTCTCCTTCGACAGCGGTCAGGTTTACCACATTCTGCCCATCGCTATAGGCGGTTCCGCCGCCGTCGGACTGGGTATTCCAGCCCGCAAAGGTATAGCCTGTTTTGGTGTAGCCGTTGACGGTTAGATTGGCCGCCGCATCGTAGGTCATGGTCTGGGCTGGCGTGTTACCGCCGTCGGCGGTGTTGCCATCGAACTGGATGGTATAGCTGTTAGCGCGCCACTGGGCATACAACGTGACGGTTTCACCATCATTTGGCGTCAGATTTATGACGCTTTGTCCATCATCATAGGCCATTCCGCCGCCATCGGGCTGGGTATTCCAGCCAATGAAGGTATAGCCTGTTTTGGTATAGCCGTTGGCTGTCAGGTTGGCCGCCTGGTCATAGGTCATGCTCTGGTCGACCGTATCTCCGCCGTCGGCGGTGTTGCCATCAAATTGGATGGTGTAATTGTTAGCGCGCCACTGGGCGTACAGGGTGACTGACCCTTCTTTTTCTGAAGTCAGATTGCTGACCAATTGTCCATCGGTATAGGCGGTTCCGCCGCCATCGAGTTGGGTATTCCACCCGGTAAAGGTGTAGCCTGTTTTGGTATAGCCGTTGGCGGTCAAGTTTACAGCTGTATCATAGGTCATGCTCTGATCTGGCGTGTTACCGCCGGCGGCGGTGTTACCATCGAACCTGATGGTATAATTATTTGCACGCCACTGAGCATATAATGTAACTTTTTCTCCTTCGACAGCGGTCAGGTTTACCACATTCTGCCCATCGCTATAGGCGGTTCCGCCGCCGTCGGACTGGGTATTCCAGCCCGCAAAGGTATAGCCTGTTTTGGTGTAGCCGTTGACGGTTAGATTGGCCGCCGCATCGTAAGTCATGGTCTGGGCTGGCGTGTTACCGCCGTCGGCGGTGTTGCCATCGAATTGGATGGTATAGCTGTTGGCACGCCACTGGGCGTACAGGGTAACCCTTTCTCCTTCAACAGATGTCAGATTCACGACATTCTGCCCTTCAGTATAGGCGGTTCCGCCGCCATCGGACTGGGTATTCCAGCCCGTGAAGGTGTAGCCGGTTTTGGTATAGCCGTTGGCCGTCAGGTCTGCCGCCTGGTCATAGGTCATGCTCTGGTCGGCCGTATCTCCGCCGTCGGCGGTGTTGCCATCGAATTGGATGGTATAGCTGTTGGCACGCCACTGGGCGTACAGGGTAACCCTTTCTCCTTCAACAGATGTCAGATTCACGACATTCTGCCCTTCAGTATAGGCGGTTCCGCCGCCATCGGACTGGGTGTTCCAGCCCGTGAAGGTGTAGCCTGTTTTGGTATAGCCGTTGGCCGTCAGGTTGGCCGCCTGGTCATAGGTCATGCTCTGGTCGGCCATATCTCCGCCGTCGGCGGTGTTGCCATCGAACCTGATAGTATAATTATTTGCACGCCACTGAGCATATAGTGTAACTTTTTCTCCTTCGACAGCGGTCAGGTTTACCACATTCTGTCCATCGGTATAGACGGTTCCGCCGCCGTCGGACTGGGTATTCCACCCCTTGAAGCTATAACCGGTTTTGGTATAGCCGTTGGCTGTCAGGTTGGCCGCCTGGTCATAGGTCATGGCCTGGTCTGAGGTACTGCCGCCATCGGCGGTGTTGCCATCAAACCTGATGGTATAATTATTTGCACGCCACTGAGCATATAGTGTAACTTTTTCTCCTTCGACGGCGGTCAGGTTTACCACATTCTGTCCATCGGTATAGGCGGTTCCGCCGCCGTCGGACTGGGTATTCCACCCCTTGAAGCTATAACCGGTTTTGGTATAGCCGTTGGCTGTCAGGTTGGCCGCCTGGTCATAGGTCATGGCCTGGTCTGAGGTACTGCCGCCATCGGCGGTGTTGCCATCAAACCTGATGGTATAATTATTTGCACGCCACTGAGCATATAGTGTAACTTTTTCTCCTTCGACAGCGGTCAGGTTTACCACATTCTGTCCATCGGTGTAGACGGTTCCACTGCCATCGGACTGGGTATTCCAGCCCGTAAAGGTATAGCCTGTTTTGGTGTATCCGTTGACGGTTAGATTGGCCGCCGCATCGTAGGTCATGCTCTGGCTG
The DNA here is from genome assembly GCF_009696115.1 of Eubacterium sp. BL-380-WT-2B. Taxonomy (NCBI): domain Bacteria; kingdom Bacillati; phylum Bacillota; class Clostridia; order Eubacteriales; family Eubacteriaceae; genus Eubacterium; species Eubacterium sp. BL-380-WT-2B. Next base: position 278,215 of record NZ_VUMP01000006.1, read on the forward strand.
GCCGTATCGCCGCCATCGGCGGTGTTGCCATCAAATTGGATGGTATAGCTGTTAGCGCGCCACTGAGCGAACAGGGTTATCGTATCGCCATCTGCAGCGGTCAGGTTTTTTACATTTTGACCATCGCTATAGGCAGTTCCCGTACCGTCAGGCTGGGTATTCCAGCCTGTAAAGGTATAGCCGATTCTGGCATAGGCATTATCAGTCAGGTTGGCTGCAACGTCAAAAACCATTGGCTGGTCATTCATACTGCCGCTGTCCGCAGCATTGCCGTCATATTTGATGGTATAGTTGTTGGCACGCCACTGAGCGTACAGTGTTATCATATCGCCATCTGCAGTTGTCAGGTTCTTTACATTTTGACCGTTGCTATAGGCAGTTCCCGTACCGTCAGGCTGGGTATTCCAGCCGGTAAAGGTGTACCCAGTTTTGGTATAGCCGTTGGCCGTCAGGTTGGCTGCCGTATCGTAGGTCATGGTCTGATCATCTGTACTGCCGCCATCTGCCGTGTTACCGTCAAACTTTATTGTGTACTGGTGCGCTTTCCAGAAAGCGTAAAAAGTATTGTTATCCGCGTCTATCGTAGCAACATCGTATGCAGTATAGGAATGGCCGGTACCATCACTTTTGGTGTTCCATGAAACAAACTCATAACCGACTCTTGAGTACTTCAGATGTGTGTCCGAAGTATTATCCAAAACAATGTATCCTGCGCCTGTCCCGTAAAACACATTTTTATAGTCCGGTTCCCGGGTATCCCGGTCTTCATACCTTGTGCCTGAGCCCTCGTTGGGGTCGTAGGTCGGTATATACGATGGAAAATCTATTCCGCCTGTAAAGGCAATATCTTTGTTGTTCAGAGGATGCAGATAGTTATAATACTTTTCCACAATGCTGGTGCGGACCGCTGAAATATTCGGGTATTGGGCGATTTCCTCACTGGTGGGCTTTCTGGAACGGATGTTTCTGCCATTATTTTCAAACTTAACACTCGCGCCGGAAAAATTGATATTGCTCAGCTTATCGCCGTAAATCGCGGACGTTGTTGTGTTTTTTATGGTGAGGTCGCTGCCGGGTTCTACGGTCAAAATAGCATTATTTCTCATTTCAATAGGCGTACCATCCAGAAGGACTGTCCCTTTTAAGATTAAAGTACAGTTATTCCATGTAAAAATCCGGCCGGTGTTTTTGAAAGTACAATCCTCAATGGTCAGCGGACTGCTGCGGTCATGATGAAGATAGCCCACGTTTTCCAGGATACAGTTTTTAAATAAGGTGCTTCCAGACGAGTAAATAAACATAAAATTATCACTCGACATATCCTTAAATGTGCAATCGGTGAACGCACTGCTTTGCGGCCTGTATATCATTTGACCTGTGATATTCTGAAAAGTGCTGTTCGTAAAGCTTGCTGTTACTGACAGAAGGCCTGACGACATATTCGACCACCTTGAATCTTTTATGCTCACCTTTCCGTTGGCTTCAATGCCGCCATAAGTATTATCGCTGGCCGTTAATTTTATGTTGATCATTTCCAGATCAATATTGTTGGTGCTTTTAATATGTTTGGCGTTATCCCCCTGAAGAATGGTGTGTCCATTTCCATTTAAAATTATTTTTACATTTGCCCGGGTAAGCTCTGCCGCTCCATCGCCTGTCATATCGTCATTACTGCTCAGGCTGATGGTATACTGCGCCGCTGTATCCAGGTTAATGGCGTCAAAAGCGGCCTTCAGCGTCGTGTATTTTGTTTGGTCTAAAGCACTGCCGGCGCTGCTAATCTGATATGGCTCCGCATTTGACAAGGGCTGCGCCTGTCTGAGCAATCTCTCTTGGTTATCCGCTTCCTTTTCTACAACCACCTTAATGCTTGGCGCAGCGAGACCGTCTGCCAGCACGTATTCTTCCCCTGCAGAGGCTGTAAAGGTATACTCGCCTGGAGTATCCTTATCGTACTGGGGCTGCGATGTCCAGGTAAGTGGTACCTCCACACCCCTTTCCGGCATTTCGTCTGATTCTTCAAGATCAACGAGCACGCTGTCCGGCAAGCCCAGCTGCTCCGTCTTTGTCCCCAAAGCAATATTCCGGCTTTTCAGATCTTCGTCAGAAACATTAAAGGCGGTAATCACCTGGATTGGATTTTCTGGAGCTACTATTTCGGCCTGAACGGCTGTGCTGAGAAAAATCGGAAATATCATGACTACCATCATTAGCAGGCTTATATATATTTTGTATAATTTTGTATCATTCGTTTTTTTCATCATCTAAATTTCCTTTCTAAATTTTGAACAGTCATTTGATTTTTCACAGCTTATCCTTTAATTAAGTAAAACCATATATTTATCTGCAACGTGTATTATTTCAATTTATTTCTTCTTAACAGTACACCAAAAGTGATACCACAGAGTACTAAAACAAGAACGAGCGGAATATACCCATGGCTTTGTATTCCTGTTCCAACAGGTGTTCCATTTGTATTGTTATCAATTTTTTCAGAATCCGCTTTGGCTGTTTTCAGCACCTTAAGCCCAGTCTGGGCTGAATGAATACCGTTATCTGCCCTTAGCTGATGATCACCTTCTTCGGTGTCAAAAGGCACCTGAAATGTAAGTGTCACCTTTCCATCTGTGTCTGCTGGTGCCTTCCCAATCTCTTTTGGCATCGAGTGCAGCGTAAAAATGACTTCTGCATTCGGTTCAAAGTCTTCACCTGTCAAAGTAATCGTATCGCCATGTTTTCCAATACTCTGGCTTGTGACAATGCTCGGTGTGCGTAAACGCCACTGGGCATACAGCTTGACTACTTCTCCATCGACTATGGTCAGATTTTTAACCTCCTCACCATCGCCATAGGCAGTTCCGCCTCCGTCGGCCTGGGTGTTCCAGCCCGTAAAGGTGTAGCCAGTCTTGGTATAGCTGTTGCGTTCCAGACTAGCCGCCTCGTCATAGGTCATGGCCTGATCGGCCATGCTGCCGCCGTCGGCGGTGTTGCCCTCGAATTGGATGCTGTACTTGTTGGCACGCCACTGGGCGTACAGTGGAACGGTTTCGCCATCTGCTGTGGTCAGATTTTTAACATTCTCACCATCGGTATAGGCGGTCCCGCCGCCATTGGCCTGGGTGTTCCAGCCTGTAAAGGTGTAGCCGGTTTTGGTGTAACCGTTGGCCGTCAGATTGACCGCCGTATCGTAGGTCATGGCTTGATCGGTCATGCTGCCGCCATCGGCGGTGTTGCCGTCGAATTGGATGCTGTACTTGTTGGCACGCCACTGGGCGTACAGTGGAACGGTTTCGCCATCGACTGTGGTCAGATTTTTAACATTCTCACCATCGCCATAGGCAATTCCGCTGCCGTCGGCCTGGGTGTTCCAGCCCGTAAAGGTGTAGCCGGTCTTGGTATAGCTGTTGCTCGCCAGACTGGCCGCCGCGTCATAGGTCATGGCCTGATCGGCCATGCTGCCGCCGTCGGCGGTGTTCCCGTCGAATTGGACGCTGTACTTGTTGGCACGCCATTGGGCATACAGCTTGACTACTTCGCCATCGACTGTGGTCAGATTTTTAACCTCCTCACCATCGCCATAGGCGGTTCCGCTGCCGTCGCCCTGGGTATTCCAGCCCGTAAAGGTGTAGCCGGTCTTGGTATAGCTGTTGCTCGCCAGACTGGCCGCCTCGTCATAGGTCATGGTCTGATCGGCCATGCTGCCGCCGTCGGCGGTATTGCCGTCGAATTGGATGCTGTACTTGTTGGCACGCCACTGGGCGTACAGTGGAACGGTTTCGCCATCGACTGTGGTCAGATTTTTAACCTCTTCACCATCGCCATAGGCGGTTCCGCTGCCGTCGGCCTGGGTGTTCCATCCCGTAAAGGTGTAGCCGGTCTTGGTATAGCTGTTGCGTTCCAGACTGGCCGCCTCGTCATAGGTCATGGCCTGATCGGCCATGCTGCCGCCATCGGCGGTGTTGCCGTCGAATTGGATGCTGTACTTGTTGGCACGCCACTGAGCATACAGCTTGACTACTTCGCCATCGGCTGTGGTCAGATTTTTAACCTTCTCACCATCGCCATAGGCAGTTCCGCTGCCGTCGCCCTGGGTGTTCCAGCCCGTAAAGGTGTAGCCGGTCTTGGTATAGCTGTTGCTCGCCAGACTGGCCGCCTCGTCATAGGTCATGGCCTGATCGGCCATGATGCCGCCATCGGCGGTGTTCCCGTCGAATTTGACGTTATAGTTATTTGCACGCCACTGGGCATATAATTTGACTACTTCGCCATCTATGACTGTAAAATCTTCGGTTAGTGTGGCTTTATCGGGATAAACAGCTCCACTTTTCAATTCTTTCCAGCCGCTAAAGGTGTAGCCGGTTTTGGTATATTCATTTGGGTTCAATGGCAGCTCTTCGCCATAATTTTTTGTCTGGTCCGGCATCACGCCCTTGCCTCCGTTACTGTCAAAGGCAAGCGTATAGACAGCGGAAAATATGATTTGACGATAGCTGGAAACAGAACCTCCGTCCGTTATATTTAGTGTATATGTACCAATGTCTTTTGCTTCCAGAGTCTGTGCTGTTGCGCCCTCTATATCTTTTCCGTTCAATTGCCATTGATAAACCCCGATGATGAATAATCATCGGGGTTTAAGAGCTTTAAAGTGACTGGCGTACTTAGATATTTGGCGGTTATCCTCTCCGGCAGTCCGCTGTTATCATAGTCCTTTACGGAAGATGGATCTTCAATATCGGTGAGCGGCATATTAACCCGGGGCAGCCATAAATATACACTTGCGCTTGAATCGGTATAGACATCCCTGACGCCGTAAAGGTTAGAGTAAGCATTCGGTACCTGTGCCGTGTGGAGCCTGGCCATCAGGACGTCAAGCTCACCTGCTTTTACCATTTCATTCGGTCCATAAACAGAGCTTGCGTCAATTCGATTCTGGGACACTGGGAGACCTGCGCTGTTGATAAAAGTTCCTGATATTGAGGAATTTACATACAGACTTCCTCCGTTTATAATTGCTTTGCTGCATTCTATACTACGGTTTCTGTACCCATCGGCCGAGACAGTCCCTCCATTTAAAACCAGCGTATCTGCTGAAATTCCTTTTTTATCAAAATTACTATTAGTATTAGTAATATTTACCTTTCCACCATTTATTGTTATATTTGCATCATCACCTCCCAAAATGGCATTCCATTTTCCCGCATAACAATTAATTGTCCCGCTGTTTATTGTTATGTCACCACTACCTGTACCATCATATGACGAGGCACCTCCTATGGCTGCACTGTAGTTTCCTCCTCTGGCCTCAATAAAACCATTGCCTCCATCTTCAATAGTGAGTGAGCTTCCGACACGCACTAATATTCCCGCATAATAGGAGCCTGATGGTTGAACATAGTTATTTCCAACAAGCGTAAGTGTAACAGTCGAATTCTCAGTAATGGAAAAGCCGTCTCCGCTGGGTGATTTAATGTTAATACCATTTGCAGCAACATTCGTCTCGATCCCGCCTTTCACCATGACGAAATGATTAACGGTGGCGCCGGAGGTGCTGTAAAGCTCAATCGTATCTGATGAGTCGATCCCACGTGTGACTGTACTGCCCTGTGTGACCTGAATATCTGATTGGCCTGTCGTATCAGGCTCAATGACAACACTTCCACTGGCGATATCAAATGAGAAAGGTTGATTGGAGCGACTCCGATCTTCCGATTTTTCCTCTTTAAATCGCACATCTTCCCTCTCATCAACTGCTTTAGGATCATCCACCTCCGCTTCATTTACAGTTACTGTAACACCCGGGGGCGTAAGATGATCTGCCAGTGTATATTCCTCTGCTGGTATTGCGGTGAACCGGTATTCTCCCGGAGCGTCCCTGTCATACTGGGGATGGGCTGTCCAGGTGACTGGTACCTCGAACTTCTGCTCCTTTTCGGCGTTTTTTACCCTAGCAATCAGGCTAGAAGGGAGGTCTAGCTGCTCCTGGCTGGTTCCTAACGCAACATCCCGGTCGTCTAAACTTCCATCGGGTATATCAAAGGTATAAATCACCTGTTTCGCTTTTAGTAACTCCTGTTCTTCTGCCTGAACGGCAGTATTTAATAAAAACGCGAACAACAGCGTAAGTATGATCAGCAACCCTATACTTAACCTGTGAAGTTCTCGTGTGTAAAACTTTTTCATATAAATTCCTCCTGTCATCTTTGACGCTTATCTTTTCATGCCTGGTTTTTGAGTATAACAGTAAAAAACTTATTTTGAAACGAATATAAAACTTTTTCACGCACCATTGTTGACACCACTGTGACAACCTGTTTATTATTGGCCTATAGCCTGAAATAACTGTTCTGTTCATTTTTCCTGTTTTTTAAACCATAACACTAAACAAAAGCATATTCTTTAATTTTATTTAAAACACTTGTGCGAAAAAAATCCTGTGTTAAAATGGTGCCAAACATAATATGAAAGGATGTGCTTTAAAATGAAAAAATTTAAAACTGCTCTGTCAACAATCTCCATGCTTCTTTTGTTCTTAATGCTTTGGAGTATGCCTGCTTTAGCCCAGACCTCAGACAGCAATTCTCTCAATGGCTATGCACGGCCACCTCGGCGGCCACCACATCGGCTCTCTGCCTGCACGGCTCAATTCGATAAAAATTTTGTGAATCTCGATTGTCTGTCAACAGATAATTTTGAAAAAGTAACGTTTTGAAAATATTTTATAAATTATAAAGGATGTGTTTTTAAATGAAAAAGTTCAAAAAAATTTTGTCAACGATTTCTATGCTTTTTATCTTTTTGGTGCTGGGGAATTTTTCAGTTTTTGCTCAGGATTCGGATACCGGGCCTCCCGAAGGGTATCCTCACACACAGCTTTATTTTAATAAAGAATCTGTAAAGGATGGCGACCAGGTAACAGCAACCTTAGAGCTGGACAACCAGACAAACGCTGATTTAATGAATGTAACCCTTGAGACCACTCTCCCTGAGGGGCTGTATTCTGAAAGTACCACAAGAACCTATGATAAAATCGCCGCCGGACAAAAAATCCTTCACAGCTTTACAATACAGGTTGGCGACAAAAGCTCTGTGATCCCTGTGTCACTCTCCAGCATCCCTTCAAATCCTGTAACAGGAGCACCGGGTACTATCGGCATTGGTATTGCCCTAACCGCTGCATTGATCGTCTTTGCTGTTTGGCTCTGCAAAAGAAGAAAGGGGCAGATGGTATTCTCGATTGCGCTCTGCCTGCTGTTGACAACACAGCTTCTGCTGACGGCTTTTCCAAATCCCGTTTACGCCGAGGAGGAAAGTGATACGGATACTTCTTTGTCTGATGAAGTAGAGAGCATCTCTTATTCTGTTAGCAGCGATCTGACAGTAAACGAGAGCACAGAAGTACTTTCTACCACTGTCACCATTGGTTCTGTCGAGTTGGTTGAGCTGTCTGAAATTACATATGAAGCGCTTCAGACTAACAGCTCTGTCGCCGCTGGCGCTGCCTTTTTCGATATTGTTATTTCCAGCCAAAGTGACCCATTTTCTGACGCTGTGAAGGCTGAGGATATTGTCCTGAAAAATGCTTTTGAAAATGCCAGAATTGATACAATCACTCTTCTGGACGAGCATACGTTAGCGTTGAGTCTCACTGGACCTTTGGATAAAGAGGATGAGAGCAATGCACTGCTTGAGCTTAACAAAAACTGCTTTAAACAGGACGGCGAAAAGCAAGGGCGTCTGATGGTTGATGTCTCCTCTCCGCTACCGTACTTTGCGGAGGGCACTGACAATGTGCACCTTAACGAGGGTGATACGGCTGTTCTGCAATTCAGCATTGACACTGCACAGTTCTCCCAAACGGCGGACGCGTCAGCCTTTACCTTTGATGATCCAGCCATCCAGCCAGTTAACCTGACCATACCCTCAACTCTTTCCAGCAGGGATGGGCTTCTGGAAGTACGTGTTGATGGTGCGGAGAGCAAGACGGACATCCTAAACGCGCTTCGCGGCGCCACAATGACCATTGACAGTGCTGCACTTAATTGTGACAGTCTGACGCTGCCGCTGACGCTTGAAGAAGAAAGAATCAACACCGATTTAATTCTGGCGAATGCTGTACGCAGCTCTGAAAAAGAGACTCAGGCCACAGCTGAGTTTACTGGCCGTGTAAGCTCGCTCAATGGCAGTGTTGATTTAACGCAGGGGGTCATCGCTCTTGCCGACGCGCCGCAGCCTGGTGTCAGTGTTTCACCTTTAAAGATTTCAGGAGATTCCAACAATCTCTTTAGCTTTACAGTGACAATCGATGATCCTGAGCTCCCCAACTGGGCTGAGGAGGACGAGGGGCTTGAAATGTTTTTTGCCTATTGGGCCTACTCTCAAAAGCTTTATCTGGATACAAACTGTGTCATTGACGCCTACGGCGTCCCCGTTCAGGCTTCTGAATACGCCATGGTCGTTTATGAAAGTGATGCTTCAGACGATGAACTGTTAGCTTCAAATGCGTCGGGAAAAGATCTTCTCGCAAAATCATTCACATATACTTCTAAAATACTAAGCATTGCCAATTTCTTTGCCAAGGAGGCTCCTTGGGGAATAGGTGCCGGAATCCTGGGGCTCGGCGGTGATGCTTTATCCTCCAGTGGAATGGGTGAAATTAAAGATAATTTGATCGCACTGAATGCTGAAGTTGCCGAACTCAATAAAAAAGCAGATGCTATCAGTCAGGATCTAAAATATCTGGTAAATCACATCAAAGATACAGAAATGCGAAATAAGGTTTCTGCATTCGGAAAAGAGGCTGACCGCCTCTCTTGGACTGTAAATAAAATCAACAGTCAGGAAAATAATGCGATTGCTAACTTAATGGAAGTCACGGACACTGCTTCCAACGAATATCATACCTATGTCAATCAGATTAATAATACGGTTGCATACAGCGCTGGGGGCGGCGACACCTTTGCAAAAGACACTCTGGCTTTCGGAAAATCCATTCTCGGTGATAATGTCATGGAAAGCGACAGCACTTTAGATGTCTATGTGAATCTTTATAATTCACGCTATAACTGGTCCTCTCAAACCATTCCTGCTAAATCCCGTTTTCTGGCCTATACCACCTCACTCTACCTGAAGGCCTATATGATAAGCATGTGCTATATGCAGAGCAATAACACAGACCATCGATATGATTACGCAATAGAGCAGATGAGAGGACAGTTTCAAAAATTCATTAAAAAATGCGAAGCCTATGATACAAGCATGAAACTTCCCGACGGAAAGGATATCAACCTGATTGACGGAAAAACATATGCATATGATTGTTTTGTTGTTTTTGATCCAAAAGTTTTTTTTAAACAGTGTGAAGAACGAGTACGGTATTCCTCCGGAGTGTCTATGTTTCATCCTGATCTCTATGAAAGCATGATGTATCAGAACTTGTGTATGTATATATTCCTATATGATCAGCGATTTATATCACCCCCACCAATTGAAACTTTAGATTCTATGAAATCACGGTTATCTGCCAGCGGTAAAAATTCGCTTCTCGACGAACTGGAGTCTGTCGGCTTTTCCGTACCTGGAAATTATCTTTACACCGGTAAACTGAGTTACAACCGTAATCAGATAAAACAATATAATTTCTTCGGCTATTTTGTATTCAAAGGTGACTTTATATATCATGCTGATTTATACAATCTGAAAACTGGTAACATGGAAAATAACATCTCGCTTTTAAAAGCTGATATTGATACTAAAAATATAAACGACTGGCGATCAAAATCTATACAAACGATGTTTAATAATAAAATAATAGTTATGTTACAGTAAAACATTTTATAATCATGTCAAATAATTCTTATAAAAAAGCAGCTCCACGTTTAGACAGAGGAGCTGCTTTTTTTGATTTTTTATCATAATTTATTACAGCATTAACGGTATGAGTGGTTCTCATGATAATCCTGTATGCTCTTAAGTACCTGTGGATAGCGCTTTTCTGGAACTGGCAGGGTACTGCCATCGTACATATTTATTTCACGGTACTGTACGTTTAATACATAATCCAGATTGATGATGTAGCTGCGGTGAATTCTGATAAACTGTTCAGGCAGCTCTGTCTCAATTTCTCCGATGGGCACCCGGATATTCATGGCCTTATCTGCACATTGCAGCCTGCTCTTACGGTGTCCGGCCTCTATGTAAATGATCTGGTTGATGTCCACAAAGTATTCTTCTTTGTTCAAACCTTTAAAGCAGACCTTCTTCTCTTTGCCGATCTTTTCCTGGATCAGCTTTTGCATATACTCATAATTTTCACGGCCAGCTTTAAAGGGGAAATATTTCTCATCGCCAATCAGCAGATTGTCTGCCGTATTGGATACATGGATATGTATGGCAAGCAGCCTTCCCTCCTGCCTGCGGTACACAAAGGTGCAGCGCTGCTCAGCCAGCATAATGTAGTTCTGGACGCCCTCGTTATAAACGGTATATTTTCCGCTGACAACACAGCCCTCCTCGCTTTCCCCAACAAGCTCATAAACGTCGTCTTTGACCTGAAAAGGAATCCCCTGCTCAATCTCCAGTATTTCTTTAAAGTTATCCAGGCCGTTGATAAACTGGCTTTTAAGGGGACCGATCCACATAATATCTTCTGCCATCTGCTCAATCACAAAATCCAGATCTCTTTCATAATGCTTTCGCATAATCATACGTGTCAGCTCTACGGCATCCTGCTTCATATTTCTCTTCCTCTTCCGGCAACGTTTTTAATGCGCTGTCCATATATAAGTATTGCTTCAATTATATCATTTTGATCCGGTATAAAAAATACCGTTCGTCACGACTTTAGGCTGTTCACATGAATTTTGTGCTTTTAAAATGACGTCCATCCTCCGTCAGTGGCCACGATTTCCCCGGTCATATGGCTTGCGTCGTCAGACGCCAAAAATAAAATGGAAGCTGCCTGTTCCTCCGCCAGTGCGTCGCGTTTGAGCATGGATTCTGTTTTCTGGCCTGCCATGGACTGCGCTTCCTGTTCAGAGACGCCGTTCGCCTGTGCTTCCTTCTGTTTCTGCATGACAAATTCATATGCTTCCTTCACCATTGGCGTATCTGTACCCGCCGGATTGACGGAATTGACACGGATACCAAAGCGCGCGTAATCCAATGCCAGATTTTTGGTCAGCCCGTTTACCGCGTGTTTGGATGCTACATAGGCAGGGTTGCCCGGCAAACCAGTCAGCCCTGCGATGGACGCATTGTTGACGACAGCGCCGCCTTTTTTCTGTTTCATAAACTGCTGAAGCTCATATTTACAGCTGTAAAAAACCGAATAAAAATTATTGGCCATGGTATAATCCATCTGCTCCTTTGTCAGGGCGTGCACAGGGTCTGGATTTCCCATCACACCGGCATTGTTGATGGCGATGTCAATCCGGCCATAGGCTTTTACAGCCTCCTCCACCATTTTCCGGGCGTTTTCCTCAATCGACAGATCCAGGCACAGGAAAATCGCTTCGCCGCCTTCCTCTGTCACAGCCTTTAGTACTTCGCTACCTTCCTTTTCAAGACGGTCTGTCAGAACCAGCCTTGCGCCTTCTCTTGCTGCCCTCAATGCTGTGGCTTTTCCAATACCGCGCGCAGCGCCTGTTAACACGATGACCTGCCCCTTAAACCGTTCTGGGAATATTTTTTTCATAATAGGACTCCTTTATTAAATCGTTCTCTGCTTTATATTATAACTTAATTTTTATCGGGTATTATTCAAGTTTTTGTCAAGATTTTTTCTTAAAAGCCACGCTTTAAGCCAATTTAAAAAGCCGCCGATCAGTGTCTTTGCGCTGATACGGCAGCTTTCTTTTTAATGCTTATTTAACTTTCCAAACCCGTTTCTCGTAATCCTCAATAGAGCGGTCGCTTGAGAAGATTCCAGAGTGGGCAATATTGATGGCAGACATTTTCTGCCATTGCTTCTGGTCTCTGTAGACGTTGCTGACGATATCCTGAATATCGACATACGGGGCAAAATCTTTCAGGACAAAATAGGTATCATTGTGCAGCAGCAGGGAGTCGTAAATCATCTGGAAGCCCGCGCTTTCCCCAAAGAAACCGCTGATCAGCTGTCCAAGGATTTCCTGCAGGCGGGAATCGGACTCGTAGACTTCCAATGAGCGGTAGCCGCCATGGGTATTATAATTGTACACCTCTGTATCGGACAGGCCAAAGGTAAAGACATTGTCCATTCCCACAGCCTCAGCGATTTCGACATTGGCGCCGTCCATAGTGCCAAGGGTCAGGGCGCCGTTCATCATGAATTTCATATTGCCTGTACCGGAGGCTTCTTTACCGGCGGTTGAAATTTGTTCTGAGATCTCTGCCGCAGGGTAGATGAGCTCTGCCACGGACACGTTAAAGTTTGGTACAAAGACAACCTTGAGCTTATCCTTAACCAGCGGGTCATTGTTGACGCGGTCTGCAACCACGTTAATCAGGCGGATAACTTCCTTCGCATATACGTAGGAGGGCGCTGCCTTGCCCGCGAAAATATAGGTCTTTGGTACGATATCGGCATTCGGATTGGAGCGCAGCTGATTGTAAGTCAGAATGACGTGCAGAATATTTAAGAGCTGGCGTTTATATTCATGGATACGCTTGACCTGTACGTCAAAAATAGAATCCGGGTTCAGGACAATACCCTGGGTTTCCTTGATATACTTAGCCAGCCGTTCCTTATTGGCGTGCTTTATGTCTCCCAGCTTCTGGCAGAACGCCGCGTCCTGCGCATAAGGCAGCAGCGCTTCGAGGCTGCACATATTGCCAGGCTTTTTCCAGTCTGTACCGATGGTATCATCCAGCAGGGTTTTTAGTCCCGGATTGCTGCCCATCATAAAACGGCGCTGGGTTACCCCATTGGTAACAGAGGTAAAGCGGTCTGGGAACACCGCGTAAAAATCCTTAAAGGTTTCCTCCCGCAGGATCTTGCTGTGCAGCTCTGCCACACCATTGACGGAGTGGCTGCCGATAATGGCCAAATGTGCCATATGAACCTGGCCGTCTTTTAAAATAGCCATGCTGTAGTTACGGTCAACCTGATCTGGATAGAACCAGTTCATATCGTTGATAAAACGGCGGTTAATTTCTTCAATGATCTGGTAAACGCGGGGCAGCAACTTCTGTACCATATCAATCGGCCATTTTTCAAGGGCTTCGGGTAATACGGTATGGTTTGTAAAGCTGATGGACTTAATGGTCATATCCCAGGCAACATCCCAGTCATAGCCTTCCTCATCCACTAAAATACGCATGAGCTCTGGCACACAGAGCGCCGGGTGCGTGTCGTTAATGTGGATACAGATTTTATCCGGAAAGCCGTCCATAGAGCCATGATTGTGCTTCTTATAGCGGCGGACAATCCGTTTGAGGCCCGCGCATACAAAGAAGTATTCCTGTTTCAGGCGCAGCAGCTTGCCCTCAAATCCATGGTCGCTTGGGTACAGGATCTGGCTGATGGATTCGGCCTCTGATTTGCGCTGCATGGCTTTGAGGAAGTGTCCCTGGTTAAAGGTGGACAGGTCAAAATCTTCTACAGGCTTGGCGCTCCATAAACGCAGTGAGTTTACAGTGTTATTTCGGTAGCCTTTAACCGGAATATCATAGGGAACCGCCAGGACTGGATCGTAGTTTTCATGGATAAACTGCATTTTGCCGTTTACCTCTTCTACACGCACATCCCCGTTGTATTTAACCACAACAGCCTTATCGGGCTTTACGATTTCGAAGGGATAGCCGTTTTTAAGCCAGATGTCCGCAACCTCAACCTGTTCGTCGTTAATAATTTTCTGCTCAAAGAGACCGTATTTGTAGCGGATGCCATTGCCGTGGCCCGGAAAACCGAGCGCGGCTGTAGAGTCTAAGAAGCATGCCATCAAACGGCCAAGGCCGCCGTTCCCCAGTGCAGGGTCATGTTCCTCTGCCTGAATGGCTTCATAGTCAACCCCCAGCTCATCCAGGGTTTCTTCAACCATGGTATCCCAGCCCAGGTTGTTGACATAGGCTTTTAACAATCGGCCAATCAGGAACTCGATGGAGAAAAAGTAAATCTGTTTTTCTTCCATTTTATGCAGACGGCTGTTATTTACAGCCCACTCCGCTGTGATTTCTTCCATCACCAGCTCTGCCAGTGCTTCATACTGGTGTCTGGTGGTAGACTCACTGAAATCTTCGCCGGAGACTTCCTCAACTTTTTTAATGAAAGCCTTTCTGAAGGCTTCCTTTGTCTTTACTTTATGCTTTGTATTTTTATCTGTAATTGCCATTTTATTGATTTCCTTTCAGAATTAATAACCAATTTTTTTGTTCTGTTTCCATCTTAACTTTAATGCCTGATTTTTTCAACCTTTCTGCTCAAAATAACCCCATAGATAACGGTATCAACTTTTTGTTTAAAGAAGTCTTTTCTTTTGTTTAAGAAAAGTATCCTGGTTGTTTATTTTAGCGCTGGGTCAAAGTGCCTTCTTTTTTTCTGGCTGTTCTTCTGCGGGTTCTGCAATTTTTTTCCTGGCAACCACTCTTTTTTTTAAGGGTGACGCTTACTGCTATGCCATCTTTAGCCAGTCCTGCGCCGCTGTAATTATTGACCAGCACTTCGTCTCCGCCATCTATGCTGATGGTATGAGGTCCGTCTGCCAGGCCCCTCAAATGTAATATACTGTCTTTTTCCAAAATTGCCTGGAAGTGCGTTTCCCCATCAATACAGCCGGCAATATGCTTTCCCGGAGCTGGCCTGTTGCCTTGTGTAATATGAACACACGCGTCATAGCGCTTTGGCTGATAGACCCCGGCTGTTTGTATCCGGCTGATGGAGGGGGGCCTTTCCACTGCGCCTTTTTCCTCTGTTATTTTGGTAAGCCAGTCTCTGAAAACTGTTTCTAAAATTCCAGCGTCACCGAGTTCTGGAAGGTGCATGAGCATGGTATAACCATCGCCGCCGTCAAGTTTCGCTTCGTCGATAACCAGTATCACAGGCGTTTTATCGTCCTCAGGATCCAGGAGCTGTCCGGAGTCCAGCGTTACAGACATCACCCGTTCTCCGACGGGGCGGTCAGGGCTGTAGACCATGGTCATACCAGAAATCTGCGGGAAACAGCCGCCAGCGCCAATGATTCTTCCGGTCTCTGGGTCCTGCCCCCTGACACGGCTTACACCATTTTCCAAAGCCTGATACAGGATTCTGGGTGTCGCCTCTCTGAAATACAGCCTGTTGCCAAAGGGGAGTACATCCAGGCAGTCTCCGGCTGTTATCTGACCGCGGTGAAGGCTGGCGCGGATACCGCCTCCGTTATGCAGGGCAATGACAGGCATGTCTTCAAAAATACAGGCGCCGGTCATTTGGCTTTTAAAACGTTCCTTTGCCGCGTCTGCCATGGCGTCGGCAATCGCATCTCCCAGGTTCGTCTCGGCAACCCGCGCCTCATTGATCCCATTGACAGTGCCTCCCCAAAGAGCTGTCTGAACCCTTGCCACCACTGGCGCCAGTTTCGCCGAATGGCTCTTTACCAGCAAGTCTGCAAGCTCTGTTACCTTTTTATCCGGTTTGCAGCTTTTTTTAATGGTCTCTTCTTCTAAAAAGCTGCCTCTGGCGCTGTGCGTTACAGGATCAATCATAATTTTTCCGATACGCTGGGCTCCGCTTCCGCTTTGCTGCAGGAGAATCCCATTGATTCTTTTTTCGGCAAAGACAGAATGGCTGTGTCCGTCGATGATGATGTCAAGCCCGCTGTTTTCTCCCAGGGCTTCCGCCAGACCAACACTCTGGTTCTCTGGCGCGCTGCCCGGGTCTATTCCGAGATGGGCCAGGCAGATGATAATTTCCGCCCCCAGCTCCTTTAATTTCTTGATAGTTTCCCGGCTGGTGGTCAGCGGGCTTTTAAAGTGTATCCCACGTACTTCCTTCGGCTCTGCCTCTCCTGTCCCGTTAGCTATTTCCGGCGTTGTTATGCCAAAGATACCAACGCTGACACCCTGTCTCTTTAACAGGATGTAGGCCCCATTATTAATTTTATGACCGCCGCGGTAGGCTTCTCCGGCCAGAACAGGTTTTCCGTCCCGGAAACCGTTGGCCGAAAGGATTGGAAAATCGGCGCGGCGCGCGTCTGTCAGCAGGGTATCCAGCCCATAGTCAAATTCATGGTTCCCGGCGGCCATGGCATCGTAGCCCGCTGCGTTCATGAGCGCGATAACATCTCGGCCTTTGCTTAAAGCTGCCAGGGCGCTGCCCTGGATGGCATCGCCGGCGTCCAGTAAAAGAGCGCCTTTATAGTCTCTTTTTAAAGCTGCTGTATAGTCTGCACCAACAACGCCTGCGCCGCTTACTAATGCACCGTGCAGATCATTGGTAGTTAAAATAATCAGGGGTTTTTCTTGTTTCATAGGATGGTCTTCTTTCCTGTATAATTTAATGGCATTATATCACTCTTTTAATGTACCCTGGTAATTCCTCCGTTAACCCTTTGTAAATTTTCACCACAAAACAAAAAAGCAGGCCGAGCGGCTGCTCGCGTCCTGCTTCTCTCTTAATTTTTATAATCCGATAAAGATATAGCCGCACAGAAAAGAAATTTGAGGTAGGTAATGAGAGATTGGAAAAGTGAAATTTTCTGTGCGGTAATACAAGCTCACTTTTATTATAATGACTATTTTCCCGGGCAGCAAGTCCCTTGTATCGAATAACGGACAGGCGGTACTGAAAACTTTTATTCCTTAAGCTTTCTGATTATCCCCGCTGTTTCGAAGCTCCTCTGCCATCTGGTTAAGCTTTTTTAAGCGGTGATAAACACCGGATTTTCCTACCGGCGGGTCCATTTTTTCACCCAGCTCCTTAATTGTAAGCTCCGGATAATTCAGCCGGACCTCCGCCATCTCAAATAGGTTTTTGGGGAGCTTATGCAGCCCTGTCATTTCCTTGATCAGCAGAATATTGTCGATCTGCTCGTAGGCTGCCGCTGCTGTCTTGTTCATATTGGCAGTCTCGCAGTTCACCTGGCGGTTGACGCCGTTCCGCATTTCTTTGATGATACGAATATTTTCGATTTCCAGCAGCGCCTTGTGGGCGCCGATGACATTTAAAAATCCAGCGACACTCTCGCTTTCCTTCATGTAGAGAACACCGCTTCCCTTTCTTGTGATCAGGCTGGCTTTAATGTCATACTGCTCCATCAGCTCCCGAAGGCTGTTCAGATAGGTTTTCTGACGGCACACCAGCTCCAGATGATAGGTCTTCTCAGGATTTGAGATGGAACCGCAGGCTAAAAACACGCCCCGGATATAGCTTTTAATATAGCGCTGCTTTGATAAAAACAAGCCGGGCACTTCATTAGTAAAGAAAATTTTTCCTTTAGCGTTATGCCTGAGGATACGGGTATCCTTCAAAACCTTTTGCACCTTTTCATTTTCTTCAAGAGCAATGGTGTAGTAGCGGTGCTCCTTAAATTTTCTGGTCTTTTTAATGAATACCTCTGGCGCAATGCTATACAGCCTTTTCATGAGCTTGAAAATCCGTCCTGCCACCGCCGGGTTTTCTGTTTTAAAGCTTAAGGACATCCGGGATCTTTCACCGACCTCGATTACCGCGGTGGAGGCAATCATACCGGACAGCTCTGCGCGGGCGCAGCCATCGGATTCAGGCTCCAGGGCGCTGAGGTCTTTTTTAATCATTGATGAAAAACTCACGCAAATCTTCCTTCCCTTATTTACTGTTTACATAGGCTTCAAAAATTCGTCTTGCCAGAAGGTCCGCGTCGTGGCGGATTCTTCCATTTTCAACGATGATAAAATCATCGGTAACATACTGGTATTCTGGCAGCATTTCGCCAATTTCCACTTTTTCGGAGTTATATTTTTGATACTGCCTGGCCACATAGTCGGGCAGATTCCCGCTGTTAAAAACACAGTACTGAAAAAGCCTGCGCTCTTTTATTTTCAGGTGCGCTTCAATGGCGCGGACGTGGTCGCACTGAGTATAGCCATCGGTTTCCCCAGGCTGCGTCATGATATTGCCCACATAAAATTTGCGCCCTCTGTTTTCCTTGATGGCGGACTCGATTCCATCCACAAGCAAATTTGGAATAACACTTGTATAAAGGCTTCCCGGCCCAATAATGACAATGTCCGCCATTTTGATGGCCTCGAGCGTCTCCTCCAAAGGTTCGATTTTGTCTGGCTTCAGAAAGATTTTTTCGATCCGGCAGTGCTTTTCGCAGGCCGCCTTTGGTATCTGCGATTCGCCTGCGACGGTTTCACCGTTGTCCAGGCTGGCGTTCAGGGTCATGTCATCCAGGGTGACAGGCAGTACCCGGCCTTTAATCTGAAGGACGTCTGAGGTGCGGCGAACTGCGTCGTAGAAGTCGTTGCTGATACCGTTCATGGCTGCCAGGAACAGGTTCCCAAAGTTGTGCCCCTCCAGTCCGCCTTCGGTAAAGCGGTAATTGAACAGAGACTGCATAACATTCTCATCGTCGGCCAGCGCCAGAATACAGTTCCTTATATCGCCTGGCGGTAAAATGCCCAGATCCTGCCGCAGCATCCCGGAGCTTCCGCCGTCATCTCCCACTGTTACAATGGCGGTGAGACGGTTGGTATACTTTTTCAGGCCTCTCAGAATAACGGACAGGCCAGTACCGCCGCCCAGTGCAACCACCTTTGGGTTACGGACGGTGACAATATCCTTCAGGGTAAACTCCCTGATATATTCTTTCATTTCCATGATATTTTTCTCCTAATAATCGGATAAGGCTTTTTAATTGGCCTCCCGGTCCTTTGTGATGTCACGGTGGCTAATCTTGGTCAGATAGCCTTTTTTCCGGAAAGCCTCTTCGATAAGGTAAGCAAAGGTGACGGAGCGGTGCTGGCCGCCAGTGCAGCCAAAGGCAACCTCCAGATGCTCCTTCCCGACCTTTCTGTACTGGGGAATGACGAATTCGATCAGGTCCTCGACCTTTTCATAGAATTCGCGCGCTTCCTCGAAGGACATAACATAATCGCGTACTTCCTGGTCTTCACCGGTTTTGCTGCGGAGTTCTTTTTTGTAAAATGGGTTTGGGAGAAAACGGACATCAAAAACGAAATCTGCACTCATTGGCAGCCCGTATTTAAAGCCAAAGGACGCGACGTTGATCTGTGTAAAGGCTTCACTTGTCTCCGATTGCAGTATTTTTTCAAGTGTTGCCTTCAGCTCCTTGTTGCTCATATCGGTCGTATTGATCACATAGTCCGCTTCCTGCCTGAAGGTACTCATCTTTTCTCTTTCCAGCTTAATGGATTCGGAAAGACTTCCGGCAATGCCTGTCAGGGGGTGCTTTCTCCTTGATTCCTGATAGCGGGTAATCAGCGTTTCATCATCAGCCTCCAAAAACAGCATTTCGATGTCTCTGCTGCCGCCCTTAAAATTGATAAGGGAGTTTTGAAAGGCTTCTGAGAAAATATCCCCGCGGATATCGGTTACCAGCGCCAGCTTCTCAATTTCAGCGCCGGTATTCTCACACAGCTCGATAAAGGTTTTAATCAGTTTTGGCGGAAGATTATCGACACAAAAATAGCCCAGATCTTCTAAAATCTGTATGGCCTGTGATTTTCCTGCTCCTGATAAACCTGTGACGATAATAGTTTTCATAGTTTCTCCCTTAGGTATTATTCTTCAATATTGACAATGCGTTCATAGGGAACGCCGGCTTTTTTTATGATGGCCGCTGCCCCCTGTACCTGTCCGAGAGCCTGGACACTGTGAGCATCGCTGTTGACAGCAAACCGTACATTGTACTTCAAAGCGATCTTGAGTTCCTCGCTGTTGAGATGACTGTGCCTTGGGTTAATCTCCAGGATAACGCCCTTCTCAGCCGCCTTTTTGGCAATAGGCTCAATGTCCACTGGCAGCTTATCTCCAGGATGGGTAATCATCTTAAGCTCGTAGCGGTCCATCATTTCCAGATAGGTTCTGGTATTGACCTTCCGTGTTTTTTCCTTCATAAACGGGAAAACCACGGTCAGATAATTTCGGATGGCAAAGCGAAAAACGTCCTTTACGCTGGCTGGTATGTAGCCGTAATGGTATCCGGCATAGATCCAGTCGCAGTACTGACGCTCCTCTTTTCCGATATCAATGCTGCCGTCCGCTCCGGTGATATTGGACTCCACTGAAAGGTAAATCTCAATATCATTGTATTTTTCATTGAGCGCGTCAATTTCCCGGCGCATTTTCTCGAAATTTTTTCTGCGCACTCCAAACATGGGGTGGCTTCTGCCGTGGTCTGAAATTACGATTGCCCTGAGGCCGAGTGCACGTGCCTGCTCTACCATTTCCTCAATGGTATTTTTGCCATGGCTGTAGGTAGTGTGGGTGTGCATATCGCAGAGTAGCTTCATTATTCTCCTATCATAATTACTTCGGTGCGCATATCCACACCGTAGTCCTGTTTTACTTTCTTTTGAATGGTCTGAATCAGGGTGATGATATCGTCGGCTGTGGCGTTATCCTTGTTGATGACAAAGCCGCTGTGCTTTTCGGATACCTGGGCGCCGCCGACACAGTAACCTTTAAATCCGCAGTCCTGAACCAGTTTTCCGGCAAAATATCCCTCTGGGCGTCTGAAGGTGCTGCCTGCGCTGGGGTATTCCAGAGGCTGCTTGCTCCTTCTGCGCTCGTTCAGGTCATCCATCTTTGCCTTAATGGTATTGTAGTCCCCTTTTCTTAACAACAGATTTACACCTGTGACAAACCAGGGATTTTCCTGAACAATGCTTTTTCGATAGCCCATTCGGCACTCATCGATGGGAAGCTCAAGGATTTCGCCGCTCTCTGTCACAACCTCGATAGAACGGATAATATCCTTCATTTCGCCGTCGTAGGCGCCTGCATTCATAACAACAGCCCCTCCCAGTGAGCCTGGGATTCCAGAGGCAAACTCCATGCCTGTCAGACATCCTTCAAGAGCCGCTTGGGCAACATCTTTGAGCAGTGAGCCAGGCTCAGCGCTGATACCGGTATCCCCTACAGTGATCCTGCAAAGCTGACGGGTTTTTATCATGACACCGCGATAGCCGTTATCCCTGACTAAAAGATTGGTCCCGTTGCCCATTACATAAAAAGGGAGATTGTTTTTACGGCAGCAAGCCAATACGTTTATAAATTCCTCACAGCTCTCGGGCACCACCAAAAAATCCGCCGGTCCTCCTACCTTAAAGGAAATATGGTTTTTCATGGGTTCATCGCATAAAATCCTTTCTGCTGCAATGACATCCATTAATTTATTCTTGATCATTTCTTTATTCATTCTTTTACTCGTTCCTTCCAAAGGGTATCCGTATTATTATACCATACTAAAGCTGACGATAACATTAAAAAAAGCCATTCCTTTTAACAGGATTGGCTTTTATTGTATGGATTAAAAAAAGGTTCTCCCAATGACGCTGCTCTTCACTTCTTCTGTGCAGGGGATTGGATTGACGGCGATGCCGCCTTCATTCTTGATCAAGAGCTCTGGATTACGGCACATAATCCGGTTCCATTCTTCCTCCCCGACAAGGGAAACGCCTGCCGCTCTGGCCTCGGGATAACGCTCATAGCCCTCCACCTGATGCGCGTCGCTCCCCATGAGCTGCACCATATGGTGCTTGAGTAAAATCTCAAGGGTGTGTCTGGAAGGCTCGCCGTAATACCCGACAAGACTCAGATAATTGCACTGGATCAGGACGCCGCTTTTCATAAAATCCAGAAGCACGTTGGGGTCCTCCTGTACAAAATCATAGCGTTCGGGGTGGGCTAAAATAGCCTTATAACCTTTTTCCTTAAGTTTGTGCATAAAGTTCTGAACGCCGGTGGCTGTACCACCGTGCCGGATTGTCTCCACAAGAAACCACGGGGTGCCGGCCAGGGTGGTAAATTCTTCTTTATCGATTAAATCGACCAGCTTATACTCATATAAAAGCTCGCTGCCGAGATATAAATCCAGCTCCAGGCCTGCGCGCGCCAGTATTTTTTTCAGGGTTTCGTATCGTTTTTTATTTTCTGCTACAGGTGAGGTAAAGTTCTGATAGCACATGTAGTGCGGCGTTAAGACAACGCCTGAAAAGCCAATCTCTTTCGCCTTAAAAAGCATCTCGACACTGTCCTCAATGCTCTGGGCTCCATCGTCAACACCGTATAATACGTGGTTATGCATATCAATCATTTTATCATCCCCCTGTGTTTCACTAGCTCTATTATATAAGAAGTTGAAAACATTCGCAATGAAAACTTCAATATCTTTGGGCGGCCAAACCGCTGCCTGCTCCTATTGGGCTCCGGCACAGGCGGCTGCATACACGGCTCTTGCCCCTGCCCGCTTCAGCACCTCGGCGCACTCCCGCAGGGTAGAGCCTGTCGTATTGACATCATCTACCAGCAGCACAGTCTTTCCGGACACAGCCTTTTTCTCCAGAACATCGAAAGCGCCGGTCAGGTTTATCAGGCGCTCCTCACGGCTCAGACCGATCTGATGGGGTGTGTCATAAAGACGCTTCAGTACTTTTCTTTTATAGGGCAGGTTCAGGGCGCCTGCCAGCCCCTCTGCCAGGTAGCTGCTCTGGTTATAGCCGCGTTCCTCCAGGCGTTTTTCATGCAGGGGAACCGCCACCACCAGTTCCAGCTTTCCCGCCCAGTCCTTTTCCCTCACGGCTTCAGCCATCTGCCGGCCGATCCAGCTGCCAAGCTGAGGGAGATGCCCAAACTTCAGGCTGTGTACCAGCCTTTGTCCTGAGCCGCTGTAATGCAGCCATACTGCCCCGCCTGCCAGCACTGGATCTTTCAGCGGTCCGCAGTCCCCGCAGAAATCCAGTCCCTTTTCGGGCAGCGGTTTTCCACAATATTTGCAGGAAGGCATGGTTACTCTCGGCAGCGACTGTGCACAGCGCTCACACAGATAGCTTTCTGTTCTGAAAAGTACCTTGCCGCACACCGGACAGACACCGTTTGGCAGAAACAGTGTCTCTCTGAGCAGTATCTTCACCCCTGCCTTAAATCCAGACTCAGACATTGAGCTCTCCATACATTTTGATCCGCTGTTTGAGGGCTGTCCGCCGTTCATTGGTATCTCCGGATTTGACCATCCGGTAAAAATAATTCTGAGGCCCGATAAGCATCAGCATCTTTTTGGCTCTGGTCACTGCTGTGTACAGCAGCTTCCGGTTTAAAAACATAGGCGGTCCGCCTACCATCGGCATGATAACAACTGGAAATTCACTCCCCTGGCTTTT
The DNA here is from genome assembly GCF_009696115.1 of Eubacterium sp. BL-380-WT-2B. Taxonomy (NCBI): domain Bacteria; kingdom Bacillati; phylum Bacillota; class Clostridia; order Eubacteriales; family Eubacteriaceae; genus Eubacterium; species Eubacterium sp. BL-380-WT-2B. The sequence goes on from NZ_VUMP01000006.1 coordinate 301,492, forward strand.
GTGAACAGTCATGGCATAGGCATGGGTGAGCTCGTCGAGCTGGTCAAACTCATAAACGACTTTTTTGTCATCTGTCAGCAGGATTTCAAAGGTTTTATTGTACTCATCAATGCGGATGATGTTGCCGATATCGCCGTTATAAACACCCTCTCCGGTTTCAAAGCCGTGGATATCCTCCCACTTGAGCTTATAATTGTTTTTAATCTGCATGACCTTGTCCCCCTCGCGGAACACCACTGTACCAAAGGTCTTTTCCTTTTTATAGTCTGCCGCTGGGTTCAGAACCTCCTGGAGCTCCTTATTCAGCGAAATAACGCCGAGCTTTCCTTTTTTAATGGGTGAGATGACCTGAACATCCTTCATGGCGTCAAAGCCTTTTTTTTCAGGAATACGCCAGGCAACCAGATCCAAAATGGTATCCAGCACCTTATCGGGGTCCATTGTCCTTATAAACATAAAGTCAGACTGGTTATTGATTTCCGGCATCATACCCTCATTAATGGCATGAGCGTTTATGGAGATCATGCTTTCCTCCGACTGACGGTAGATACGGTCCAGACGCACAACCTTGACCACGTTGCTCTCGATCAGGTCCTGTAAGACGTTTCCCGGTCCAACGGAGGGCAGCTGGTCGGCGTCGCCTACCAGAATGAGGCGCGTGCCGGGCCTGATGGCCTCCAGCAGGCTGTTGAGCAGCACAATATCAATCATAGAGGCTTCATCCAGAATGATGGCGTCAGCCTCAAGCGGGTTTTCCTCGTCCCTGTTAAAGGATGGAAAATCATCGTCACCAGAATAGTCATACTCCAAAAGCCGGTGGATGGTCTTGGCTTGCTCACCGGTTGTTTCTGTGATGCGCTTGGCGGCGCGGCCTGTGGGGGCAGCCAGAACAGTTTTCATGCCAAGACGCTTAAAAATGTAGACGATACCGTTGATAATCGTTGTTTTCCCTGTGCCTGGTCCCCCTGTAATAATGGCGATGCCATTTTCGATGGCCGCCTCAATGGCCTCTGCCTGCCGGTTATCCAGACGAATGCTCATATCCTCCTCATAGGCTGCGATCATGGCTGGTATATCAACTTCCTGCATCTCAAAGACTGCGCCAGCCAGGCGTACCATGGACAGGGCGGCATTGTCCTCTGCCTCAAAAAGGGCTGAAGGATAGTAGGCTGGCTCGTCGTCGATGAACTCTAGGCGTACGTCTCCCCGCAGGGCCAGCTCCTGAAGCTGAAATTCAATGTCCTCCCTTGAAACCCCGAGGATACTGGCGCTGTGCTCAATAAGGTCTTTTTCGGTCATGTAGGTGTTGCCCCTTGAGTAACAGTCCTGAAGGCAGAAGCTGATGCCCGAGAGAATCCGCTTAGGGTTCTGGGACTCAAAACCCAGCTGAGCGGAAATCTGGTCTGCTATTTTAAAGCCAATGCCGCGCACATCCTTGATGATTTGGTAGGGGTTATCCAAAAGAACACGCACCGTATCACTCTGATAGGTTTTATACAGCTTCATGGCATAGGTCGAGGAAATGCCATATTCCTGGATCTGGATCATGACATCCCGGATTTCCTTCTGTTCACTGTAAACCTCTTTTATTTTGTCGAGTGTCTTTTTGCCGATGCCGTGAACCTCGCTCAGCCGGTCTGGATGGTTGTCCAGGATATCCAGCGTGTCGGCTCCAAAATGGTTTACGATCTCAATAGCGGTCTTTTCGCCAATACCCGGCAGGAGTCCTGAACTCAGATAACGGATGATGCCTTCCTCAGAGGTCGGGAGATCCAGCGCATAGCTCTCGATCTGAAACTGCTCGCCATAGCTCTGGTGCTCCTTCCAGAAGCCGGTCAGCTTTAAAAATTCGCCCTCCTTCAGCTCCTCAAAATTGCCAACGACCGTTACCATTTGGCCGTCCACATCAAAATCCGCTACGGTATAACCGTTTTTGTCATTATGGAAAATAATATGATCTACTGTTCCTTTTAAGGTCTCCATAAATATCCCCTTCGTTATTGTTAAAAACATTATACACCAACGTACACCTGTTCGCAATCATTTCACCTTTAATTTGACAACGGTTAACAGTTTAATTTCGCCTAAAAAGCCGCCCTTTCGCCTTGACAGTTCGGCTGAAAAGCCATATACTAAAGCTTACAACAGATCGTACTGACAAACGTACCAGAATTACATTCAATAAGCAATAGCCTCAAATATCCGTGGTTATTGCTTTTCTTGTAATTAAGTGCTGATTTATTTTATTAAAGTAAAGAAGGAGAAACTAAATCTATGGCTTTTTATTTTGAAGAACCGTCCCGTACCTTTAGCGAATACCTGCTCGTACCAGGTTATTCCTCTTCACAGTGTATGCCGGCTAATGTTAACCTGAAAACCCCTGTCGTAAAATTCAAGAAAGGTGAGGAATCTTCAATATACATGAATATTCCCATGACTTCTGCCATCATGCAGTCCGTATCCGGCGAAAAAATGGCCATTGCGCTGGCGACCGAAGGGGGGATTTCCTTTATCTACGGCTCACAGAGTGTGGAAAACGAGGCGGCCATGATCGCCCGCGTCAAGGCTTACAAAGCCGGTTTTGTTCCAAGTGACTCCAACGTGACTCCTGACGCCACCATGCAGGACATCCTAGACTTAAAGGAAAAAACAGGCCATTCTACCGTTGCCGTGACCTCTGACGGTACCGCAAACGGCAAATTTGTCGGGATTGTCACCAGCCGTGACTACCGTGTCAGCCGTATGGACCCTTCTACCAAGGTCAAGGAATTTATGACTCCGCTCGAAAAAATCATCTACGCTCCTGAAGGCACCAGCCTGAAGGAAGCCAATAACATCATCTGGGACCACAAGCTGAACACCCTGCCGATCGTGGCAGCGGACGGGCGTCTCCTTTATTTCGTATTCCGCAAGGATTACTCCTCACACAAGGAAAACCCGCTGGAGCTTTTGGACGCTCAGAAACGCTATATTGTCGGCGCTGGTATCAACACCCGCGACTACGCTGAACGTGTGCCAGCACTGGTGGAAGCCGGGGCGGATGTTTTATGCATTGACTCCTCTGAGGGGTTCTCAGAATGGCAGAAGCTTACCATTGAATGGATTCGTGAGCATTACGGTGAATCTGTAAAGGTGGGCGCTGGAAACGTGGTTGACCGTGAAGGCTTCCGTTTCCTGGCTGAAGCAGGCGCTGACTTTATTAAAATCGGCATCGGCGGCGGCTCCATCTGTATCACCCGTGAGCAGAAGGGCATCGGACGCGGCCAGGCTACGGCTGTTATCGAGGTCGCCAGAGCACGCGATGAATATTTTGAAGAAACCGGCGTGTATATTCCCATCTGCTCCGACGGCGGGATTGTCTATGACCACCACATTACCCTGGCACTGGCCATGGGCGCTGACTTTGTCATGCTGGGACGTTACTTCTCCCGTTTTGACGAAAGCCCGACCAACAAGGTCAACATTAACGGCAGCTATATGAAGGAATACTGGGGTGAAGGATCCAGCCGCGCCCGCAACTGGCAGCGCTATGATATGGGCGGCGACAAAAAACTTTCCTTTGAGGAAGGCGTTGACTCCTACGTGCCCTATGCCGGCCCGCTGCGCGATAATGTCCGTCTGACCTTAAGCAAAGTACGTTCCACCATGTGCAACTGCGGCGCGCTAAACATTCCTGAATTCCAGGAAAAAGCCAAGCTGACCCTGGTATCCTCTACCAGCATTGTGGAAGGCGGCGCTCACGACGTTATGCTCAAGGATAACGGTATGTCTCCGGTTAAATAAGATCAGCCTCAAAACCTTTATAAAAAAAGCACTTTACATTTTATTTTGTAAAGTGCTTTTTTATTACCTCTCTTACGCGGACATCCCGACAAAAGCGCCTAAAATATAGGGGATCAGCCAAATTGCCCAGACGACAATGCTGAACTTATGAAAGGCTTCCTTTTTTTTCGCATCGCCTTTGTTCAGGACCCATGTGGACCAGACTGCATGAAACAGCATCAGGGCAATGGCAACAACACCAGTGACACTGTGCAGCATCTGAGCCGCCGGTGAGATGGCCTTAACCCCAGAACGGGCGATAAGGCTCATGATGGTTGTACCTGTCGTATCGCACAACAGCCCCAGCCAAAAAATAATAACGTGCTGTTTTTTCAGGGTCTTTGCTCTGCGCTCGCCAAATACCCCAATGGTATAAAATACCAGAGCCAGCGTGATGGCAATAATGGCCAGAATCAACTTCGTATCCATAACTTCCTCCTTTTCTGTAAATTTTACCAGTATATTATCATTCCCATTTTCAACGGATAATAAACACTAAGTTCCATTTTAACACAAATTTCAGAGGATATTATGATTCTCCTTTAAATTACAATAATTTATCTTACATATACAGGATCTCACCAGCGTCTTCCTGTTCTTCTGTTCGCTCGTGCCCTTCCAAAAGCCATCGCCCATTCCAAAAATACAGATACCTTACCTTTCCCTCAATCAGACAGGTATAGCGCACAGCCCTGCCGCCGGTCAGCAGCACATGCCGTGTATCAAAGACCTTGTTAATACGAAATTGCCTCTGGTCAGTGAGCAGAGTGACCGGAATCCTGTTCTGATCAAAGCAAAAACCAACCTGTTTCACATCATAATATACATTCATTCGATCAGCTCCTTTTTTAAAGAACATTTATTTGTATCTATTATATTGCCAAAACAATCGTTCGTCAATGTTTTTTAACAGTAAAAAAACGGCCTCCCTAAGTGGGAAGCCGTCATTATTAGTCTTTCAGGACGTCAATCGACCGTCCCCTCAATGTTTTTAACATCTCATCAAATTCCATCAGAGGCATCGGTCTGGAAAATACATAGCCCTGTACCACATCACAGCCGATACTCTTTAAAAACTCGACCTGTTCCGTATCTTCGACTCCTTCAGCAATGGTCTTGATATTTAATTCCTTTGCCATGGCCACTGTATTCGCGATGACCACCCTTTCTCTTCGAAGGTCTGTCCCCTCTTTGAAGAAAAGAATATCAAGTTTTAAAATATCAATGGAAAGGTTTTTCAGCACATTCAGCGAGGAATACCCTGAGCCAAAATCATCCAGAGAACAACGGAAACCATTTTTCTTTAAGATCTCGACCACATTTTTAAATGTACTGGAGTCATCCAGCATCACGCTCTCTGTAAATTCCAGTTCAAGCAGAAAGTCTGGAATCCGGTATTTCTGTTTGATTCCAGAATAATACTCTACAAAGTCCTCCTGGAATAAGCCAAGCCGTGAGACGTTGACAGCCACATTAAGAGCTGGCCGTCCAGCGTCCAGATAATTTCTGAGCCAGTGGCAGGCCTTCTCAAACATATACCGATCAAGATCAACGACCAAACCGGTCTTTTCAAATAACGGAATAAACTCGCCTGGGGAGATCATCCCTTTCTGGCGGCTGTTCCAGCGGACCAGAGCTTCGGCTCCGGCAATGATATTATTCTTTTGTATGTTAACCTTAGGCTGCATATAGATGACAAACTCTTCTTTTTCGAGCGCTTCTTTGCCAAGAGCTTCCATCTCGGTTTCCTTGATGGTCTGGTTTCGAATTTCTTCTGTATAAAAGGTCATCTGACTGCCGACTTGATCCTTGATGGATTTTTGCGCCATATTCGCGCGGTCAATCATATCATTGAGTGTAAGCTGTTCAGACTGGTCATCGGTACAGTATATACCCATGCAAAGCTCGATGGGCAGATGTCTGGTTTTATCCATCACTGATTCCGAGATTTCCCAGACCAGCTCGTTAAACCAATCCGTAAGCTCAACACGTTCATGATAAGAACGGATACCGGCAAAGTTATCCGCCGAAACCCGACAGAAAAGATCGTCCTTTCTGCTGTGATCCAGCAAAATATCCGATAAGCATTTCAGTATTTTATCGCCATTTTCATAGCCATACAAGTCATTTAAAAATTCAAATTTCTTTATATCGCAGTACCAGATACCATAGGGGGCGTTCTTGTTCTCCTTCAGTACCTCTTCCCCATCAATACGGAAACGCGTGTTGTTACGCTGTCCAGTCAGGGGATCAACATAGGCGGCTCTCAAAAGCTCATTCCGGCTTTTAGACATAATTTTGCTCTGATGGTACAAGAGATAAAGAAAAATCAGACAGGCAGCCAGCACAATCAAAATCATGCCAATGGCGGTTTTATTATAATAATCTCTAACGATGGACTGAGGTGCGACGGTTAAAATAAACCACCCGTTGATACCAACAGGCTCTAACACAGCCATCTCCTTTCCATCTTCGCTGTCATAGACAAAGCTAAGGCTTTTGCCCTCTTTTAAAGCCTGATTTAGTTTTTCCTGTTCCCCGACAGACAATATTCCGAGCTCATTCAGCTTGGTCACATTGCTATAGCGTTCACCAGTCTGCGCTGAACGCATGATGATATCACCGCTGCTGTCGATAATATTGGTAAATCCCCGGTCATTAAAGACCGGCGTGTCAATTATCTTTCGGAGCACTGATGCCTCATTGACCGCACAGAGCACCCCGACGACCTCGTTGTTATGTCGTATAGGTACCGCATAATAATTGATATACTGCCCTGGATTTATTGGATCTTCTACCGTGCGTGAGATCACATCTTTACCTGTCAGGGCGTCGTTGAAAAAATATTCCCTTGAAATATCTACATTTTTATGGGTATCCCCATTAATATCATAAAAATCAATAATACCGTTTTTATCCGCAAATCCCATCCGGATAAAGACATTGTTGTCATTGATCCTTTTGAGCAGCTGGCCGATCTGGTCTGCGTTTAAAACATCCAGATCGCCGACACACTCCGCAATGCCGTCCAGCGTTTGAAAATCACCGCTGATCTGCTTCTCCACAGAGGTCTGGCTCTGCTGGGCCGATTCGTTAAGGTAGTTTGCGCTTTCCTGCTGATTCAATCTCATAATGTGAAAAATGAACAAAAGACTGAAAGCAAGGAATCCAATACAGATAATGACCGCAATCACATAGGTTTTTACAAAGCTGTGCTGGTTATCTTTATCAATCATCCGTTTCCCTTTCATCATCTTAAATTATTTTAACTCACATTTATAAGAAACCAAGCTAAAATAGACTTGTTTTTATTTTACATGATAATTCGCATAAACACAAGTAATTTGGCTGATTTAAAGGGTGTCTTTTGTCCCTGCTAAAATTCTGCAGCCTGTCATTTTCTCCATGTTTTTGGACATGTTATAAATTCAGGCAACTTAGTATACGCATTTCCTTTTGCGGTATTAACCTGGGCCTGCGTCAGGAAAATACTTTCACGCAGGTCGGCATTCTTTAAATTTGCATCTCTGAGGTCTGCCCCCAGAAGATTAGCACCTCCTAGAGAACATCCCTCCAAATTGGCCGCAATGAGCAGGCTCATGCTAAAGTCCTGTCCGTCCAGCACTGCTTTTTTGAAATCTTTACCGATAAAATCTACTGATTTTTGGGGTTCAACAGTTGATTTTACCGTATTCTGAACCCTGTGCCAGACCTCTTTCAAAAGCCGGTTTGTCTTCTCGCGGCATGCTTCCAGATCAAGCTTCAGCAGCGCCTCTGGTGTCTGCCGGGTCAGCCTGTTTAAATCCTGAATGGCACTTTCAATTACTCCATCGATGTCCGCTGCGGGAATCAGCAGCGCCGCTTCGTTCAAATACCAGAGCATCTGGTGGAGCTGATATACCGCAAGAAATACCCGGTACATTTCATCAGGCTTAACATCTTTATCCTGCCAGCTTTTCCCATGATAAACTGTCTGCGTCACCTTTTGTCCTGCTCCAAAACAATCATAGGCCATACAGCCCTTTAGTTTCCTTTTTTCAAGCTCAGTATGTACCCTGCATCTGAAGTTCTTCTGTAAATTGACACAGGGCTTGCCTGCCCGCTTATTTTCCGGGAACCCTTCACTCTTTGAAAAATACAGGGCGACACAGCACAGCCCACAGCAGTTTTCACAGTCAATGGTGAGCTCTCTGTATTGATCTGTTTTTATTTCATTATGCAGCTTTTTTATAGCAATCCCTTCTTTCCATCAAAAAAGCCCTGAAAAGTATTGTCTTTTCAGGGCTTTTGCTCTGTTTATGTTCGTACTTTCATAACCTATTATAACCCAGCTGGCTGGTTTAGTATATCCACAAAATCAGTCATGGCCGAGGAAATTTTGAGCTGCTGCGGACAGACCTCCTCACAGCTTTTACAGCCAATGCAGGCACTCGGCTGTTTTTCTTCCGGCATGGCGCCCACGGCCATCTGTGTGATAACACTGTTGGTAAAGCGGGCGTCATTATAAAGTGATAGAATGGTTGGAATATCCAGTTCTTTGGGGCAATAGGTGGTGCAGTAGCGGCATGCTGTACACGGGAGACTGTCCACCATGCTGTCTGCCACCTCCATGAGACAGTCCAGCTCCTGCTCATTTACCGGTTTTTCCTCCTCATAGACTGCCATATTGACCCTTAGCTGTTCTTCATTCGACATGCCCGAAAGTACCATTGTCACCTCAGGGATCGACTGTAAAAATCGAAACGCCCACTCCGGTGCGCCTGCTTCCGGACGAAATGCTCTGAGTTTTGCCATATTCTCATCCGAAAGGCTTGCCAGCTTACCGCCGCGAAGCGGCTCCATCACCCAGATCGGCATATGATATTCATTGAGCAGCTCTACCTTGGCCTTGGCGTCCTGAAGGGTCCAGTCCAGATAATTCAGCTGTATCTGGCAAAACTCCAGATGGTCGCTGTAGGCCTCCAGAAAGCGTTTGATGGTATCATACCTGCCGTGGGCAGAAAATCCCAGATGTTTTATCCGGCCCGCAGCCTTCTGCTTCAGGAGGTATTCCATTATCCCGTTCTTTTCATCCATATAGGGATCAATATTTTTTTCATACACATTGTGGAACAGGTAAAAATCAAAGTAATCAACTCCGCATTTTCTCAGCTGTTCCTCAAAAATCGCCTCTACCCGGCTCATATTGGACAGGTCGTAGCCTGGAAATTTGGTGGCCAGATAGTAGCTTTCACGCGGGTAATTGCTCAATATTTTTCCCATCACAATCTCTGACTGGCCGTTATGGTAGCCATACGCCGTATCAAAATAGTTGATCCCATTTTTAATGGCTTCGTCAACCATTTTCGCAGCTGCTGCCTCATCAATGGCCGCATTCGGGTCATTATCTTTTACTGGAAGGCGCATCGCGCCAAACCCCAGGGCTGAAAGTTTTAAATCCTGAAATTCTTTATAAATCATTTTCACTAACTCCTTCTTATGCTTATTCTTTTTCTGCCTCGCTGACACACCGCAGTGCGTTTAGACTGCGTGGATACCCAATATAAGGGATACACTGGGAAATAACTTTAATTAGAAATGCCTTATCATTACCAATACGCATGTTAGCCGCCGCATGGCTTATGAGCTGCGGCTCACAGCCCCCCTGGGCAGCTAAAAAGCAAAAGGTGATCATTTCACGCTCGCGCTGATCAAGCCCTGTCCTGGTATAATAATCCCCAAAGCAATTGCCTGACAGCCACTTATTGATATGCCGGCTCTCCTCAGGGCCAGATTCAGCGAAACCTTTCATCTGCTCACCAAAAATATCGACCTGAAGCTGCTCTCCGGCTTCAACACGGTCATTTGCCGTTATTGTTGCCTGCCCTGGCAATGGCAGCTTTACACCCAGGTCTGTAAATTCCTTATTGGCTGCCCTTAGAAAGGGATATACCCGGCCGATTCCAAGATAGGCCGTTGCCTGATAGATCATTTCCTTCACCTCAACGGGTGTCACTTTGTAATCTATGGCTTCAGGCAGCATGTCCCTGAACAATTCTACGCCCTGGCAGCCGATCAGTGCTGCCAAAATCGCCAATGTACGGGTATGCGTGTCCAAATCATCCTGGTTTGGCACTTCATCGAACGCGAAACGGCTGAAAAAATCTGTAAACTCAGGATCTGTCCCAAACAGGCTCCCGTCGTTTTCTGAAAAAAGTCCACTAAAGTATTCCTTTGATTTTTCTGTCATTTTATTCCCTCTTTTCTACATCCCCTAGCTTAGCACTTGAAGTTCACTTCAAGTCAAGCGTTTTTTTCAAAAAATCAAAAAAACCGTATATGCTTGCCAGACAAAATATTGCTGGCTCATATACGGCTGTTATTTTACAGAAATGTTACTGCTTAAAATTATGATGTTCTTCTCAGGTTTATAAAAGGCCCATTTTTTGAGCAATCTCAATATTTACTTTTAACACATTAACACGGTCCTGACCAAAAATGCCTAAAACCTTACCTTCCGTATTATCGGCAATCATTTGCCGCAGCTCATCCTCCGGAATACCGCTTGCCTTTGAAACAGCTGGCACCTGAATCTCAGCAGATGCCGGTGAGATATCCGGGTCGAGCCCAGAACCAGAGGCTGTCATCAGATCAGCTGGAATGTCCTCGCGTTTGACACCTGGATTGGCCGCTAAAAATTCATTGATGCTTTCTTCCACGCGGGCCTGCAGCTCAGGGTTACTGTTTCCATAGTTTGAACCGCCTGATGCGACGCCTGTGTAGTTCGCCTCTCCCGTTTCCGGATCTATCTGCAAGTCTTCTTCTGTGTAAGTGTTATAATTATAGGCAGAGACACGTCCCTTCAGGAAATATGGCTCTGTAAACTGCTGACCAACATGTTCTGATCCCACTTCCTTGCCGTTAACGGTGATAATGCTGCCGTTCGCCTGATGGTTAAAGGCAAGCTGTCCAATACCTGTCAGCGCGAGCGGATAAAGCAAACCACATATTACCAGTAAAACAATGGTTACTAATAAAGCAGGCTTTAGCGTTGTCGTGATGATTTCTTTCATTATAAATCAATCCTTTCTTATATTCCCAGCCCGATCGCCATGACCAGTGGCGCAATGATCAGGTCTATGAGTTTTATCCCTATAAAAGGCACAATCACGCCTCCAAGGCCATATATCAGAATGTTGCGCAGCAGCATGGATTCTGATTTCATGGGCTTATACTTGACGCCGCGCATTGCTAACGGGATTAAAAGTGGAATAATCACCGCATTAAAAATTAACGCTGATAAAATAGCACTGTAGGGAGTAGACAAATGCATAATGTTAAGAATCTGCATCTGAGGAATTGCCAATGTAAACATCGCCGGAATAATAGCAAAGTATTTCGCGATGTCGTTGGCAATACTGAAAGTTGTCAAGGCGCCACGTGTGATTAACAGCTGCTTTCCAATCTCAACAACTTCGAGAATTTTGGTCGGGTTTGAATCAAGATCCACCATATTTGCGGCTTCTTTTGCAGCCGTTGTCCCACTGTTCATTGCCAAGCCGACATCTGCCTGCGCCAGTGCCGGGGCGTCATTTGTTCCGTCACCGGTCATTGCCACCAGCTTTCCTTCAGCCTGTTCTTTCTTGATAGCTTCAATCTTATCTTCTGGCTTACATTCTGCGATAAAGCTGTCAACTCCTGCTTCCTTCGCAATGGTGGCCGCTGTCAGAGGATTGTCCCCAGTACACATAACGGTTTTAATCCCCATCTGGCGGAGGCGGTCAAAACGTTCTACCAATCCAGGCTTTACCGTATCCTTCAGATAGATAACCCCATAGATGCGCTCATTAACACACACTACCAGAGGTGTTCCGCCAAGAGCCGCAACATTATTTACGGTTTCTTCAAGATCTCTTGGAATGACACCACCCATTTTTTTGACGCGGTCTATAATAGCATCCGAAGCGCCCTTACGGATTGTTGTACCATCGGGCAGATCTATGCCGCTCATTCGTGTTTGAGCAGAGAACTCAATAAATTCTGCATTTTTTGCTTCCTCTGTTATACCCTTTGTATTGAGCTGTTTGCCTAATTCAACTGTCGATTTCCCTTCTGGCGTCTCATCATTGATAGAGCACATCACAGCATAATCCGTTAAATCGTTTTTACTTTCTACACCAACAGGGATAAAATCCGCCGCTAAGCGGTTGCCATAGGTAATCGTCCCTGTTTTATCCAGGATCATTGTATTGACATCTCCGCAGGCTTCAACGGCCTTACCGGACATTGCGATAACATTAAACCGGGTAACACGATCCATTCCGGCAATACCAATTGCAGAGAGCAGCGCTCCGATGGTCGTTGGTATAAGGCAAACTGCCAGAGCAATCATCGTCGAAATCGGAATCTGAACACCGGAATAGCCCGCAAGCGGATACAATGTGACAATTACCAATAAGAAAATGATGGTTAAGCCAACTAACAGAGTTGTCAAAGCAACCTCATTTGGTGTTTTCTGACGTGAAGCGCCTTCAACCAGCTTGATCATCTTGTCTAAAAAGGATTCACCCGGGTCCGCTGTAATTCTAATTTTCAGCCAATCGCTGACAACTGTTGTCCCACCAGTGACAGAAGCAAAGTCGCCTCCCGCTTCACGCACTACCGGCGCTGATTCACCAGTAATCGCCGATTCATCCACTGATGCTATCCCTTCGATAACCTCACCGTCGTTCGGAATCATCTCTCCTGCCTTAACAAAGACAATATCGCCCTTCTTGAGTTCATTTGAGCTCAATGTTTCTTCACTTCCATCTGCTCTGATAACTCTGGCCTGTGTGTCTTTTTTGGTTTTCTTTAATGATTCTGCCTGTGCGCGGCCTCGTCCTTCTGCTACCGATTCAGCAAAATTTGCAAAAAGAACCGTAATCAACAAAATAACTGCTACGATGCCATTATAAAGCCTCAGATGACTGACATCCCCAATATCTCCAAATAAAGTTGGAAAAATGGTCAGTATCAGTGAGATAAAAAATCCAATTTCAACAACAAACATAACTGGATTTTTAATCATGTAGGCCGGATTTAGTTTTTTAACAGATCCAATCAAGGCATCTTTGAGTATATCTCTTGTTATAAATTTCGTTTGTTTTTCTTGTTTACTCATTTATAATCCTTCCTTTATTAGAACCACAATGTAAGATGCTCTGCAATTGGTCCAAGTGCCAGAGCCGGGAAGAATGTCAGCGCGCCGACTACATAGACGATTAAAACCAGCAAAATCATGAACATAACATTGTTTGTTTTCATCGTGCCTGCGCTTACGCTGACAGACGCTTTATTCATCAGGGAGCTTGCAAAAGCCAGCTGAAGGATAATCGCTAAATAACGGCCAAAGAACATTGCCAGGCCGGCTGTAACATTCCAGAACACTGAGTTATCAGCAAGCCCTTCAAAGCCAGAACCATTGTTGGCGGCCGAAGAAGCATATTCATAAAGCACCTGGGATAACCCATGGAAGCCTGGATTCGTAATGCCGTCAAGACCAGCCTGTACGGATACCGCCAAGGCTGAAAAGCCTAAAATCAGCAGTGGATGGATAATGATCACCAGCGCCGCCAGTTTTACTTCCCTGCTTTCAATTTTCTTTGTCAGGAATTCAGGTGTACGGCCAACCATTAACCCGCAGATAAAGACCGTCAGCACTGCATAGGTCAAAATATTCATCAATCCGACGCCCTCGCCGCCAAATACGCAGTTCAGCATCATATGAAGCAGCGGAACCATGCCGCCAAGAGGTGTCAGGGAATCATGCATATTATTAACAGTACCTGTTGTAAACGAGGTGGTAACCGTTGTAAACAGTGCTGACTGGTCAATCCCAAAACGGACTTCTTTCCCTTCAAAATTACCCATGCTCTGGTTTAAGCCTACTTCTGCCAGTGCCGGATTGCCGGCGTGTTCAGCCGTCATACATACGCCAAGGCCAATTACGAAAATAATGGCCATTGCTCCAAATACCATCCATCCCTGCTTTTTGTCCTTGATCATAAGACCAAAGGCAACGACCAGAGCGCCTGGAATGATCATCATTGATAATAATTCACAGATATTTGTTAAAATCGTTGGATTTTCAATCGGTGTTGATGAATTCGCGCCAAGGAATCCACCGCCGTTTGTGCCTAAATGCTTGATAATTTCAAGCGCCGCAACAGGTCCGCGCGCAATATCCTGCAAACCACCTTCCAAGGAAGCAACCGTTGCGGTTCCCAATAATGTTTGCGGAACCCCTTGAGAAATAAGGAAAGTCCCCAAAATAATGGATAACGGCAATAAAACGCGGGTAGTGATACGGATAAGATCCGCATAAAAGTTTCCCATGGCTTTTCTGCCGTCTTTACCGCCAGCCAGACCCCTGATAAACGCCACGCAAACGCCGTAACCCGAGGCCGCTGAAACAAACATCATGTAAATAATGACAAGCATCTGGCTCAAATAGGAAAGGCCGGATTCACCCGAGTAATGCTGGAGGTTTGTATTGGTCATAAAACTAATGATTGTGTTAAATGACAAACTGGCTTCCATTCCCTCAATCCCATTTGGGTTGAAAACAGGTAAAAACTGAATTCTTAAAATGATGTAACCAATAAAAATCATAAAAGCATTTGTGACGACCAGAGCAACAGCATACTGTTTCCAGTTCATCTGTCGATCCATATCGACGCCGCATACTTTATAAATGGCATTGTCAACTCTGTCAAAGACCGGATCAGCAAAGGTCTTTTTATTGGTTGCGATGTGATAAATATATGTTCCCAACGGAAAAATAATAATCACAAACAATGCTAAAGTTAAAGCAACTTGTAACATTTAATACTCCTTCATCTCTTTTTTTATTTTAGTGCTACTGCCATCTCAGCAATATGTTTTATTTTTAAAATTTTTCTGGATTTATGAGTGCGTAGGTGAGATAACCAAACATTGCCACAATAATAATTCCAAGTACCAGCATTCTCTATTCCTCCTTTTTGACAGGACTTTTTTTGTCTACCTGCTTACTGCAAAAAACAGTGAAGCCCAGCATTGAAACGATACAGACAATCAATGTCCCTACCATAATTACATCCATCATTTTTTTATTCCTCCTGTTTGCCTATTTGATATTGCCAGTTTATTCTATCTGTTTTCATATAAATAAAGTGTACATAATTTAAAAAAGATATTAAGAAAGAATAAATGCGCATTTTCATGATACATGTCCACATAAAATAAATATGTCTTTATCTGATTCTCCACAAAACGGATAACGGACATATATACAAAGCGTCTTCGTGCCGGTTACTTCTTTTGAGCTTAGCCCTGTATATGATTATATACAGGGCTAAGTAAATATTTTGTTAATATTTTTTGATTTTTGTTAAAATATCATAAATCTTATACAATAAAATAAACCCTCGAAAGGGTTTTGTATAAACCTTTCGAGGGTTTTGTTGTTTTATTATCTATTCCCATTCAATCGTTGATGGCGGCTTGCTCGTAATATCGTACACGATACGGTTAACGTGGGGAACTTCATTGACAATGCGGGTAGAGATACTTTCCATTACATCGAAGGGGATTCTTGCCCAGTCAGAAGTCATACCATCGACAGAGGTGACGGCTCTCAGACCAACAGTGTAGTCGTAGGTCCGTTCGTCGCCCATGACGCCGACGCTGCGGTTACCTGGAAGGACCGCAAAGTACTGCCAGATTTCTTCGTCCAGACCGGCTTTTGCGATTTCATCGCGGAAAACAAAATCAGCTTCGCGCAGCAGATCAAGCTTTTCCTTGGTGACTTCGCCCATAACGCGGATGGCTAAACCCGGGCCTGGGAAGGGCTGGCGCCAAACCAAGTCATGGTCGAGCCCAAGCTCCTCGCCAAGCTCGCGGACTTCGTCCTTGAAAAGGTTGCGGAGAGGCTCAATGAGCTCAAAATCCACATCCTCGGGCAGGCCGCCAACATTGTGGTGGCTTTTGATTACTGCGGCGTTTTTGGTGCCGCTCTCGATAACATCTGGATAAATGGTTCCCTGGAGAAGGTAATCAATATTTTTCAGCTTGCTGGATTCTTCTTCAAAAACACGGATAAACTCTTCGCCGATGATCTTGCGCTTGCGTTCAGGATCATCTATGCCGGCCAGCTTGCCGAGAAAGCGGTCTTCGCAGTTGACACGGATAAAGTTCATCTTAAAACGATTTTTAAAAATCTCCTCAACCTGGTCGCCTTCGTCTTTACGCAGCAGACCGTGGTCCACAAAGATACAGGTCAGCTGGTCACCGATGGCGCGGTGCACCAGGGTTGAGGCTACAGATGAATCCACACCGCCGCTCAGAGCACAGAGCACCTTTTTATCACCGACTCGTTCGCGGATAGCCTTTATCTGCTCTTCGATGAAGTTTTCCATGGTCCACAGGCCCTGGCAGCCGCAGACATCGTAGATGAAGTTGCGAAGCAGCTCTTTTCCGTATTGGCTGTGCTCTACCTCTGGATGAAACTGCACAGCATACATTTTTGCCCCTGCGTTTTCCATGGCGGCTACCGGGCAGGTTTCGGTGGTGGCTGCAATCTCAAAGCCATCGGGGACCTGAGCGATATAATTGGTGTGGCTCATCCATACTATGGAATCGTCTTTGACATCCTTGAACAGCACGCTGTCTTTTTTCCCGATTTTCACAGCTTTTTTGCCATATTCGCGGATCTCAGCCGAGTCGGTGTCTCCCCCCAGCTGCTGGGCCATAAGCTGGGCGCCGTAACAAATTCCCAGCACAGGAATCCCCAATGTATAGATATCCGGGTTACACTTTGGAGCGCCCTCTTCGTGAACACTGGAGGGACCCCCTGTAAAGATGATCCCCTTTGGATTGATTTCCTTAATTCTTTCAATGGATACATCGTAGGGTACCACCTCAGAATAAACGCTTGCTTCACGCACCCGGCGGGCGATGAGCTGGTTATACTGGGCACCAAAATCGATGATCAGAATTGTTTCTCTTTCTGCCATTTTTCCTCCTTGATGAGTTAATGTATATAGTTTATCCGTTAATCACGCTTTGTCAAGCCCTTTTCAGCCAGTATTTTCTGTTAATCGTCAATCAATTGTAATAATTTCCGCGCCGAAGGGCATCAGTGCCAGCTTCATAAATTTAAAATGCTGAAGGCCAAAAGGAATTCCCACAATGGTAACGCAGTAGACAAGACCAAAGGCCAGTGAGGCAAGCGCCAGCTCCCACCCAAAAAAGATGATCCAGAGGATATTCACCAGAAAAGAGCCTGTACCCATTCCGCTGAAATCAATATCCCGCCCGAAAGGCCAGAGCACAAAGCTGGCGAATTTAAAGGCCTGGAGCCCAACAGGTATACCGATGATGGTCACACAGCAGATCAAGCCTGAAATCACCCATCCCAGGGCACAAATCAACCCGCCAAACAGAAACCAGATGATGTTTCCCAGTGTTCTCATAGGCTTTTCAGGCTTCTTTCTTCGGCAGATGGATGGACATGCCAAAGGTATCCATAGCCGCCTCAAACAGAGCTTCGGAGATGGTGGGATGCGGATAGATGATCCGGCACATATCCTCAATGGTTCCCTCCAGAGCCATGATGGTCTCGGCTTGAGTGATCAGCTCTGTAGCGCCTGGACCGGCGACGTGAATGCCCAGAATCTCACCGTATTTATCCTCGGTGATGACCTTGACAAAGCCCTGGCTTTCATCACGGATCAGCGCTCGGCCGCTGGCGCTCATGGGGAAGCTCCCCACCCTGACGTTTGAATAGGCTTCTCTCGCAGCTTCCTCCCGCATACCGACTGAGGCCACCTCGGGAAGGGTATACACGCAGGAGGGAATCAGGCTGTAGTTCATCTTAGTGGGTCTGCCGCCAAACATGTTCTCAACGGCCCGCATGGCCATAGCGGACGCGCCGTGGGCAAGATGGGATTTGGCTGTCACGTCTCCAATGGCGTAGACGTCTGCTACAGAGGTTTCAAGGTAATCATTGACATCTACCCAGCCGCGGTCAAGCTCAAGGTTCAGGCTGTCCAGCCCTTTTAAGTTTGCACAGCGTCCGGTGGCCATGAGCACATCGGCGCAGCAAAAGCTTTTTGGCTGTTCCTCATTGCGCATCTCAACCTCCAGGTGGAAGTTGGAAGCGGAATCCTTGTAAATATCCCGGACAAAGGCGTTGTAATGAATGGTAACGCCGTTTTTAACCAGGCTTTCCTCTACACAGGCGGTACCCTCCTTATCAAAGCCATTGATCAGGGTGCTGCCGTTTTGCAGCATGGTCACCTTTGTGCCAAAAATACTGAAAATGGTGGCAAACTCACAACCCACCACACCGCCGCCCACAATGATGAGCTCCTTGGGCAGATACGGAAGGTTCAGAGCCTCGCGGTTGGTCAGCAGCCCAGGAATATCCCTGAACAAATCGGGAATGGCGGGGTTGGAGCCGGTAGCGATGACCAGCTTTTCCCAGCCGATGATTTCCTCTCCGCCCTCCATATCCGTAATTTTAGCGGAATAGTCCGGAAAAACCTCGCCAGTTCCCTGATAGACGTCCACCCCGTTGCTTTTTAACAGCATTTTGATGCCGCCTCCCAGCCGGCGGACCTTTTCATCTTTATTTTTAATCATCTGCGCCATGTTGACGCTTGGCTGTGACATGACAACGCCGCGCTTTGCCGCGCCGTCACAGGCTTTTATAATCTTCGCGTTCTGAAGCATAAATTTAGTGGGAATACAGCCGACATTCAGGCAGGTGCCGCCAAGGCGGTCTTCTTCAATTACCGCGGCCTTTTTTCCAAGCTGGGCGGCTCTTATGGCTGCGGTATAGCCACCGAATCCCCCGCCCAGTACCACCAGGTCATAATGTTTAAAATCTTTACTCTCACTCATTTTCTCTGACTCTTTCTACCCATTCAAAATAACAGCAGGGCCGGGTTTTCCATATAGCTCTTGACAGTCTGGAGGAATTTGGCTCCTGCCATGCCGTCTGCCACGCGGTGATCCAGATTCAGACTGATCTTCATTATAGATCTCGGAGTCGGCTCGCCTTTGAAGATCCGAACCCTGTCTACCACCTCGCCCACGCTCAGAATCGCGCTGTTGGGCTGGTTGATAATAGCTGTGAATTCCAGGATACCATACATGCCCAGATTGGTTACTGTAAAAGTGCTGTCCTTAAAATGGTCGCCTGTCAGTTTTTTCGCCTTGACAAGCTTGAGCAGCTCGCTGCGTTTTTCGACCATTTCGGAAAAACTTGCGGCATGGGCGTCGCGGATAACAGGGACGATCAGGCCATCATCCATTCCCACAGCCATGCCCAGATTTACAAAATCATGCAGCACAACGCCGTCCTCACACAGACTGCTGTTGATATAGGGATGCTCCATTAAGGCTCTTGAAACGGAAACCAGCAGGAAATCCGTATAGGTACAGCGATAGCCTGTTTCCTTCTCAACTTTTTTGCTGATTTTCTTGCGCAGGTCCTTAACCTCGGTCATATCTACCTCTGTTGTCAGGGTGATCACTGCGTTTTCAAGATTGCTCTTTACCATGCGGTCCGCAATAATTCTGCGTTTTGACGGCATGGCTTCAAGTCTGCCGTTTACCGGCGGTTTATCAGCTGCTCCTTTTGCTTCCTCAGACACCGGGGTGGTTGGCTCAGGGCCTGTGACGACAATGCTCTCTTCTTCATCTCTATTGTCGGGCTCTGACTGTTCTTTCTGTTTTTCAGGCTTCGGCTCCGGTTCTGCCAGGATGGGTTCTTCGGTGGTTTCCTCTTCCTCAGGTGCTCTCTCCTGAACCTCAACCTCCTCAATCACGCTTTCATGGCGGCTTGATCCTTCGGCCATGGCTTTCAGGACATCCTCCTTCATGATGCGTCCGTCCGGACCGCTGCCCTCGGGAATACTGTGAATGTCAATATTTTCGACCGCCGCTATTTTTTCGGCCAGCGGTGACGCACTGATTGCATGTGGCCCTTCTTCTGCCTCTGTTTCCGCCTTTTGAGCAGCACCCTCCATGACATCCTCCTCATGGGCTTCGCTGCCCAGCTCGGCTTCAAGGCTGCCCATCCCAGCTACCAGGTCCTCAAGGGTCATATCAAGGGCTCCGGTCATTCCCGGATTCGGCTCTGCGGTAAAGGCTTCTTCGGTTTCTTCAGCCACAATGCTTTCCGGTTCGTCAGCCAACTCATTGGTTTCCTCTGGAACGCTTGATGCCTCAATCTTTTTTTCCTCTGGTTCAGTAAAGACTTTTTGCTGAGGCACCTCGGTTTTCTCTACTTTTTTGGATACTTCCAGCAATGCCTCGATATCCTCTACCTGAATACGCCCTTTAGGGCCGCTGCCAGCTACGTTTGCCAGATCAATCTTATGCTCTGCCGCCAAACGTCTGGCGGACGGTGTGGCGCGTATGGTTTTGCCCGCGCTTGAAAATCCCTCGCGGGTAGAGCTGCGCATGGCCTTCAGCGCTGCGCGGTCCTCATCTGTGAGGTGGCCCGGGCTCTGCATATTGCCGCGCAGCGAAACCGTCTGATGCTCCGGCACCTGTTCTCCAGCCTCCCCGATACAGCCGATGACTGTAAATACCGGTAGTTCCACGCCTGTTTCATAGTAGCGTTTCAGAAGGACACCATTATCCTCGGCCTCAACCTCGATATTGACTTTATCGGTCATGAGCTCAAACAGCGGTTCACCTTTTTTGACGGTGTCTCCCTCGTTTTTATACCATGTCATTATGGTTCCGGACTGCATGTCCATTCCTAGCTTTGGTAAAATAATATCTGCTGCCATATTTGTAATCCCTTTCTATTTAATCGTCGCATCCGACTACCTGATAAACGGCATCCATAAGATCTTCTATCTGTGGTACCACAGCGGCTTCCAGATTACGGTTATATGGAATGGGCACGTCCAGTCCGCCGAGACGGATAATTGGCGCGTCCATATAGTCAAAGCAGTCACTCTCTGCAATCCGTGCAGCGATCTCTCCGCCAACTCCGCCGGTTTTGGCTGCCTCGTGGGCAATGATCAGACGGCCAGTCTTCCTGACGGATTCCATAATGGGCCCCATATCCATGGGATAAAGCGTCATCGGATTGACAATCTCTACCTCAATACCTTCCTCCGCCAGCTTTTCTGCGGCCTCCATGGCCTTCACAAGCAGTGTGCCCCATGCCACAATGGTGGCGTCTGTTCCCTGGCGCTCCACAAATGTCTCACCAATGGGAATGAGGTAATTGTCATCAACGGGCACCATACCTTTCATTTTGTAAAGAAGCTTATGTTCAATGAAACAGACCGGATTATTATCCCGGATGGCTGCTTTTAAAAGTCCCTTTGCCTGAGCCGGAGTGGACGGCGTGACCACCTTAAGCCCCGGCACATGGCACATCCATGCCTCCAGCGTCTGGCAGTGCTGAGCCGCCGCTCCTGTGCCGGAGCCTGACGGCAGACGCACAACCATTGGCACCTGGGCCTCACCGCCGAACATATAGCGCAGCTTGGCCGCCTGGTTAACTAAAGAATCCATCCCAAACGAGATAAAATCCATAAACATCATTTCACAAATGGGGCGTAGTCCTGTCACAGCTGCTCCCGCAGCTGCACCTACGATTACTGATTCAGAGATAGGCGTATCCATGACGCGCTCCTCACCGAACTCGTCGATCATGCCAACAGAGACACCAAAGCCCCCGCCGTAAACGCCGATATCCTCTCCCATAAAAATCACATCATTGTCGCGCCGCATCTCCTCTGACATGGCCAGGCGGATTGCTTCACGATAAGTCATTTCCTGCATTTCCATAAAAAGCACCTCCTAAGCGTATACGTCTTCCAGAACTGCGGTAACTGGCGGTTCAGGACTGTTTTTTGCAAATTCTACAGCGTCCTCAATACTCTGGTACGCCGCTTCCTTTATCTGTACCATCTGATCCGGTAGCATGACCTTATCTTCTTCCAGGTACCGCTCAAAGCGGGTGATGGGGTCTTTCTGCCGCCATGCCTCTACTTCCTCCTTGCTCCGGTAAACCTGGGCGTCGCTCTTGGAATGGCCATTGTAGCGGTAGGTCTTGCTCTCGATGAGCACAGGGCCCTTGCCGGAATGAGCGTACTGACGGGCTTTTCTGACAATTTTATAAACCTCGATTATGTCGTTGCCGTCAATGGTAAGCCCTGGAATGCCATAAGCCGCCGCACGGTCCGAAATGTTTTCGATATTCATATGCTTTTCGATGGGGGTTGACATGCCGTACAGGTTGTTTTCAACATAAAAAATGACCGGCAGCTTCCAGACCGATGCCAGATTCAGGGATTCATGAAAGTTCCCCTCATTGGTCGACCCGTCGCCTGCAAAGCAGAGCACAACCTTGCCGGTTTTTTTGTATTTCTGAGTCAATGCCGCGCCGCAGGACAGTGGATAACCACCGCCGACCACGCCATTGGCTCCGATATTTCCGGATTTCAAATCCGCGATGTGCATGGAACCGCCCTTACCCTTGCAGTAGCCGGTTTCCTTGCCTAAAAATTCCGCCATCATCAGCTTGACGTCAAGGCCAAAGCCAATGGCCTGGGAGTGGCCGCGATGTGTCAGAGACACAAGGTCTCCCTCGTCCAAAGCCAGACAGGCCCCTACTGCAGAGCCTTCCTGTCCCATAGACAGATGGGTGGTCCCATGGACCTGTCCCCTTGAAAACAGCCAGGCTACCTTTTCTTCAAAAAAGCGGGCCTGGTTCATTCTATAATACATTTTTGTTAATAATTCTTTATCAAATTCCATCATCGATAATCCTCCAAATCTTCGTATCTTTGATGTTCTAAGGCCGGGCAAATGTCCTATTTACCCATTATTTATTGTTCATTATATAATATTATAGCTTTTTTTGGCTTAAAAGGAAAGTATTAATTCCCTTCTGAAAAAAGAATGAAGCAGAAACATCTTCCTGAATTCTTCAAGTGTTTTTCAAGACGGCAAAAGCCGGTTGTTACGGGCCTTTTCAAATGATATACTATTTTTATGATTACATTTAAAAGGAGAGGTTTATTATGAAATCAAATGCAAGATCATTCCATTTAAAAAGCCGCTTCTCAAGGCTTTTTTGCTGTGCTTTTGTGGCATTGACACTGCTCGTCTGGCCCTTTGGCGTTTTAGCTGAGGAGGCCGGCGCTGCGGCTGCGCCCTCCGCATCCCTGAGCATTGAAACACCCTCTGAAGCAGAAACCACCATCGCCCCTGGCAGAAGCTTTTATGTTCTCGGCAGCATCGAAAACAGAAGCAGTCTGCCAGATGACGCTGTCCTGACCGTTTCGCTGACAGATGCAGACGGCACTTCAGTCAGAAATGTCACTACCTCGGTCAAGGGAAACACAAGTCTTTATCTACCCAACAATCTGAATTACTACAGTCCGGTTACCACAGAGGATATCAAAAGCTCCGGCATGCCAGAGCTGATCAGCACCGACCCAGTTAATGGGAGCGACTTTAACAACGCCTCTATCAAATGCTACTATAATGATAAATCTTTTTATGCTATGATCGCAGGAGGCAATGAGATTGACCAGATGAAATGGCGGGACGCAAATGGTGCGGCCTATCCAGAGCTTTCTGAGGGGACTTATACCATCACAGTTACGCTGGAGGAACAAGACTCCACAGTACTCGCCCAGACTCAAAAGGCCATCACCATCGGCGTTTCTGAAAACAAGGTACTGGCACGTTTTTCTCCAGATGAACACTTTAATTTTGTAAAAACCTGGGCAGACGATAACGGCTACCGTGTTTACAGCGATCCCTTTCCCGGCTACTGGTCACAAAGTATTTTCTGTGAGATCCTACCTGAATGGCGCGCTGCTGATGCGGCCGAGTACGCTTCCGGCAAGGTCCACTGTGTTTTGTACAACCTGAAAAAGTCAAGCTCCAGCTACAGCGTTGAGCTCGGCGCTCTCCAGGCCCAGGGCGCTATTGACAGTCCCGACCGTATGGCTTATTACTATTACAGTATTGGAGAACCCTCTCTCACGATCGGCGGCAATACTGTTAAGGCAGAGCTGGAGGCGCTGCCCGCCGGGCAAAAGGTTGCCATTACCCGGGCTGAGGTAATCGCAGGTGCTACGGATGAAAACAACTACAATACAGCCGATATTGTCACCGCGGCAGACCTCGACACCAAAGATGGCATTACCTGCGGAGATGCCGGAGAAACTCTTGCAATCTATGGCGTTACTGCGCCCATTCAACTGGCCTCTGAGGATATTGTCGACAACGGCGACAATTCCTATACCCTGAACAACAAAATTACCCGTCTTCATTATGATATCACTGGCGATGGTGTCGACCTAAATATTGACAAGCCTGTCGATACACTGGTACGCGCGTCGGGCCCTTCTGAGCTTGAATTTAAACATGATATTCCCATTGATGAAAGCATGGCCGGCAAAACACTCGGCGTTCGTGTTACTGCCTATGACAGCCATAACAATGCTGTCTATAGCGGTACGCTCGCTGCACCGGGCGAGTCACCGGCCGATGAACCAGAGGTACCACAGCCAGTAACCACAGCCAGCCCAGTCAACCCCAAAACCAGTACAGATAACGCCGCCTCACCAGTCCTGCCCTTTACCCTGCTGGCGGCAGTCCTCGCAGGAACGGCAGCTTTCGCCCGTAAACACGCCAGCTAAACTAAAGCCTGTTTTCAGCTGCCCGGTTTATAATACGGGCAGCATTATAAAGGAGGTCTGTCTATGTGCGGACGTTACACCCTATTCTCACATAAAACCGATACGGAAGCCCGGAGGCTCTGGCAGGCTCTGATGAGTGCAGAGACCAAAGCACCTGCGTCAAAGGGCGACATCGCTCCCTCCGAGTACGCACCGGTTTATATCGCCGGAGATAAAAACGGAAGGGTGCCAACAGTCATGAAGTGGGGTTATCCCAATCCCTACCGCAAAGCTTTAATCATCAATGCCCGCTCCGAAACACTGCTTGAAAAAGAGACTTTCCGGGAAGATTTTTTAAACCGCCGTTGTCTGGTCCCCGCCGAAGGCTTTTATGAGTGGACGCCGGAGAAAAAGCTTTTTGTCTTTGAGGGCAGTGGCCCTTCCCTCATTTATCTGGCAGGCATCTACCGTGAGACAGGCGATACCCGCGAATTTGTCATTCTGACCAGAGAGCCTGTCAGTCTGGTCGCCGAGATCCACAACCGGATGCCGGTCATTATCCCGAGAGCTGAGGCAGAGGCCTGGCTTTATGATATCAACGCCGCCCTTGAGCTGATCCGCGCAGTGCCGCCTGAGCTGATCCGGCACTGTGTAAGATAACCGGAAAACTCATTTATTCCTATAGGTTTAGTATTCGCCGCATCGCTTAATAGTTTCCTTTTTCGGTTTAAGGGTATATAACCTTTAAACAAAAGATAAGGAGCTGATTAAATTGGCCAAAAAAGTTACAGTTATAGGTGCCGGAACAGCCGGACTTGCTGCTGGTATCCGACTCTTAAAAAACGGCTATGAGGTCGATATCTGCGAACGCCTGCCCCAGGCTGGCGGTAAAATGAACCAGATCAAAGAACAGGGCTTTACCTTTGACGTGGGACCGACCATTGTCATGATGCCCGATATTTACAGAGAAATTTTTGAATACGCCGGAAGAAACCCCGAGGATTACATTCCCATGAAACGGCTGGACCCCATGTATGTTCTCACCTTTCCGGACGGCGAGCAGCAGCGGGTATCCTCAGAGCTGACCGAGCTGACTGGTATGCTGGAGGCCATCAGCCCCGAGGATACTCTCGGCTATTTTAACTATCTGGCTGATGTCTACAAACGCTATCTGGTAGCCAAGGATGAGTTTATTGATAAATCCTTCCGGGACCGCGGTGATTTTTATAACCTCAAATCCCTGGCCAACGCCATGAAGCTCAAGACCTTTGACGACGCCTACACCTCGATTTCCAAATTTGTAAAAAATGAAAACCTGCGGAAGGCTCTGGCATTCCAGACCCTTTATATTGGCATTTCACCCTATCAGGGTCCTTCGATTTACACCATCATTCCCATGATCGAGCTGCTCTACGGCGTGTGGTACATGCCCGGCGGCATGTATACCATGGCTGAGGGCATGGTGCGTCTCTTTGAAGAGCTTGGCGGCACCCTGCGGCTGGACACACCGGTTGACTGCATCGATATTGAAAACGGCCGGGCTGTGGGCGTCCACATTGGTGATACTGTGGAATCTCCGGACTACATCGTCTGCAGTGCGGATTTCCCCTATGTCATGAAATCCCTGGTTCATAACGTGGAGGCAAAGGGCAAATATACGGACGATAAGATCGACGAGCTGGAATACTCCTGCTCCTGCTTTCTGCTCTACCTGGGGCTGGATAAAAAAATCCCGGATCTGGCAGTGCACAATATCCGCTTTGGCGGCGATTTTGACCAGAATGTCCGTGAAATTTTTGAAACCTATACTCTGCCCGATGATCCTTCCATCTATCTTTATCTGCCCTCAAAAATCGACGCGTCCATGGCCCCTGAGGGTTGTGAGGCGCTTTATGTACTGGTACCAGTATCCGAGCTCTCCAAGGGCGATGTTTTATGGGACAACCGAACCATCAAAGCCTACCGTGAAAAAATTCTGGACAAGCTGTCCGCCATCCCGGGACTTGAGGATATCGAAAGCCACATCGTCTTTGAGAAAAGCCTGACCCCGCTGGATTTCCAGGATACTTTCCACGCCTATAAGGGTGCGACCTTTGGGCTGAAGCCAACCCTGTTCCAGAGTAATTATTTTCGTCCCCACAACAAGGCTGATCACTGTGAGGGGCTTTACTTCTGTGGCAGCAGTGTGCATCCCGGCGCCGGGGTTCCCATTGTCCTCACCTCAGCCAAGCTGGCGGTGGATGAGCTTTTAAGGGATGACGGCCTGCTATGAACGCCACTCTCGAACGTGATTACGCCTTCTGTGAGGACGTGATCAAGGAAAATTCCAAAAGCTTTTACCGGGCTTTCTCGGCGCTGCCCCGTCAAAAAGCTTTATCCATCTTTGCCATTTATGCCTTTTGCCGCAGGGCTGACGATCTGGCCGATATTCAACAGGATCGCCGCGGGCTTGAAGCCTTTCAGGAAACCTTTGAAGCTTTCAAAGCCGGGCTCACCCCGGATGAGCCCATGTGGCGGGCGCTCCGGCACACAGCTGAGCACTACAATATTGATTTTTTGCCCTTTGATGATATGCTCACTGGTCAGCGTATGGACTTAAACTTTGAACAGCCTGCTACCCAAACCGCCCTTGAGAGCTACTGCTACTATGTCGCCGGCAGTGTCGGGCTCATGATCTTGCCTGTGCTCTCAAAACATCACCGGCTTCTTACGCAAAACGCAGTGGATCTCGGCAAGGCCATGCAGCTGACCAATATCCTCCGGGACGTGGGTGAGGATCTGACAAACAAACGGGTCTATATTCCCCGGGAAATCCAGCTGCTTTACGGCTACTCCGACGAGGAACTGCACGGACAGACTGTCAACCACACCTTTAAACAGCTCTGGGAACATGAGGCCCGCCGATCCGAGTTTCTCTATAAAAAAGCGCTGATGGGACTTCCTCTGTTTGACGCAGACAGCCGCCTGCCTGTACTCCTGGCCACTGTCCTCTACCGCCAGATACTGACCGCTGTCCGGGACAACCAATACGACTGCTTCAGCAAAAGGGCTGTGGTGCCAAAGGCACGGCAGCTCTTACTCTACCGCCAAAGCACCCAGGCGGTTCGAAATTTGAGAGGTAACCCTTTATGATCGACACAAATCTTCTCGGGATCATTCTGTCTTTTATCTATGTTTTTATCATACTGGGGCTGTCCACCCTGCTGCAAAAGCGTGGGCTGTCCACAGAAGGCTCCCGTAAGCTCGTGCACATTGGTGTATCTAACTGGTGGCTCATTGCCATGGCCTGTTTTAATAACGTAGTGTGGGCATCCGTGGTGCCGGCAGTCTTTATTGTGCTTAACGCTATTTCCTATCGGAAGGATCTGTTCAGCGCCATGGAGCGCCACGAGGGCAAAGGGGATCTGGGTACCGTTTATTACCCCATCTCCCTGCTGGTTTTGACCATCCTATGCTTTGGCGGCTACAGCCCGCCCTATGCCGGGGCCCTCGGCGTCTTTATCATGGGATATGGTGACGGTCTGGCTGCAGTCATTGGAAAACGCTATGGCATAATGGCGTACCGTATCTTCGGCAATACCAAAAGCTACGTAGGCAGCCTGACCATGCTGGTAGTTTCCTTTGTGGTCTGCACCGTGATCCTCTGGGCTGCAACACCAGTCTTTCTGGGAACCATCCTGCTTCAGGCCCTGATTCTTGCGGTTTTTGCCACGGTAGTAGAGGCTGTCTCCCCCTTTGGTCTTGATAACCTGACCGTTCCTCTGCTTACCTTTTTCCTATACCAGCTGTTTTTTTAAGGAGTAATCAATGAAAGCTTTACTACTCGGCGTTCTTCTGAGCGCCATCATTGGCTTTGCAGCCTATAAAAAAAAGGCCCTGAGCCTTAGCGGCTTTGTGGCGGCAGTGGTGCTTGGCACCGTTATTTACCTCTGCGGCGGCCTCCTGTTCTGGCTGACCATGATCGCCTTTTTCATTTCTTCCAGCCTTCTGACCTTTATCAAATCCAACAAAAAGGAAGCTGCTCAGCAGTTCAATGAAAAGGGCGGTCAGCGCGACGCTGTACAGGTCTTTGCCAACGGTGCCCCGGGCATGGCTGCAGCAATCCTCTTCTGGTTTTATCAGAATCCTGTTTTCCTTATCATTTATGCTGCCTCCTTTGCTTCCTCCAATGCGGATACCTGGGCCTCGGAGATTGGCGTTTTAAACCGGAAGCCGCCGGTTTCAATCATTGGCTTTAAACCCATGGAGGCTGGTACTTCAGGCGCTGTGAGTCCTTTGGGGATGGCCGCCTCCTTTGCCGGCGCGCTGTTCATCGCTCTGGTTTTCTGCCTGTCCGGCGGGCTGTTCTGGGGACTTCCGGTTCTCCGTCTTTCATGGCTGCTCATCATCACCGTCAGCGGCTTTCTGGGCTGTGTGACCGACAGTATTCTGGGCGCTGTAGTTCAGGCACAGTACCGCTGTTGCAGCTGTGGCCGCCTGACAGAAAAGACTGAGCATCACGGCGAGGCTGCGGTGCTGGTCAAAGGCTTTAAAATTATGAACAATGATGTCGTCAATTTTCTGAGCGGCTTAGTAGCCGGGCTGCTCGCCAGCGTCTTTTTTAATCTTTTATAAAAGCGTAAATAGAAAGACCATTTTCCCGCTGGAAAATGGTCTTTTCTAATGCTCTCCTGAAAAAAGGTCGATGAGCGACTCCGCGATGATCAGGTCTTCAGGCGTTGTTATCTTAATATTGTTGTAGTGACCCCGGACAATTTTGACCGGCACACACATGCGCTCAACCAAAAAGGCGTCATCGGTGCCCTCCACATCCTCCTGGATAGCCTTCTCGTGGGCGTCCAGAAGCAGATCATAGGTGAAGGTCTGGGGCGTCTGGATCTCAAAGAGAAAGTCCCTGTTGGGCGTATATTCCACAAAGCCGTCCTTCTCGACAACCTTAATGGTGTTTTTGGCTGGTACGGCCACAATGGTGGCCTTGTGCTGGATGGTTTCATAGATGCTTTGAACAATGATGTCCTCCTTGATCAAAGGTCTTGCACCGTCATGGACCAATACAATATCGGTCTGAGGGCTGACCTTTTTCAGCCCCTCATAAACAGACTTCTGACGGGTCGATCCGCCCTCCACCAGTTTGATTTTGGAGTAGCTGTGAGGATTTAAAACCTGCTGGCGGCAGATTTTAAACTCATTTTTATTGATGACCAGAATAATCTCATCTATGAGGGAGCAGCGCTCAAAAACATCCAGCGTATAGGACAGAATCGGCTTTCCCCGCAGGGTCAGGTACTGCTTGTTGATGGGCGCATTCATGCGCGTTCCCTGACCGGCGGCGGGGATAATGACACTGGTTTTTATCTTTTCCATACTTTCACCATCCCAATTCTTTAAGGCCGTCAATGACTGCTGCTTCCTCTGTCTCAATAGTAATGAGGCGTTCCTCCGGTTTTTCGGTTTGATCCAGAACAAAGATTATTTTGGATGTAAAGGGATAGTCACAAGCCACCTGAGGCCATTCAATGATCAGGCTGCACCCCTCTC
This sequence comes from Eubacterium sp. BL-380-WT-2B, assembly GCF_009696115.1. Classification (NCBI taxonomy): domain Bacteria; kingdom Bacillati; phylum Bacillota; class Clostridia; order Eubacteriales; family Eubacteriaceae; genus Eubacterium; species Eubacterium sp. BL-380-WT-2B. The sequence continues at coordinate 331,524 of NZ_VUMP01000006.1, forward strand.
TCAGGTAGTCCTCAAAACCCATTTCGTATAGCTCCTCAGGGTCCCCAAGGCGGTACAGGTCAAAGTGATAGACCTTTTTATCCCCGTCCTCATAGGCGTTAACCAGGGTATAGGTCGGACTGCTGACATCGTCAAAGATGCCCATCCCTTCGACAATCCCCTTAGTGACAGCCGTTTTACCAGCTCCCATACCTCCTGTCAGCAGGATGGTATGAGGGCCGCTTAACAGGCTGCCGAAATCTGCTCCCAGCCGTCTTGTGGCTTCAGGAGATTCCGTCTTTATTGTGATTTTCATGAACATTCCTAACTATCCGATTTTTTCTGATCGTCTTCGTCATCGACAATCTCATACTCAACCTCTACCACGTTGTCATCCTGGCCTGTTCCTGCGCTTCCGCCCTTATCCTTGATCACTGCGGATAAAAGCACATAGAGAAGAATGCTGACCACACCGGAGATAAAATTGAGTACAAACGGCAGTACGGGCAGAATAAATAATACCCGGAAAATCCAGGGCGAGACGCCCAGATATTCCCCGATCCCCTGGCACACGCCGGAGATAATTCCGTTTTGCTTGTCTCTGAGCAGACGTTTTTTTCGATTACTCATAAAATTGTATTATCCTTGTATATAACCGCTCATGAAGCGCTGAAGGCGGTCCATGGTCTCTTCAAGCTGTGTGGGCGCTGGCAGAAAAACCACTCTGAAATGGTCGGGCTCGGCCCAGTTAAAGCCTGTGCCCTGTACCAGCAACACGCGTTCCCTTTTGAGGAAATCCAGGGCAAACTGAACGTCGTCTGTGATGTTGAAGCGTTTGATGTCAATCTTCGGGAAACAGTACAGCGCGCCGTCAGGCTTGACACAGCTGATACCCGGGATCTCGTTGAGCCGCTTGTAAACAATGTTGCGCTGCTCGTAAAGACGTCCCCCCGGACGCACCAGGTCGTCGATACTCTGATATCCGCCGAGGGAGGTCTGGATAGCGTACTGGGCCGGAACATTGGCACACAGACGCATGGTTGCCAGAAGATTGATACCCTCGATATAGTCTCTGGCCATTTCCCTGTTTCCTGAAAAAACCATCCATCCAACTCTGAAGCCCGGAACACGGTGGGATTTTGACAGCCCATTGAGGGTGACCACCAGGGTTTCATCAGTAAGGGTTCCCATAGGCACATGCTCGATTTCATCGTAAATGATCTGGTCATAAATCTCATCGGAAAAAATGATCAGCTCATTTTCAACCGCAATCTTGACAATTCCCTCAAGGATTTCCCTCGGATAAACAGCCCCCGTGGGGTTGTTGGGGTTGATAACGACAATTCCCTTGGTGTTGGGCGTAATCTTCTTTCGAATATCCTCGAGATCCGGATACCAGTTGGACTCCTCGTCACAGATATAGTGGACAGCCCTGCCCCCTGCCAGAGTGGCGCAGGCGGTCCAGAGCGGATAATCCGGCGCCGGGATTAAAATCTCATCGCCGTCGTCCACCAGTGCCTGCATACAGAAAGAGACCAGCTCACTGGAGCCGTTTCCGATATACACATCCTCCTCATTCAGGTCCATAAGTCCCTTTGTCTGATAATACTGCACAATGGCTTTTCGTGCCGGGAAAATCCCCTTGGAGTGGCAATAAGCCTCAGAGCTTCTGAGGTTATAGCGAATATCACGGATAACCTCGTCCGGAGCGTTCAGGTTGAAGGTCGGCGGATTTCCAGTATTGAGCATGATGATGTCAATCCCCTCCGCCGTCATCCTGTCTGCTTCCTCTACGACCGGTCCGCGGATATCATAACAGACGTTGTCCAGCTTTTTGGATTTTTTAAAAGTTCTCATTAATCCTCACCTTCATTTTGGTCAAACATCCTCTCGATGATTTGACGATACCCCTTTCCATGCTTCAGGCAGCGGTTGACACGGCTGATGGTCGCAGAGCTTGCGCCGGTCTGGTTTTCTACGTCGATAAAGGTTTTTCCTTCATATAATAAAAGGGCGATTTGAAAACGGTTGGCCATATCGTCAACCTCTTTTATTGTACAGATATCCTCTAACAGTTCAAAACATTCTTCTTCTGATTCGATTGATAGAATGGCCTGAGCCAACATTTTGCGTTTATCATTTGTATCCATGGTTTTACCTCTGTTTTCTTAAATTAAAATCATTATCTTTGATAACACTTAAAATTATCTTATACTCCATTAAAGCGTATGGGATTATTATATCATGCTGAACAGCTAAAGCAAAGAAATATCAAAAAATCACCTTTGTGAAAGGTCTTTCACAAAGACAAGTTCACTGTCAGACGAAAGCGCTTCATCCAGATGGTAACCATCCGCATCAAAGCCTCTTAATGTCTCAGTGCTCTTTGCCCGATTACGGATAATCCAGCCTGCCATCAGGCCTCTTGCCTGCTTGGACTGGGTAGAATGAGTTTTAGGTTCGCCGTTTTTCATGACCTTAAAGGTGCAGGTAATCATTTCATCCGGAGATTTCAGATGCTTTTCGACCGCCCTGCCATACTCGCCGGAGGTCAGGTTCACAATAGGCAGATCTCCCCCACCTGTAATCTCCCGGTAGATCAAATCACCCCAGAAGGCATACAGGGACTGTTTTTTCAGAATTTTATTTTTCATTTCCAGCCGGTAGGGATAAATGCTGTCAAGGGGCTTCAGCACACCGTAGAGGGCATCGAGAATCCGCAGATGCGCATTTGCGTACTGCCAGTCCTCCGGCGTGAAGGTTTCGGCCGCCAGAGCTTTGTACTGCTGTCCATCGTAGGCCAGCAGGGCCGGTGTGCCGTCTGTATCAAACCGAAATGCCGCAAAACGATCTCTGTTGAGAGCTGCCAGCTGATCACTCAGCTGCATTGCCGCCTTAAAATCATCCTCTGTCATGGCTTTAAGAATATCCGCCAGCTCTGCCGTTTTTGCTTCAAACACCGGCAGACTGGTTACCGCACCTGGCAGTTCAAAGGTTCTGAGATTCTTGGCAGGCGATAAAATCATCTTCATCCGTACACACCCTCTTTCGTTTTTGTATTTCTATATAGTATACACTAAAAAAAGCCCTCATACGAGAGCAGATTGATAAATTTTCAAGCTTTATCAAGATACTTTCTCGACAACACGTTCGCGGCTCGCTAGCCGGTCCAGGCAGAAGCCCGCCATGGCAGCCAGAATCTGCTGAAACAGAGTCCCGATCATAACTGGAAACATGACCTCGGGCGGAAAATACTGCCCGGCGATCACAGCCCCGGCGCTGATGTTGCGCATACCGCTGTTAAAGATCATGGAGACCCGCCCGTCATTGTCCTCCTTAAAGATTTTGGAGGCCAGAAACCCCCAGAAAAAGCCACTGACTGCCAGCAAAAAGATGACGAGAGTTACCAACAGCAGAGCAGGCGTCATCTGGCTGAAAAAAGGGGCGACCTTGGTAGAGTTGATGATGACGACCAGAATGAGTCCTATTTTACTGAAAGGCGCAAGCTTTGGAGACAGTGTATGCTTGACACGCCCCCTTGTGGCATGATTGAGTGCCATAGCCAGCAGCGCTGGAACAGCGATCATCAGCACCAGATCCTTCATCATGCCGGCAACCGAAATCTCCACTGCCGAACCCATGAGCACATGCAGGCTGAAGGGCACCAGAAAGGGCGCGACCAGCGTATCTATGAGAATGATAGAGAGCGTCAGCGCCGAATTGCCGTGGTAAATATTGACCCAGACCAGACTCACAATGCCCGTAGGTACAATAAACTCCAGTATAATCCCGGTGACCAGCAGCGGATCATCAAAAATCAGGCTGCCCACCAGAAAAGCGGTAACCGGCACCACGATATGCAGGATCAGCAGAACCACGATCAGCGAAATCGGATGCATGGCGATCTTCTTCATATCCCGGAACCCGGAACTAAGGCTGCCCGCAAAGGTCATAAAAGCAAAAAGCCACGGTACCAATGGCGCAAACCGACCCAGCCACGCCGCGAAAATAACCCCAATGAACAGACAGGATGGCGTAACCAGCGGCATCCACTTTTCGATAAAAACATTAAAACGGCTTAAATACTGCATTTTTATCTCTTTTCAATTCTAAATTTACAAACCTTTTAATCATTATACCACGCCCCTCCTGCCCGTATACAATACTTTTCCATGAGAACGTAAACAGATTTTTATTTCCTTTATAGGAAAACCGCTCTGCCTATGCTATAATAAACACAATCGTAAAAAATAAAGAAGGAGAAAGCCATGAAATTATACAATACCCTTACCCAGAAAAAGGAAGCGTTTGTTCCCATTGAAGAAGGCAAGGTACGGATGTACTCCTGCGGGCCGACTGTTTATAATTACTTTCATATCGGCAACGCCCGTCCCTTCATCGTCTTTGACGTGCTCAGACGTTTTTTAGAATATATCGGCTACGATGTCAAGTTTGTCCAGAACTTTACCGATGTGGACGACAAAATCATCAACCGCAGCATTGAGGAAGGTATTACCGCTGCCGAAGTCGCTGACAAGTACATTGCAGAATACTTCAAGGATGCCGACGCTCTGGGCATCCGCCGGGCGGACGTGCACCCGCGTGTCAGCGACCACATGCCTGAGATCATCGAAATGATTAAAGAGCTTGAGGCACGCGGGCTGGCCTACAACGTGGACGGCAATGTCTACTATCAGGTCGACCATTTTCACGACTACGGAAAGCTCTCCAAGCAGTCCATCGACGATCTGAAATCCGGCGCGCGTATCGATGTGAACGACGAAAAACGCAGTCCTCTGGATTTTGCTCTCTGGAAGAAGAAAAAGGATGGAGAACCCTACTGGGAAAGCCCCTGGGGCCAGGGACGCCCAGGCTGGCACATCGAATGCTCCGCCATGTCCCGCAAGCATCTGGGGGAAAGCATTGATATTCATGGCGGCGGCCAGGATCTGATCTTCCCCCACCACGAAAATGAGATCGCCCAGTCCGAGGGTTCCTGTGGCTGCAAGTTTGCCAACTACTGGGTCCACAACGGGTATATCAACATCAACAATGAAAAAATGTCCAAATCCAAGGGCAACTTCTTTACTGTGCGCGACATCGCCAAGCACTATGATTTGGAGGTGGTTCGCATGTTCATGCTTATGGCTCACTACAGAAGTCCTGTCAACTTCTCCGACGAGCTGCTGGGACAAGCCCAGAACGCTCTGGAGCGGCTCTACAATGCCAAATACCAGATGGAATATCTGCTTGAAAACAACAAGTCAGAAGCCGCCAGCGAAGATGAAAAAACATGGATGGACAATCTGGCCCAATACAAAAAAGGTTTTATTGACGCCATGAACGACGACCTGAATACTGCCGACGCCATAGCCGCCATTTTTGAGCTGGTACGGGATACCAACTCCAATCTGAGCGAAGCCTCTTCCAGAGAGGCGGTAAAAGCCGCACTGGATCTTTTTAAGGAGCTGACCGGCGTTATTGGGCTGGCAGCAAAGGAAAAAGAAACGGATCTGGAAGCTGAGGTTGAAGCCCTCATCGCTCAGCGCCAGGAAGCCCGTAAAAATAAGGATTTTTCTCTGGCCGATGAAATTCGCGACGTGCTGCTGGCCAAAGGCATTATACTTGAAGATACGCGCGAAGGAGTCAAATGGAAGAAAGCGTAAAACAACGTCTGCAAAAAAAATACACCATCGCTGAGGCAAGGGCCCTCAATCCATTGACCCTTGCCTATATCGGCGATGGTGTTTATTCCGAGTATATCCGCCGTTTTCTGGTATCTGGCGGTATCTCCAATGTTAACCACCTGACAAAGGAATCCATAAAGTACGTCAGGGCCGACGGACAGTCCAAAATGGCGCTGGCCCTCATGGACTCTCTGACCGATGAGGAGCAGACTATTGTAAGACGTGGCCGCAATACCCGCTCCCATGTACCCAAACATGCCAGAACCATCGACTATCGTTACGCCACCGGTCTCGAGGCCCTTGTCGGTTATCTTGAGCTTACCGGTCAGAAGGAACGGCTTGAAGAGCTGATGGTGCGCGGCATCAACCTGCTGTCCGAATAAAATAAGGCCCTGCTTATTGATTAAAGCAGGGCCTTTTTACTGTTCGTCATTGGCGTCCGCACGCCAGCTTTCCAATACTGCACGCGCCTCCTGAACCGCCTCCTGAATGTTTTCCACTGTAGCGTTGACACGCGTTTCTCCCAGGGCAGACAAATGAATGCCTTCAACCAGAGGGTGATAGCAGTCAAAGATGTAGGTCCCAAAATACTTCTTTTTATGAAAAGTATCATATTCTGTGCGCACAAATTGCTTTAGCTCCTTAAAAGCAGCGCGTACAATTGTTTTGTCTTCTCCAGCCTGGATCAGCTTTTCAACAGAGGCTATTTTTTCTTCAACAATACGTGCGTTTTTCTCAACGTATTCTTTTTGATTAGTAATCCCATCCATCACTGTTACCTCCCATGTATTTTGTATATTTTATCATAAAAATAATTAATTAGATAGATGAAATCTATCATTTATTCTATTTTTTTTCATTTTTTCCTGTAAATTTTATTTTTAATTACAGTTTACCGTATTTTATGATTATTTTTAGGGCAGTAACACAAAAACCGCCTGCCATGATGGCGGACGGTCTTATGGTTATAGATAATAACATATATTCTGTTTTTACAGGGTCTAAATAGCTTTCTCAATATCTGAAAGCTCTGACGCCTCTTTATCACTGTTCTCTTTTTCGTCTGAATCTGCTTCCGGTTTGGCTTCGGCTTCTCCAGAAGCTGCTGGTTCTCCAGTGCTTTCTTCCTCCGGTGCTGCTTCATCCACAATGGTTTCCATCGCTGAACTCAGATCGGCATCCGGGGTTACCTCTGCCGTATTCTCCTCTGTCTGACTCTCATCCGCAGCTGATTTTTCCCTGCGGGGTCCTGCTGTCATTTCTACCAGATACCCCATACCTCCCAGGGCAGCTGCATAGAAAATATACGGACCGCAATTAGTGACAAAATAAACGATGATATCCGTCAGGCTCTCAGATACCGTAATATACTGGGTACTGATCAAATTTGAAATATAGAGAGCCGTATTAATTAAGGAAAAAATTGCGTAAATACCGAAAAGCACAGCGGCAATGTAGAGGGCCAAACTGGCTTTATTCTTCTTTTTAGCTTCCGTTTTCATGTTAACTCCTTTGTAAATTGATAATCAATAGGATACCAAACCAATCTGATGGCTTTCTGACAGCAATGTGACCGTTTGGTGAAGTTTTTTCTTTTTACACCTTAATCATAACCGCATTGCATTTCGCCGCTCAATTCATGGTATTTTGAGGCTATAAATGGTAAAATATAGATTATACACTAAATATAAAGGATGAATACCTTGAAAGATACACAAGATCTCTATCAAATTGTTTATGAACATTACGCTAACAAAATCCGTTTTGGTCTTTACCGGGAAGGAGACTCCCTGCCAACCATTGAAAAAATAAGCGGACAGTTTAATATTTCCATCAACACGGTACGGCAATCCCTCATTAATCTTGAACGAGACGGCTTTATCCGCCTGACAAGGGGAAGGCCCGCCATCGTTACCATTACCTACAGTGACGATGAATGCCGCGAGCGTTATATTGAACATTTCACCGCCCGCCATGACGCTCTGGAGGAGCTTCGTGCCTTTCTGCCCGGAATATTTGCCAAGACCTTGCTCCATGCTTTTTATTTTATGAAGCCAAAGGACTCCGAAAAGCTGATGGATTTGCTTCTGCAGACGAGCTTTGAGGACAGCCTGCCCTTCTTCTATCCTCTGCGATTTGTCCTCGCAAGTCTTGGAAACCCTCTTTTGGAAAGCGTACACCTGGATGCCTCCATGTTTACTTATCTTTCCCCCAAAAAGATGAGCGCCATTGGCCTTCCCTATGATCTGGGCACCTTTGCCTCTTTTTTGAACGGCTTCAGCCAGTTGTCCGATTTCAAGGCCACCGGGGATTACGCTGGCATGTGCCAGGTTCTCACCAGAGTCTGCCGCCTTTTATCGGAACAGATCGGCCTTTTGAACAAGGAGGTAACCGATCGGTTTGGCAAAAATCCCAACCAACTGCCCTTTGTATGGCACATACAGGCAGGCAGACCACAGGTATATTATAACGTGGCAGTTAGCATAATTGCGGATATACGAAAAGGCGTTTATAAAAACCAGGAATTTCTGCCAACACCGGCTACTCTTGCCGAAAAATACGGTGTCTCCCTGATCAGCATCCGAAGAACCATCGCATTGTTAAATAGTGTTGGCATGACTGAGACCATAAACGGATGCGGAACGCGGATAAGCCTGTACCGCAAGCCTTTAGAAAGTCTGGATCTTTCCAGTCCCGGGACTCGTAAAAGCCTGATTTTTTACCTCATGGGACTCCAGCTCGTCACCATTAACGTCCGTACCGTTGCCCAGGAAAGCTTTAACGCAATCACCCCTGAAAGAATTGACGAGATCATCCGCCTCTATGAACAGGAAACCCAGAGCAGGAACTACCTCTATACTCATGGACAGATTTTAAAAACTGTGTTTTATTCTCATAAAAACTCTGAAATACGGGCGATTTTCAGCCCGCTCATCCATATTATGTCCTGGGGGATACCGTTAAGTTACCTTGGCGACTCCGATATGGACGCAAAGGGTGAGGAACTTGACCTTCTGATTAGCCTGCTAAAATCTGGTGACAAAGAGAGCTTTGCCCGCCAGCTGGAAATGAACAGCTGGAATATTCTTATCCGTAAACGTCAAAAGCTCATGGATGCAGGACTGACCGACGCTGAAACGATACGGATACCAGCGCTTGAAATTTTAAACCTTGCCTCAGATTCTATTCATTTTAATTCACACTAAAAAAACGCAGGGAAAACCTTGAGCTTTCCCTGCGTTTTAATTTTTATCAATGGTAAGGCCGGAACCGCGGGCCATAACACCGTTTGGGGAGTGCTGTTTCCTACAAGAGCCATTCGCTTTCGAAAATCTAACAACATGATAGGTGGAGAAAGGTAGGTTTACAGCAGTGCCTGGCCGTCACAGTCCCTCCTTACTTTCCAATAAAAAGGAATCATCTGTTTTGGATACACATCTGTCGGATGCTTCATCATCGCCTTATTATAATCCAAAGTTGAGGACAGCGCAAGCTTAATTTATCTTTTAATAATGACCTACCAGCATTATCCACAGAAAAATTTTTGCACCGCTGTGTTTTTTGAATGATGCTATCTATATTTTGTTATTTTTCAAACATACTCATTTCAAAATCTCAATATCTTGTATCTATCCACATCATCAACAGTTTATCCACAATACCAGTGGATACATGTGAATATGTGGACAGCTTAGCTCCAGAAGGAAGTTTTGCCTTCCTGGTCAAAGCGTTTGACCATGGCGCTCAGCTTTTCCGCACTCTTGGGGAAGAGGCCTCCGCGGTTGCCTGCATAGTTTCTTACTGCATTGCCGGAACGGGTACCCGCACAGATTTTGAACAGATCGGTCAGAACAGACTCCACAGCGGAGCCGCCGCCCTGAATACGCGGCAGAATCTTCTGCAGGATGGCATGATCCAGCCCATCCTCCTGGCTCATGAGGCCGTACTCGGCATTGTAGAGCAGATAAAAACAGATTTCGTCACGCACCCGGTAACCAATCTGGGCGTTGGCCTTCATGAGAATACCATTCATCGCCTCAAGCAGCGTGACAACCTCCTGAATCATGTCCCGCTGGCGGGTACAGTTAGCCAGAACCAGAACATCACTTTTTAAAAACCTGTTGCCCAGATGGATTGGCTCTGGCATGGTGCGCGGCGGGCTCTGCAGATGCAGGCTCACCTGTCCAATCTCGATAAGGCTCGCCCGGTCCAGAACCTTGCGGCTCAGTGAAAAAGCTGTTTCCTCACTGCTGACAGTACCGATGATATAGAGGTTTTCCGGCAGGTAAAGCTCGCCGTAGCGTTCCCTTGCCAGCTCGTCACGGCCAAAAGCCTCATCTCCCAGCAGCGGGTCCGTTACGGTGCGGCCTTCCCGGTCACGCCGGGTCTCCATGACAGATAAAATCTCACTGAAATAGTATTCGACCCGGGCCAGATTCATCTCATCCAGACACAGGAAATAGGGCTTTCTGGGATTGTCCACTGCTTCTTTTATAAAGTCATTGAGAGCGCCCGGGACAAAGCGTCCAGAGGAATCCAGATAGCCGAGCAGACCTCTGGAGTCCTTCCAGTCTGGACGGACTGGTACCTGTTTGTATCGGCCGTTTTCTGTGTTGGCTCCCATGGCCTCAGCGAACAAGCGTGCCAGGCTGGATTTGCCAATACCCGCGATACCGGTCAGGATAACAAAGGGCTTGGCCTTTAGACAGAGATAGAGGTTTTCCACAATACCCGGTGTACATGTAAAGCCGTGGGCGGTAATGTAGCCCCCAACTTGACGGAGGGTTCCAGGAATGTCCACCGGTTCTTCCACCAGATTTTCGACCCGCTCCAGGATGCGTTCCACTGCGTTGACCTCCTCAGTCTCAGCGGAGGATTCCTCCATAACACGCTTAGTTTCCAGATAAGCTGCCTCGCTGATGCTGCGGGCAGTCTTTTGGGGCGCTTCATTGGATACCTCGGCCATCGGCTGTTCTGCCACAGAGGCAGGCTCAGGCTGATCCGGCTCAGGAGCAGACGCCATGTGCTCGGGCTTGGTTTCGGCCGCAGGTTCTACCGCTTCTTCTACCGGCTCCCATTCAATGATTTCAGGCTCACTGCGCTCCTCATTCTCAGGTTCAATAATCTCGGCTGCCTCCATTTCATGAACTTCAGCTTCAGCTTCGGTTAGCGGTTCTTCGGCGGCCCCATCAATCTCTGAGACTTCCTCATCATGCACTTCAGGAGCTTCGGGTTCCTCTGGTTCTTCTTCCTCAGGGTAAAGGTTCAGAATACAGCGCTCGTAATAATCGTTGTAAACCTCCAGCATTTCCTGAAGGTCCTGCTCCAATTGTGTGTCCCCAGGCACCATGCGGTCGTATTCTCTGTAAAAGATCACGCTTTCACGAAAGCGGTCGTCATACAGGTCCACGTCTTTGCTGCCTGTATCAAAGCCTCTGGGGTCCACTCTTCTCTGGATTTCCGCCACCAATGGACGCAGTGCAGCTGCCACAACAGGCTTCACATCCTCCTGTCCGGTTTTCAGCGCTTCCTCCTCAATTTCTTTAAAACCGTGGAACAGGGTCAGATACAGCTTCTGGGTATCCTTGTTGAGCAGGTATTGCACAAAGACGCCGGTATTCGGCACCCTGGTGATGCTGCGGTCAAGTATTGCTACCCAGGGAATCTCGGTCCACTCCTCCACCCCTGCAAACCCTGTGACCTTATAGCGGTCGCCGTCCACAAATTTCAGAGCTTCAATGCAGCCGGGGATACCGTCAGTCAAGATGTCTTTAAAGGAGTAACGGAAATCTCTGGTAAAATAATGACCATACTCGTCCATCAGACTGGTCAGATTTTCCTGAAGACCGGGACCGTCCATACGCTCAAAGTAGTGCTCAATTTTCTGATCCAGAAGCTCGATGATCAGCCGTTTATCGTCAGTGCTCAGCTCGTCCAGCATGGAGACCTCAAGAGCAAAGTAGAAATGCTCATCAATGGTTTCCATGACCAGAAAGCCCTTTTCTGCCATGAGCGCGTAAGGGCCATCCATTAAAAAGGCCAGTACGTCATCCAGTCCTGCTTCTTTCACGTTTTCGATGGTCTTATCCGCGTTTTTATCCTGGGACTTACCCTGTGTCTCCCGGGCCTCGTAAAACTTTTTGACACCGGCAGACACCATAAACACATCGGCCTTGCCGCGGTTGTCCGCCTGCTCCAGATAGTTTTTTAAGAAGACCATCTCGTAGGAGCTTTTAAAGGAAACCACTGTTTTACCGGGTCCCAGATAATCGAAAAGCTCCTGTTTTTTTGTCAGCGCTTCATCGGTGGGCAGAATCATTTTGACCAGAAATTCGTCAGCCTCAAGTTTTTCAAACAGAAGAATCGGCCGCTCCTCCATCTGATTTTCGGTCATATTGGCAAAAAAATTTTCATAATCAGGAAACAGGCCAATAAATTTGCTGCTCAGGGCTTTGCTCCAGGTCAACTTAATGTTGTTCACACTGTTTTCGCCAAAGCCGCACTCAATATAGGAGGGAAACTCTCGTCCCTCAAACAGGAAAACAACCCGTGTTTCCCCGCTTTCCGCGCCAAAAAATTTGTTCAGCTCCGCCGGAATTGTCATACCGCCGTCTCTGAATACAAACTGGTCGGTAATAAAGGTTACCGTATAATCATTCAGCATTTTCCACGCATCGTTGGGTCCGAAATTTCGCTCTATCATTTATGAATCACCTCGTTGATTTGGTTATCGTTTTGTTTTTCCTTACAAGTACTATTGTAACATTTCTATCCTTAAAGGGATATTCAATATTTTTACCTTTAAAGATAAAATCCCACGGTTCGGGTTCTCACATGTTTACTTTACTTCTGATGAAAACAGTCCCATGACTTTTAAATAAAATTATCAAAGCTGTTGCTGTAGACCTTCAGAAAGTCATAAAGCTCATGATCCCCATCCATCTCACCCCAGACCTTCGGGGCAGCAGTCCAAAATTCCTCCTGGAAGCGTTTCCAATTTTTCGGTCCGAAGAAAACCGGTCCTAAGTGCAGGCCTATCCTGATAAAGTAGAGGCGATGATCCCTCTTAAAGGCATTGATCGCACGGTGGGGATCCTCAAAAACAGGCTTTCCCTCAGCGTTCAGGCCCACAGTGTAATCCCCTGTATTGGGAATGTGGTATCTCCATTCGCTGGCTGCTCCCAGTGGTGAGACGACCTTTGCTTTTTCCGGGTTCAGATAGCGGTCATCATCGCCAAACAGCTGAATTCCGACCCAGGCAGCTGCATAAAAAAATATGACGGCTGCAAGCAATGCGCCGGCCCCTCTTAAAATCAGCTGACCTCTTTTCATTTAATCTCCCTCCCAGCTTCGTTTATAAAAGCCTCTCATGTTAAACCATCCGTTTAATTGATTTTAACACAGCCTTTGTTATTTGCATAGGTCTGCTTTAAATTATACTTCGGGCTTAAGAAACAAAAAAGAAAGAGCGGTATGCCGTAAGTGCCGCTCCTTCTATCTGATTTTAGTTTACTTAAAGATCCCGGAGGATTTCCAGAATATTCTTTTTTTCTTTTCCAAAACCTGGGTCTGTGAGCTGATCCAGAGGGTCTTTTTTTTCAAGCGCTCGCTCAATATCTTTAACAATATGGCCTGGCCGTTTGCTGAAAACTAGTATCCGATGCCCCAGAACCAAAGCCTCCTCGACGTCATGGGTAACAAAGAGCACAGTAGGCCGCAGATCCCGCCAGACTGATAATACCAATTCCTGCATCTTCGGCCGCAGCTGGGCGTCCAGCCCGGAAAAGGGCTCATCCATGAGCAGGCACTGGGGTTCCATAACCAGCAGCCGTGCAAGAGCTGCTCGCTGCTGCATACCGCCCGACAGGGCGCCAGGGTAGTAGTCCTTGAAATCAGCGAGGCCTGTGAGAGCCATAAAACGGTTTACCCGATCCTGCTGCTCCTTTCCCCGCACACCTGCCTGCCTGAGGCCAAAGGCCACATTACCCGCGACAGTAAGCCAGTCAAACAGGACTGGCGTTTGGAACATCATACCACGCTCCACACCCGGGCCAGTCACAGGACTTTCGTTAAAGCATACTGATCCCATCACTGGCTTTTCAAAACCAGCGGCCAGCTTCAAAAGTGTTGACTTTCCGCAGCCGCTGGGCCCCAGCAGTACTGTAATCCTGCCCGGCTCAGTCTTGAAGCTCACATCCTTTAAAACCTCCAGGCCGCCGTAGCCATGGAATATATTTTTAAATGCCAGACTCATTTCCCCTGCCTCCCCGTGGATAGATTCTCCTGCATACAGCCACCAGCAAAAAATCCGTCACCTTTGCGGCCACAGCGATAACAATCATGGCGGTTAGAACCATTTCTACATGGCCGAGCATCCGGGCATCGCTCATGATCGCGCCCAGTCCCTTTGTGACCCCGGTGACCTCACCCAGCACCAGGTAAGCCCAGGCAACGCCAAGTCCAAGCCGAAGCCCCACTGCCGCCTGAGGAAAAGCCGCCGGAAAAACAATGGCACGGAAAAGCCCGAAGCCTTGCGCACCCAGCATCTGCCCAGCCTGAATATACATCTCAGGAATAGCCGCCGCCCCAGCAGCAGTATTGACATAAACAGGAAAAAAAGCTGCCAGCGACATGAGGAAAAGGGTATTTCCCTCGCCTACCCCAAACCAGACAATGGCTATGGGCAGCCAGCCAATACCGGGCACCGCCTTGATCAGATGGATCACCGGGTCAAAAAGACGTTTTAGCACAGGTATACGGCCAGTCAGAAACCCCATAATCATGCCCAGGCTCCCGGCAATGAAAAAACCAGACAGCACTCGAAGCAGGCTGATGCCCAGATTTTCCCACAGAGCCCCGGAATAAGGAGTGACGCCCAGACCGCCAGAAGCAAAATCTGCCAGCACCCGAACGAGCTCCACAGGAGACGGCAACTTATAAGCTGGGATCTGCCCGGAAGCAGACAGCCAGAGCCAGACCAGCACCACCAGTGCCGGGACAATCCACCCCACCGGGTCCACCCGCTTTAAAATGTTCCGAAACCTTTCCATGTGGCTCCCTAACGCCGCTTAGCGGCCTGTTCCAGAAAACTGAGGTCAAAAATGGCGTCAATATCCGGCACTGTGTCGATCATGCCCAGCTCTTTCATGCGGTCCGCCAGATTTCTGGTATTCTGGATGAAGGTATCGTCAATGTCCGAACAGAGCTCAATATTATCTGCTGAGATTTCCAGTAAAGCCTTGTCTGTGCCAAATTCTGCTGATTTATTTAACCATTTCTCCCGATCTTCGTTCAGCATCCTGGTAGCGTCCACATGGGCATTCACTAAATCCTGAACCATTTCCGGTTTGTTTTTAATGGTGTCCTCAGTAACAATCATAGCCGCGTTGATGGTTCCAACGCTGTCATCAAAATAGGGATAGCTAAGAATGCGTCCATACCCCTCCTGAACAGCCTGAGACGGGTAAGGCTCGCCGCTTAAAAAAGCATCAATATCCCCATTTACCAAAGCCTGCCCCATATCGAAAAAGTCGATGCGCTTAAGCTCCACATCGGTGTCTGGGTTGATGCCATTGCGCTTAAGCACCTCCAGCAGCAGGGCATGGTGCATAGTGCCAGGCACATAGGCAATGCGCTTGCCCTTCAGGTCAGCCTCACTCTGGATACCAGAGTCCTTGTCCACTACCAATGCCGAGCATTTATTGCACAGGCTTGTGACAATTTTGACCGGCTCCCCCTTGGAGGCTGCCGTAATGGCAGTAACCAGTGTGGTGCCGCACATATCCAGGCTGCCTGCCAGCAGCGCGGTTTTCTGGTCACCTGGGTTGGTAAATGGCAAAACCTCAACGCTTTCCGGCATAAATTCATCGTAAAAATAAGGCGTGATGGTCTGGGCTGTTTTCCAAGTTCCCACTGTTACCTTCTCACTTTTTGCCGCTGTATCTTCTCCTGGGCTGCCACAGCCAGCAAGCAGTCCCGCAGCCATCACCACCGCCAGAGCCATCGCCATATATTTTTTAATTTTCATTTCATTCTCCTTTTTCACTGCATTTCTGGTCCGGCATACAGGGTATAGCCAGCCTGCTCAAACCATTCACCTGCTGTCTTTGCGTCAAACTGATTCCATTTTTCCTTTGGCAGACAGCAGCTGTCCCGAGGGATAGATCCTGTTTCCACCACAGCCACATTGGCGCCAAAGCACATGGCCTTTGGCGTTGCCGGATGCACGCAGATATCCGGCACACGGCTGCCGCCAGCCAGACGCGTGACGGCTATAATCTGGGCCAGGCGGTTTTCAGTTATCTGCGGGTGCACACCAAGAGGAGTTCCTGGCACCGGTACACGGGCCATACCGCCAGTCACGATGGCCTGGTGCTCAATGGCGCACAGACAGATGTCTGCGATTTCCTCATTGCTGTGCTCAATGCCGATGGGCTCAACCAGAAAAACCAGCTTCAGAGGGGAATCCTTGACGGCCCGCAGTGTTTTCAGACGCTCATCTGGCCTAAACCGGGTATCCCTGCCTTCCCTAAGCCGTAGAGAATGATATACAAAGTCCACACCGGCGCGGTAAAGGGAATTGGCTTTTTCCAGATCAAACTCACCCACGTTCAGGCCGATTTCATAGCGGCCTGGCACAGCCCTTCGGATCTTTCCAATAAGCTCTGAAAGTACCTCCAGACTGTAAAATTCTGTAGTCCTGAGGACGATCCAACGCACTTTGTTTTCCGCATAATCCCGAACGTTCTCAATAATTTCCGTTTCCGAAAAGTCCCGCTCACGGTCTGGCTCCACAATCCCCCAGCCTTCACCCAGAGAACAAAAGTCACAATTCATGGGGCATGCCTTATAGTCAACTCCCATAGCGCCCCAGAGGTAGGCTCTGTCACCAGTCACTCGCGAAGCCACTCGGCGGCCCGCCTGTCCCAGGCGATCACAGGCCTCCGAATCCGGATCAATGGCCAGCAAACGGATCAGTTCTGCCCGTTCCAATTCCTTCCCCTCTAGCACATTTCTTTCAGCCCTTTCAATAAAGGCAAACAGCTCTTCTTTTTCCTGCATTTCATTTCCTTTCACACATATCTCTTTGTTCTTCTATTAGACTTTGTCATATAGATGTCAAGATGTAGTATAACGTGTTTTAAAGCGTTTGTCCAGATGATTTTGTGCTGCTGTCGGCTTCTAAACTAAAAAATCCCGGAACCATCTGGTCCGGGATTTCAATACCTCTTTATTTTTTAATCATATCTGTGGCCTTTTGAGAACCTTCCAGCATCAGGCTGGAGGCTTCCATAGCCATCGCATCAGCCTCTCCCGCCTTGTCAACAAGGGCATTCAAGCCTGCCTCATCAATATTATTGGGATCAATGGGGGCTTTGAAGCATTCCTTATAAAGGGCAATGGCGGACAGCATTTTATCCGATGCACCTTTAAAGCTGGACTGAATGTCTTCCATTTTCTTCGGGGCTTTTAAAGACCCCAGTTTAGTCCAACTGGCTTCCATCTCGGAAAGCTTCGACTGCACACTGTTGATCCAGTCCTGGCTTTCATAATCTGCTCCGTTTAAAAGCTTCTGCCAATCCGTGTTCTCCTGGGAAATTTCAGTCGCCAGATCGGTAAACTCTTCGGCATAAGCCTGGGTCCCATCATCGCCACAGCCGGTAATGGACAGCATCAGGCATAAAACGACCAGCCAAACCCCCAATAATTTCATTTGCTTTTTCACTTTTTTCTCCTCTCATCGTAAATGTTTACAACCATTTTAACATATTTTCAAAGCTAATAAAAGGCGACTTTGAATCACTTTTGACAAAATATCCTCTTGTCTTTTCCCTCCTTTTGAGCTATTCTAATGGCAAGGCTTACATAACAGGAGGACTTTATCATGTCCAATATTTTTGATTACCTTGACTGGCGAGGAGATCTCACCCTGGACCAGTCTCCCTTTAACGCGGTAGATAATCTGATTCTCAGCTGTGTTTCCTATATCCGCTTCGAGGGCATTGTTCCAAACAGCACCGTGGCTGTCAGTATTACCAAGGCCTTTGCCCGCTTTTCGGCACTGCCTGAGGAGGAACAGAAGCTGCGCCTGCGGGTGGATGAGGATGGACACCTTTTAAGGAAACTGGCGCAAAGCCGCCGTTTTTCAGATATGGGGCTTTGCCTTTACGATGACCAGCTGGACCCCATTCTGGAAAAGCAGTTTTGTGGGCTCACCATTCTGACCGGTGACGGACTGGCCTTCATTGCCTATCGGGGCACAGACAACACCCTTGTCGGCTGGAAAGAAGACTTTAACATGAGCTTTAAAACCTGTATTCCCTCCCAGACTGAAGCCGCCGAATATCTGAAGCATGCTGCCGGAAGCCTTGGCGCCATTCGCCTGCGTGTGGGTGGTCACTCGAAGGGCGGTAACCTGGCAGTATATGCCGGCATTCACTGCGGGGCTTACCTCAATCGTATTGAGGCGATTTACAGCAACGACGGTCCCGGCTTTCCCGCCGAGGTACTGGAAAGCTCATCCTATCAGGCGGTAAGCGGCCGCATTTGTACCTTCGTGCCTCAGACCTCCATTGTGGGCATGCTCCTTGAGCACGCGGAGGACTACACCGTGGTACACAGCAAACAGATTGGCATTGCCCAGCATGACCCCTACTCCTGGGAAATTCTGGGACCTGATTTCGTCTGTCTGGAATCGGTGACTGCCGGCTGCCGTTTTATGGACGAAACCGTCAAGGTGTGGGTCGATGACATGTCTCCTGAGGAGCGCGAACAGTTTATCGATACCTTTTATGACATCCTGTCTGTGACACAGGCTCAGACCGTCAGTGATCTGGCGCACTTTTCCCTGAAAAATGCCCGTGCCATCAAGCAAACCCTTGAAAATACCGACCCCAAAACAAAAAAAATGATGACTGAAGCCATTTCCAAGCTCCTGGACGCCGCCAAAGATTCCTTTCATACCCTGCTGCCGCACAAAAAAGCCTCAGAATAAAATCTGGGGCTTCTTCATTATACCGCTTCACGCCACTGGCCAATCAAGCGCCTGCCGCAAAAGATCATGATAATCTCTCCAGACTGCCTCCCAGACACTTTTTTCACCATAAGCGATGTCGTCGAGCTGACGGACAGGCAGCATCCCCATCAGAGCGTTGGTGACAAAGGCTTCATCAAACTCACCAATCTCCTCCGGAAAAATCACTCTTTCTTCCACATCGTAGCGGTTAATCAGGTAATCTCGGACTGTACCCGGCAGCAGACCGCAGGACAGAGAGGGCGTAATCAGCCGCCCTTTTTTTACAAAAAAAAGATTGGTTACCGCTCCCTCTGTCAGCTGACCTCTGGTGTTTAAAAATACTGGCTCATCAAAGCCCTGGGCAGCCGCCCGTCTTTTTTCAAGAATGTTTTCCCCATAGCAGAGCGTCTTGTGCCATGTCAAAGGCGAGGTTTCATTGCGCCGCACCGGACTGGTTCTCAGCACAAAGCCACGCTCATAATCCGCCGGGGTATAAGGGTTTTCCCGGCAGGACCACAGACAATTCTCCTGGGAAACCATAATCTTGAGCACCCCGTTCTTCACGCAATGTTTTTTTAGAATTTCGTCCACCCATTCCGCGGTCACAGGGTCTGGTATTCCAAAAAAATCCAAAGCTTCTCTTAACCGTTTCAGATGTGGCTCTAAAAACACAGGCTGCCCGTACATTACCGCGATGGTTTCAAAGGCTCCCAGTCCAAAACAGAAGCCATCGTCCAAAATCAGCTCCTGCGCGCTCATCGCATGGCCTCCAGAAGCGCCCTGGCCTTTTGCTCTGTTTCCTCATACTCAAATTCCAGATCCGACTCGCAGGTAATACCGCCGCCCACGCCCAGAGTGTAGCAGCCGTTCTGGTAAAGCGCGGTGCGGATCACAATGTTCAGATCACAGCTCCCATCCAAACCAAGATAGCCCATGGAACCCGTATACAGCCCCCTGCGGCTTTGCTCCAGCTCGTCGATAATTTCCATGGCTCGTATTTTAGGTGCTCCGGTAATCGACCCGCCAGGGAAAGCGGCGCGCAGCAGGTCAGGGGCTGTCAGGCCGCTTTGCATTTTTCCGACAATATTGGAAACCAGGTGAAAGACTGTTGCGTAAGTTTCCACGTCAAACAGGCTGGTGACCTTTACGCTCCCCGGCTCACAGACCCGGTTGAGATCATTGCGCTCCAAATCAACGATCATAAGCAGCTCGCTCTTATCCTTCCCGGATTCCTGAAGCTCCTTTTTCAGAACCGCGTCCTCTTCCGGCGTTTCGCCCCGGCGGCGTGTGCCCTTGATAGGCCGTGTTTCTACCAGACCGTTTTTCATGTGCAGAAATCGTTCTGGCGAGGCACTAATGATCTGAAAATCCCCATAGTTAAAATAGCCGCCAAAGGGTGAAGGATTATTCTCACGCAGGCTTTTAAACATGGCGTAGGGAGGCTTCCCGCTGTAGGCCATAATACGCCTGGTCATATTCGCGATATAAATATCACCTTCCACAATATAGTCGATCATCCGGTCAATGGCTTTTTTATAAGCCTCTTTCTCAAAATCCGAGGCAATTTTCACGGGGTATTCTTCCCATTTTCCAGTCTCTTTACCGGGCCTAAAGGCAGTAATTTCGCTTTTTAATGTGTCCAGAGCTACTTCAGGCTCTGCCAGCATACCGCTGGCTGTCAGGTACAGCCTTTTTTCATGCCGGTCCTCAATGATGAGATTGTCATAAAAATTTAAAATACAGTCCGGAATCTCCTGACCCCTGGCATGGCGGGTCTTTATCCGCTCAAAGCACCGGCCGTAGTCATAGGTAAAGTAGCCAATAGCGCCCGAAATCATAGGCAGTACGGTATCGTTCTTTTCATAATGCGCTGCCATATACGCGCCCAGAACTTCCTCCAGGCTGCCTTCAGACGGACTGCCGTCCACAAACAGAGAGCCGTCCTTTACTTCTAGAGTTTTATAGGGATTCAGCCCGATCATGGAGAAACGCCCCATTTCATTGACCAGGGAGGAATCCAGTAAAACAGCGCCGGGAAGGCTGCAGTAAAGGTCAAAAAGCTCAGCTGCGCCATACTTAAGAGGCCATTCGACAATCTGTGTTTTCATTTTGACTCCACCACTCCTCACATAACCGAATAAAATTGCTCAACACCGCATGCCCCGCTTCAGTCAACACTGCCTCGGGATGGAACTGGATACCGTAAACCGGGTAATTCCTGTGGGAAAGCGCCATAATTGCGCCGTCCTCAGACCGCGCGTCAATGAGCAGAATCTCCGGCAGGCTGTTTTCAGCCACCACCAGTGAGTGGTAACGGGTGACAGGCATCTCCTGCCTGAGCCCCTCAAACAGGTTTCTGCCTTTATGAAATACTGGCGTTATCTTGCCGTGCATGGGTCTTTCACCTTTTTTCACCACTGCTCCAAAAACATGGCCGATAATCTGGTGCCCCAGGCAGACCCCCAGAATCGGCACTCTGCCGGTAAAAGCGCGCACGACTTCGGCAGATTTACCGCAGTCCTCCGGATTTTTGGGACCCGGAGAAATAATGATTCCCTGAATATCCCCACGTTCAAGCAGCGCATGAATGTCTACCGCATCATTGCGGATTACCTCTATCTCCTGTCCCAGCTCTTTAAAATAAGCATCGAGATTATAAACAAAGGAATCGTAATTGTCAATCATGATATACATTTGTGGTCCTCCCTGTAAATTTGGTGCACAAAAAAAGCCAAAAACAGGCGCGCCCTCAGCACGTCTGTTTTTGGCAGTCTTCTTTTCATTGAAAAGGCACACCCTATTTGGTTGACTGCTTTTATCTTAACTGATTTTCACTCAAAACTCAAGGATATTTTTCAAAAAAAGGGAAACGGCACCGTGATGATTAAAAACGGCGCCGCTTTCCAAATATATTTTAATTTAATAGAGGGAGCGATTTAGAGGTTTTCTTTAAAGAATGCTTCTAATTCAACAATAGCGGTATCTTCGTCAGGACCGTCTGCCTGTACAGTGATGGTTTCACCGTTTTTAGCACCTAAACCCATAACGCTTAACATGCTCTTACCATTACCGGTTTTGCCATCCTTCACAAGACTGATTTCAGATGCGTATGGCTGGGTTTTTTTAACAAGTAAGCCTGCTGGTCTTGCGTGAATACCTGCTGGGTCCGTAATTGTGTAATTAAATTCTTTCATTTTAAGTTCTCCTTTGGACTATAAAAATTTCTAGTATTATATTAACATTTTTACCCAAACTTGCATAGCAAATCTTGTCTATTTTCTAAAAATTTTTATATTTATACTAATCTGGCATAAATATTGCTATAAAATGATTATGCCGCTTCTTTCTTTAATGGTTTTTTCAAAATTGCCAGCAAAATCATGCCGACAACGGAGCCGATCAACAGCGATACAACATAGAACAGCGGGTTGCCCACAACCGGGAATACAAACACACCGCCGTGGGGCGCCATCAATGTACAGCCAAAGAGCATTGAGAGGCCGCCGGCCACCGCCGAGCCCACAACACAGGATGGAATAACGCGGATAGGGTCTGCTGCCGCGAAGGGGATCGCCCCTTCTGTGATAAAGCACAGTCCCATAATATAGTTGGTAAGGGCTGACTGACGTTCCTTCTGTGTAAAGCGGTTCTTAAAGAAAGTAGCACACAGGGCAATGGCAATTGGGGGCACCATGCCGCCGATCATAACCGCCGCCATGATGTCATACTGTCCAGAGCTGATGGCTGCCGTACCAAATACATAGGCCGCTTTATTGAATGGGCCGCCCATGTCAATGGCCATCATACCGCCCAGAATAATACCAAGGATAACCTTGGAGCTTTCGCCCATGCTGTTTAAGCCGTTGGTCATGGCTGTATTCAGCGCTGCGACTGGCGGGTTGATGATGAACACCATCAGCGCGCCCATGATCAGGAGGCCAAAAAAAGGATACAGAAGCGTTGGCTTGATTCCTTCCAGGGCATCGGGCAATTTATCAAACAGCTTCCGCAGTCCCAGCACCAGATAACCGGCCAGGAAGCCTGCGACCAGCGCGCCAAGGAAACCGGAGGTCCCGCCAGTGGTAATGGTCATGGTGCCGTCCACCATGCCCAGGATATAGCCCTGGCTGGCGATGTAGCCGCCTACAAAACCAACGGCCAGGCCCGGACGGTCCGCGATGCTCATGGCAATATAGCCTGCCAGAATCGGGAGCATGAAACCAAAAGCCGCGCCACCGATGGTCTTTAAGAATGCCGCGAAGGGGGTGTTCATCCCAAAGTTGGCTGGGTCGATGGCGTAATCGTCAAAGAGGAAGGCCAGGGCGATCAGGATACCGCCGCCGATAACAAAAGGCAGCATATGGGAAACGCCATTCATTAAATCTTTGTAGATCTTGCGGCCAATGCTCTGCTTTTCGCCGCTGTCAGCAGTATTTTCTTCCTTGCTGTCCGCATGGTAAATAGGGGCTCTGCCCTCCAGCGCATGGCTGATCAGCTCCTCAGGCTTATGGATGCCGTCGGCCACCTTCGTCTGTATGACCGGCTTGCCGTCAAAACGAGCCATGGGCACATTTTTATCCGCTGCCACGATAATGGCGTCGGCATTAGCGATTTCAGCTCGGGTCAGTTCATTCTTGACCCCGCCGGAGCCGTCTGTTTCAACCTTGATACTGACGCCCATGTCCTTGGCTTTACCCTCCAGGGCTTCAGCAGCCATGTAGGTATGAGCAATCCCGGTTGGGCAGGCAGTAACCGCCAATACCTTCGGATATCCAGTGTCCACCTCAGCAGCCGCTTCCCGCACTTTGGCTTCCTCTGTTTCTACCTTTTCCACAGCTTTTTCTGCCATATTTTCCTTTTCTTTTTTAGCGTCTTCTTCGCCAAATTTTTCAGTTTCTTTTTGGTCAATAAGCTTCAGGAATTCATCCTTATCTGTGGCATCTATAAGCTTTTGTCTGAAGTCCTCATCCATGAGCATCATGGATAAGCGGCTTAAAAGCTCGAGATGTGTATCATCGGAGTTGTCCGGCACAGCAATGGCAAAGAGCAGGTGGGCGGGCTGTCCGTCCATGGATTCATAGTCGGTGCCTTCCTTGCTCACCATGACCGCTAGTCCGGCTTCCTTCACAGCGCTTGTCTTGCCATGCGGGATGGCGATCCCTTCGCCGATTCCGGTTGTTCCCTGTTCCTCTCTGGCAACAACGGCTTTTTTGTAGCCTTCCTTGTCGTTAAGGTTTCCGGTCGCGTCCATGAGATCGACCAGATTATCAATGGTCTCGCTCTTGGATGCAGATTTTCCCTGAAGGTCAATGCCTTCTTTTTTCAGCAAATCTGTAATTCGCATTTCTTTTCCCCCTGGAATTAGATTTTATTTAAAAGGTCTGCGACCTCTTGTCTAGTTGCCAGCTCTTCCGAGAAGGCACTGGCGCTGCCGGCAGCCACGCCCATTTTAAAGGCGGCTGCCAGATCGCCGGATTCCAGGTAGCCTGCCAGAAAGCCTGCCACCATAGAATCGCCCGCACCCACGGAATTTTTAACCTCGCCGCTGGGTGCTGCGCTTTTATGCACACTGCCATCCTCGTTCAAAAAGATGGCTCCGTCGCCCGCCATGGAAACAAGCACGTTGCGCGCACCCATTTCCTGGAGCTTTTTTCCATATAAAATAATCTCATCATCGTTTTTAAGGGTAATCCCAAACATATCGCCAAGCTCATGATTGTTGGGCTTGATTAAAAACGGATGATATTTTAAGACCTTTTTCAACAGGTCTTTAGTAGCGTCCACCACAATATCAACACCTTGTTTTTCAAGGCGCGCCATGATACGCTCATAGGTATCTGACGGCATGGAACTGGGGATACTGCCTGCCAGCGCCAGCACATCACCTGCCTTCAGCCGGTCCAGCTGACCAAAAAGCTTTTCAAGAGCTTCCTCAGAAATCTGAGGCCCCTGGCCGTTGATCTCACTCTCCTCCTGGGACTTAAGCTTGACGTTGATTCGGGACAGACCGTTGTCGATTTCAATAAAATCAGAACTGCATCCAAAGTCCCGGACACGCTTCTCAATTTCTTTTCCGGTAAAACCAGCGATAAAGCCCAGGGCCACGTTGTCAAATCCGAGGTTTTTAAGCACAATGGAAACATTGATACCCTTGCCGCCCGGGAACAGCCGCTCTGAAGCGGTTCGGTTTACCTGACCGGTCTTAAAATTATCGACCTTTACAATGTAGTCCAGGGATGGATTAAAGGTCACTGTGTAGATCATTTTTATCTACCTCCATTATCTCTGTGAATTTCAGGTATTTATGATCCTGCAAATCTGTGGTGATGATCGTCGCGTTACCAATGCTGCCAAAGGTAACGGAAGAAATTTTATTAAATTTTGAAGGGTCACTCAAAACGTAAGCGTCCCGGCAGTTTTCAAAGGCTTCCTTCTTAACCAGGGCCTCATGAACATCCGGCGTAGTGTACCCTGCCGTGGGGCTGATGCCATTGGTTCCAAAAAAGCCAAGGGTAAAATTGTATTTTCTGAGGGCTTCCACTGTTTCCTCGCCCACCATGGCTTCAGTTGAAACCCGAAGGTGTCCACCTGGAATAAATACTTTATACCCCTTTTTAAGGAGTTTATTTGCGTGTCCGAGTCCATCGGTCACGTAAGTCGCCTCCTTTTCACTGATATAATCAATGAGAGCCTCTGTAGTTGTTCCCGCATCAATAAAAACAAAGTCACTTTTTTTAATGAGCGAAGCCGCGTACTTGCCGATACGCTTTTTTTCCTCACTGTACTGGCCATGTTTGTAAGCCACATCATCTTCACTTGTCGTATAGCTGTTATCAACGGCTGTAGCGCCTCCATGAACCTTATTGATAAGGCCCATCTCGTGCAGGGCGGTTAAGTCCCGCCGCACCGTTGATTCTGAGCTTCCAAGCAGCTCAGTCAGTTCCTGCACTGTCACTGCTTTTTTGCTCTCCACGGTTTTTAAAATAATGTTAAATCTTTCCTCTGTTAACATCTCTTTGACCTCCGCAACTGTATATTATCACCATCTTCAGTCAATGTCAAGCATAATCATTCAAAAAACTTCAAAATAATTCAAAAAAACCCTTGTTTTTCTCTTGAATATGATTAGTAATGACTGAATTTGACTGTTTAAGCCTACCACGCCCGGGTATAAAAGTCAACAAACCAGAAACGCTGGCAGCCGGACCGACGCCCGAGGTTGTTTTCAAAAAATAAAAAAGAACCAAACACGCGATTTGGTTCTTTTTTATCAGTGATATGCATATACTAAATTTTTTCGATCATGACATCAGACGTTGTCGCCGTCCTTGATGTCAAAATAATCTGGTAAAAATTGCTGAACGTCGTTAATGCGGATTTCAAAATGGGAGTGCGGTCCGGTTGAATTACCAGTGCTGCCCATCAACGCAATAACCTGACCCTTTTCGACCCGGTCACCAACGCTTACCTTAAATTCGGAGTTATGACCCATTCTCAGGACGGTTTTTCCATCGTCCATCATAATGTCAACGCATAATCCGTAACCGCCAAATTCACTTGCCCGGATGACTGTACCACTCTGCGGTGCGTAGATCAGCGTACCCATTGAGTTCGCGATATCCACTGCAAAGCAGCCTGCGTGGCTTCCTGGCTTATCTAAAGCGGAAATATTACCGACTGCCGGTAAAATAAAATTGCCTTTCTTTGAAGACATGGTTGGGTACTGCTTCGTTCCCTTTGAAACAATCTGAGCCACTGGCTCTTTTGCAACTGTTTCGGATAAGGTTGTTTCACTCACAACCTTGCCGTCTTCATAGACGGTTTCGACTTCCTTATCAAGTTCTCCGTTCACACCTTGCTGTGTAACTACAGTTTGATCAACATATATATTTGGATCTTCCTGCTCAACGGTCTGGAAAGGTATGTCTTCTTTTTTAGTTGATGTTTTAGTCAGATTAATTTTTAAGATACTGGAGCTTGTCTCAGTCTCATTATTCTGGTTTTCTACATTCTCATTACTATTATTTTCAACGGTACCTTCAGCTGCTGGAGCTTCCTCTTGGGCTGGCTCATTGCTTTGGTCTCTTGCCACATCGGCTCCACCACGGCTTGCTACCTGGATTGGAGCGTTCGTACTCTCTTCACTCTTACTCGGATTAGTATTACCTGTTGCTAAAAGATTAGCGCACTCGTCCGGACTGTTTAAGTCCTCGAGCGGAAAATTCTTAGGCGTTTCTACAACGTCGCTCTGGATGTCGCATTTTACCAGCTTATCTGAATCTTGTACATTACCGATCTTATTAATTGCACCTGCAATACCGGCCTGTACCTGGTCAGATGAAGCCAGGTTCCCGACTTCCTGTCCGTCAACCTTCAATTGTACACCATGAACGCCGACCTGAAGATCCTGTGCGTTCAATGCATCAGTAAATTCTTCTTCTGAAAACATTGGTTTATTAAATGTGATGCTCTTTTTAATCTGTATATCATTGTAGACATATGCTGTTTCTATCGACGTTTTCGATCGCATATCCTGCTCTACCTGATCCAGACTCTGTGTAAACACAGCTGCATCTTTGGTATAGCCTAAAACCTCTCCGTCAACCATTACCTTGTAACCAAGACAGGTTGAAGAAAAGAATCCGAGAAGAAGCGCTACACAGAAACCTGTGAATACGACTTTTTCTCTTTTGCTCAAGTGCTTGGCGTAATGCGCAAGCTTCTTAAAAAACATTTGAAGCTTGCCACTTGAGCGATGGCTTTCGTTGCTAATGCCTAATCACCACCCTCCTATATAATTTTGACCAAATTGTAAAGTTATTTACAATTTAGATATATTTTAACATATCCTTTGGCACTTGCCAATACCTTAACCGAAATTACTTAATATTTTATGAAAAATTCATTAAAATATACGTATTTTAGGTTTAATCAAGGCGGTTCTCGCCCCTTTATCGGATATTTATTATTTTTTTCTTTACAACTAAAATTAAATTAAAGAGGAAAATATTGTTATAAGAAAACAAATTTACAAGAAGTCTCTTTTCAGGGCCGAATAAACCTTGACAAAATAAAATCAAAGGGATATGATAAGGATAACTTAATATTGTAAACATTATGTAAATGGGAAAAAGGTGAAAATCCTTTGCTGTAATCGCAGCTGTAATGCAATATGTCCTCTTAATATACCACTGTCCTCAGGATGGGAAGGTTGGGGGAATGCCATTGTAGAGCCAGAAGACCGGCATAATGTTTTCTTAAAACACTCCGATTTAGAGTTGTTTAAGAGATACGTTCTTTAATTGATTTCGTATTTTTTGCCTTCTCGAGCCGGAGAAGGCTTTTTTATTGTACTAAATGAAGGTGAGGTATTCCCATTGATCGAAATAAAAAAACAGGCAGAGGCTGCCAAAGAATTTAAAGGCGACACCGTCATCAAGAGCCTGATGACCCTCAAGCGCCAGCTTGAAGATAAACGTGAGCTGTTCGGTATTCATGAATATGCCTTTGCCAAAACCAGCGACCTGCTGTTTTCCATGGGCACAAGACTTTTGTGCGAGGGGAACCAGTGCGGTCATTACGGCGCCACCTGGGCCTGCCCGCCAGCGGTAGGCAGCTACAACAGCTGTGTTGCCAAATGCCGTTCCTACGAAAATGTCTGTTTGCTTTCAACCGTTACCGATTTAAAGGGCCAGTACGACTCCAGAGGCTGGCACCGGGCACGCATGGTCCACGAGGCCGCCACGGCAAAATCCGCCAGGCTTTTCAGAGCCCATTATCCAGGCGCGCTGGTGCTCTCTACAGAGGGTTGTATCATCTGCGACCAGTGCACCTACCCTGATGCCCCCTGCCGTTATCCCGACCAGATATTCCCTTCTGTGGAGGGCTACGGCATCGTGGTCATGGATCTGGCCAGCAAAACCGGCCTTTCCTATAATAATGGCCCCGAAACCGTCACCTATTTCAGCTTTGTGCTGTTTTAATCCCCATTCAGAAAGGAAAACCGCTATGAACCTGACCATTTCTTCCATTCCTTCTGCCGAGCTCTTGCCTCCCGCTTTCACTGTTTCCGATTTCCATACCCTCAAGGAAAAATACAGCGGCCTAAGAAAAAAGGCAGCCACAGCCTACTGCGCCCTGGATGGCGTCATCTCCCTCTTTCAGGCCATCGCCCAGGAAAAGGGGATTGACTTTAATCCTATGGTTTTCTACCCCATGTCCTCCTTTGTGAAAGAACGGGACATCTGCCGGTTGACAGAGATTCTGCTGGAAAGTGCCTTTTCTGCGGGAGAAAAAAGCGTGGACTTCAGCATCAATCTTTTTAACGCAGGCGTTATTTCCCTGTCCATCAAAACCAGACAGCCCTGCAGGCCCCTTTCTCAGTATACAGAGGAACTCCAGGCACTCACCGACGCCTATGAAGGTATCCGGGACACCCGCCGGATCGGCGGCCGGGAGCTCGCCTCCTTTATCCTGAGACGCAGCCCCGAAAAGAATGAGGGGTGTTTCGGAAGTGACCTGTTATACGTCCGTTTTTAAAATTTTTTCAGCGGTTTCCTCATCAATGATAAGGTGACGCGCGAACCCCGTATTCAGACAGCCGATGGCCGACCCTACATTCGCTCCCACAGGCACAATACCAACAAAATTCTTAATTTTAGAAAGCGGTGCCAGCGGAATCTGAATGGCAAAATCATCCTCCCCTTTAATCTGCTGGCCTTTCCAGTTAAAAAAGTAAGACAGAATATTAGAAGTGGCCCGCTCCGTAATCAGCCGCCGCCCAAAACGCAGGGCTGTGGCGTGGTCTGGTACACAGGGATATCCCCCTAGGGTCACTAAGGCTGTGTCTGTCTTTTTCCACAGGGCCAGAATGCTGTTGTAATTATCCGTCGTCACAAACAAATCCCGCTCCTGCTTCGTAGTCGGGAAAGCCGGTGAGATCAGAAAATCCGCCTCAAAGCCAGTTTTCCGTGCAAAATCTGTGGCCAGCTCATTGGGATGGTAGCCCTTGTGGGGCACTGTGGCAGTCCCGATCAAAGGACAGACCTTTCCGCTATACTGTTCAGTGAGCTCCCGGTTCGCTAAAATATCAATGATCCGGCTGATATTATACCCCCAGCCAAGTCCCAGGATACGGGTTTTTGGAAGAAGTTCCAGAAGAAAATCCACAGCTGCCTCATAGAGGCGTTCCTGAGTTTCATTTTTATCGTCCATACAGCTCACGACCTGGCAGCTTTTTAAGCCAAACCGGTTGCACATCTCCCGGCTTTTTCCAATGCTGGTGCTGTCAAAAGACTTAATCTCAATTTTAACAATTCCCTCCCTGCGAGCCTTGTTCAGCAGATTGCTGACCGAAGGCCTCGAGATACCCATAGACTTCGCAATCTCTGCCTGGGTCATATTCTCTTCATAATACATTTGCGCCGCGGTAATAAGGCGGATCAGTTCTTTCTCTTTCATGATGCTCTCCTTTACAAATGTCAACTGTTTTTTTCTAAAATATACTCTATTTTTTAACAAATGTCAATCCATTGCTTTTAAGGTTTAAAATCCAATCAACTTTACATTTGTCAGAAAATAGCCTTTTTTTTGCATTTTTATTGTATTTTTTAAAGTTTTTAAACTTTATTACGTTTTTTCGATTGACATATGTTAATTTCAATGCTATTCTGTAACCAAGTTGAAACCGATAACGGAGGTGAGAGTATGTCAGTAGAAACCTTAAAAATCAAAAACATGTTATTAACATCTGCTAATAAAATCATCAGCAACGTCGAAAACTTAACCAAACTGGACTGTGAGCTCGGCGATGGCGACCATGGAACCACCATGGAAAAGATCGCCAAAGAACTGATGACCGAAGTAGATGCCTGGAATGAAGAAACCGACCTCAAAGAAGCGCTAGAAGCTCTTAATGATACCCTGGAGGACATCAGCGGCGGCTCGGCGGCTCCTCTGTTTGGCTCCTTTGTCTGTGGAATGGCCGACACAGCGGATCCCAGACAGGATACCGAATCCTTCATTAAGACCATCCTTCTTGGCGCCTACGAAGAATTCTTCGATACATCCGGTGCAAAACCCGGCGGAAAATCTATGATGGACGCCATTTACCCGGCCACCGAGGTGATCAGAAACGCCGAAAAGATTAATCAGGAAGTTCTTAACCAGGCTGCCAAAGCTGCTCGCGAAGGGTCCGATGCAACCTCAGATATGCTGGGAAAATATGGGCGCGCCCGCTACATCGGCGACCGCGCCATCGGCCACACCGATCCCGGCTCTGTATCTTTTGCCCTGTTTTACGAAGGACTGGCAGAGGGCTACGCCCTTTAATCTGTTTTAATTTATTAAGTTCTTAGGAGGAATTTAAGATGAAATATGAAATCATGCACGTTGGTGTTCCTGTAAAGGAAACCGTATTACCTGAAGATTATGCTGAAGGCCTGAAGGTTTATATCTCCGGCCCTGACAACAATGACCTGAAATTTGAATATCTGCGTTTTGAAGAAGGGACTCCCCTTCACCCAGATGTTGTCAACAAAACCCACGTCGCTTATAAAGTACCAAACATCGACCAGTTCATTGAAGAAGAAGGCGCCACTGTCTTAAACGGAAGAATGGCTGTTGACGAGACCCTGGACATCGCTTTTGTCGACGTGCATGGCACCGTC
Organism: Eubacterium sp. BL-380-WT-2B; assembly: GCF_009696115.1. Classification (NCBI taxonomy): domain Bacteria; kingdom Bacillati; phylum Bacillota; class Clostridia; order Eubacteriales; family Eubacteriaceae; genus Eubacterium; species Eubacterium sp. BL-380-WT-2B. The sequence goes on from NZ_VUMP01000006.1 coordinate 362,873, forward strand.
CTCGAACTCATGGAGATGAAGTGAGGTCCAGTTTTCAAAGAAAACTGGCAGCGAGCAAGGAGCGTTAGCGTACTGGCGGTAACCGAACAAGCGCATTTTTTCTGAAAAATACTCCAATCTGAATTTTTGTTTTTCAGAAAAGATACGATCCTTTTAAAAAAACAAAATTAAAAACCAAATATAATCTAAATTAACAGGGGGAAATACTAAAATGACCATGAAAAAATTCTTAAACCAGCCGGAAAACATTGTATCGGAATTACTGGAAGGCCTGGAACTGGCAAACCCGGATATTATCGAAGTGACAGGCAACAACCTGGTTGTTAACAAAAAATTAAAGGACGCCGACCGCGTAACCGTTGTAACCTTAGGCGGCGCTGGCCACGAACCAGCCATCGAAGGTTTTGTTGGCGAAGGTATGGTGGACATCTGCGTTATCGGGGACATTTTCGCAGCACCTGGCTACAAGGCTTGTATTGAAGCTTTAAAGATGGCTGATAAAGGCCACGGCGTTTTATTCGTAGTTTTAAACCATGCAGGTGATATGCTCACAGGTAATAAAACCATGAAGGAAGCTGCAAAATTAGGCTTAAACGTTAAAAAAGTGGTTACTCAAGAAGATATCGCAAACGCACCGCGCTCCAACGCAGATGACCGCCGCGGACTGGTTGGCTGTGTGCCTGTATACAAAATTGCTGCTGCTGCCGCAGCTGAGGGCAAATCCTTAGACGAAGTAGCTGCCATTGCCCAGAAATTCGCAGACAACATGGCAACCATCGCTGTAGCCGCCAAGGGTGCAACCCATCCGGCAAACGGCGAAGTTATCTCTACCTTAGGCGATGACGAAATGGAAGTTGGCATGGGACAGCACGGAGAGGGCGGCGGCGGACGCCAGCCAATGAAATCTGCCGACGAAACCGCTGTGATCATGGCAGACGAATTAATCGCAGATCTTGATCTTAAAGCCGGCGAAGACGTGATGGTATTCATCAACGGCAGCGGCTCCTCCACTTTAATGGAACTTCTCATTGTTTTCCGCAAGGTTTACAAATACCTGGAAGAAAAAGATATCTATGTTAAAGCTAGCTGGGTCGGCGAAATTCTGACGGTACAGGAAACAGCAGGCTTCCAGATGTTTATGGCCCGTGTAGACGAAGAAGAACTGAAATACTGGAATGCTCCATGTAAGACCCCATACAAAGTAGTTTAAGTTAAGCAACGACAAATCACAAAAGCGGCCTTTAAACGCCGCTTTTTAATTCAAAATAAAGGAGATTAAACTTATGGCAGATAAAGACGGCAACAAACACGCAAAAAATTTTGGTTTTGACCAACCGGCAGAAAATAAAAGCTTCCACGTCAAAGGCATCGAAAACGTAGACTGGGGTATGAAAACACGCCTATCCCAGATCTTTGACCCCAAAAGCGGCAACACCATCATGCTCGCTTTTGACCACGGCTATATTATGGGACCAACCCAAGGACTCGAACGCCTTGATCTGGCCATCCCACCGCTTATGGACTACGCTGATGTCCTCATGGGCACCCGGGGCGCACTACGCACTTGTATTCCGCCAGACTGTAAAAAAGCCATTGCTCTGCGCTGCTCTGCTGGAAGCTCTGTTCTAAAGGATGACATGAGCCATGAAGTCATCGGTGTCGATATTGAGGACGCCATCCGCATGAACGCCACCTGTATGGCCATCCAGTCCTTCATCGGCTCAGAGGGCGAATGTGAAAGCATCAATAACATCGTAAAAACCATTGACGCAGGCAACCGCTACGGCATTCCTACTCTCGGCGTTGTCGCCGTTGGTAAGGAAATGGAGCGTACCACCAAGTATTTCTCCCTGGCAACCCGCATGCTGGCAGAATTCGGTGCTCAGATCGTCAAGGTCTACTACTGCGATAATTTCGAGGAAGTCGCAGCCGCGTGCCCCGTTCCGCTTGTCATTGCCGGCGGTAAGAAAATCCCGGAAGCTGAAGCCCTTGAAATGGCTTATCAGGCTATCAGCCGCGGCGCCCACGGCGTTGATATGGGCCGTAACGTCTTCCAGGCAGATGATCCCAAAGCCATGATCCAGGCCATCCGCGAGGTCGTTCATAACGGACGCACCGGCGCAGAAGCTTATGAATGCTATCTGGATATCAAGATAAAATAAAATATTAAAAAAATCAAAAAAAAGAACAGCAGGGCAAAAATAGCCTTGCTGTTTTTCAGATGTCAGTGCAATTAATCCTGTCGGGACAAAAGCCTCTCTTTTCTGTTTTCTCTTCCATGAAAAGCTCGATCCGCGACGATTTGCACACAGGGTCTGAAAACCGGCTTTCCCTGATCTGCACCTTCTGCTCATACAATTTATTTTTTACTGACTGAGCGCTTTCCAGAGTCATGGCGTTAACCGCCTCAAGGGCTTCCTGCAGATTTTCAAAATCGCTGCACTCCACCACGATCTCATACTCGGTTTCAACCACTCTGCGTGCCTTTATCCTGTAGCGGTGCTGGCCAATCTCGGGCAGCCCATTGCAGAGGGCCTTGTACTGGCGAGTGGCGGCGTATGCGCTTTTAAAAAAATCGGGATAGTTTTTGATGTCGATGCCGCGGCTCATAGCGCGTCTCATCCATGACGTGTGCTCTCTTGTGTAGGACGGGTTGGCGTAAACGCTGGCGTTTACGCCGTCCTTCAGGCCAATGGCGATCTCGTGCATCTGGCCGAAGCTGTAAGCTGGATTTTTCATCAGCCGGGTGTCGAGGCCGGCGGCCTGGGCCTCGAACAACTCGCGCAGTTGTCCGCCATCGTAGACAGGGTCGGCGCAGTGCTCCACCTCCGCACCCAGGCTGAGGCCGTAATGAAGGGCGCTGCACTGCTCGGGCGTAAAATGTACGCCCTTTTGTTTCTCCAGCGCCTCGATGAGCTCCTCGACCGCTGCGTCTTCTTTATAAATGACTTTTTTTCTCATGATTTAACTCCTGCAGGCCGGACTGCGCGTAAAACATTTTGGCTTTGGCCACTTCATCTTCGGTGGTGCTGCGCACGGCCTGCACACGGTGCAGGGTGCGCTTTGGCCTTTTGAGCATGGCGCGCACGCCCCGCATCACCCAGGCGGCTGGCAGCAGCGCGGGCCTGCCCGCCACCCAGGGAAAGACCTGGCGCATATGGTCCATACCCGGAAACAGCGTGCGCCAGAGGTAGCGGCGCTGGACAGTCTGGAAATCCGCCTGGGGATCGTAGACTTTGGTAAAGGCAGAGAGCTCCATGTTCTGGGTGGTGCCATAGGTGCCGTTGCCCAGAATAAAGCGGCCCATCGCATCCGTGACCGCATCGCCCGGCTGGCTGTCAAACCAGACCCCGGCCAGGCGCATGAGGTTTTCGCCAAAGGTTTTCAGGCCCATGACTTCAAGGCCTCGGTCAATGGCCTGCCAGTCGGCGGTGTCTCTGTAATAGCGCCGGTATACCCACAGGTCCATGATGGAGCGAATGCCAGTGCCGCCCTGGGCGTAATGCTTGGTCAAGTGCGCGACCATGTAGAGGTAGAAATCCTCTAGGGTCATGGCGTAAATGCACTGGGTTCCCTCCTTTAAAACAGCCCGGTTAAAGACATGGTCGAAATAGCCGCCGAAGGTGTATTTTTCCGGCAGGATATTCCGGTGGATTTCCAGATTCATATAGGGCTTACGGTAGTAGACATCGTGGTTGCCGCCCTCGTGCTCACAGGAAAAGCCGCTGCTGGTCAAAATTTTCCCGACCGCCTTTGTGTTGGCGTCGTCCACCAGGATATCCACATCGGCCATGAGCCGCATATCCGGCCTTGGATAGGCGTATTTGAGCACAAAGCCCTTGAGGGGGAGTGCCCGGATGCCCTGTTCATCGAGTGTTTTCAGCAGCTCGGTCACAGTGACATGCTGAGTGGCCTCCTTGGCAATGCCTGTAAGCTTGGCCTGCCGGAAGGACTGTCTGACAAGTTGCGGGGGCTGCTCCTCCTCCGCGAGCTTTTCAAGCCCGTAGTCTGCCATCCCCGCCACCGAATGCCTTCTGGCTTCCCTGTAAACCACGTCCCAATCGCAGCCAGGCGCTGGCGGCCTGGGCTGCCGATCCTTTAAAACCGCTGCCAGCAGCTCTACCACGTAATATTTTTCGTCTCTGATCATTTTACTTCTCTCTATCTTTTTTCCATGATTATTTTTCCATCCACAAACCGCAGCACTACATCACAGACGGCCAGGGCTGCTGCCTTGTGAGTAACTATAAGGCATGTCCGGTTTCTGAGGCATTTAATGTTCTCAAGCACTTGCTTCTCTGTCTGAGCGTCCAGGGCGGAGGTCACTTCGTCCAGGAGGAGTATGGGCGCGCCGCCCAGCAATGCCCGGGCGATGGCCAGACGCTGGACCTGCCCCTCGGACAGGCCGAGCCCTTTCTCGCCGATGATAGTATCCATCCCCATGGGTAGCCCCTCAATAAAATCCATGGCACAGCTGAGCTCTGCCGCCTGGATGATTTCTTCCTCAGTGGCCTCTGGCCGGATAAAGGCAATGTTCTCCCGGATGGTACCGGAGAGCAGAAAATTGCCCTGGGGCACGTAGGCAAAAATCCCCCGGGTCTGCCGATCCGCCGCGATCCGGAAGCCGTCGTCCATTCTCAGCCCAATATGCCCTGAATCCGGCGTAAAAACCCCCAGCAGCAGCTTGAGCAGGGTGCTCTTCCCAATGCCCGACAAACCCGAAATCACCGCGAAGCTGCCCTTCTCAAGGTACAGGTCTGCCCTCTCGAGCACGGGCTCCCGGTCATAGTGAAAGCTCAGGCCGCGCAGCTCAATGCCCAGCAGATGCGCATACAGCGCCTCAACGTCATAGGGGGCGTTGTCCACTGCCGGTTCATCGGGCAGGGCTTCGATGTCCATCATCCGCTCGGCAGAGGCCAGGGCGCCGTAGTACTGGGGCAGCATGCCGGATAGTCCCACAAAGGGAGACTGCACCTGGTTGACCAGTTGCAGCACAGCCGTCAGCGTCCCAAAACTCACGGTTCCTGCGATCAGCCCGTGGCAGCTCCACACCAGAGCATAGAGGTAGCCCAGATTAAATATAAAGCTGATGCCTGTATTGGCTACCACGCTGATGGTGTTTTTACGGATTTTTTCGTCGTAATTGGCCTGCTGAAGCCGCCGCCCCTTGTCCTCCATGGCCCCCTCCACCTGAAAGGTGCGGATCACCAGAAAGCTTGAAAGCAGCTCCTGCAAAAAGGAGCGCACCCGCCCGTCCGTCTCCTGAACCCGCTTGTGCAGAGCCTTGAGCCGCTTCCTGAAAAAGCGGGTGACCACAAACATGGCCGCTCCGGCCAGGGCAAAGATCATGGAAAACCGCCAGTCCAGCATGCAGAGCACCCAGAAAGCAGACACGATCTTGGTGATGAGCCCGGAAAAGGTGGGCAGCAGCGAGGTCACGCCGTTTGCAATGGCCTGCACGTCGCTGGTGAGCCGGTTGAGCAGATCGCCGCTGTGGTAAGCCATGACAGCCTGATAATCTTTTTTTAAAACAGCCGACAGAAAACGGCATTTAAAGCCCATCTCCAGCCGGCCCTGAATGGTGGCCTGGGCATGGCGGCAGTAGGCCTGCAGCAGTGCCTGAAGCGCGATAATGCCAAAGAAAACCGCGCTGCGCCAGACAAGCACTGTCAGCCCTCCTGCCGTGGCCCCGTCAATGACGCTCTTAGACGCCAGCGCAAAGGCCACGCCCATGCAGGCCAGCCCAATATTGGCGAAAACCAGCAGCACACAGGCCAAAATCTGCCCTTTCGCATTCTGGTAAAGCCAGGAAAAAACTTCTTTATCGGTGTAGGTACGCTTGGTATTCACGAAAACTCCTGTCCAAAAGCCCCAGACCTGTGCACCCGCGCCATCCCTGAAAGAACGGAATCATCAGAGGCGGGACAGCGTGGATGCAGAGGACTGGGGCTGTTAATGAAATCGACGACGCAGACGGAATACCGCCCCGCGCCCCCGCAGCACCACGTAACGCGCCGGGTACAAAAGCCACCAGACACGGCAGTACAGGCGGTACCAGGGATTGTCGCAGGAGATGTAGCGGCCTCCGCGCCAGAAGCCCTTGACAACGCCGATGATCTGGTCGGAACGCACCCCCTCTTCATTCACAAACTGATGATCTCCCCGGAGTGTGTAGGTGCCGTCTGCATTTACCTTTACGATCCGGTGCAGCACATATTGACCACTGTCTCTGGTGTAAAATGGCAGATCATACTTGCGCAGGCGTTTCGGAGGCCGCACAATACAGACCTGGTCCTCGCGGTCACGAAGTGTCAGAAGCATGCTGGTACCGGCAGATGTGAAAATGACCTCGCCGCCGGAGGACAGCTTTTCGGTGATGATGGGATGCATATGTTCCAGATCAACCCGACGGCCGCCTGGTTCAGCCATCAATCAGTCCAGCGTCATCTGCCCGCTTAAGAAATTCATTCACATCCTTCTCGGCTGTTTCAGCGTCAACCTCATACTCGTCTAAAAGTGCCTGAACCAAATCCTTCTTCTCGCAGCCCTGCTCCAGCTCTTTCCACAAAAGAGCTCCGGTTTCGTTGAGAGAGATGATGCCCTGAAAATTGAGGGTTGCTTCACCAGTGGGCACGACAACAGCCTCTCCGGCAACTTCTCTCAGCATATATCCATTTTTTATTTTCATAAAAGATTCTCCTATACTATTTACCAAGTATTGTTGTATTATATGAAAGCTCTACGGCTTCTTCACTGATGGTACAGCCCATTTTATAGATGGGTATCTGACATACTATTTTATCCAAAAGATTAAGTAAGTTACTTGTTTTTTCTTCACTTCGAGGGCCTGTCGGTCGCAAGCTCTGATAATATAGCCATCTGACGGCATCTTTATTACTCAGTCGTTCAATACAATTTTCAGATGCCTGTTCCAAAAACACAATGGCCTGCAGAGGCACTTTAGCATTGGTGTTTAAGTCTGATTTACCGCTCCATGGTGTACCATACACATAAAAGGTATCGCCCATCAAGCGGATGGCCGGCTTATCGTCATTGATGATGATGGCTTTATCTTCCCCAAAGTACTTTCGCCATAATCCGGTATGGGTTGATTTTCCAGTACCGCAAGGCGCAGAAAACAAAACCGCTTTGTTATCCAGCGCTACCGCTGAGGAGTGGAGACAAAAGCCGTTATAATCGAGCAGTGCTCTTGAGAAGGCAAAGCCGGTATTGATATACTCATAATCATCAAATTTTAAAAGTGGATATTTTTTTAAAAGTTCTCTGTATCGAAATTCCGCATTATTATTGTTTTTATAATAAATTTTTTGTATTTTCAGGATCTTGTCCTCTTTGCGATAAAATATCCATTTATCAATGGTTTCTGAGATAATCTTTTCTTTAGTTTTTTGAATAATATTTCCTTCGATCCGTATGCTATCTTGATCACTTCTAAATTCAAACTTATATTTTTCTGGACTAATCAATGATTGATATGCTCTGGACTGATCTTTCAAGATTTTTCCAAAAATTGCCATTTTGATATTAAGTTCAGCTATTATGTATCTATTCATTATTTTACTTACCTTAAATATTGACATAGGAAACTTTATTCTACAATAAAGTTTCCTATTCAAATTTACTTGTTGCTCAGTGAAGAATCCATATAGTATTCACTAGGTTAAAGATCTTCCTCACCACTGCTATCCACCATAATATCTTCTACTTCAAATTCCTGAATATCGAGTCCCGGTTTTAGATAGTCTTTCAAATTTTTCACCTCCACTTAAGTTTTTTATAGCAGAGTATAAAGCCCTCTGCCATGGCGTTTATGTTTTAATTCGCTACTACAGTTCCCTTGACCATGTCGGTGTAGATAGTATATGTCTCACCATTCTTCATATAAGTCAAGTATCCTCTCGCGGAAACAGTCGTACTAACCGCCAAATTTCCCAAGTTTACTGTGTAGGTATATTGATTTCCGATATTTGTTTTTCCACCTACGATTACATCAGCTGCACCTAAGGCTAATTCTTCTGGGTTTGCTACATCTGCTTTTTTTGCCACAATCCCACATTTAATTGGCGTGTAACCACCATCATCTGGAACTTCTGACCTTACAATAAAGCGTAGCTTATACAGGCCTTCACTCTGATCAATTTGAACAGGGTTCGGATCAATAGAAACCGTTGGTTGCTTTTCTACTGGAAGTTCTGAATAAGTTGCTTCAATTGATGTATCTGCTTTTAGCGTAAAAGTATAAGTTGCGTTGTAACTGATAATGGAATCACCGTTTGTATATTTCCATCCGGCAAATTGCTTGCCTTGTTCCGGCGTATTTGCAATAACTGTTACGCGGCTATTAGCATCTTTTTTCACGTTTGTTTCTTCTTCACCGTCAATTTTCCCTTTAGTGACGGTCACAGTATACTGTATTTGTTTTTGTGTATAACGGGCTTCATAGGTTGTATCCTTTTGGACATTTTGAATCTTGCCATTCACAACATTTGCTTTTATATTGCCGTCATACCAACCGACAAAGTCTCTATCCAAATAGACTGGCGCTTCTGGTACAGCCACTTCACCATTTTTATCAATGGTCTGGGGTTGTCCAATGATCGCACCTGTTACAGAGTTTTTGAAACTTACTGTTACTTTATCAGCCTGAATTTCTTCAAAATGCGCGAGATATTGTAAATTGCTGGTTCCGGCATAAATCGTAAACGTATCTTCAACTGAAACCGCGGTGTTCATGTCCTGGAGAGTCGTCCATTTAACAAATTTATAGCCAGCCTTTGGTGTTGCCTTTAATCTTGCCATAGTACCAACATTGATCTCAGCATTCACAGCATTTGAATTTTCGATGCCATTTACGCTAATACTTCCTGCACTTGCATTGAAATTCAATGCACTTACTGTAATTGTTGGTTTGCGTGTAAAGTTTGCTGTAAATGTTCCAACATCATCTTTTGTGCGCACCGTATAATCACAGGTCCTATTTGTTCCAATAATTTCGCCGCTTACATTTGTCCAAGACAAGAAATCATAATCTGAATTTGTGATTTCAGCTTTTAAGGTGATGGTATCTTTTGCATAGATTCCATCGTCTGGTTGTACTATTGATACTTTACCAATACTTGAATCACAGATAACTTTAACTTCACCTAATTTCTGAATCGTTGTTGTCTTGTCATCCTTCATCACAAACGGATATGCCGATGGGCTTTCAATATCTGCGTTATAATCCCACACACCTTCTTTTTCACTGTTCAGCGTATTAGCAAAGCGTGCTTTCTGCATGTCCGCTTTGGTCATGGCTGTGCCGATACCGCCTGTTTCACCGCAATAGTAGACACGTAATATTGTGCCTTGCGCTTCATTAGTCTGTACCGCTTTTGTTCCAGCTGTAAAGCTGTCGGTCAGTTTTCCATTTTTGTCCATAATATTGACAATCGCGGTGGTTTTTTCTCCAACGGTATAACAGTTTTCAACGGTGCCATTATTGGTATTCACTAAATTGGTAAAGCCTTCAAACCGAAGTTTTTCGACTTTAGCACTTTTAGCTAATTCATCAATAAAGTTCACGTTATTGCCAGTAATTGAATAGCCATTACCATTGAAGTTACCTTCAAATTTTGCCAGTGGTGTCCAGTCATTTACTGTGATATCATTGGTCAGTTTAAAGTATTTGCCGGTAGTATCTGTACTTTGAACAAGCTTCAGCTGTTCCGGCGTATTAATCTGCCATGGTTTTTCGGCTGTTCCATCACCTCCGTTAAAACGGTCGCTTGGGCTGCCGTAGGTCCATGTACTGTTCGGATCACCTTTGACATAGTCCATCAGGCCGCCTTTGGCGATGAAGGAGTTTTGTGAGGTGTTAACTGTTGGCGCAACAATTTGTGTCGGAGCCTCTGCATTGAAGTTTTCGACATCAACCGAGGTAAAGTACTGAATCGCATTTTGCGCTGTATTTGTGAAGGTCGCGGTTGTCCCATTCTGTAAGATCAGGCTGGCTCGGGTTGATCCCGCAAAAGTACCGTTAAAGGTTGTGCTGCCCATGAGTTTCAGGTCCGCATCTTTTGTGTTCATATCGACCGCTTCATCAATGACCGCGTCGCTTCCATTGGCAGCTCTGTTGATGACGATAGTATCGCCTGCATGTGCCGCTTCATATGCTTTGGCAATGGTGCCGAAGTATTCGGTTTTTGCGCCTTCATCTTTATGCTGTACTTCTACCGGCGCGTAAGTTTTTGTCATTTCCTTATCAACGTAATATGGATAAACGTTGACCTGATCGCCTTTGTAATCTCTTGATCCATCAAAATGTGTTCCTTCAGAAATATCGGCGTCCTCAATTAACATCGGAGCGGCTATTTCTGAGCCATCTGGTTGTGTTCTAGCGTAGTAGTTTTTGGATAAATCATATACGCCGCAGCCTTTGTTGACCGTAGAGCTTAATTCAAATCCATAACGCACGTCAATGAACTGGTTATCTTTGATGGTTACATTATTCCCGCTTAGCATCTTTGAATTATCTACTGCGATAGCGCGGTTCGCGTTTTTAAAAATATTGTCTGTAATAGTAATAATTCCACTCTTATCATCAGCTACCAGTGAAAGGACAGAGGTTCTGTTACTATCATTAATTCTGTCACTGGTATATACAAATTCATTCCCGGTAATAACACTATTGTTTCCTGCTGCGTTAATACCATTTCGGAAGCTGAAGTTTACCTTATTGTTAACAAAGCTCAGTTTGCCTGTATTTTCAACGCCAGCACCCATTACAATATTTCCACCGTAATTTATGCCCTCGGCCGGATTAAAGCTACAGCCTTCAATGGTTAATTCTGCTGATTTTTTGTCTGAATAGAAAGTGGATGCTCCTTCTTTTGTTGTGACAAAGTTCAGGTTTTTAACCGTTGTTTGAACATTTTCTTGTGCTGCTGAAAAAATGATGTTATTACCATCGTCAGCGCTTCTCTGCAGTGTTGTCAGTAATGCGCCACTGTCGGATACTGTCCCTTCAAATGTCAGGTCTTTTCCACTTGGAATGGTGATACTGCTTGATAACGTCTGGATACCCTCGGAAATTACAATATGATCTTTAGTTTCTGCGTCAGCAACAGCTTCAGGGATCGTTAAGTAATTTCCTTTTAAATTCCCTGTACTGTCCTTTACTTCAACCGGTACTAAAGGTCTCTTCATTTCTTCGTCAGCGTAATATGGCAATGCATCGATTTTTGCATTACCTTCTGATATGACAATGACAGAGCTGTCTTCTGCTTTACCATAGGTTGTCACTGGCAGCTTGCCATTCCAGTAGTTTAAGCTAAAGTCAAGTGACCCTTCATATGGTATTGTGTCAAATTTTGCCATTTGATCTTTATCTTCACCAGGCTCTAAGTCTCGAATCATCTTATTGTTTGTAACAGTCATTGAGTCGACCTTTGCAAACTTGCCAAAACGCATGGCGCGTCCGCCGTTCGCTACATCCTGATCCCAGTCTTTAAAGGTATTACCGGTAATCATTACATCCCCTGCGGCTGTGCCCGGAATTTGCAATGCGCTATGATTGGTATTTTCAATGTAATTACCAGTAATGGTTGTTGTTCCACTGACCGTAAAAACATTAATCCCGCTGGAGTCACCATTGGCAACACCAGAAATACGATTGTTTTTGATGGTGCAATTCTGAACTGGTTGATTATCCGCTAAATTAAAGTGAATAGCTGATACATTTTTTTTACTATTATTTAACTCATTCGCGATATTTTCAAACACATTGTTTTCAATCGTGATACTATTCAAATTAGGGTTATTCCCCCAACCAACTGAATAGATGCCGCTTTTTGTAAATTTTAATCCTTTAATACTGATTGACTCACTACTGTCCTTATCTTGACAGGTGATATTGATACCACCTGTCAAGATTGCTTCTTCGCCTCTGCTGGAGGGCAGATCATTATCTCCATTCGGGTTAATATCCGCATTTGGCCCAACAAGGTTCACAGCTTTATTTAAATTAATAGCTTCATCATAGATGCCAGCGCCAATGGTAATCGTATCACCAGAATTAGCTGCGTTTATTGCTTCCTGAATGGTTGCGTATGGTGTATCAGTGTTTTCATTGTAGACAGTCAGGATTTTAATTTTTGTTTGGTCGCCGCCTACAAGCTGACTTTCATCATTTGGAATTTTTACGTTGATTGCCGTTGTATTTTCAGAGGTGCAATTATACAGATAAAGAATACCAGAACGCATCTCGCCAATAAGTTCACCTCGGTAAGTGTAGTCTGGGTCTACATAGATCGGCGTTGAAATTCTAATGGTACTATTTTTAACGCTACAATTATAAACTTTTACGTTTCCGTTTGTTGCTGTACCGATAACACCGCCAGCATCACCGGTGCAGTTCTCTGCTATGTCAATATTATTCCCATGACAATCTGTAACATTGGCATTTGACTCGATAAAGCCGATAACACCACCAACATTATCACCACTTGTCATAAACACACCAGTATTGACACTACTGTTGGACAGATTAATACTTTCAGCAGATCCAATGACACCACCAATAAAGTTACCAGCTGCTGTATCTCTATCAGAATTATAGGAAAAGCTTTTAACAGAAACACTATCTACCATGCCAGTTAACAATCTACCAACAAGGGCACCAGCGTAATTACCTCCATAAAGACCACCTGGTCCACCATTGTATAAGCTCTTTCCAATAATCTCCACTTTGTCAAATGTTATATTTCTTAATGCGTTGTTATTATTGGCCGTTCCAAACAGTCCAAGGTAATTTTCACCTGGCCTATTAATATATAAATTGGAAATGGTCTTTCCCTGTCCATCAAAATTTCCTTTGTACTCATGATCTTCTACCCCTACGGGTAACCATTCGTCATTATGGAAATCAAGATCGTTGCCTAATTTAATCGTTACTTTTGAAGTATCAATGCTTCCTTTATTAATCTGCTGCGATAACCAGTAGAATTGGGCTGGCGTTTTAACCGTATAAGATACTTCATCTGCTCTGAAAAGGTTCATATCTGGTCTTATTTCTTCACCCAGATAAACAAATGAGAGTTTATCTTTTGCAACCTCCTGGTCATTTTGCTTAATGACACTGGTATCATATTCTGTACCGAAGAGTTTCTCGACAGTAATATGTTGATTTTCAACAAAGGCATCACTGTTAACCAGTGCTAAATTCGCACCTTTTTTAACCATAACGGCAGCATTTGTTCCCGCGTTCAGGTCACTGAGTGTTACTTTTTTACCTTCAGCCACTGTAATATTTCCGTCTAAAACGCAATCACCTTCTGTATTTTCCGCTTTCTTCAGAGTGACGGATTGTTCGATGTTCAGGTCTTCCGCATAGATTCCTGCCGGAATCAGAATCGTATTGTTCCGGTTCGCATCATCAATGGCTGCCTGAATAGTTGGGTAGGTTCTGTTTTTATTTTGATTCTTGATCATTGTTGAAAAATCATTCCAATAAACGGATCCATTCTCCAAATCACTTTGTACAAACGCATCCGGCAGATTTACCTCGATGTTATCATTTGAATTATATTTATCGGATACAATTTGATAAGTTTCCCCAAAGCGATAGGGTGCCTTTAACGTGAACAGAGTATCATCAGTCACACCGTTCCCTTGATCCACATTAACCCCATACCACCCATTTCCGCTGGTATACAGGCCTGTGGCAGTTACGGTAGAGCCGTTGACAACTACGCCTGCGGCGGCATTACCCTTTGAGGTGATGTTCTTCATGGTTACGTCAGCAGACTGCACAATGTTGATGCCATGTCCGCTGGCTCCATCAATATTTCGAGCGTCCTGTACAGTAAGGTTTTCCAACACGACTGGACCTGTGACCCTGTCAATGTTTATAAGAGAACCTTGTTCACCGCTTGTCGCCTGAGCAGGACTCCAGGTATCATCACGCATAATGACAACGCTCCCCATGCCTCTTAAGGTTAATGGTTTTTCAACTTTTAAGGTTGATTCTAAATTGTATGTGCCGGGCGCGATCTCAATAATATCTCCATTAGCAGCATTAGACACTGCTTCCTGAATGCTTCCATAATATTGAGTGCTTCCGTCTGAGTTTTGAATTCTCGCAGCTGCTACAATGAACTGATCATTATCCGATTTTGTACAGTATTTTGGGTTTTCCTGCACTTTACCATTTTCGGTTACTGTTCCTGTATAATCATAACCGAAAACAGTGACTTTTAAGGGCAGACCATGCCCCCAGCCACCAATGGTGCCATAGGAGCCACCGGTCGCATTGATGTCGCCGGCATTGCTACAATTGACAATCGTAACTTCTACAGACGAATTTTCCGTCGATCCCCAAAAAGTTCCGACATTATATGGCGCGGTAATATCGAGGTCCATTACACAATTTTCAAAATTGAAGAGACCGCCTGGAGTGATAGAACCAAAAAGTCCACCCCCGAAGAAGGTATTGTCCGCAGACAATTTCCCACCTAATGTTGAATCTTTTACAATTGTTGTCCCACTGGCGCTGCCAGCTAGCAGACCAAGATAACCACCGTTTGTGTAAATGTCACAGTTTGTCAGATTCAGATTCTGAAAAGTCGCGTCTGTCACGCGGTTAAATAGTGAGCCACTATTATTGAAAGCGTCGACGGTAATGTTTTTGATTTCATTCTCTTTTCCATCAAAAGTTCCTGAAAAAACGTTTGTGTTATCACCCAATGCTCGGAACTTGTACCCCTGCGCATCTATTGGGTTTTGAATTTCAATGGTTCCTGTAAAGGGCCCGTTTCCAGCTACCATCACATACTGTAAAAACTGGAGCTGGTTAACAGTCGAAATTTTATAAACATTATTTTCGGGGGTTGGAAGGCCGATAATCTGCCCGTTATTTTTGAACTGGTCAATATTATTGATCCAGCCGCTGTCTATAGTGCTGATATCAAGAGTTCCGTTATTTATTAGTTCACCACTCAATTCAACCTTTTTTCCATTAGAGATCTTGAGCGTTTTACCCGGTTGGATTTCAACATTTGCTTTTAATGGAATCGTCAAATCATCAGTTACGGTGATATCGTCCGTGATAAGGATTTCTACCCAATTGTCTGTTGTATCTGATAAAATCCTTTTTAATTCTGTATAAGTAGCTGCCTCTTTTGTTCCATCATCTCCCTTAACAACGGTATATATTCCACCGGAATCTTTTTTTACAATATAAGGTTTGCTGACATAATCAGTTGGATCTTTATCCCATGTGCCGCCGGTAACATTAACGACAGTGTCAAAATGACCGGTCTGAATCTTTATGTCCATATCATGATTGGTTGTAAATTTACCGGCCGAGATCTGAGCATTACCAATGCCTCTGGAATCACCGCACCAGACAGGATAACCTCGATTGGTCGATATTTCAGGCTCAGAGAGTCCGTCCTTTTTCTCTATAGCAAGGTTACCTCGGTTATGAATGGCTGCCGCGCCATTGTCCCAACCACCAGTAGCAGGTGAGTTTGTTTTAATAGTACCGCTATAAATAGTTGTTTTTCCATAATTAGTGATGGCGTTACCTTTTGTTGACTGGATAGTTCCTCCCTCAACGATCAGTGTCGCATTAAATTCATTAGAAACTGTTGGCACACAAATATTTGGATTTGCGGCAGTGTTTTCTATTTTACCGGTTTTATCCGCACTACTATCTTGAATCGTCAAAACACCAAAATTGCCAATAATCTCTTCATCATTATAGTTGTTTCCGCTTGCAAGATCGCCAGTAATCGCCCAACCATTCAAATCAAGGATTATCTGTGCATCTTGTCTCACTAAAAAAATATCATTGGCTTGTGCATGTCCTTGAGCATTATTCGTCGTGATTATACCAAGATCAACATCTGCCAATAGCTGAACGGTATGCACTCCCGCAAGCGCGTTAAATGCTGTCAGAAATGTTGCCTGATCTGTATAATCCTGATCATCAATTTTTGCAATCACTTCTCCATTTGTTGTTGGTGTCTGCAGTAATGCCGACTGCTCCTTTTGTAACGAATTGTCTGTTGTATTTTCTTCTGTTGTCCCTGTTTCCTCATCCACCAGTGCCGGCGCCTCGACGGCTGGTGTCTGTTCTTCTGCTGGCTCCTCAGCTGGCGCTTCGACGGCAGGTGTTTTGGTCTCGTCGGTCGGAGCGGTTAATTCTTCCGCAAACACTGAGAAATTCATGGACATGAATACCATCAATACTGCGAGCAGCATTGATATGGTCTGTTTTAATTTAGACTTTCTCACTTTCTTTTACCTCCTGTTTGAATCCCTAATCCCATATACTTTCACACATTTTTGTTGCAGGCTTCACCTCTTTCTTTACCTTAACGTAAATTTAATTTTAATATCGTACACTATGTACGATTTGGGTTGAGAAATGGGCGGAGGAATAGGCCATCCTCCGCGATTACAAAAAGTTTTATATTCTAGAGTTGCCATCTCTGAATATCAGAATAAAAGTACAATGATGCGTAAACTAAGAAGTCTTGAATTCACTCGTGAAATAGTACCATTTCACGAGTTTTAATCGCTAACTCCTTTATTTACACCATCCTGATAGATTTCGACCATTTTTTTGACCATTTTATTTTTCTTTATCTATTGGAATCTCTGATAATTTATTCATTTCAATACGATCCTGTTCTGTCAGCGGATGGATGTAGCTCTTTAATGTGACAGTAATATTGGAGTGCCCCAAAAGCCTGCTCAGGACAGCTAACTGCATATTTTTACTTGCGGCCCTTGTGGCAAATGTGTGCCTTAAAATATGGAAATTCCTTTTCTTGATACCTGCATTTTTTAAGACATCTGCAAAATAGGTTTGATAAACTCTTGGATCAATAAATGATCCTTTTTTACTTAAAAAAACAAACTCTCCTTTCACCGAAAGGATTGCCTCATAGCCTTTTAGCAATGTATAAATCTCATGATTCATTGGAATATTCCTTTCGGAATAATAGGATTTCGTTCCTTCAAAAATCATTGTCGTTTTTTTACCACCAGCATCTTCTGATGTGTTCACACGATGAACAGCGTCGCGCACCATCATTGTTTTTTCCTCAAAATCAATATCACACCACCGAAGAGCCGCTAATTCTCCAAACCGTACGCCTGTTTTTAACGCCAACAGAACAGCTGTCGCCTTTACCTTGTCTTGGTCACAGTACAAAGTTTTCTCAAGCTTCTGATATTCTTCTTTGCTAAAAACATCCATTTTCCTTTTCTTTGCTGCGGGAATACACACATCTATACAAGGATTGACCTTGATAATCCCTAATTTCACAGCTTGTTTAAGTGCAGAAGATAAAATAGAAATATGGCGTCTGACCGTTGTGCTTGACAACGCCTTTTGATGGTGGCTTAATTTTGCTTTTACATAGTTTTGAATAACGTCACTGGTTACTTCCTGCAGCCTATAGTCACCTATTGTAGGAATCAGATGATTATAGACAACACTGCTATATTGTGTATAAGAGGATTTCTTGATTTCTGTTTTTTTGCTGTTTTCAAGCCAGTCCGTCAGCCATTCCCGCAAAAAGGCAGAATACTCCTCAGAGTTTATAATTTCCTTTTCTTGAAATTTTTCAGTTATGACACCACTGGAATTTTTACGCTTCCTGTTTTTTCTTAAGACTCTTTGCAGTTCAACTTCTTCAAAATTTTCTTTTTCACAATATTCTAATTTTTCAACTACCTTCTGATAGGTTTTTGCATATAAATACCGATAGACTGCCTTGCCATAAATATTGTTATAACCTACAATACACCGCGCTTCATAACGCCCATCCGCTCTTTTTCTTACATTTTTACGGTAGTTCTTCATATCGTTTTTCCTCCCTTGGTATGACCATTATTTTGACCATACTTTTGTCAATTATATCTAAAACAAAGGGCAAGAAATGGATTTGTATGGTGTTTTTTCTATTTTACACGTAAAAAAGTGCGTGCATTTATTTTACAAAGATGATATAATATCCCCAACTGGTAGGATTAATAGTTTTCTTATCGAAATTTGGAACAAACTTCACTCTTGAAATGGTACTATTTCACGAGTTTTTTCTTTTTTGCACAAGTTTCTACAATCAAATTGATGCATTATTTTCGAACGCACTTTTTAAGAAAACTAAAAAAAGCGGTATACGTCGTTTCGGCGTATACCGCTATATATTATCTTATTTACTAAAAATATTATTTTAATACTATATACATAATTTTCAGCAAAAATTCTATATTACTTCATCCTCCACTTCATACGCCATTCCGACTCGTGGCCACTACCTGTATGCTGTCCGCAATGGTGTAGGTCTGGCCAACGGCTACCAATTGGTCGTATTTATCGTAGTATTTCTGCTTAAAATAAAACACCGGGGTGTTCTCAGAGATACTCAAGGCGTTTATGATGTCCTGGGTTGGACGGATCATACGGATTTCAAGAGTCTTGTTGATTTCCTTTTCCAGAAAATAGTCGATCCGGCGCAGGTTGTCGTAATAAAACATTTTCTTAGTGTCACCGCTGAAGTGGTGCAGAAGGTATTTAATATCATAGGATACCGGCGCGTCCAGATAGGAATTGAAGGTCCGGCGGATTTTAATGGTCTGGATCTGCTCGCTGCTCTGGCTGTCAAATTCCTCCAGGCCATTGAAGTCAAAAATTTGAGAGATACTCAGGATTTTGGTGTCCAGAATGGTCTCCTTAATATTGGTGATCTCATTAAAAAACATATGGAACAGATCGTTTTCGCTCTCCTTAACATAGCAGCCGGAACGCTCCCGGGTCTCGATATAACCTTCATTAGACAGGATGGACAGGCTGTTACGCACAGTAATGCTGCTCACGTTATAGATTTTGGTCATTTCCTTGATGGAGGGTAGCTTATCCCCGGCGACCAGTTTATTATTGATGATCTTATTCTTTATGTTCTCTACGATGTTTTCATATTCTTTCACAACGATCCCTCCTACTCTGTCTTGGCAAAAAACCGTGTTTTATCCGGCAGGATATAAAGCTTGCCCCATCCAAAGGGCAAACCGCTCTGGTCATAGACATTAAGCTCGACGAGCATGAGGATACTGCCCACTGGAATCCTGAGCTTTTCGGCCACATCCGCATCAGCATTGACACCTTTGATCCGAAGGTCTTGGTACATCTCATAAACAGAAATCTTGTTTTTAACCAGCTCTGAGAAATCTTTGTATTTCAGACTTTTCTCTGAAATATTGATCCCGGCAAAGTAGGGCAGATATTTTTCGTCATAGGCGATGGGCAGCCCATCCTCATAAATCAGCCATTTTAAGGCCACAACCCTTTCATTGGGTGCGATGTTCAGATTGTAAACCATGTAAACATCCGGTGTTACCAGACTGGATGAGATCAGCTTGGCTTCGTCATAACCATTGTTAAAAATAGTTTTACAGCTGTAACGCATGGAAAACTTATTTTTCTTGACATTTTTGATGTAGTTACCCTTCCCCTGAATGGAGTAAAGATACCCCTCTGATAGAAGTACTGAGATAGCTTTTCGGACGGTTATCCGGCTGGCGCCGTATTCAGAGCAGAGGCATGTCTCCGAGGGAAGAGGGTCGTTGTCTTTATAAACATTGGTGTAAATTTTATGCTTGATATTTTCAATGATTTCTTCGTATTTGAATTTAGAATTACTCATTGCTTTTATCCTGTCTTTTTTCGTTAAACAGCTTTTTCAGACGGATACACTCTGTAACGCCATCCTTGGCTGTCTTGGCAAATGCATCGGCACCGGAAATGGCTGCAATGTCGATATTGACCATAGCGCCGCCGATAATGGTGGTAATGTCCTTTGTTACGGGATCACTCTTAATCAGGTCAATGGCCCGCTGAATGGCGCCCACAGTGTTAGTCAGAACTGCGCTGATACCAATAATGCTGGGGTGGCAGCGCCTCGCCTCCTCCACAAAACGCTTGGCTGGCACGTCCACTCCCAGATCGATGACGTTAAAACCGACTGAAACGGCCAAAGAATGGAAGATCGTCTTTCCGATATCATGGATATCGCCTTCAATGGTTCCCAGAAGGATCGTGTCTGCAAAAACCTCCTCCTGCTGGCTTGCCGGAAACTGCATTCCCTCCATGTTCAGTATATCCTCAAAGATAACGCCAGCCATCATCAGGTCCGAGATGCTGTATTCTCCGCGCTCGTAAAGCAGTCCCACCTTGTCCAGGCCGTCGTTGACGGCATTGACAATTTCCATAGGGGCAGCCCCAAGATCCAGCGCCCGCTCTACAATGCGGGTCACCATTTCATCTTCCAGCTCTACGACTTTTTCGGTCAATGCTGTTAAGTTCATTCGCTTGCCTCCTGTATATCATAATTATATGCTCAAACTTGTTCTTTATTTTTACTGATTATATCATAATTTAGAATTCATTGACACTGCAAAGCCTTCTCCCACCTTTATCAGCATCATTTTCCTGTTTTACCCTTCGCCTTTGCTCTCAATATACTGCATATAGACAATGGCGCTGACGGATATGACCATCCCGATGATCTGAACGGCTGAAAGCCTCTGCGCATAGAGAAGGAACCCCGCAGTGGCCGCGACGGTCGGCTCCAGAACATAGGTCATGGAGGTATAAGACGCGTCAATGAAATTATAGGACGCTGTGGTGGCGCCATAAGAAATGGCAACATTGACAAAGTACAGCAGCAGCACAAGCCACAGCACAGCGCCGTGCTGGATGGTAATACTGCTCAGCTCCTTAAAAAGATCCCAAACCGAATAATTGAAGGAATAGACGATTATGGCTCCCAGACAGGTGTAGGTCTGGACCACATAAAAGGGGATCTCTTTCTGTATATGAAAATAGTCGATAGTATAGGCAAAAGCCAGGCTCACCGTCACTGAGACACCCCAGAAAATACCGATGGTCGTAATATTGCCGTCTCCTCCTGAGAATATTTCAAGGACAAACAGGATTCCAACCAGACTGATCAGACAGCAGATGACCTTTTTAACGGTAATTTTTTCTTTAAAAAACAAACGCATCAGAAGTACCAGCACCACAGCGTTGGAAAAATTAAACAGTGAGGTGATGGCCAGGGGCAGGCTTTCGATGGCTTTTACATAAGTATAATTGTAAGTGGAGTACAAGAGCCCGCCGCTCAGGCAGATGGTTGTCAGGTATAAAAGCTTATTTTTCAGGATCAGGCTTTTAGGATTCTTGGCCAGTGTCACTGAAAAAAAACATACAAATACAAAGAAGGGCGTTAAAATCGTCCTGCCGCTCTCACTGAGACCAATGAAATCAAAATAGTTAAAAAAGATACCGAAGATGCCAGTAGTAACAGCGCCGGCACAGCCCAAAAGAATCCCCAGCATTGGTTTCCTGTTTTTAAAAAGCTTCATTTCCTCACCTTATCCGCACAGCTTCTGTGCATAATATTATATGTTCAAAATATATTTTTGGTTGATTCCGCTTTTTCAAATTTTATTTATTATAACACGTTTTTAGTTTCAATCACAACAAAAAGTTTTTCATGGGTTAAATCCACCTGTTTTAAAGGTTTTCTTAGCTTTTTATTTGTAAATAGATTTTTTTTAAGATTTTTCTTGACAAGCCTTCAGGATCGTATTACAATACAAGCACAGTGTATAACACAATATGCACAAAATTAGGAGGAAAGAAAAATGAATTTTACTTACGAACCCTTGACTAAAAAACAGATCGAAGACGTCCATCAGGCTACCCTGGATGTGCTGGAAAAATGCGGCGTTGAAATGTGCGACGAACGTGCCCATGAAATTTTTAAAAAACACGGCGCGACAGTTGAAGGCAATATCATCAAGATTCCACCAAAGGTTGTTGAAGATTGTATGAAGCTTGCTCCGAGATCCTTCATACTGGATGCGGCCAACCCAGACCGCTCCGTCAACATCGGCGCAACGGACCGTCCCCTCATCGCTCCGAACGCTACCTCTCCCTTTATCATTGACGAAGAGTTCAAACGCCGCAAGGTCAATTTTGATGACATGCGCAATTTCTTCAAGCTGTCTCAGAGCAGCAGCTGTGTCGATATCGGCGGGCAGCTGATCGTATTCCCGACAGACAACTGCACCTACAAGGAAGGCGTTATCACCGCCATCTATGAATACTTCCTGCACATGGACAAACCCATGAACCTGTGCTCTGTTGACCGCAACACCATTGACATGACCATGGAAATGATGCACCTGCTCACAGAAAAGGAAGGCGGCTATCCCCTGTTCGCGTCTCTGTCTCCTATTTCTCCGCTCCGCTTTGACGAAGAACTCCTGGACGGCTTGTTCTACGCGGCTGAAAAGAATCAGGTCATGGAGGTTACCCCTTGCTCTGCAGCCGGCCTGACCGGACCGATTACCGGCATCGACAACGTGGTTCTGACCAACGCAGAAAACGTGGCCATGTTCACATTGATCCAGCTCATCAATCCGGGCCTGCCAGTGGTTTATTCCACCTATACCTGCATTACTGACATGCGTACCCTTCAGCTCTGTACCGGCGCTTCTGAAAGCATTAAGATGTGCGCCATGGCCCGCCAGATGGCCGGATACTATGAAGTGCCCTTTGATATGCCGTCCGGCAGCACCGACGCCAAAAATTGCGACGTCCAGGCTGCCCTCGAATCGACAACTGCCATCATGAACGCCTTTGCTGCTAAGCTGGATATCGCCATGTTTATGCTGGGCAGTCTCGACAGCTTCAACAGCGCCAACTACCGCAAATTTATTCTGGATGAAGAAATCATCAAGCATGTTCAGGCTTATATTAAGCCGGCCAAGGATATGAATATTGATAAAACCGTTGACCTGATCACCGAGGTTGGGCAGCACGGTACCTATGTCAAACATAAAAACACGCTGCGTAACTACCGCAAGGAACACAGCTTTCCGGATTTCGGTGTCCGTAGCACCTACGAGGAATATGTCATCGAAAACAAGGATATCACACAGCGCATCGACGACCAGTTAAAGAAACGGATGGATTCTTACGTTGCGCCTGAAATTCCAGAAGACAAAAAAGTCAAAATGAAAGAAATCTTTGAAAAATATATAGACTAAGCATTTTAAGGAGACCCTGCAAAAGGGGTCTCCCTGCTCCCACTGGTTTTTAAGTTCTTATAAAGGAGAAAAAAATGGACGCAAAGAAAAGAAAAGGCGTCGGGTTTGGTATCTTTCTGGCGTGCAGCTCCGCGGTTGCGACCGGTACCTTTGGCATCTTTCTGCACTACCTGTCGGCCTTTGGGCTCAGCGATGATACGGTTACCCTCATCGGCCCGGTATTTATGTTTATTGCTTTTTTACTGATCGCGCTCATCAAGGACCGCAGGCTGCTCCTAGCGCCGAAAAAGCTGTATTATTTTACAATGATTGTGGTCAGCGGTTTTGTTTTGTATCCGCTGTATAATTTTACTTATGTACGTGTATTCGCCAATCTGCCCATGGCCATCGCTTCCCTGTTCCACTTCTCAAATTCCATCGTTTTGGTGTTTTTGATGCGGATTCTGTTTAAGCAGAAGATTACTAAGGAAAAACTGATCTGCTGTGTGCTGGCCATTGTCGGTATTATGCTGGTGCTTCAGGTTATTACCTTCGGCGCTGTGGCGCCGGATGACAGTGTCCCAATCACGAGCATGGGAATCTTCTGGGGCGTGGCGGTTGCCTGTGCCCTGGCGTTTGTTTATTCCATTGACTATTTCCACATCAGCCATGATGTGCCGGTTATCACCACTCAGATTTATGCCTGCCTGTGCAGCTCCATCATCCTGCTGATCACCTCTAATCCAGCGGCGGTCGGCCAGAACATCATGGAATCTGTTTCCGCAAACGGCGCCATCGTCATTGTGGTTGCCCTTGTTTACTGTGCGGTGCTCATGTGGTCTTACTATTCTATTACGGCCTGTTATAACTATATCGACGCCTCCTACGGCGCGCTCACTTTTGTTCTGGAACCCAGTGTCGCGGCCATTCTTGGCTTTATTATACTGCACGAAACGCTGACGCCTCTCCAGATGCTGGGGATCGCCATTGCGGTTTGCGCCATTGTTTATATGCAATACTCCGAGGGCAAACGCGAAAAGGCCGAGCTTGCCGCCCAGGCCAAAGCCACAGGTCTCAACCAGGATTCTGCAAATGCAAATCCTGAAGTTGACGTCGAATAGCCTTCATGTCCAAAGGAGTGTGAAAGATAATGTCTCTTCTCAGGCATAAAGGCGCCGCCTACGGCGTCCTGCTGGCCGCTTCCTCCGCGGTGGCTACCGGTACCTTTGGTGTGTTTCTGAACTATTTTGACAGCCTTGGCATTTCCGAAAACGCCATGTCGACTTTTACGCCGCTGGCTGTCTTATCTTTTTACCTTATCTACACCCTTGTCACACAGCCAAAGGTTCTCAAGCTGCCTAGGAAGCTGTTCTATTTTACCCTCATTGTGTGCAGTGGAATGATCGCATCGCCTATTTATATTTATACCTCGATCCGGTCTTTTAACACGCTGCCCATCGCTGTCGCCTCGCTGTTGGATTTCTCGAACGCCATTGTTCTGGTTTTTCTGATGCGCATCTTTTTTAAATCGAAGATTACCAGAGAAAAGGTGATCGCCTGTGTCATTGCCGTTTTTGGAATGGTGCTGGTACTCAATCTTTTCGGCACACATGTCAGCGATATTACAACCATTGGTATTTTCTGGGGGCTGGCCAACTGTTTCAGCTTAGCTTTCGCCTACCTTTTTGATTATTTTCACATTTCAAACGGCGTTTCTTATCTGGCCTATCTGGTCTATTCCAACGCTATGGGCCTCATCGTTTTTTCCTTTAAGACCACGCCAGCCGAGGTGTTCCGGGAATTCGCGGCCGCTGCCCCTTCAGGCGGCCTGACCATGTGGCTCATGCTGCTCGGCTACTTTGCCGTTCTGGTCATCTCCTATGGGACCATCGCCGTTTCTTACAATTATATCGAAGCCTCGACGGCTTCCCTGACCTTTGTCCTTGAACCCACCACAGCCGCGCTTTTGGGCTTTCTCGTCCTGAGCCAGCATCTCGGCTCCCTCCAAATCGTCGGGATGGTCATTGCTGTGTGCGCCATTGTCTATATGCAGTATACTGGTGACAAGGCCGATGAAGCCCAGGCAAAACGGAATGAAAAGAAAAAAGCGGTTCAAAACGAGTGATAAATCTGGAAATGAAAAGAAAAAAATGGCAGCCGTACCGATTGAGGTATAGGCTGCCATTTTTTGATTTTAAAGGTAAAATCGCTTCATAACTTTTTTACAATCTTTTGCAGAAATTCTTTAAATTATGGTATTTCAGCCTTTCCTGTATATACGATAGTAATAATAGCTGTCACTTCCCATATTAGGTTGAATATGTCCAATAGGGGTCCTTTTTTCAAATAATTCAAAACCACAGCTATCTGCCAGCTTGCAGGAAGGTGTATTTATACAATCGATCGTTAAAATTAAATAGGGAACATCTGACACTTGAAAACACCAGTTAACAAGAGCAGTTACTGCCTTTTTTGTATAGCCTCTGTGTTGATACTTCTCGCTCATGAAGTATGCAACCTCAACTTCGTTTAATGTATCTTTAAGTCCCATACCAACCATTCCAATTAGTTCGTCTGTTTTTTTTAACACAATAGCATATCGTTTGTTTTCAAAAATATCCGTTGATGCTTTCTTTGTTTGCAGCCAATCTATAAATCCATAAAAATCTTCAGGATTTTTGGCATTCTCAGACCAATCTTTCATAAACTTGACAATTGCACTTTCGCGCACAATGCTATGAAGAGGCTCGGCATCTTTTCGACGAAAATCCCTGATCAATATCTCATTTAATTCTATCTGCATAAAGCTGTACTCCTTGCCGCTCTTAAAATAAAGACTGCACCTATATTTTTTCAAAACGATTTATAAACCCTGATCCTTAAAAACACCATTGCTACAAGGCAGGTCATAAAGTTAACGCGTCAAAAAAGAGCTGTGCCACTCAGCTCTTTTTTAGTTATTCTCTTTTAAAAATTGTTTTTCGAACTCATCTACCGGCATGGGTCTGGAATAATAATAGCCCTGGGCCGCCAGACATCCGCAGTCATTCAGGAAGGCTGCCTGCTCGTTGGTCTCCACACCCTCGGCAATGACCTGAAGCTTCAGATCATTGATCATGCCAATGGTATGCTCAATGATGGTCTTGCCCTTCTGGGTCGCCACACTCTCGTTAAAGAATTCACGATCCAGCTTGATGGTGTTGACCGGAACATTTTTAAGCATATTGAGCGAGGAGTAGCCTGACCCAAAATCGTCCATTGAAAAGGAGATTCCCTCCTCTCTCAGGCGCTCCATGCCGCGGTACAGGTCTACAGTGTTCTCCACAAAGCTGCTCTCGGTCAACTCGACCTCCAAAAGCTTTTTGGGAATATCGTACCTTCGAATAATGTTCAGCAGCTTTTTATAAAAATTCGGGTTGTACACCTGTACTCTGGACACATTGACTGATACTGGAACTGCCACCATCCCCCTGTCCAGCCAGGATTTGATGATCCGGCAGGTCTCTTCCCAGACATATTCGTCCAGCTTGATGATAAAACCGTTGCGCTCAAAGAGCGGAATGAACCTGTCGGGGGTCAGGAACCCCCTCTCGGGGTGGTCCCACCGCACCAGCGCCTCAGCGCCGATCACCGAGCCGTTCTGCACGTTGTGCTTGGGCTGGAGGTATACCTTGAACTGGCGTTTGTTAAGAGCCTCATTCATTTCATTTTCAATGCGCCGCTCATCAAGCTGCTTGGCTCTCAGCTTTTTATCATAAAAGGCCCACTGCTTGATCAGGCTTCCCTTTATGGTTTTCTGGGCCAGATTTGCCCAATCGCAGAGAATACTCATCTGGGTATCGCGGTCTTTCACAATACAAATTCCACAGGAGGGCATGACCTGATAGCTCTCCGAAAACTGGTTGATCTCTTTTAAAATCTTTTTTATGCGCACGAGCAGAGGATCGCCTGAAGCATAGGACATACAAAGGCAAAACACATCACTGTTCATCCGCCCAAAGGCATCCATAGTCCCCATGTTGGCCGAGATAACCGTCGCCATAAAGCGGAGCAGGCGATTGCCCTCCTCACGCCCGTACAGGTCGTTAATAAATTTAAAACGGTTGACATCCAGACGCACCACGGCAAATTTCTGGCATGGATGCTCCCTGACCAACCTCTCAGCCTGGGCGTAAAAGGTGTTGATATTGTAGATACCGGTCAGCAAATCAAACTCTGCCCTATACTTCAGAGTTTCGTGGACGCGCTTGGATTCGTCGATATTGTTCAGAGTACCGACCACCCGCTTGATGCTGCCATCCTCATTATAAAGCACATTGAAGACCACTTTGCACCAGATGTAGCGTCCTTCTTTGTTGCAAAGGCGTATCTCCATCTCCACCTGCCCGTTACTGATGGCCTCCATACTCATTTTCTGCTTTAATACATCAATATCCTTGGGGTGGACCACCTCGTCGTCAAGCCATATTTCCTTGATATCCCGTCCGTCATAGCTACCCATGAATATTTCAGAGAATTTGGGCGCATAGTAGCGCTGGCTTGTCCCAATAATCCATTCAAATACCAGGGTATTCGTCTGCTCGATGACCAGACGGTAACGCTCATCGTCCATCTGCTTTTTCTGGAGACTCTCGTTTTCTTTTTCAATGTCTTCCAGCTGCTTCTTGTAACCGATATCCATGATAAAGCAGAGCAGTATCTCATCCTCACCACCGCCAGAGACTGCCGGAAAAACCGTCAACGAAGCCCAGTGAAAATCCCCATCTACCCATAACTTACGGAACTCGCCGATAACGCTGCCCTTTCCGGATTCCAGAGTCGCGTATACTTTATCGAGATCAAAAAATTCCAAAAACCGTTTCGAATCCTCCGGGTGGATCATGTGTTCGGCCACATCGGCAACAGCCTCCGATAATATGCCTTCTTCCGGCGGTGTCACATACTTATTCTCCACATGGTAGATAATGCGATAACGGTTTCTTGTAACGTTCAGTTCATAGAGCTCGTCGTAAATATTGCGCAAAGCCACATCGTAAATATTCTTTTCAATGTTTTTATTCATCTTCTCTTCTGCCATTTTACAGCTCCTATTGTGGGTTTAACTGCAGCTCAGTTGATAGTGGTTGTTTAGGCCCTTTAGCTTTGCGTCTCTGTCTTTCAACAGATTTGCCCTGATATTAATTCTATTTATAACCAGCTTCTATTATATAATAGATTTTTTTGAAACACAACTCCTATTTTTTACAAAAAAACAGGCTTAAAGCCTGCTTTATACATTTATTCGTCGTCGTCCTCTTCGTTAATCAGATAGGTCAGCGTGAAAAGGCTGTCGGTGATATTTACACTCTCTACCACCACGTCATCGGGCACTGTCAGGTCCAGAGGAACAAAGTTCAGAATCGCCTTGATGCCCAGTTCTACAACACGATCAGTGGTTTCCTGCCCAACCTTCTGCGGCACACTCAGGATACAGATATCAATTTTGTGGTGCGCGACAAAGGCGTCAAGATCATCCATATGGTAGACTGTTACATTGCCGACCTTCTTACCGATCTGATCCGGGTCCACATCAAACATGGCCTTGAAATGGATGCCTTCTTCCTTAAAACGCTCATAATTGACAATGGCGTGCCCCAGGTTTCCAGAACCAATAATAATGCAGTTATACTGGAGATCAAGCCCCAGAATTTTGCGAATGGCCTCCTTCAGCTCTTTTACCTTATAGCCATATCCCTGCTGCCCGTAAGCACCAAAAGAATTCAAATCCTGCCGGATTTGTGAAGCCGTCAGCCCCATCATTGCCGCCAGCTCCTTAGACGAGATTTTTTCAATATGTTGATCCTGTAAATCGGTTAAATACTGGTAATACTTGGGCAGACGCTTAACAACTGTCATCGATACCCTTTTTGAAAAAGTTTGCATTCTGCACTCCCCTCCTGCGTCGTACTTATCCTTTTTATTATATCAAGTTGTTAAAAAAACGTCAATTTTTATGACCGAATTAATCAAAAAAGTGTCAAAGTTTTTTGAATCTTTCAGAAACCAAGCAATATGCGCCTTCGGTGTGTCTTTAAAAGCAATTAATCTGTAATATCTGACATCAGGTTAAGATGCGGGCTGCCGATCACCTTAGCGACATCCAGCACAAAAGCGATACCCATACCCGGCCTGTCAATTTCGATTTTTTTCTGGATTGAGCAGAGCACCGCGTTCCTTATGGCCGCGTCCACAAGAATCAAAACAATCTCCTTCTCCGGCTCTATGGTAATACCGAAAAACCGCGCGTTCTCATGAATCCCGGATCCGCGGCCGTACATAACAGTCGCTCCGTCAGCACCGCCTTGTTTGGCTGCGTCAATGACCTCGCCGGACATATCCTTTTCCACAATCACCACAATCAGTTCGGTTTTAATTTTATTTCTGTCTTCCATTTTTTCCTCCATCATTCGCTAAGTAATCTACATATTATATATGATTAAAATCTTCTGTCAATACCGATTAAGAATCACTGGACTGTTTTTTGCACTGCCTTTTTCTATAGGCTTCTTTCTGCTTGTAAAAAAAGCCCAGGAACAGGGTTGTCAGGATCGGTGCGAGAGCAATTAGAGCCACGACGCCAAAGCCGTCCAGCAGCGGATTACGACCCGGTGTCGCGCCTGCCACAGCTACTGAGAGGGACAGAATAAAGGTCGAGCACATTGGACCAGTAGCCACGCCGCCGTTATCAAAGGCCATAGCCAGAAAATTCGGCTCCACAAAACGGCCGAGAATAAAGGCCAGTATATAGCCGGGAACCAGAATCCACCAGAGGGAGATACCGGCCAGCAGCCGGATCATGGCTGTCATAACCGCCAACGCTACCCCCAGTGAGATGGCCAGCAGCATAACCCGCGCCTTGATGGCGCCGCTGGTCATTTCCTCAACCTGCTTAACCATGACCTGGACGGCCGGCTCGGCAAAGGCGACAAGAAAGCCAATGGCAAAGCCCAGCGGAATGAGAATCCAGCTGTACTCAAGCTCTGCGAGCGCTGTTCCCAGAAACTCACCTGCGGGCACAAAGGCAATATTTACACCCTGGAGAAACAATACCAGCCCCAGATAGGTCACCACAAAGCCACCCATAATCCGCTTGATGATAGGCGCCCGCAGCCGCAGTGCAATGGCGTTTAAAAACAGGAAAATCAACACAATGGGCAAAATGGCCAGAAAAACCTCCCATGCCACCTCTGCCATGCCGTGAAATAAATGATATATCTGATTCATCGGAAGATCACCCCCAAAATCATGACGGCCAACACCGGCCCGAGTGAGGACAGGGCGACCATCCCAAAACTGTCTGTTCCTTCCCTGCTGGTTCTTACGCCGCTGGTAATCCCACTGCCCAGACTCAGTATAAAGGGCACTGTGATGGGACCAGTGGTAACGCCGCCGGAATCAAAGGCTACTGGCGCCATCTCAGGGTTGGTAAAAAAGGACAGGGCAAAAACAGCAATATATCCGACGATCAGGATATGGTACAGCTTCATCTGGAAAACAAACCGCAGCAGGGCGATGACCAGGAAAATACCGACCCCGACCCCGACCACAGCGATAAGCATTGTCCGATTGATCGTTCCATCCGAGACTGCGGCCACCTGGCCGGCCAGTACCTGCACATCCGGCTCGGCAATGGTCACGAACATGCCCACAAAAAAACCGGCGGCAATCAAAATTTTCAGGCTTCTCCGGGAGACCAGAAAGCTTCCCACACGTTCGCCGACCTCCATCATGGAGATATCCGCACCAAACAAAAAAAGCGCCATGCCGATCATCATCATGATGGCACCGCCGATAAAGGACACAAGCATTTCAGACGTAAAGGGCGCCCAGATACCACTGATGATCATAATCAGAACCGTCATTGGCAAAATTGATACAAGAACTTCTTTAAAGCTATTAAGCAGTTTTTTCATCAAACCTCCTCCTCATTTTGGAATACATTCTTTTTATACCCACTTAGATGCAAAATATTCATCATTTTGCAAATTTCTTTTCCCTGCCCCTGTCCGCAGTCGACATACACCCTCTTTTTTGGTATCATATATAAGGAATACTATGGAAAGAACAGGCAGAAAACCTTATGCTTATCAACATTGAAAATCTTAGTTTTAGTTACGGCATCAATGAAATTTTTAACCAGCTGAGCCTCTCCATACAAGAAAAGGAAATGATCGGCCTGGTGGGGCGCAACGGCTCAGGCAAATCCACCTTTCTCAAGCTCTTGGCCGGCCAGCTTACCCCCGACAGCGGCGTCATCAGCAAAAAATCCAACCTGACCATCGGTTATCTGGCCCAGGAAGCCGATTTTCCCGCGGACACCACGCTGGACGCCCTCTTCCTCTCTGTCTTTGAGCCTCTCATCAAAATGGAGGAGCGTCTGCGTGAGCTGGAGCACCAGATCGGCGAAACAGACGGCGCAGAGCAGGAAAAGGTCATGAAAACCTACGGCGAGCTGCAGGACCGCTTTGCAGAGCAGAAGGGCTATGAATATCCCAGCCGCATCCGGGGTATTGCCAAGGGACTCGGCTTTACCGATGAGGATATGGCAAAGCCCTTTGGCGTCCTGTCAGGCGGCGAAAAAACCCGGGCCGCCCTGGGGCGCAACCTGCTTCAGGAGCCTGAGCTTCTGCTCCTCGACGAGCCCACCAACTACCTGGACATCGACTCCCTCCAATGGCTGGAGCAGTTTCTGAAGGCCTATGACGGCGCCTTTGTCATCATCTCCCATGACCGCTACTTTCTGGATAAGGTCTGCGGCCGTATTTTGGAGGTCTCACGCCATTCCCTGGACAGCTACAGCGGAAACTACACCACCTATGTCGAAAAGAAAGAAAAGCTGCTCATGGATCTGGATCACCAGTATGCTCAGCAGATGCGCGAGATTAAGCGTCAGCAGGAAATGATCGCCCGGTTCCGCCGTTACAACTCTGTCCACAGCTCCAAACGCGCTGCCAGCCGTGAAAAGGCTCTGGCAAAAATGGAGGTGGTGGAAAAGGTTCAGACAGAATCCGACGCCCATTTCAACTTTAAGCCCCGCATCCAGAGCGGCAAGGATGTCCTGACCGTCCGCGATGTGTCAAAATCCTTTGATGGGCAGCCCCTTTTTGAAAATATTTCCTTTGACATCCACCGCGGCGACAAGGTGGGCATCATCGGCGCCAACGGCATCGGCAAGACCACCCTGTTCCGCATCATCCAGGACAAGGTGTCGCGGGACAGCGGCGTCATCGAGTACGGCCACAAGGTCCACATTGGCTATTATGACCAGGAAAACAATGACTTAAAGCAGTTTTATGACAAAAACCTCCTGGAGACCCTCTGGGACATTGACATGCATTTTACCAAGGGCGAGCTGCGGAGCATCCTGGCCGCCTTTCTTTTTACCGGCGACGATGTGTTTAAGGCTGTGAGCTCTCTGTCCGGCGGCGAAAAGGCCCGGCTTCTTCTGGCACGCCTGATGCTGTCCCAGTCCAATTTCCTGCTCATGGACGAGCCCACCAACCACATTGATATGCGCACAAAGGAGATTCTCGAGAACGCTCTGATCGCCTATCAGGGAACGCTCCTGTTCATCTCTCATGACCGTTACTTCCTCAACCGGGTGGCGACCAAAATCTATAACTTCACCCCCACCGGCATTGAGGTCACCCTTGGCAATTACGACGACTATATCCATTACAAGGACGAGGCCGCCCTCCGGGAGGCCCTGGAGGCAGAGAAAAACCGGACGGTGATCACCAAAACCAGACAGAAGGCAGACCGTAAAAAGCAGAAGGAGCAGGAGGCCGCATTTCGCGGTAAAAAGAAAGAACTGAAAGCCGTGGAAGCCGATATTGAGCACCTGGAAAACGAAATCGCAGATTATGAAGCCCAGATGTGCCAAAATGATTTTTATGACGACCTGAACAATGTAAATGCTGTAACCGTAGCCTATAATACCGCCAGGGAGGCTGTAGCCAGCCTGACAGAGCGCTGGGAGGAGCTACTGCTCGAAATCGAGGAATGGGAGGAACAATAATATTCTTCTTATCCCGCCAGATAATCTCTTGATTGTCATGGGATAATTGTTATAATAATCTAAAACCAGAAATCAAGGGGATAAAAATATGAAATTAAACGAACAGGAAAAAAGAGTTCTGAACAGTCTGTTCAGCGGCATTACAGGAACGACCCGGAACGAGATGCTCTGCGCGCTTTATGCCGCCAAGCCTGCCAACGACGGCACTGTGGATTCACAGGAGATCATCACGCTGGTCAACGGGCTCATCTTAAAAATTTACAACGCAGAGCCTGAGGAAATGCAGGAGGTATTCGCCGGCATTCCCTACGAGGTTTAGAAAAGAAAAGCTGTATGGCCTTGCACAGGTCATACAGCTTTTTTATTACTCTGTTTTAGCGCTCCATTTCATGAGCTCATTATAATCCGGGTAGGCGCCCTTTTTCCAGATTTCGCCGCCAACAACGGTAATGGGCATTGCTTCAACGCCCTCCTGCAGCAGTACCTGCTCCACCGGACGGACCTCTGTCATCAAGCTCGGATTATCCCAGATATTAAATACATTAATGGTGATCCCGGCATTCTGGAAAGCCTTCAGGAGCACATCAAAATCAATGATTCCCTGCTCACCGTTATGATTGAGTGTCGTTTCATAAATATTAATTTCTGCCATCCCCAAAACCTGCTTTCTTTCGTTTTCATTATTATACCACAGTCCGCCCGCCCCAGTTAATGGCAATATCTGTCCTTCAATAGAAAAAAATAGAAAAAACGGTATACGCCGTTTTGACGTATACCGCAATATATTGTTGTTTTTATATGCTTTTTGCATTTTTTACGCTATATATACCACCTCTCCCATTCTGGCTATAAAAACGCCCGAAATGCAAGGCGCGGCGTTTTTTAGCCGAAGGAGCATATTTTAAATATGTGACTGAGGCTCAAAAACGCTGCAACGCAGCAGTTCGGGTGTTTTTGACGCCAAAATTAGTACCAGCCTTTAAGCTTCATGGCTTTTGCAATCTTCTTAATAGCGTAATTGAATGCCGCTGTACGCATATTGGAGGCTTTTTCATTGACCAGTACATCGTATACGCCGTTGAAGGCTTTAACGATCAGGTCTTCTTCTTTTTCAAAAACTTCTTCCTTGCTCCAGTAGTAGCCCTGAAGGTTCTGAACCCATTCAAAGTAAGATACGGTAACCCCGCCGCTGTTTGCCAAGATATCCGGCACAATAAACACGCCTTTTTTAATTAAAATCTCATCGGCTTCCGGTGTTAACGGTCCGTTGGCGCCTTCGCTGATGATCTTTGTATTGATTTTATCCGCGTTGTCCTTGGTGATGGCTCCGCCCAGACCACATGGCAGGAGGATATCACATTCGATTGAGAAAACTTCGTCTTTGTCAAATGGTTTTGCGTCTGGATAGCCTGCCAGGTCATTGCCGTTTTCTTCGTAATATTTCATTAAGGCAGGAATGTTCATGCCTTCTGCGTCATAAAGACCATTACGGCTGTTAGCAATGGCGATAATCTTGCAGCCCTGTTTGTAGAGCCATTCCGCCGCAAAGCTTCCGACATTGCCAAAGCCCTGGAGCACAACGCGCGCGCCCTTCAGGTCCAGACCAATTTTAGCAGCCGCTTCACGCACAGTAAAGCCTACGCCGTAGCCGGTGGCCTCGGTTCTGCCCAGAGAACCGCCCAGTTCCAGTGGTTTACCGGTGAATACGCCGATGTTCTGGCTTCTGGTGATGGCGTTGTATTCATCAATCATCCAGGACATGATCTGGCCATTTGTGTTAACGTCTGGAGCCGGAATATCAAACTTTTCACCGAACGCCGGATGCATTGCCTTCACAAAGCCTCTTGTTAGATTTTCAAGCTCACGTTCAGAAAGCTTCTTAGGATCAACGGTGATACCGCCTTTACCGCCGCCATAAGGGATACCGGCTACAGCACACTTCATTGACATCCATGCAGATAATGCTTTTACTTCGCCTTCGTCAACCCCTGGATGAAATCTTAAGCCACCTTTTGTTGGTCCAAGTGCGGAATTATGCTGTGAACGGTAGCCCTTAAAGACTTTCTTTGTTCCATCGTCCATCTGGACTGGGAAAGATACTTCGTAAAAGCGGTTAACCTCGCTCAAAAGATCGTATACGGCTTCCTTATTATCCAGTTCCATTTCATCAATTGCATTGCGCAACTGCTGTCGGTACATTTCAAATTCACTCATCATTTTACGTGTTCCTCCTACGTATTGTATTAAATTGTTGCTTCCTTAATAAATATTATAATATTAATGTATACATTAGACAATATTTTTTTGCTATTCTTTGGCTTTTTTTTAATACACTAAAGCAAAAGACCGAATCCGGGTCGGATTCGGTCTTAAGAATTTTTAATTTAACACTCTTCTGGACCACAGGGTTACACCTGCGATCATCAGTGTACATAAAAACAGAGGGATAAAGTCAATGTTATCCTCAACGCCAGTGGATGGCGCTTCGGAGACCTCTGAGATCTCTGGCTGTGCTTCTCCGGCCTGCTCACCCATGATATTGTCCGCTGTCTGTAGGCTGCCTGCCGCAGACTCCAGCTTTTCCTCACTGTTTACAATGGTCTGCTTATTAATATTGTCCGACGCAGTCGAGACAGTAAAGTTCCGAGCCTCATCGCTGGTGTTTTCTTCGCTGTTGCCAAAAAAAACAGCGCCTGAAATCCCCTCAGCATTCTCCGGCATCTGGTAATCCTGCACATTGCCTTCATCGCTTAAGGGTTCGATGGACGCCACCGCGCCATCTTTGGTTTTGACCATCATGTTGACTGCCATACGCTCGCTGCCCTCTGCCGGCTCTGTAATCACGCGGAAGTTGGCACCCGCCGGTATGACAGCCAGCACTTTATTGCCAGGCCCGCTGACAATTTCATCGTTCAGCTCTATACTGATAGTGCTGTTCAGGGCATTGGAATCCACAAAGACTTCTGCCAGATTTTTCGGTATTTCTGGAACAGCCGCTTTATCTTCCGGCTGCCGAACCGTAGTTTCTGGCGCTGGCGCTTGTTCCTCTGTCTGCTCTGGTGTAACCGCTTCGGTATTTTCCTCCTGTACCTCTGCCTCCGGGCTTACTGTCACAGCCTCATCCGGCATCGCCAGCGGTTCCTCTGCAGAGGGTGTTGTCTGAGATTCAACCGTCGTCGACGGTTCTGTTGTCAAGGTCGTTTGCTTTGGCGTTGTCTCCTCTGCCAAAACAGGGAGGCAAACGAATACCAGTAAGCCAGTCAAGACAAATAACATCTTCTTAATACTGTTCATTGCTCCTCCTATCTTTTTCCTTTTTAAAATTCTTAGTCATTATATCACAAGCCTGTTTCTTTGAAAAGTCGTTTAAGACTATCCTTCTTCTGGAAAACAAGGGAACACCGCCCTGCTATTTGAAGCTTTCTTAAACATGCTTAGAGGGTTTTAAGCCGGATAGTAAAGGTCGTCCCTTCCCCCATCTCCGACACTACCTCGATAGTGCCGCCGTGAGCCTTTATAGTGTAGCGGACAATGAAAAGCCCAAGTCCCTGAGAGTCATTTTTCTCACCGCGGGTGGTATAAAACCGGTCGAAAATTTTTGGCAGAATATCCGGCGGTATGCCCGCACCGTTATCGGAAAACCGGATCACCACCCAGCCCTCCTCCAGCGTAACCTCAACCACGATCCTGCCGTTCATGGGTGTGAAGCTCATGGCATTGTAAAACAGGTTTTCAAATACCCGGTAAATAAGCTCTGGATTTCCCAGAATTTCAATGGGCTTCCCGGGCTTGATGATGCTGAAACTTATGCCGTTAGCCTCCGCATCCGGACGGTTGTTTTCATAAAAGTCATCCAGCAGCCCGCCAATATCCATTCTTTCCTTTTTCATGACAGCCTCGTCCTGGCTGGTAAACTCCTGGAGGCTGCGAACCTTTGTCTGTACTTCGTTGGATTTCTGGTTAATCACCTCGAGATAGCGCTGAACTTCCTCATCCACCTGCACATCGCCATACTTTACCAGCTCAATGAACCCCTGGATGGCTGTTACCGGCGCTTTGAGATCATGGGCCAGATCAGAGAGAAATTTTTTACGCTCGTTCATCAGGGTTGTCAGTTCTCTGGTACGTACAGCCACTTCCTCCTCAAGATGTTTTGTGAGCCGTCTGTTTTCACTCAAAACCTGCCGGTAGTAAAATACCATCATCCCACCGAAGATCAGTACCAGAATAAAACCGCAGTACTCGCTCTGCCAGCCAGTATAAATAGGCTCAAAGGCGTTGCTGCTGGTAATCTGGACCAGCAGGCTGATGCCAAACACGGCGTTGGCAGCCATCAGGAAATAAGCCTTTGTCTCCCTTCTTTTAAGGGCCAGAACCGCGGCGGTCATCAGGTAAACAAAGACCAGAAGCTGATAAAAATCCAGGAAGCCGCCATAGGCGTTGATCAGCCAGGGCGCGCCCGGCAGCACCAGGAGCGGCACCACCACTGAAACCATGCACATGGTGGCAGAAAGCGGCAAAATAAAAGTCCGGTAGATGCTTTTCCGATCCACCTGTGATATAATACTGCTGATAGCAATAACGCATAACAGCATAATATAGCTGGTACAGTCCTCCAGCGCATAGAGGGATTCTGCCAGCGGAATTCCCATCCAGCGCAGCGGCTGATAAGCCACATGCAGTCCAAAGGACAGCGTCATGAGTCCATAGTAAAAAAAGAGCCTGTCTCTCCCTGGAGACATCCAGACCACCAATGTAAAAACAGCGATGACCAGGCTGGAGATACACAGAAATGCGTAAAACAGCTGATTTACAAAAATCAGATGGCTGACTTCATTCGCCTCTCCCAACACCGGCGGATAATATATTCCGCTGTAGTAATGGCTAAAATTGGCAGTATTGATGAGAATATCCGTTTCCGCCCCCGCCTCAAAGCTGACGACTGTGTTTTTAATATAAGGTTCATACTGCTGAGGATCTATGTTTCCCAGAGCTTCCACCTGCTCACCGTTTACCCAGATAGCCGCGCTCGAAAATATCTCCTGAAAGGCCATGCTCAAAATAACAGGCTCGCCTTCGTTGATGATTTTCAGGTAATAGGCGCCGGTCCCATAGGGGGAAACCTGAAAATTGCGCATAGAAAAATCAGGGTACTCACCGATATAAATGTATTCTGTCTGTTCAGGCTGTTCAGATCTATCCGCAGCAAAATCCTCTGGATTCATCTGTTTTCCCTGGTAAAAAGCCCATCCGTCCACCAGGCAAAAAAGCTTATCTCTTGAAAAAGCATCCGCTGTCAGGGTCAAAACGCCTTCTTTTGCCTGCGGCGTCGTCTGGGTATACTTATTATCCACCCGGTAAAGCTGCTGTATCAACACCAGGCACAGGGCCGCAGAAACGATTAAAACAATCAGCCCGGTTGTAATAGCATTTAATTTCTTTTTCATCTCATCATTCCATTTCGATTATTTATAAGGAGAACCGTATGTTAGCAATTCGTTCAGTAAAATACTTTATTTTGTTTATGATCCTCCTTTTAGGCGCCGGAATCCTTCCCGGAAAAGCAAGTGCCATGGTCATTGGCCCGCCAGTCCCACCGGCCGAGGCATCCCCCAGCTGCGACGCTATTCAGGCATGGCTGGATGAGAACCAGGACATTGGCGGTACCTATGTTCTCAGAGGGGATCTTATCATTACGGACTCTCTGAGCATCTATATGCCCGACGCGCCTATCACCATTGAGGCCGGCCCTTACCATATTTATGTTGAGGATACCGCTCTGCTTGAGCTCATCGGCTCCAACATCACCATTACTGGAGACGGCGGCACAGAGGGGCTGATCCGTACCTCAAGCATGGGAACCCTGATCTTTGCGGAGTGCAGCATTACGGCAAAAAATGGCACCGGGCTCTTTTACGAGGGCGGCGAGCCCACAAGCTGGTCCATTGATGTGGGCGGCACGCTGCATGCACCAACCTTTATCCAGGCTTTCGGCGACAACGCACGCGGTATCGTCTGTGAACAGCCCGACCCGCTTTATTTGTCCAACACCTTCGTCAAAGCAGATGGCTCGGGCAGCGCCTGTGTTTCAACGGTCTCTGATATTTCCATGAGCAACTGCCGCATTACAGCTGAAGGCGAAGGAGCCGTTTCTGTCGTTTCACAAAACGGCAGGGTTACAGGAACCCTGTGCCGGCTCACACCCAAAGCGCCCCAGTTTTCCGATGACGGCACGCGGTGGATCATCACTGAAATCGACGAGCTGAATTTTGTGTTGCCGCCTTTCACTGTATATAATGAGAGCGGATTGCCAAACTACATGACTGTAAAACTCGTAAACAGCGAAAACCCATATGACACCCGCTACATTGCTTTGGCTGTCACCTGGGACCGGATCGTCTATGATGCGGGGCTTGAAAAAAACGAACCCTTTACCCTCACCGGAGCCCTGGAAACGCAGGAGAATATCCTCAATGATAATAACCAGACACCTACAGCGTATATTTCTTTTAAAACAGCTACGCCCATCGACGACCTGAGCGTTACCACCACGCCTGATGTCAAAATATGCAGACTCGTCTTTAACTTTACCCCACCTTCGGGTGCCTCCTCTGTAAAGCTTCAAAAATCAGTCGATGGTGGCAGCAGTTGGACCAGCGAGGATATCACTCAGGCCTACAGCCAAAATGACGATGGCCAAGCCCTATACGAAGAAATCCTGAAAGAACCCGGCATAGCCCTCTACCGACTGAAGGTAACTGGCTCTTCCTTCGCAGGTTACTCCAATACGGTTACCTGCACCTTTAAATCTTTACCTCTCACCGGAGATGATCCTGAAGATATCGACGGCACCCGGGGCGGCGGCGGAAGAAATGAGCCTGATCGGAATACGGACAGCAATATCTTTGAGAATATGCTTGAATACTCACCTTTCGGCAACGCTACGAACCGCTCTTCTGCAGCGAAACGCTTCTCTTCCGGAGATAATAAAAGCAATTCGCCGCTTTCTCAAAATGATGCTGGCAAGCTTCGGAAAAACACGCCTTCATCAGATAGCAGCACAGTGATTTCCTCCAAAGATCAAAACAATCCTCAGGCCGCCACAGACACCTACAATGTCTGGTCTAGATTGGGTCTGTTGTTTGTTATCCTGTTTTTTATCGGTGCGGTTCTCTGGCTGAACCCGGCCTTTCGCTCCCGTTTTTTCAAAAAATAGTTTTAAAGCTGAGGCATTTACGCCTCAGCTTTTTTATCTGCAACAAATTTATAGCCCTTTCCCCAAACCGTCTGGATGTACTGATGATCCTCAGAAAAGGAATTGAGCTTTCTCCTGATCTGCGCCACATGGACCTGAACAGTGTGCGCGTTTCCCAAATCCGGCAGCTTCCACACCCTTTCAAAAATATCTTTCTGGGAAAACACCTGATTTTCATGATTTGCCAGAAAAAACAGAATATCAAATTCCGCCGCGGTTAAAGAAATCATATCCTCCTTATAGGCTACGCTCCTTGCCGCTTTGTTGATACTCAGTTTTCCAAAATCCAGTGTTTCACCGCATTTAGTCTTTCCCTCCTGTTGGCGTATACGTGCGCAGATGCGCAACTCAAGCTCTCTCAGGCTAAAGGGCTTGATGACATAATCATCGCCGCCAGAAACAAAACCGTTGATCCGCTTGTCCTCTTCAGCATAATTTGACACAAAAATAATCGGGACATTCGTCTTCTTTTTTACTTCTTCACATACCTCAAAACCATCCATATCTGGCAGCGCCACATCCAGCACAATACAGTCCAGGGGCATATGCTCTGAGGTCTTCAGGCACTCCCCCGCGTTCTGGGCCGTGTATACCTTATAGCCGCGGCTGGTAAAATAAATCCTTGTTACTTCCAGTATCGAAGCATCGTCGTCTACAATCAATAAATTATACATTTTGCTCTCTCCTACCTAAGCTCCAATAAAGTCATTATACATAAAAATGCCCATTTTGAAAACTAAAAAAGCAGGATATTAAGCTTTCACTTAATATCCTGCCTACTATAAAATCATATCACTTTATTTATATTGGCTTTTATTACATCATTGGCATTCCGCCGCCGCCCATTGGTGGCATTGCAGGAGCTGCTTCTTCTGGCAAATCAGCAACAGCAACTTCGGTGGTTAAGAACATAGCGCAGATGCTGGCTGCATTCTGAATCGCTGTACGGGTTACCTTAGTTGGGTCGATGATACCAGCTTCAATCATGTTTACAAACTCGCCTGTAGCAGCATTGAAACCAACACCAGTGTCTTTCTTGCGCAGTTCATTGACGATAACAGAGCCTTCAAGACCAGCGTTTTCAGCAATCTGACGAACGGGTTCTTCAATGGCACGGCGGATGATTGTGGCACCGATTTTTTCGTCACCTTCCAGTGTTTCGATTAAAGCGTCTACCTTGTCTAAGGTTTCGATGAATGCAGATCCACCACCAGGTACCATACCTTCTTCAACACCAGCTCTTGTCGCGTTCAATGCGTCCTCGATGCGGTATTTGCGTTCTTTCAGTTCTACTTCGGTAGCAGCACCAACCTGAATTACAGCTACGCCGCCAGCCAGTTTAGCCAGACGTTCCTGTAATTTTTCTTTATCATAATCAGATGTGGTTTCAGGGATCTGAGCCTTGATCTGAGCAACTCTTTCTTCAACAACTGCACGGTCACCCTGGCCGTCAACAACAATGGTGTTGTCCTTGTCAACCTTAACCTGACGCGCACGCCCTAACATAGACATATCGGCATTTTTCAGTTCCAGGCCAACTTCTTCGGAGATTACCTGACCTCCTGTTAAAGCAGCGATATCCTGTAACATGGCTTTTCTTCTGTCACCAAAGCCAGGAGCTTTAACAGCAACACAATTGAAGGTTCCTCTTAATTTGTTCAGTACTAAGGTTGTTAAAGCTTCGCCTTCAACATCTTCAGCAATGATTAAGAGCTTAGCGCCCTGCTGTACAATCTGTTCCAGCACTGGGAGTAATTCCTGGATATTTGTGATTTTCTTGTCTGTAATTAAGATATACGGGTTGTCTAATTCTGCAACCATCTTTTCAGTATCGGTTACCATGTAGCCGGATAAGTATCCTCTGTCAAACTGCATACCCTCGGTAAATTCCAGTTCAGTCCCCATGCCCTTGCCTTCTTCAACAGTGATAACACCGTCGTCGCCGACTTTAGTCATGGCTTCTGCGATTAAATCGCCGATTTCAGTATCAGCGGCAGAAATAGAGGCAACCTGAGCTTTTGCTTCTCTGGTTTCTACTGGTTTGCTGTTCGCTTTCAGTTCGTCAACAACAACTTCCACAGCCTTTTCGATCCCTTTTTTCAGAACCATTGGATTCGCGCCGGCTACAACATTTCTGTTACCTTCTCTTACAATAGCCTGAGCTAATAAGGTAGCGGTAGTAGTACCATCACCAGCTACATCGTTTGTTTTGGTAGCAACTTCTTTAACCAGCTGAGCGCCCATGTTTTCAAAGGCGTCTTCCAGTTCAATTTCTTTAGCAATGGTAACACCATCGTTTGTAATGGTCGGAGCACCGTAGCTCTTTGCTAAGATAACGTTTCTTCCTTTTGGTCCTAAGGTTACTTTGACAGCGTCTGCCAGTTTATCTACGCCAGCGATCAGTGATTCTCTGGCGTCTGCACTGAATTTAATATCTTTTGCCATTTTAATCTTCCTCCTGAAAATTTATAATCTATTAAATGTGGTTTTCTGAATTATTCAACAATTGCTAAGATGTCAGACTGTTTCAAAATCAAGAATTCTTCTTCACCGACTTTTACTTCAGAGCCAGCGTATTTAGAATAGATAACTTCATCGCCTTCCTTTACATCCAGCGGCACTTTTTTGCCATCAACGATTTCACCGGAACCTACAGCAACAACGGTTCCCTGCTGTGGTTTTTCCTGTGCAGAACCTGGTAATACAATACCGCTAGAAGTCGTTACTTCTTCTTCTTTAACTTTGATTACAACCTTGTCTCCCAATGGTTTTAAACTCATTTTTGATTCCTCCATTTTTAATGATTTATGATTTTTATTATTATCTTCTTGTTAGCACTCATTACCTCCGAGTGCTAACATTATATTAAACCATTCTCTCAAAATTTGCAAGACCTTTTTAATAAATTTAATGACTTTTTTCAGGTTTACTTAATGTTTTTCCATGAAAGGCCCTCTTTAGGGCGATTTCTGGCCTTGTCATTTCTCTTACACTTTAAAAAAGCGTAAATGCCTGCAAATATCAATCGAGTATTTGTACATCTTCCTTCGTCAAAGTAATCTGTATCCTCACTATAAATCGTCCCATCATAAACA
Source organism: Eubacterium sp. BL-380-WT-2B (assembly GCF_009696115.1). Lineage (NCBI taxonomy): Bacteria > Bacillati > Bacillota > Clostridia > Eubacteriales > Eubacteriaceae > Eubacterium > Eubacterium sp. BL-380-WT-2B. The sequence goes on from NZ_VUMP01000006.1 coordinate 406,389, forward strand.
GGACAGGCTCCCCTTCAAATTTTTCAGCAAACATTTTGCCACCGCCTGTCCAGACATGGGATTCTGCCCTGTTATCAAATGCCCATCCTGTACCGCAAAAGAACTAAAAGCGCGTTTTTTCACAAATTTTGCTCCCCGATTCCTAGCTTCTTTCTCTGTACCGAAAGGTACTAAGCGTTTTTTTCCGCTCAGAATTTCTTCTGTTTCTGTAAAGCCTGTGAGTGTTTTACCAGATATAAGATAGCTCCCATCTGATGTTTTTATATTCAAAAGCCCTGCCAATCCGTGGCATACCGATGTCACATAACCTCCCTGCTCATAAATCTCTCGGCTGATTGCCTGCAAAGCTTTGTTGTCCGGAAAATCCCAGACCACACCATGGCCGCCTGTATAATAGACCGCCAAATAATCGGAAGCGTTTATATCCGATGGTTTAAGGGAATTTGACAATGCTCTGTTTTGGAAATCCTCTGAGCCATAAAGAGCAAATACTTCCTCATTAACATAAGCGTTCTTCAGGCTCCGAGGGTCAATCGGCACATAACCGCCCCTGGGACTGACATAATCAAGCCCATAACCAGCCTGTATCAATTCCTTCACAAACTCAGTCGCTTCGGACAGCCAGAGACCTGTCGCCTCATTTTTCGTTCCATATTTCGCAGTATTGGTCAAAATCACTAATATTTTTTTCATCTTTATCCCCATTTCATATCAAAAGTTCTGATTGATCACTACAACTTATATACCGTTTCAGATAAAATCTAACCATTAATTCTTCCACCTGCAGACAACAGAACACTTTTCAGATTACGCCTGCCATAAACATAAAAAAGGCATACGTTAAAACAACGTATGCCGCCACACATTATGATTTATTTTATAATCCAAATTCCACTAAAAGCTACTCACCAGCAGCATAATATTAAGCGCTGTAACCAGCAGCCCGACGATCAGCAGGATCGTAAAGTCGATCTTGCCATTGGCAAATTTCCCCATGATTTTCCTGGAGGTTGTCAGGTAAATCTGCAGGAAAATCGTGATGGGCAGCTGTATGGACAGAAGCATCTGGCTGTAGACCAGACCCATAAAAGGGTCGGTGACAAAGAAGATAATGACCAGCGATGCCAGAAAGATGCCAATAATCCCCAGCTGGCTGTGGCGGTCATGAATATCGTAGGGCTCCCTGAACATCCCCGCAACAATGGTGCCGCCCGCCATTCCCGCGGTGACGGATGAGCTGATTCCTGCCAGCAGAAGGGCGAAAGCAAAGAGAAGCGACGCACCCGAGCCCACCAGCGGCTTGAGCATATCCGCGGCCTGCGAGAGCTCTGTGACCTGAAAACCCGCTTTATAAAAGGTCGCTGCCGCCATCAGGATCATGGCGCTGTTGATGGCCCATCCGATAATCATGGAAACCAGCGTATCTGTAAACTCAAATTTCAGCTGATTTTTAATAACAGATTCTTCCTTCGTGTTCCATTGGCGGCTCTGGATAATTTCAGAGTGAAGAAAAAGGTTGTGCGGCATTACCACCGCGCCCAGCACACTCATGATGACCAGCATGGAACCCGGCGGTGTTGAGGGCTTAACCCAGGAAACAGCAGCAGCGCCCCAGTCGACATGGACCATGAGTATTTCGATTAGAAAAGAAACGCCGATTAATGACACAAACCCGATAATCCAGCGCTCCAGCTTTTTATAAGAGTTGCTTAAAAGCAGAAAAAGTGCCAGGGCAGTTACCAGAATCGAGCCAATTTTTATGGGGATCGAAAAAAGCATTTCCAGCGCAATGGCGCCGCCCAGCACCTCCGCCATAACAGTGGCGACGGTTGCCAAAACTGCGGTCGATAAAACTGGTACGCTGAGCCATTTGGGCAGATACTGGCTGGCAGCCTCCGACATGCAGTAGCCTGTCGCAATCCCCAGATGGGCGGCATTGTGCTGTAAAATAATGAGCATAATGGTCGATAGTGTTACCATCCACAGCAACGAATAGCCATACTCTGCCCCAGCCGCCACATTGGAAGCCCAGTTGCCAGGGTCAATAAAGCCCACTGTAACCAGCAATCCTGGTCCAATGTATTTTAAAATTTCAAGACCACCTTTATGCTCACTATGAGGGCCGCCCCGAAGCCACTGCCTGATTCGATTCAAATCGGATGCACCTCTTTTCAGTTACATTAAAATCGGCATACGCTGTTTGACGTAAACCGATGTATATTATGGTTCTGTTCAAATCAATCACAAAACGCTTGTATATCGTTTATCTGCTGCCGATTTTCAGTCCCGGCACAGCGTTTAAATACAAATCGCTTTTTACACCATTGATATAGTTATAATAAGCCATAGAACCGATCATTGCCGCATTGTCAGTACACAATATGGGTGCCGGGTAATAAAGCGCAAGGCCGTTTTCCTTTGCCTTTTCCTGCATCATTTCCCGCAGCAGGCTGTTGGCCGAAACACCGCCTGCCATACAGATTTTATCCACCTTTTGCTCCAGCGCGCAGTGAATGGCCTTTTCAACCAGCACCTCAATGACGGCCAGCTGAAAAGAGGCTGCCACATCCTCCACGACAATGGGCTCTTCCTTAATCTTTTTGCTATTCAGGTAATTCAGCACCGCGGATTTTAAACCACTGAAACTGAAATCGTAGCTGTCCTTTTCTAAAAATACCCTTGGGAACTCCACCGCATGGGAATTTCCTTTTTTTGCCGCTCTGTCGATGGCAGGACCGCCGGGATATCCCAGCCCCAGAACCCTCGAAATCTTATCATAGGCTTCTCCTGCTGCGTCATCCCTTGTTTTTCCGATGATTTCAAAGGTCTGGTAATCGCGTACCATCACCAGATGGCTATGGCCGCCGGACACCACCAGGGTTAAAAAGGGCGGCTCCAAATCGGGATGCTGGAGAAAATTCGCAGCGATATGCCCTTCAATGTGATTGACGCCGATTAAAGGCAGACCCAGGCTGTAGGCTAAGGCCTTAGCCTCAGAAACGCCGATTAGCAGAGCGCCTACCAGCCCCGGGCCGTTTGTCACAGCGATGGCGTCAAGGTCTGAAAAACTGAGACCGCTTTCCTCAAGAGCCTCTTCGATAATATACGGCAGTTTCATCACATGATTTCTGGATGCAATCTCAGGCACCACACCGCCATATTTTTTATGAATATCAATCTGTGAGTAAATCCGGTTGGTCAGTACTTTTCTTCCGTCCTCGACCACTGCCACCGAGGTTTCATCACAGGATGTCTCAATGCTTAATATTTTCATAAAACTCACTTTCTAAAATTTTCTTTTTGAATTTTTCATAAACTTTCTCTGGGTAAGACGCTGGCTGAAAAAGCCGCCGCCCGCTGCGCAGATCAGGTAAACCACTGCTGCGATAGTGACGATTCTCAAGCCCAAAGCAATAAAATAAGGCTCAGGCACAATGTTGATCAAGACACTCTCATTCGGGTCCAGATACCAGTAGTCGTTGGTGAAAATCAGTCTGTGCGCTGCCTGAAAAACAGCGGTAAAATCAAAAACAGCTGCCAGACCGGACGCCAGAAGCAGTACCAGACCGAAAACAGAACCGCCAAACACAGCTTTGGCCATCGCAGCCCGGTTCCAGAAAAAAAGCAGAACAAGCCCTGCCAGAAGCAGAACACCGCACACTGCCTGAACGATCACCGCTACCTTTAAAAGGCCGCGCACATCCTCCATATGAATCAGCTCCTCCTGATTAAAAAGCGGCACGTACAGATCATTTTCCTTCTCGGCATAGATATTAAAATCCTCACGCTCTCCTTTCAGGAAAGCAAAAATTTGCTCGGTCACAGCCGGCAGTTCCTTAGAAGCAATACCGGTTGTCTGGGACACATTATTTTTATCCAGCTGATCCAGAAAAAAGCCGCGGTTAAACACCGCAAACTCCATCGAGGTTATAAGCACAAAAACAGGGAAAACAATCCCTACAATAATCGCTGTCGCTAAAGATTTTTTATCCAAGATCACCCCTCCTCATCATAAGGCCGTTCACGCGGTCCGGGTAATAGTTCTCACGAATACTGGCGGCCGAGAAACCCATTTTTTTGTAAAGGCAAATCGCAGCTGTGTTGGTTTCCTTAACTTCCAGGGTCATACAACTGCATCCCCGAGCTCTGGCGGTGCTGAGCAAAGCCTCCATGAGCAGGGTGCCCAGGCCGTTTTGCCGGTATTTTTCAAGAATACCGACATTCATAACCTGGGCCTCATCCACCACGCACCAGATTCCCGCAAAGCCGGCCACCTGTCCCTCTGCCTCCACCACCAGATATTTTGCAATGGGATTATTATATTCATTGATATAGGACTCGAGCGACCATGAACCCAAGCCGCAGGCCTGTCCAATTTCGTATAATCGGGGAGGGTCCTGCTCCTGCATCTCGCGTATTTTTGCTTTCATGCTACTTTTTCTGCTCTTCAGCATAGGAAGGACGAATGTAAACCGGCTCGACGCTTTTGAAATCCTGCCACTGTTTTTTAAGGGCGCGCTCAACCGCCAGAGTACCCGCCGATGAAGCCCGGTTCATAGATAAATGCTGCTTCACCTTAATGATTCCCGGCAGGGCCTCGACCATTGTTTCATAAAAACGCGGAACGCCATCTCCCAGCAGATAAATCGGACCATCGGTATAATTCTGTAAAATTCCGATAAGCGCCACGATATCCATGACGGAATCCTCAAGCTCGGCCACCATGCCCTCCTCCTCGTTAAAGCGGAACAGGCCCGTATAAACCTGTGACCGCTGGGCGTCAAGGATCGGGCAGACAACACCGTCTGCATAGGGCAGGTTATAGGCCAGTGCTTCCAGAGTAGAAATCGGGATCACCGGCTTATCAAGAGCCTGAGCAAAGCCCTTGACCGTGGCCATGCCAATGCGCAGCCCTGTAAAAGAGCCTGGCCCGTTAACAATCCCAAAAGCGTCCATATCCTGAATGGTCAGACCTACGTCCTTCAGCATATGGTCGATAGCGGGCATCAGCTTTTCAGAATGTTTTTTCTGAAAATTGACAATGGTCTCACAAATCAATTTATTTTCATCCACCACCGCCGCGGTTGCAACGATTGTGGCCGTATCAACTGTCAAAACTTTCATGGTTAACCTTCTTTATCTTTCTTTTACTTTTTATTATAGCCCAAATGATCTGAAAATAAAACTAAAAAAGCCTAAACTGCAAAAACAGGCGCATGCCGCTTTGGCACGCACCTGTCTAACTTACTTTACTTTTAAATTCTAGTCCTCTCTTTTTTGAAGGCGCTTTTCAGCGGCATGGATTCCCTCCTCATAGTGCTCGATCTTCTGGTTCAGTCGCTCCAGCGTGCTCTGCATTTCTTTCATACGCTCAGCCAGCACATCCCGCTGTTCAACCAGAATGGACTTGCGGGCTTCGACAGTCATGTCCCCCTGCTGAAAAAGGGCAACATAATCGATCAAGGCCTCAATGGGAAGTCCAGCCCCGCGCATACATTTAATAAACTCGACCCAGCCGCAGTCATTTTCTGTAAAATCCCGAATCCCGCTGGCGCTTCGGTTTACTCGGGGGATCAGTCCAATCCGTTCATAATAGCGAATCGTATCCGCAGAAAGATTATATTTTTTTGCCACTTCCGAAATGGTCATGCCTCTCTACCTCCAAATTAAAATTCATTTTATCTGTGTCTATACAGCATAACATTTGGAGTCCACTTCAAGTCAAGCAAAATTTATATTTCTTCTTTATTATCTTTTGGAATCAGCCTCAGCTCTTCGTCAATGGTTGTGAGCAGGCTGTAGGGGTAATACTCATCAGGGATCAGCTTCTGTACCTTGCGCATGGTGACCCCCATACTGATGATCATGTCCATAATTTCGCCATGCATATACTCGTCCGGGCAGTATTTCGCCAGAACAGCCCTTGTTTCAGGGTTCGCCATCAGGTCGCGGACAGGGCAGTCTACTGTGTAAAAAGCATTGTCCTCTTTTTTGCCAAAAATACCCTCCAGCATAGATTGGAACCAGTTCCTCTTTTCTTCCTTGTCCTCAAAAAGGCAGCGGATGTCAAATGTCTCGCTGTCATCCTCGCCGTTGACAAATTCCAGAATCCGGTCCACACTTTTATCGCTCAACAGCCCATTGGTAAAAGTGACAATTTTAGAAACCGGGGTGCCGTGCAGCATTGTCATAAAAAAGTTGTCCTCTGTATCAATGATTTTCCCTGTCACACTCTGAAACTGGGACATGATCACCTCGATCACCTGCCGCCCCCTCGGGTTTGCCATGAAGTCATCCATATAGGAATACCGCGTGAGTTTCGGAAGTGGCGGCGCAGGCAGCGCAACCTCCGCCTCAAGGCGGATATCCCGGCTCGATGCACCAATTAAAACCATATGCAGTCCTTCCTCCTGCGTCCAGGCGTTTCTGGTCGGGTTAAAATAAGCAAAGTCATCTTTAGAAAGCTCGAAGACAACCACCTTTTCCTCTCCAGGCTCCAGATCAATTTTAGTAAAGCCCCTCAGCTCCCGAATGGGACGCTGGACTTTTCCATCCGGCTTTCCAGTATACAGCTGAACCACTTCTTTTCCCGCGCGCTCTCCGATGTTTTTGACACGGCAACTGGCCATCACTGTGCCATCATCCGCCGCTGAGGCCTTCATATCACTGTACTCAAAGGTGGAGTAGCTGAGTCCAAACCCAAAAGGATAGCGCACCGGCCGGTTCACATAATCATAATAACGGTATCCTACAAAAATACTCTCGCCATAGTTTACACTGTCCTCTGTTCCAGGAAAGTTGATGTAGGCAGGCGTGTCCTCCAGACGCATGGGAATGGTCTCCGCCAGCCGCCCCGATGGATTGACGCGGCCAAAGAGAATGTCTGAAACGGCAGCGCCTACGGCCTGACCGCCCAGCCAGGCTTCCAGAACGGCCTTTGGCTGATCTTCAAATTCCAGGTCAACCACACCGCCGTTGAATAATACAACGATGGTGTTGGGCTGTTCCTCACAGACACGCTGGATCATTTCCAGCTGGTTTTCGGGCAGCTTAATGGTGGTGCGGTCATAGCCTTCGGATTCCAGCTTGTCTGGCAATCCGGCGAATACCACTGCCACATCAGCCTTTCCGGCCGTTTCCACAGCCTCTCTTACGATTCTTTTGTGTTTTTCATCAGAGCTGTCGGAATAACCCTGGGCGGTCAGCAGCTTCACCCCGTCCGCTGTCTCAGCGGCAATGGCGTCATAGGGCGCCTCGATCCGGTAAGGATTGATCTTCGAACTTCCTGAGCCCTGGTATCTGGGGTCAAAGGCCATTTTTCCGATAACAGCAATGGTCTTTAGTTTTTCCTTGTCTAAGGGCAGCAGACTGTCTTCATTTTTGAGCAAAACCATACTTTCAGCCGCAACGCGGCGCGCCAGCAGGTGCTGCTCATTGATGTCCACAGGCTCTGGCGTGCCGGCTGCCTGGCGGTTTTCCTCTGCCTCAAGGGCAAAGGCAATGAGCCGCTCCGCCATTTCATTGAGCCTTGTCTTTTTAAGTTTTCCTTCCTTGATGGCGTCGAATATTTTGTGATCATTGACGCCGCCGCTTCCCGGCATTTCAAGGTCAAGCCCGGCCTTCACACCCTTTACCCGGTCATAAACAGCCCCCCAGTCTGTCATCACAATCCCCTCAAAGCCCCACTCATTTCTCAAAATTTCTGTCAGAAAATGCTTGCTCTGGGATAAAAATTCGCCGTTTACACTGTTGTAGGAGCACATAACTGCCATTGGCCCGGCTTCCTTAACCGCAATCTCAAATCCCTTTAGATAGATTTCACGCAGGGCGCGTTCGTCAATAAGTGCATTGACAGTCATCCGTCGTGTTTCCTGATTATTCCCAAGAAAATGCTTTAAGGTCGCGCCGATGTGTTCCTTTCTGGCGCCCTCAACAAAAGCCTTGGCCAGATGGCCGGACAGGTAGGGGTCCTCCGAATAATATTCAAAATTCCGGCCGCACAGAGGCGAACGCTTAATGTTCAGCCCAGGGCCCAAAATCAGGTCGACGCCTGCCGTGCGGGCTTCCCGGGCAATAGCGGACGCCATCTCCCTGATCAGCGATTCGTCAAAGCTGCAGGCCGCAAGGGTCGCCGGAGGAAAACAGGTCGCTGGGAGACTGTCACCCACGCCAATTTTCCCCTCCTCCTTTTCGGTCTCAACCCGCAGGCCGTGAGGGCCGTCTGACATCACCACTTTGGGAATTCCAAGCGCCTCATAGGATTTGGTCTCCCAGTTATTTTCACCAGAACAGAGTGACGTCATCTGCTCCAAATTCAGTTTTCTTCTCAATTTAGTAATTAAAGAAGAATCCATGCTCAAAACCTCTTTTCATTTATTTCTTCAATAAGCTGATGGACTTAAGTGCGCACGCGTCAACCGCTGAGATCACTGCGTCCCGGAAGCCGGAAGCCTCCAATGCCCGCACTGCCTCGATGGTCGTGCCGCCGGGTGTGCAGATCTGGTCCTTTAAAACTGCCGGATGCTCTCCTGTTTCCAGCACCAGCTTCGCCGCGCCATATACCGACTGGGCGGCCAGACGGTAAGCCTGGTCCCTGGGGAACCCGTGCAGCACTCCGCCGTCAGCCATGGCTTCGATCAGAAGCATGGTGTAGGCTGGTGCGGAGCTCGCGATGGAGGGCACCACATTCATCAGCTTTTCGCTTATGATCTCAACCCTGCCAAAGCTTTTGAATATGGTCATAACCGCTTCAATATCCTGCTCTGTCATCAAATCATCCGGACAGACCGTCGAGTCCGATTCACCGACAAAAGCAGGTGTACTTGGCTGAGTCCGAATCACCTTAGTATCCTTACCCAAAATATCCTTAACATCACTGAATTCCACACCCACTGCAATGACAATCACAATCACATCTTTTTTGGTATGGCCGGCAATCTCCCGCAGAACATCGGCATAGACAAAGGGCTTAACCGCCAGCACTAGGTAATCCGCTTCACTGGCGACACCGATATTTGATTCGGCCGTCCGAATGCCAAATTTTTCAGCCACCTTTCGGCGCTGTGCCTCCGATGGGTCGTAAGCGATAATTTGCGCCCCTGTAAAGAGACCGCTGCTCACCACACCGCCAATCATGGCCTGAGCCATATTGCCGCATCCAATAAAACCAATTGTATTTTTCATTTTAATCCTCCGTCCGTTCAATTATTTTTAAATTGTAAACCTCAAAACTCAATTACACCTTTATTTTAAACCTCTTTCACCCTTTATACAAACAAATTATGCGCTTTTTACTCACTCATTATTTTACGGCCCTCTGTATAATAAGAGCAAGCTTAATAAAAACAAGGAGAATAAAATCATGTCTGTTTTACTGAATGCGCAAAATCTGACCAAATATTATGAAAAAAACCAGCGTCCAGCTCTGGATCATGTCTCATTTAAAGTATCCTCCGGTGAGTTTGTGGGGATTATGGGCGCCTCTGGCTCTGGGAAAACCACCCTGCTCAATGTCCTGTCCACCATTGATTCCCCCACCGAGGGGAGCATCACCCTCGGCGGGATTGATATACAAGGGCTCAGCGGCAATGCCGCAGCCGATTTCCGGCGGGACCGCCTTGGCTTTATCTTTCAGGAATATTTTCTGCTCGACAGCCTGACCGTTCAGGAAAACATCGCCGTACCGCTTACGCTGATCGGCGCTCCATCCCACAAAATTGACACAATGGTTCAAAAGCTGGCAGAACGTTTTGGCATCGCTTCCCTTTTAGGCAAATACCCCGCCCAGCTTTCCGGAGGACAGCGCCAGAGGACCGCTGCGGCAAGAGCCCTGATAAAAAGCCCCGACATCCTCTTTGCCGACGAACCCACAGGCGCACTGGATTCCGCCTCAGCAGCTGCCCTCCTGAAAAAGCTCAGCGAAGTAAATGAAGCGCTCAAAACCACCATCCTCATGGTGACCCATGACGCCTATGCCGCCAGCTTTGCAAGCCGTATCCTCATTTTTAAGGATGGACACATCACCAAAGCGCTGCACCGAAAAGAGGAGACCTCTTCCCATTTCTATCATCAGATTCTAAACGCTGTCTCAAACTTAGATCAATAGGAGGCTTTTATGAAACTCTTTGACCTTGCCTGTAAAAACCTTAAGAAAAATTATCGCTTCTACCTGCTGTATTTTCTTTCTGTTACCCTTGTTCTCGCGGTTTACAGCTGCTTTAAGGCTTTTTCCATGAATACTTTAGTCATGGAGAAAATATCTGAGGACGGACGGGTTGAGACAATGACCAGTGTGGTCTCTGTGCTCCTCATGGCTTTTGTCCTGTTCTATATGGCTTATTCCAACAGCTTTTTCACAAAACGGCGAATGGGAGAGCTGGGTATTTACGCCCTGCTCGGCTTTCGAAAAACAAAAATAATAAAGCTTCTCTTTTTTGAAAACCTTCTGATCATTTCTGTTGCTCTGCTTTCAGGCTTGATCATCGGCAGCTTTTTTCATAAAGGCGTGGTTCTTCTGCTGGCCGTTTTTCTGAAATTAAAAATTAATCTGTCCGAAGTGCCGCTTTTTAATCCAGCTGCACTTTCTCAAACAATCCTGTTTGTCGCGGCCGCTTTAATTTTTCTTCTCCTGTCCAATGGCTTTTTTTTAAAAAAGGCCAGTATCCTGTCCATGGTAAGGCTTGAAAAGAAAAGTGAAAAGCCCTTAAAACCGCACCCTGCTTCGGCTGTTCTTGGACTAGCATTCCTGGCTTCTGGCTACTGCCTGGCTTTTAATATTACCGCAGGTACCCGCTCCCTCTGGGTCAGTGTTGGATTTCTGCCCATGGCCGGGCTGACCTTTCTTCTGGTCACCGCTGGAACTGTTCTTTTTATCCGCTCCTTTCTGCCCTTTGGCGTCCAGAGCATCCGCAGACATAAAAAACTGTTTTACAGACCGGATACCATCGTGGTTTTACCAAAATTTGTCCACCGTATCCGCAGCAACGCGCGAATGCTGATCCTGCTCACCCTCCTCTCTGCCGCAACCCTTGGTATCCTCGGCTCTACGCTCTGCACCTACTCCTTTTCGGAGCAGGGTCTTTCCAGAATCACCCCCGCTGCCCTTGAGTTTCCAGGCGATGATCCGAAAAGAACGCAGGAGGCCCTCAGCCTTATCCAGCGCCATCACCCTGCGCAGGATTATCAGGTCATTGAAACCAGCCTGCTGATCGCTGCCTCCGACTCACCTGAGCTTCCCGATTTTGAGTATACCAGGAAAAACAATGGCCCGCATTTTGCCATTATGAGCGAGACCGACTACCACCAGAGGATGTCCGCCATGAAAAAAGCCTCCGCACCGTCTCTCGCGCAAAATGAAGCGGTCCTCGTGCGCTATCTGAGCGGCAGCAGCCTGTCTGCCGGAACCGCCTATGACCTCGCATTGCCAGACGGAACATCGCAGCGTGTACATATCGCAGAAACCACTCTGGACAACGCTACCGGCTTTGCCAACGAAGGCGTTGGAACGCTGGTTATTTCAGACGCCCTCTATTCCTCACTAGTGCAATCGGGCCTTGAAACGGCCTCAGTGGTCAGTATCTTTGGGGACAGTCTGTCAGAGGACTCCACCACAGCCGAAGCCCTCTTACCACTTTTCGAGGATGACTACCGTTTTGCCAGCGCCTGCCTTAAGCGGGATGAATTTCTGATTGCCAGCAGTCCAAATCTGCTCTTAACCGCCTTTGGCGCGTTCATATTTTTTATTGCCATGGGCTGTATCCTCTATTTCAAAAGCGTCTCGGATACCAGCTATGACATAAAGGATTTTGAGATTTTAAAAAAGCTGGGCTGTCAAAATAAAGCCCTGCACCGCATCATTGCAAAACAGAACCTGATCCTTTTCAGCATTCCCTGTATTCTCGGCGGCCTGCACAGCTTTTTTGCCCTGCAGTGCTACAATGCCCTCATGCCTCAAATCATCAGCAGCACTGCTCTGCTGCCGCCTTTTATGCTGTCCTACGCTTTGTATCTTCTCGTTTTCGCACTGTACTATATCATCACGCAATACGCCTGCTGCCATATCGCCGACAGAGCCTGATTATGCTATAATAAAACTATCACAAAAAGGAGAACGCCATGAAAAGACAATATCTTCACTCTCTGCTGCTGCTTATCCTCCATCAATTGCTCCTGACTGTCTTTTTGTGCTGCGAATTTTGGCTTCACCTGGATTTCAAAGCTGAAGCGGTGATGCCGCTGTCGGTCATTTTACTGACAGACTCTGGCGCAGCTTTTATCCAGCTCCAGAACTACCGCTCCAATTCCTTTTTAAAACATTACACCCTGGTGTTGGTCTTTGTGTCCTGGTGCATGCTCTTTCTGCGGCTGGAGATCCCGGTTTTTTCGGGGCTTGGCCTCCTGCTCTACGCACTCCTGCCTCTGGTGCTCTCCCGCTTTTTCCTGAGCTTTATTTTCCAGGCATCTGGCTACTCAGGCAAGAAGCCTATTTTATACCTTCAGCTGACACTCACACTGCTGACACTGGTGAGCTTTCCCAGTTCTTACCTGTTTAATCTGCTTCTGGGTATTCAGTGGCTGGTAAGCATTTCCTCCTTTGGCGTAATCCTTCTGGCCAATAAAAAAAGAAGCCTGTACTTTTTCAGACAGGAAGGGCGCAGCCTGCTGATTTCTCTGCTGCTGATTCTCCTTCCTGCTGTTCTGTACAGCCTCGTCTTCCGGTACAACCCTGTCTTTCTGTCCAACACTGGTCTTTACGTTCTCATCGGGCTGCCGCTAGTCAGCGTTCACAGAATTTTAAAAAACAGCCTGCAAAATACCTCCGAAAGTGGTCGTCCAGCAGTCTCTTTCCTTTTATCGCCCATTGCTCTTTTCGGTGCGGCTGTTTTATCGGCGCTTGGCTGGTTCCTTGCCTTGCCTGTTATTGCAATTTTTATTTTGTTGCACACGGCACTTTGGTTTATTCTGCTTTGCTATTTTGGTGCGACTTATCAAGCGCTCCGGCTTTCGGCTAATAAGAGTAATACTCTCTACAGCGATCCCCTCACCTCGCTTAACCGTGAGGAAGGTCTGAAAAAAGAGTTCTCAAACTACCTTCACGATGCCGTTCTGCAGGATCTTCTGTCGGTGAAAAACCTGGCAGCAAAGGCAGACCGCCCCGAGATCAGAACCTTGATCATCAGTACCTTAAATCGGCTGAACACTTCCATCCGTGATGAAATGCAGGCCTGTTCACCTGCGCTTTTAAGTTCAATGACGCTGAGGGAAAATTTTGAAAAGCTGCTGGAGGGCATCGCGGAAACCTATCCCTTAAAAAAAGTTCAGGTTCGCCTGGACTGCCCCGATGATCTCTTCCTCATCGAGCCCTATAACCGCATCGTTTTCCGTTTAATAAAAGAGCTGGCAAATAACTCCTTTAAGCATTCCAACGCGTCAGAAATCAGGGTCTGCCTGTCTGTGGAGGACCGTTGTGTTCTTCTGTCTGTCCTCGACAATGGAACAGGCTTCACAACCCTGCCTTCCGATCTTTTCAAGCATAAGGGCCTTGCATCTGTTTTGGAAACCCTCACAGCAGCCGGAGGTGCTCTGAATATTACGCCCAATGAGCCTTCCGGGCTTTGTGCTTCTGTAGCCCTCCCCATGAAAGGAGATACTTCTTATGGACATTTTATTGATCGATGACCACGCTCTTTTTGCCAAAAGCCTTGAAATTGTTTTGGCGGATATGCCTGAAATCGAGAGCTTCACGACACTCCAGAACCCATCAGAGGCTGCCGCGCACATTCGCCGGCTTCATCCGGATATCCTTCTCCTCGACATCAATCTCGACACAGTCAGTGATGTAGACGGCATTGCGCTTGCTTCTGGGCTTAAAAAAGAATTCCCCGGCCTGAAGCTTGTCTTCCTGACCGGTTACGACCTCCCGGTTTACCGCCATGCCGCCGAAAAGCTGGAAGCCTGTGGTTTTTTAAACAAAAATCTTGATCCTGACAGACTGCTTGAAAGCCTGATCCAGATTAACAAAGGCGTCCCTGTCTTTCCCAGGGCAAATGAATATATCGAAGAACTGACCGCAACAGAAACGAAAATTTTACAGCTATTATCAGAGGGGTATAAGCGCAAAGCCATCGCTGAGATACTTTTTTCAAGTGAGCGCACAATTTCAAACCATATTCAGCATATTTTTGACAAGCTCGATGTCTCCTCCTCGCTTGAGGCTGTGACAAAGGGCATAAAATTAGGCTATATCCGTCCTTTCTACCATAAAAAATAAGCCCGTCCCACAATGGGGGCAGGCTTATTTTCATTTCACATTAGCATAAACATTGCAAAGCTGAACATCTGCTCCTCCAGCGCCTGGAAGGTGTCCTCCGCCATGGGAATATCTTCTTCCGCAATGCCATACTTTTCCATATTTTCGTCTAAATTATTGTAATACTCTGATTTAATCTCCATTCCTGCCTCCTAATAAACCGCGTATTCTTTCACAAAACGCAGCAGTGCCTGATATTTATCAATTTCCACATCGCTGACTCTGAGAATGGATTTATCCAGGCTGAAGATATAGCGCCCTCCAGGTGCCAAAATGTCAATGATTTCTTTTGCCTTGTCCTGAATCTCATTCAGTGTTCCTGTCTTCAGCATTGCCAGCGGATAGAAGCCAGTAAGTATGAACTTGTCTCCCAGTTTTTCCTTAAAGACCTTCGGATCTCCAAACTCAGCCATCAGCTGGCATCCTGCGGGCAGCTCACGAATATAATCAAGAAAGCGTGTGAAGTCATGCTCGAGGAAAATCGAGACGTTCGTATTTGTTTTTACCAGCTCCTCCACCAGCTTTTTAAAGGTCGGCCAATAAAAGCGTTCAAAATCCTTTTCCTTCATATAAGGCGCCATGTGCAGCGGAATCATACAGCCCCCTGCCTTTTTCGGCGTTCCCTTGGCGCCAGTCTTGATCATCAACGGCAGAATCGCTTCGCAGGCAGCCTCCACTTTGTCCGGCACACGCCGGATATCCATCATCATGCCCGTGAAGGATCTCAGCAGGTCAGCGATAAAATCAAAGGGAGCGTCGGTCTGGGCAAAGGCTCCTCCAAGATTTGACTTCCCATATTTCAGGCACAGCTCATTTTTAGCGGCCCCAATCTGCCCCATGGTGCTGTAAAAGGTATGGAAGCCCTTTGCCAGCGCTGCCGAGGACAAGGGCCAAGGCTTATCCAGCTCAGTATACAGTCTTGGGATAACGCTGTCCCATAAAAATTGATAGGGCTCTGCGATCAGAACGTCGTATTCTTTGGGTTCCATGGCCGCAATCTCAGGGTGCTGTAGAAAACCATCTGTCCCCATCACAAAATGCTTTGCCCCCAAAATTTTATAAAAGTGGGCAAAACGGACGGCTGTTACGCCGAGATTATCGCTCTCAAAGTCCTGCGCTGCTTTTTCCATGGCGTCGATCAGGTATTTTATATCATACTGCTGTGTCTTAAGATCATAACCGGCGTATTCCAAGGCCGCCGCGCCATCCATGTTCAGGTTGATGGGCACGCGCTTTGGTATTTTACCTGCGCGCACATCCATATAAAGCTGATTTCGTTCCTCTGTCATTTTATGTAAATTATTCTCCATTTGTCTCCCTCTGTTCCACCCGAACTTAATTTTTCCGGTTCATCATCTCTTCACGCATTTCTGGCAGTTCTTTTTCATTGATATTGTAGAAAAACAAAAATACAACGCCAACAAGGAGTAATCCTGCCGGCAGCAGCATCGAGATCATGTTAATGCCGCTCACCACCTGGGCTGTTGGTTCAACCCCGGCCTGAAAGCCGGTTGATGCCAGCCCGAAGGCAGCGATGCTGGTTGAAAAGACAGCTGCAACCTTAATGGACAGCTGGAATACGCTAAAGATTGCTGCTCTGGCGTTTTTACCGGTTCTATACTCACCAAAGTCAACAATGTCTGCGTACATGGCTGTATTCACAACATTCCCAAGGGAATAACCCAGGTACCCGATGGACGCCAGAATCGTAACCAGTGTGGGATTTCCGCTGTTTAAAAACATCAGTACAAAACATACCGCCATCACAGCGTTGCCGCACATATAGGTCGTTCTCTTGCTGAGCTTTTTAGTGATAAATGGAACCAGCGTCGCCCCGATGAACAAAAGAATATTAACAGAACCAAAGAATACAGCAACCTTGGCCGGATCGTTGACCACATATTTAAAAAAGTATGGGAACATCGAAAATACCAAAAGGCTTGCTAGAATCCGGGTAACGTCGGTCAGGAAAAGCAGCAGCAGCGGCCGTGTTGTCACAATCTGTTTGAGCATATCCTTCACGGAAGGCCCATTATTTTTAGTGTCCTTAATTTCTTCCTTACTGCTCATAACTTTGCGGTCTTTAGTTGCAAAGAAAAGAGTCAGATAGGTAAAGACGATCATCAGGCCCACGAAAACAGCTGTCACCAGGAATCCCTGCTCGGTATAAGCGTTCGCGCCGCCAAAGAAATAAATCATTGGAATCAGCGTCCAGCCGGCAATAATTTTACCAATGGCAGCCCCCTGGCCACGGAAGGTGGAAAGCTGCACCTTTTCCTTGGGATCATCGGTTAGGGATGAGTTCATGGAGGTATAGCCAATGTAGGCCACATTCGTTGAAATACAGAAAACCGCATATACAATGGCTCCTACTGCAATCAATGCCGCCTGCGGCAAAAAGCTCAGATTAACAAATAAAATCGCGTTGGTGATAAATATACATATCGCACCGATAAACAGCCACGACCGGTACTTGCCCCAGGGCAGATGGCTTTTTTCGATAAACGGCCCTAAAATCGGAACACTGATGGTGTCTATAATCCGCCCTACAGTCATGATGATCCCTGCCGTTACCGCCGAAATACCAGCTACATCGGTAAAAAAGATCAACAGATAGGAATTTGACAGAGTTACCATCATCTGGAATCCAACATCTGCAAAGCCATAGGAAAATTTTACAAAATTCCCCAGTTTTCCTCTTGTATCATTCATTATTTTTTCTCCCTCTCTACCGTATCTTTTCATATCAAAAGCTTGATGATAAATCCGAACAGTTTTTCCTGCGTTGCCTGCCAGTATGGCTCCAGATAAACATTTTCCTCATAATCCAGACCGTTAGCCTCACAGTATTCTTCCCAGCTCGCCAGATAGTTTACTTCCTGATTCATGATTGACCTCCTAATATTTTCCGTATTCTTCCACAAATTCGTACAATGCCTTAACATTTTCAGGTGTTCCGTCATTGGGGTATGTAATGCCTTTGGAAACCGTGAAAATATAGCCTCCGCCGGGTGCCAGAATATCCATTTGCTTTTTGGCCTCATCGATAACCGCCTGCCTTGTTCCATACTGCAGAAGCGATACATCGTAACCGCCGGTAATACACATCACCTTTCCAAGCTTGTCCTTAGCCAGCTGATGATCCATGTATTCAAAAACACCAAGGATACGGCCCTTTGGCAAATCCTGCAGATAGTCGTAGTAACGCGTCCAATCCCCCTCAAAATAAATGCGCATGTATTGTCCTCTTGCCGCCATCCGTTCCACCAGCTCTTTAAAGCTTGGCCACCAGAGTTTTGCAAAGTCCTTTTCCCGCATAAATACAGGCATATGGAGCGGCATACTCACCAGCTTGCCCGGTACTGCCGGGAGCTGCGCTGCCAGCCGGTCCATCAAGGGCATCACCGCTTCCGCTGCTGCTGCCACCTTCTCAGGCTGTCTCCGAATGTCCATGGTTATGGCAGAGAACCCGCGGATCATATCGGCGATATAATCCATCGGTGCCTCGACAAGTCCTCCACCGGTCAAAGGAAGGCCATATTTCTGGCTCACCCGGGCTGCTTCCATCAAAATCGGCGTATTCATATCATTCTGAATACTCATGGCCCGTACCAGCGAAACGCTGCTGCTGCCATTGGCCGGGTCTAAAGCCTTGTAAACTCTAGGCAGTATCCTGTCGACAATACACTTAAAAGGATCTGCAATCAATTCGTCGTATTCCTCTGTTTTCATACAGCATACTTCAGGGTGCTGCATGATGCCTGTTTTCCCTTCATTAAAGCTCTGTGATTGTAATGATTTGTAAAACAAAGGATTTCTTGAAAATAAAAACGGCGCTGTATCTGTTGCAAAATCCCGGGCCAGCTTTTCCATGGCCTCACCCATGATTTTAGGATCGACTGTCGAACCCTTAATCGGATATCCAGCGTAATCAATGGCCCAGTATTCACCAAACCTTGTTTCATGGGGCACCCTGTCTGGCTGCTCAAGACTAACCGCCTGAATGTAGCGCTTTTCTCTCTCTTCACACAACTTCATAACGTTCGCATCACTCATAATTTCCCCTCCCTATTTTTGAATATAAAATTTTATATTCAATTTTATATTCAATATAATATACTCCGACCGTTTTTTTGTCAAGTATTTTATCTTAAATTTATTTTTTTTACAAAATAACATTTTCATCCTTTAAATCGTGCGGTTTGTAAACAATTATGTTATAATAATTAAAATAGTTTAAAATCGAGGATACTATGGCACAATATAAAAATGGCATTGAAACAAAGAAGAAAATTTTACAAACTTCAAGGGAGCTTTTTTATAGATATGGCTACCGCCAGACGACCATTGCGATGATCGCTGAAAAGGCCGATATTCCAGTCGGACTGGTTAATTACTATTATAAAAAAGAAGCACTGGTTGGCAGTATTTACCACGAATTTATACTCGCGATCAACGAAATGGTTGATGATCAGCTTGCAGCACAGCTGGAAAACCATCTTCAAAAGCATATTTTGTTCAATCATATTTTTTATATTAAAATTTTTGAAGATCCAGCAAATAAAAGCCTCTACGAACTCCTTCTCACCAAAGATCTGGTTTTAAAGGAAACACACCAGTTTGTGCGTGAATCCATGATGGCCGTTATTTCAGAGTTTGACTTGCACATCCAAAAGGAAGTGTTTCAAAAGCTGATGATCGCTGAGTATGGGGCAAGGAAATATCTTCTGAAAGACTGCTTTGAAACCTTGGATCCTGTAAAATCAAAGGATTTTATCAACTTCCTGGCAACCATAACCGTACGGCTTGCAGGTATTGACACAAATATTATTGAAAAGAATTTAATAAAAGCGGACAGACTTCTCAAACTTCTCGATACCTCTGACATCTGCTTTTTAATTAAAAAAGACTGCTAATTGATATTTAAGGACATTTATCATGAAATCTATGCTATGCCAATTTAAAAAAGTTCAGACAAAACCTCTTCCTCATATTCTCAAAGTTATGAACATCAGCGAAAAAAAGCTTTTTGAACTTTTTGAAATGTGGATTAATCAGGGAAATATCACCCCTGTTCATCCGGTTTTTAAAGAGCTCAAAAAAAGGCGCGATGCCGAAATTAAAAGAAAACGTCAGGAAAAACAGGAGCTTGAGCTTTTAAAGTACAAAGAGCTCCGCCAAAGAAAATATTCAAATAAGCAAATCGCAAAAGAAATGCATTATCCTTATGACAAGCTCAATTCCTTTCTGAAAAAATGGTATAATACGCTCAGGCGACAAGGTTTAAGCAATGAGGCTATCGCTAAAGAGCTGAACGCCAGCAAAAATGAGCTGACCCCCATTATTCTTGCCTATGAAGAGCGCCAGCGAATGCATGAAGAAATGCGCAGACGCCGCATCGCGGAAAACAAACGCTATGCCAAGACTCATCTCAAACGTATCCGCGAGGATCTGAAAGGGCCCTCCGAGTACTTTATTTTTGATACCGAGGCAGTCCAGTGCCCGGATGAGCTTATCGAGATTGCCGTCATCGACTGCAAGGGTACCACTGTGTATAACAGCCTGGTAAAGCCCAGCCACAAAATCAACTGGCGTATCAGCTCACTTACCGGCATTACCAATCAGATGGTCATGGACAAGCCTTCCATCCATCAGGTAATGCGTGATCTGCATGATCTGATCGCCGGAAAAACACTGATGTCTTGGGGCATTGACTATGATTCTGTACTGCTGAGAAAATCCATTGATTCCACAGGCATCGATCTGAACTGCAAATTCTGCTGTGCACAAAAAATTCATATGGGGTTGGTGGAAGACATCAACCAGATTGCTCTCCAAAGGGCCGCGGACTGTGATATGCAGAACCACCGGGCTCTGGATGACTGCAAACTCGTGCTGGATGTGCTCAGAAAGGATATTGAGATGATTGACAATAAGTCCGCTGGTTTCAAACAGCGGACACCTGCTGAAAACAACGGCGGCAATACGATCTTTATCCCGCGGTCAGAGCCGCTTGCCGCTACACCCTAAAAGAAAGGAACCGACTCATGGACAACACAGAAAAGCTGACCTATGCTTATCCCGCTGTTTTTACACTTAAAAGTGAAGATAGTATTACCTTTGGTTTTCCGGATCTCGGCGTTGAAGGCATTCCTATAAAAGCGGCCGACCTTCCAAAGGCTTTCGATATTGCCGCCGAAGTTCTTGGAAAATGGATAAACGAATGTTTTATTTTGGAAAAACCGCTGCCTGAGCCCACAACTCTAGAAAACCTGAATTTAACCCCGGATCAGAAGGGGCTGTGGATTGAAATTGTAGAAGCATAAAAAAGACCCATCAATGGGTCTTTTTTGTTATCTTATAATCGGTATAAGTCGTTTCAGCGTATACCTGCTTTCGTATCCACCTCTTCTTTCAAAGGGATTGACGGCGCAGCACCCATTCGGGTAATACAAATGGATGAGGCAGTCGCCGCTCTGTAAATTGCCTCTTCATCACTCATTCCCGCTTCAATTCCAGCCAGATAGTAACCAGTAAACGTATCTCCCGCGCCCGTCGTATCCACCACTTTTTCGCATTCCACCACGGGCTGGAAAAAACTTTTATATGAATCCGCAAACATTGCCCCTTCACTTCCAAGAGTTAAAACAATTTTTGCTTTTGGGAAACGTTTAAGTAGCCCTGAGAGGATTTTATCGGGCTCTTTTTCTCCAGTCAGTGCCGCTCCCTCAATCTCATTGAGCAGAAAAATATCCACCAGCTCCAGCGGCAGATTCAGGCAGTCATTATCCATCGGAGATGGATTCAATGCAATTCTGGCCCTCTTCTCTTTTGCCGTCCGCATCATTTCCGCAATAGCACTTGTCTCGTTTTGGAACAGAACCAGGTCACCCTCATGAAGTGTTTTTCCAACCTTCTCAACATAAGCACTGTCTGGCATGCCATTGGTTCCCCGATACAGGATAATACAGTTCTCGCCATGCTCATCTACCTGAATAACCGCATGTCCGTTTGTCTCCGCAACCCTCTGAAGCAGCCCTGTCCCTACTCCGCTCGCTTCCATAATATCGACCAGAAACTGAGCGTCCTCGCTCCCGGCGAATCCCGCATGACGTACCTCAGCCCCGGCGTGCGCCAAAGCGACAGACTGGTTAAGCCCCTTTCCTCCTGGAAAAACCGAGCGCTCCTTTGAGGATAGCGTCTCACCCGGACGTACGATTTTTTCCATGGAATAGACATAATCAATATTTAAAGAGCCAAAATTCACGATCATCTTTTTCATCTCCTTTTTTCTTCATTATAACCGGTCACACTTAAAATTCCCAGTATTTTATTCTTGAATAAATCTTGAAAAACTGTTAATGTTAGCCATTATAAAATTATGGTATAATACTAGGGAATAACTTTTATAGAAAGGAAAACCGAATGTACTATAACTTATGCCTGCTTTTCACATACTTTTTTCTTTACGCCGTTATCGGATGGTGCTGCGAAGTTGTATTCTGCTCTATTCCAAAGAAAAAGTTTATTAACAGAGGTTTTTTAAATGGCCCATACTGCCCGATATATGGGGTTGGCGCAATCATCATTGTTTCTATTTTAGGACCATACATTAACGACCCTGTCAGCGTATTTTTCGTAGGTGTCGTCTCGACCTCTGTACTGGAATACATTACGAGCTGGGCCATGGAAAAGCTGTTCCACGCAAAATGGTGGGACTACTCAAATCGTAAATTTAACATCAATGGCCGTGTCTGTCTCAGAAACTCGCTGCTTTTCGGTGTGATGGCACTTACTCTGATGTATCTTGTCCACCCGTTTGTGGAGCGTATCATCTCACGTTTTTCACCCTTTTGGCTTGAAGTCCTGGCGACCTCTCTTGCCGTGCTTATGATTGCCGATCTGGTTACCTCTACATTGGAAACCCTCAACTTTAAGAACAAGCTTAACCGTGTATCTGAGCTGGCAACCAGTGTCACTGACGACCTTAAGGAAAAGGGCGTGGAGACAAAGGGACAGCTCACCCAAAAGATTGCAGACGTCCGAAATGCACAGCATGAGCTTCTCGAAACAGCCAAAGACGATGTTCAGAAGCATGTTGATGAGTTTACGGGCCGACTATCTGAAAAGGCCGCCTTCCGACGCTATTCACACAGCCGTATCATCAACGCTTTCCCAAGTATGATTTCCAGGGATGATCCCGATTCTCTGAATCTGTACCGTGAGGCAATGCTGCACACGAAAAAAATCCGAAAGCTGCACAAAAAAGCGAAAAAACAGGCTAAAAAGTCTCAGGAAAAATAATTTGAATAATGTTATAATAAAAGCGGATCCTTCCGGTCCGCTTTTATCATTTTATACATTTATTAATACAGAAAGGACTTTTTATGTCACAAAACAAAACCCTTGTTCTCGCAGAAAAACCTTCTGTTGGAAAAGATATTGCCCATGTCCTGAAATGCAAAAATGGACAAAATGGTTATCTCGAAAACGACCGCTACATTGTCACCTGGGCTCTTGGCCATCTCGTATCACTGGCCGATCCCGAGGCCTATGGCGAAAAATATCAAAACTGGAATATGGAATCCCTTCCCATGCTGCCGGAGCACATGAAGCTCACTGTTTTAAAGGGCAGTGGAAAGCAGTATAAAATTGTTTCCTCCCTCCTGGGCCGCTCCGAGGTTAAAGATATTGTCATCGCGACCGATGCCGGTCGTGAAGGTGAGCTTGTTGCCCGATGGATTCTGGATAAGGCACACTGCCATAAACCAATCAGACGCCTGTGGATCTCCTCCGTAACGGATAAAGCTATCTCAGAGGGCTTTAAAAATTTAAAACCCGGCACCGAATTCAATAATCTCTACCGCGCCGCACAATGCCGAGCCGAGGGCGACTGGCTGGTTGGGCTTAATATTACAAGAGCGCTGACCGTTAAATACAATGCCCAGCTTTCTGCTGGCCGTGTTCAGTCTGCAACGCTTAACATGATCGTCGAACGCGAAGAAGCCATTAAAAATTTCAAACCAAAGCCTTATTACAATATCCTGGCTAAAACACCACAATTCACACTCACCTGGCAGGGCCAGCATGGAAAGAACATCAATTCAAAAGAAACTGCAGAAAAAATATTTCAGAAGATGAAGGGCAAATCCGCTGTTATCAAGGATATCAGCAAAAAGCCAAAGAAAAGCACATCCCCAGGCCTTTATGATTTGACCGAGCTTCAAAGAGACGCTAACCGCCTTTTTGGCATGAGTCCGAAAGAAACCCTGAATATCATGCAGCGCCTTTATGAAAGCCATAAAATTTTAACCTATCCCCGCACCGATTCAAAATACCTGACACAGGACATTGTGCCAACGCTCTCGGAGAGGCTCAAAACAATTTCCATCGGTCCTTATAAAGCGGCTGTCAGCGAGATCCTCAAGCTCGGCATCCATACAAACAAAAGCTTTGTTGATGACAGGAAAGTTTCCGACCATCATGCGATCATTCCCACCGAACAGCGCGTGATACTGGCAAACCTCAGCACCGATGAGCGAAAAATTTATGACCTGGTCATCAAGCGCTTTCTCAGTGTTTTTCTGCCCCCCTATGAATATTTGCAGACAACAGTCACAGCTGATATTGCCGGAGAAGCGCTGACTGCAAAAGGGCGTGAAATTATAACACTTGGTTATAAAAAAGTCTATGAAAATCAATCCGAGGAGGACGACGATGAGGATAACGAAGACCAGCAATTGCCTTCACTGAAAAAAGGGAACGCTCTTGCTGTCTCCCAGATTTCTCTAAAAGAACTCGAAACAAAGCCTCCGGCGCGTTTTACAGAAGCTACGCTGCTGTCCGCCATGGAAAATCCTCAAAAAGTAGTGAAGGTTGACGCTAAAGCTGCCAAAACCCTTGGTGAAACCGGCGGTATCGGAACCGTTGCCACCAGAGCCGACATCATTGAAAAGTTATATAAGATGTTTGTTATTGAAAAAAAGGGAAACTCCCTTTATCCCACCTCAAAGGGAAAACAGCTCATCGACCTGGTTCCTGCTGATTTAAAATCGCCGCTCATGACCGCAAAGTGGGAACGCCAGCTGGAATTGATCAGCAAAGGGAAAAGCGATCCTGAGGCCTTTATCGCGGACATTAAAACCTACACCACTGAACTGGTCAATGATGTTAAAAACAGTAACGAAAAATTTGTTCACGACAATAAAAGCGGACAAAAATGTCCGGAATGCGGGAAAAATCTGCTTGAAGTTAAGGGCAAATACGGTATGATGCTCGTGTGCCAGGACAGAACCTGCGGCTATCGAGAAAATGTGAGCAAAAACACGAATGTCCGCTGTCCCGAATGTCACGTTAAACTGGAAATACGCGGCAAAGGCGACGGTGCTCTTTATTTCTGCAAGCGCTGCGGGTTCAGAGAAAAGGTTTCTAGCTTTAACAAAAAACATTTTGACGGCAACCGGAAAAACAGTAAACGCGAAGCTCAGAATTATATGCGCAAAATGAAAAAAGAAAATCAGGAAGCTGTCAACAATCCTTTTGCAGAAGCCCTGGCAAAGCTAAAGGAATCAGAATAGTTTTTAAGGCTTTCTGACACTTATCAGAAAGGAGATGCCTCTTATGCTTTGTCACAGCCAGTTGAATCTTTTAAGCCAGCTGACAGCCCTCCCTCTTCCAGTCCATCCAGAGGACCTGCCCATCCCTGTTTCTGAGATGGTGGCTGTTCACCGCCGCCATTATCCAAAACTGGCAGGCGACGCAGCCATGACCTCCAAAGAGTGGCGCCATTCTCTGGAGCTTATTCAGGAAGACAGTGCTCTGATGTCACTCCAGATTCTCAGACAGGCCGATGAACCCCGAACTGGGCTTTATGGTCTCTGTTTTACCTCAGATTCGCCTGAAACAGGCATTATCACCTTCAGGGGAACCGTTGGCCTTGGTGGATGGATTGATAACTATAAAGGCGCTTTTTCCGCAGAAACAGACCAACAGAAAAACGCTTTCCGCTTCTATGAAGACTGCAAGGAAGAATTTGGCTTTTTAAATTTTGATTTAGCAGGCCATTCTAAAGGCGGCAATGATGCGCAGTATATCACTATTCTAAACGGCGAGTTCATCAATCAATGCGTCAGTTTTAACAGCCCTGGTTTCTCGGCTGATTTTATCGGCAAATATTATCGGCAAATCCAAAAAAACAGGAATAAGATCACTGCCTATGAAGGCGCCTATGATATCGTCAATATATTGCTGACCAGTATTGCCGGAAAGCGGCTGGTCATTGAAACCGGCTCAAAAACACCTAAAAATAATCATAAGCCTAATCATATTCTCGATACGCTTGGACATATCGGCCTTCCGGGGAAACGACATCCCCTTTACAGCAGCATCCAGAACATGACCGTTGCCATGACCTTTGCTGTCTTTCAGGCCAAAAGAAATTTAAGACGTAAAAACAAAAAAAATCCTGCATAGAGCAGGATTTTTTTGTTACTTTGATTAGCAAGATCATATTAGCGCAAATAAAAAAACAGCCAAAGCTGCTACAAAATACCAAAAAATAAAATGGAGCGGAAGACGAGATTTGAACTCGCGACCCTCGCCTTGGCAAGGCGATGCTCTACCACTGAGCCACTTCCGCTTAACTTCGCTTGAATAATTTTCATCAGCGAACATATATTATTATAATCGCTTCCCTTTATTTTGTCAAGCACTTTTTTAACTTTTTTCATATAAATGTGTTTGTTTTATATTAAAAGTGGTGCGGATGAAGGGAGTCGAACCCCCACATCATTAGATACTAGATCCTAAGTCTAGCGCGTCTGCCAATTCCGCCACATCCGCACAATGCAGCGTTACTCAGACGAGCAAAGCATCTGTATGTAACGTGCTCAATTATAATAACAAATGACGCCACCAGTGTCAAGATTTTTTTAACCTTTTTCTGCTGATTTTTTACATTCAGGCGTATAAATTCAAGCGCTCTCCCCTTACAAATCCCATCAGGGTCACTCCATGCTTTCTAGCCAGCTGAACACTTCCATTTGTGGGCGCAGAAATGGATAAAACACAGCGGATATCATTTTGGATAATCCAGGTCATTACCTCGCTTGGAATTCTGCCAGTTGTTAAAAGCATTTTATTTTCAGGCGTAATCCGGTTCAGCAAAATACCGCCAAACAGCTTATTATAGGTATTGTAACGGCTGACGTCATCGTAAAACAGTACGGCCTCACCCTTTTCGTAGAGCCCAATGCTGTGCACTCCGCCAGTTTTTACAAAAAGCTCCGACTTCTGGCTGAAGCCTTCCATCATTTCAAAAAGGCCCTTTTCGGTCAACCCGTATCGTCTCAATACTGTTTGAAAATCCGCCTCGAAAGGGTAGGTCTTTTTTTCTTCATTCCTTGTGAGAATACTCTCCTCAGACAGTTCGAAAAAATCTTTTAATTTTGATGTCTTCTCATGGCTGTCAATATAAACAACCGCTCCTGTCTTTACAGTGCTTCGCTCTATTTCTATTTTATTTACCTGCTGAATATCTTTTATAAGGCCTTTCAGGTAAAAAAAGCCGACGCCCAACTCTTTTAAATCTTGGGGCGTACTCATCAATGAGATCATTTTCTGTCCATTAAGGTATAAGGTGACCGGATACTCCTCAACCATTGGGTCAAAGATCCTTTTGGCGCCTCTCGGCGTGATTTTTACAATTTCTTCCAGCTTCACTGACATCGCCAACTCCTTTTAAGTGCTTTGTTAAATCGCCAGGGGTGTTTAAATTACAAAAAAGGCTCCAATCCGGGGTGTAAGCCCGGGCATCCTTCTCTGCTATATAATAGATATTTTCCCGGCTTAAATAATGAAAAACGCTCTTTCTTCCACTTTTTAAAAAATGCTCTGCTGATGGCAGCAAGTCCCTTGAATAAAAGGCATTGAAGGGCTCAATCCACTCTTTATAACGTGTGACACAGCCTTTTTTATCAGGATTTTCTTCTAAAAGTGTCATCATATGCCGAATAAAAACTAAATCATAATTAGGCATATCACAGGCTGTAATATAAACATAGTCTGACTGGCTGTAAAGCAAAGCGGTATAAATTCCTGTCAAGGATGCTGAAATATCTAAAATATCCGGATATACGCCTGTAATTCCATGAATACCAACAATCTCATCCTCACTGCAGCCAACAATGATTATTTCATCAAACAAGACGGCCAGCTGGTCAATGATGGATTGCAGCAGGGCTTTACCTGAAATAACCAGGTTTTTTTTATCTTTTCCCATTCTGGTGCTTTTTCCACCAACCAGGATGGCTGCTGTTTTATACTTTTTCATTGTCTTTCTCCCAGAATATGAAAACACTCCCTCCACCACCAGCCATGATGAAGGGAGCCCACATTTATTTTGCTTCTTCTAAAAAGACTTTACAAACCTTAAACGGTGGAATTTTAGCGATCGGATCGACCTTACCACCAGTCAGACAATTGGCACCCTTGTCACCATAATGGAATGGCATAAACAGGGTGTTTTCCTGAATTCCTTTATTGTAGACTGCTTTTGCAGTTACAGAGCCTCTTGGTGATGTTACCTGAATAAACTGGCCTTCCGAAAAGCCGTTTTCTTCAGCTGTTTTGGGATTAATTTCGAAGAAAGGATCCCCTACGATCTCCTGTATCCCCGCTGTTCTTTTAGTCATCGTGCGGGTATGATAATGCTGCAGAATACGTCCAGTCATCAGAATCATCGGATAGGTTTCATCGGGCTGATCTTCCGGCGCAATATAGTGCGCAACATTAAACATGCCCTTTCCGCGTGTAAACTGGCCTTTATGCAGGAATTTAGTACCTTCCGATTCTTTGTCAGGACATGGCCACTGAATGCGGTCGCCGCGTTCCAGACGCTCGTGTGACACGCCGGCGTAGCTCGGAGTGACCGATGCGATTTCATCCATAATTTCGGCTGAGCTGCTGAAATTAAAGCCTTCAGCGCCCATACGCTGTGCAAGCTCACAGATGATTCGCCAGTCCTCTTTTGCCACGCCAGGCGCCTTCACGGCTTTTCTAAGCAATTGTATCCGGCGTTCGGTATTGGTGAATGTGCCGTCTTTTTCAGCATAAACCATTGCTGGCAGAACAACATCTGCATATTCTGACGTTTCAGTCAGGAAAATATCCTGGAGTACGATAAAGTTTGCCTTTTCAAAGGCTTCCTTAACATGATTTGTGTTGGGATCAGAAACCAGCGGATTCTCACCCATAATATATAAAAACTTCACGATATTTTTATCCACATCATCAACAATTTCCGTAATCGTATGGCCTGCATTTGTCGGCAGCTCTGTTCCCCATGCCTGCTCAAATTTGGCAAGAACATCTGGGTTATTCGTCTTCTGATAGCCCGTAAAATCGCCTGGAAGTGCACCCATATCACAGGCTCCCTGAACGTTATTCTGACCACGAAGCGGGTTAACACCACAGCCTTCACGTCCAATCTTGCCAGTCATCATTGCCAGATTAGCGGTACTCATAACGCCATCGGTTCCGGTAGCGTGCTGGGTCACACCCATTGAATAGAAGATGCCGCCTTTATCCTTAGTCGCATATAAACGTGCTGCCTTGCGCATTTCTTCGGGATCTACACCACATATCTCAGCGCATTCTTCTACTGTAATTGTATTTAAATATTCTTCAAGCGTATCGAAATTTTCAGTCCGCTCGTTAATAAAATCACGGTCTTCCAGATGTTCATCCAGAATTGCTTTCATCAAACCATTAAACAAAGCAACGTTGGTGCCTGGTTTGATCTGAAGATAAACATCGGCATATTTTGCCAGTTCAATTTTACGTGGTTCCGCCACGATCAGCGCCGCGCCTTTCTGTACGCGCTGCTTGATCTTAGCACCAATGACCGGATGCGTCTCGGTGGTATTTGAACCACTGACGAGAATAACATCCATCACGTCAACTTCTTCGATACTGTTTGTCATGGCACCGCTGCCAAAGGATTTAGCGAGCCCAGCAACGGTAGAGGCATGACAAAGTCGCGCACAATGGTCAACATTGTTCGTCTTACCAACTGATCGAATAAATTTCTGGAATAAATAGTTCTCTTCATTGGTACAGCGGGCTGACGAAAAACCTGCAACAGCCTGCGGGCCTTCTGAAATCGCTTCTTTCAGCTTCTGAGTAATCAGATCATAAGCTTCTTCCCAGGTTGCTTCTTCCAAAACGCCATTTTTTCGAATAAGCGGCGTTTTCAGACGATCCTCACTGGCCACAAAGTCATGGGCAAAGCGCCCCTTAACACAAAGAAGATTATTGTTAACATTGCCCGGAACACTCATGACATCTGTAATCTTGTTATCCCGAACCTTTAATTTCAAAGTACAGCCTACGCCACAATAAGGGCAAATTGTTTCTACCGTGTCGGTATAAGGCAGCGGCATGAACTTTTTCGGCGCCAGTGCACCTGTAGGGCATTCAGCAATACAATTCCCACAGTTTACACAGTTTGAGTTTTTATCGCCGCGCAGCATATCGAAAACTGGATTAATATTTGTTTCGTAACCACGGTCGCATTTTGCTAAAACATGATTGCACTGAAGGTGTTCACAAACCTTAACGCAACGATTACATAAAATACATTTGTTGGGATCATAAGTATAAAAAGGACTTGAATCATCGATTGGCTGACCTTTTTCCAAAGATTGACCAAAGCTTTTCACTTCGTCATACTCGATACAATTTCCATTAAGATCAACAAAACGGCAAGTGCCAAATTTGTAGCAGGTAAAGCAATCAAATGTATGATCTGAGAAAAGCATTTTTAAGACAAAGCGGCGCGCTTTACGAACAACCGCATTATTCGTATAGACGACCATCCCTTCGCCTACCGGTGTTGAACAAGCGGTCTCCAGTCTTCTGGCTCCCACTACTTCAACAAGGCACATCCTGCAGCTTCCTTCAGGATCAAAGCCTTTAAAATAGCACAAAGTCGGGATATCAATCCCTACTTCTTTAGCGGCGTTAAGGATCGTAGTGCCCTCGGGAACGCTCACTTTCTGATTGTCAATTGTTAAATTTACCATTTCAAACATCTCCTAATATAATCTACCAAAATTACATTGTAATCCTTATTATAGTATCTCATTTTTCACATTTTTGTCAATCACCCGAAGGGAAATTTACTTACATTTCCCGGATTTTGTTATTTTCTTAAATCTTCGGGTATAATTTCATATAAAGATAAAGTAGAGGCTTTATTTAAGCCGCCTATTTTGATTAATAGTAAATTTTTGACATCTTGTGGACAAGATCTCAAAGTTATCGTATAATCAAAATAGGTCACGTAATCGATGAAAGGATTAAAGGTGGTTACTATGTTAAATGATATTTCAAAAACCTTACTGAAAAAGATGGAATCTGCAAATTATTCAGATGATGGTATTGCTACAGTTTCACTGGAAGAATTCACAAATGTTGATGAAGCTAAGGCTGCTGTTTTGGAAATCGAAAAATTACCCGAGTATTCTGAGCACAAATTAGACCTGAATGAAGGAACAATGATTCTTTCTGTTTACAACCCAAAAGAAGATATCAATGGTTTTGTCACAAGACATCCAAATAGAACAGCCTGTGGCGGTAGATAACTATATTATGAACCTTGGGACCTCTCTTAATTGAGAGGTCTTTTCTAATCAACCCGTATCGTTACGATACGGGTTGATTTTTTGCAATAAAAAAAACGATCCAACGATCGTCATAATGGTGGGGAGAGATGGATTCGAACCATCGTAGACTCCGTCAACGGATTTACAGTCCGCCCCCTTTAGCCACTCGGGCATCTCCCCAAAATAAAAATGGAGCTGATGATAGGACTTGAACCTACAACCTGCTGATTACAAATCAGCTGCTCTGCCAATTGAGCCACATCAGCTTAATGATAAACTTATTGAATTATAAAACCTAAAACAAATAAAAAAAATGGTGACCCATGGGCGACTTGAACGCCCGACACCCTGATTAAAAGTCAGATGCTCTACCAACTGAGCTAATGGGTCACATAAAATGGTAATATTAAGATAAAAAAATGGCGACCTGGAAGAGACTCGAACTCTCGACCTCCAGCGTGACAGGCTGGCATTCTAACCAACTGAACTACCAGGCCGCATGATGTTATAAAAATGGTGACCCCTGGGGGATTCGAACCCCCGTAACCGCCGTGAAAGGGCGGTGTCTTAACCGCTTGACCAAGGGGCCAAATTACTTGGCTTAAAAAGACGGATATGGAAAGTTTCTGCTTCTCCATATCCGTTTGTCTTCAAATGGCTCCCCAGGTAGGATTCGAACCTACAGCCTATCGGTTAACAGCCGAGTGCTCCACCGTTGAGCTACTGAGGATTATTTAAGACCCCGCGATGTCCTATCCTCCCAGGCAGTTGCCCACCAAGTACTTTCAGCGCTGAAGGACTTTACTTCTGTGTTCGGTATGTAAACAGGTGTTTCCCCTTCGCCATCATCACGAGATCAATCTTGCGTTTTTATTC
>NZ_VUMP01000007.1:0-325992 GCF_009696115.1 Eubacterium sp. BL-380-WT-2B
GATCATTCAAAACCTTCTCGTTCGACTTGCATGTGTTAAGCATACCGCCAGCGTTCGTCCTGAGCCAGGATCAAACTCTCAATAAAAAGTTTATCGTTTAGCCTTTCGGCTTCTTGATCTGGTTCATGTGATGATTTTTTTGAAGTGTTCATCGCACTTGCGTTTTATCCTTTGCTGATTTTCATCAGCTGGAATTTCAGGTTTTATGGTACTATTCTCTTTTCTATGACCCGAACCTCTTTATCTATACTAATGAAGAGATTCATCTGCCGTCCTTGACAGCTTGTTTATGATACAACATCTCACAGGCTGTTGTCAAGCGCTTTTTTGCTTTTTTCAAAATCTTTTTTCGAAGACTTTTACTCAAAATCAGCAGCGCCTTATTGCTGACGACTTGACATAGTTTATCAGCTTTTTTATGAACTGTCAATAGGTTATTTGATTTTTTTTATAAAAAAAGCGAAATCCGTGAAGATTTCGCTTCTCAATGGCTTATTCAGGCTTATTCAGCCAGCTTTGTTTCTTTGATTTCCATGCCTAACACCTTTGATACAGACTTGTAGACAATAAATGTAATGAGCGCATTGACACCTGTTTTAATTAAATTAAATGGTATAATGACTGGAATGAGCATTGCTATAACCGCCTCAATTGGTGTTCCCATAAACAGCGGTGTGAAAATCAGATTCCAGATAACCATTGTGATCGTCATTGCCAGGGCTCCAAAGAGCAGTCCAACAACAGCGCCCTTCCGTGTACGATGCTTCTTATAAATATTGCCTGCCACTAGGACAAAGCTTCCCGTCGCAAAGAAATGCATCATAATGCCGATAATACCGCTGGCCGAACTTACCGTTAATCCCTGTAAAATAGAGACAACCGCTGTTAAAACCAGGCCACCTAACGGCCCAAACATAAATGTACCGATCAAAATGGGGATATCCGCCGGATCATACTCTAAAAAAGGAGCTGCCGGGAAAATTGGAAAGTGAATTAAGTAGACCAATAGTATGGACATCGCTGCCAATACCGCCATTTGAGTGATCGTCTTCGTTTTGACGTTCATGATGATACCTCCTGTGGGTCTGTCAGGTCGTATTAAAAAAGCCCTTAGGTCTGTGTACCTAAGGGCTCAATACTAAGCGCATCAACTGTGCTAATTTCTTTCATCCGGACTATACCGTTGGTTCTGGATTCTAACCAGATCGGCCTTTCGGCTCGTAGACTTATTGCTCCTTCGCACATCACTACCAGTGAGGAATTACACCTCGCCCTGAAACAGACATATCATTTAATTTTCTGTATACATTATAGCGCCATTCGTCTATATTGTCAAGCAGCTTGAACAATTTATTGCTATGAGAACATGTTTTTTCTGAATAATATCATTGCTACCAAAGCGGTTAGGATCACAACGATAATCACAACTGCTCCAAAATTAGCAAACGGCAGGCCCGAAACGTTCATTCCATAAAAGCTTGAGACCATTGTTGGTATTGCCATCAATATTGTAATGGAGGTTAAAACCTTCATTACAATATTCAAGTTGTTTGAAATGATCGACGCGAAAGCATCCATCGTACCGCTCAAAATATTGCTGTAAATATTGGACATCTCAATGGCCTGCTCCACTTCAATCAGCACGTCCTCTAACAGCTCGCGGTCATCTTCGTAAAGCTTGATGACACGCCCCCGCTGAAGCTTTTCAAGCACGGACTGGTTCGCTTTTAATGAAGTGGAGAAGAACACCAAACTCTTTTCCAAATCCAATAACTGGATAAGTTCTTTGTTTTTCATCGAACGATGCAGTTCCTTCTCGATTTCGGTGCTCATTCGGTTAATATGTCTCAGGTAAACCAGGAACCGGGTCGCAACACGGTAAAGCATCTGAAAAATAAACCGGGTTTTCAGATTTGTAAAAACATGCTTTACCCGGCCCTTTGCAAAGTCATCGATAATGGTATTGCTTTGCAGACAGACCGTTATAATGTTCTCATGGGTTTCGATAATCCCAACCGGTATGGTACTGTATAAAACCATCTGTGAGGTTTTATCCACTATGGGTACATCGATGGTTATTAATGCCTGATTCATATCCTCATCAAGCTCGACACGTGAGATTTCTTCTTCATCCAGTGCGGCACGGAGAAAATCCTCTTCTACATTTAATTGATCTGAAATTGACAGAAGCTCTTCCTCTGTGGGATTTACCATGTTAATCCAGGCATGCTTTTCAATTTCATCAATTTCTACAATTTTTCCATCAATCGTTTTGTAAATATTGATCATTTTGACCTCCCTCGTTAGAAAGCGGTCAAAATATATGCTGATATTATGACCGCTTGATTATTCAATTTTAGTAAGCGCTTCTCTCCAGGGTCTGCGTCCATAATATCACTCCTTTTTGTATCTTAAGGGCTTATCACAAAGAAAAAACCTTCACATAAAACATGAAGGTACTGTTTAGGATTGTGCCCTCTACCTACTATACGTGTTTGAGAGAATAATGTCAATCTTTTTTTATTTTTACTCTCGTTAAACTTGTGTTAAAATAAAGTAGAGTTGGGTAGAAATCTCCTGGAGGTGACACATATTTTGAAAGTAAAAAGAAAGCTCCCCCTTTTAATGATTCTGTTAGTGGTGATACCGCTTTTAATATTATCTTCCATTATAAGCATTTATATGTCAAGAAGCTCTTTGGAGATGCGAAAGCAGGCCCTGTCAGATGTTTCTGAATCCATCGCCAACTATCTGGAAGAGTTTTACAAAACACAAATGGATGATCTGGAATTCACAGCTCAGATTCCCGCTTTCGCCAAGAGTCTGAGCGATCCGTCAAACTCTGAGCTCCTGGAGCCGGCGCAGCAGCTCCTGAACATCAGCGCTAAAACAAACAGCGTTGTCAATCGCAATTCAATCATCGACCTGTCCGGAAATGTCGTGGCTTCATCGGACCCTAATTATCAGGGGACAAACGTGAGGGATTCAAGCATGTTCAAAACATTGATTGAGCAAAACAAGGATTCCTACAATGAAGTTGTGGACACGCCGTCCAACGGCAGTAAATGCCTCGCATTGGCCATAAAGATATACGATACTTCCCAAAAACCCATCGGAATTTTAAACCGCAATGTCAGTATTGGAAGTATTAACCAGCAGATCAGCCAGCGTAAGGTGGGCGACAGCGGCTATGTCTATATTCTGGACTCCAAGGCCAAACAGCTTTCTACAATTATGGAGGAAGGTCTCTCCTCAGAAGAAAGTCAGGAGAACGCCCTCAATAATGACGCAGATCTGAAAAAGTTCATATCCGATGTTGAAAACAACCGACTAAAGAGCAACACTGGATTCTTTACCTATAACTATGATGGTACCCCTGTTATTGCCAATTACGAAAAGATCCCTACCTCTGGCTGGGTCGTGGTTGTCTGTATGACGCAAACCGAGGTTTTTAAAGAGGCCAACACCCTGCAGACCATGCTGCTTCTCACTACATTGACGATTACACTGGTCGCTCTGTTTATCGGAATTCAGCTTGCCAAAACCATTACAAACCCTCTTACCTATCTGACCGAAAAGATCAAGCAGATTCAGCATGAAAACTTTTCTGTGCGCTGTGAAATTCCAGGAGACGATGAGTTTCACGAGCTGGCTGACAACATCAATCAGATGACTGAAACCCTGGAAATCAGCAAGCATGAGCTGGTAAAAACAAATGAACTTTTAAAGAAGTCGGCTTATATTGACGGGCTGACCAACATTCCAAACCGTAAGTCTATTTATCACACAATGGACACGCTGTTCAGAAAATACAACAATCAGGCTCTTTTTCTTTTTGACCTTGACGGTTTTAAAACCATCAATGATACCTTCGGACATCATATGGGCGACGCCGCACTCAATGCTGTGGCCAAAATTCTAAAGGGCATTGCCAGCGATAATGTTTTCCCTGCCCGTCTGGGCGGTGATGAATTCCTGATATTTATCAATAATTATTCAAATCCAAAGGATGTTTTGGATTTAGCGGAAAATATCCTTCGGAATATCGAAAATATTAAAAATCTCAGGGAGCACCCTGTCAATCTTTCTGCCAGTCTGGGGATCACTTTCCTCAAGGATGATACCATTAACCGCAGCCAGTGGATACGCCAGGCTGATGAGGCCATGTACGATGCCAAGCATAATGAGACCTCCGCTTATGCTATCTATGAAAAAGAAGCTGATTTGTTTCATGAAGATTGAGACGAATTACCCAAAAAGATCCTTAAAAATCGCCTTAAATGCGATTTTTAAGGATCTTTGTCGTTTTTCAATCATTTTTAAAATAAAAATTTTTATTTTTACTTTTTTCTTCTTTTTTGTTTAAACCAAAATTTCGCCGGGTAAGTAATTAACCGTAAACCAAAAGAACATTTTTTAGGAGGTGTTTCTCACATGAATAAACCAAGTTCGCAAAGCACTGGACCTAAAAAGACCTTAACCTTATTTGGCTTCTTTGCCATTACTGCTTCAATGGTTATGACGGTCTATGAATATCCAACCTTTGCATCATCTGGTTTCCAGCTTGTATTTTTCTTATTACTTGGTGGATTTTTATGGTTCATTCCTGTTGCTCTCTGCGCCGCTGAAATGGCGACGGTCGATGGCTGGCAGGACGGTGGTATTTTTGCCTGGGTCGGAAATACACTTGGTGAACGATGGGGTTTTGCCGCAATCTTTTTTCAATGGTTCCAAATAACCGTCGGTTTTGTCACCATGATTTATTTCATTCTCGGCGCATTCTCGTATGTGTTTGACTTCCCTGCACTCAGCAGCAATCCGACCATACAGTTTATCGGCGTATTAGTTGTCTTCTGGGCCTTGACCTTCTCTCAGCTCGGCGGAACCAAGTACACCGCGATCATTTCAAAAGTCGGCCTGATTGTCGGGATCATTATTCCGGCCATTATTCTTTTCGGTCTGGCGATTGCTTACTTTACAACCGGCGGTCCGCTGAATGTCGAAATCAGCGCAAAAGCATTCATTCCTGATTTTTCTAAAATCAATACGCTGGTAATTTTCGCTTCATTCGTTCTGGCCTTCATGGGTGTTGAAGCTTCTGCCTCACACGTCAATGAGCTGCAGAACGCCAACAAGAACTATCCGCTGGCCATGTTTATGCTGGTCATTATGGCCATTATCTTAAACACCATCGGTGGTATGGCGGTTGCGGCTTCCGTTCCGGCAAGCGAATTAAGCATGAACTCTGGTGTTGTCCAGGCGTTCGCCGCTTTGATGAATCATGTTAATCCACATCTTGGATGGCTGGTTAAAATCATTGCCTGCATGATTGCGGTCGGCGTTATGGGCGAAGTAAGCGCCTGGGTTGTCGGCCCTTCAAGAGGTCTTTACACCACAGCACAAAAAGGTATCTTACCTGGTGTTTTCAAAAAAGTCAACAAACACAATGTTCCTGTTCCGCTGATTATGGTACAGGGCGTTATCGTCACCATTTGGGCAGCTGTTCTGACCTTTGGCGGCGGCGGCGCAAACATTTCATTCTTAACTGCAATTTCACTGACCGTTGTGCTTTATCTGGTCGGTTATATTCTCTTCTTTATCGGCTACTTTGTTCTTGTCTACAAACACAAGGATCTCAAACGTGCTTACCAGGTACCTGGCGGCACAGCTGGTAAGACCATTCTGGCAGGCATCGGCTTGATTATGTCGGTTGCTACCTTTATTATCTCTTTCTTCCCGCCATCTCAGCTTGCAGCGACAAACGACGGAAAATACGAAACGGTTCTGATGATCAGTTTTATCCTGGCTGTTATCGTACCATTCATCATTTACGCACTGCATGATAAGAAGGGCAAGAAGATTAAAGAACCGCAGCATGTTACCATGGCAGACCGTCCAGGTCATTTCAATTACATCAGTTTAAGAGGCCGTGGCGAACATCATATTAACCCAGATCCTGAAGATTACATGAATCAGGAAACCGCGCCGATTGCTGACCCAGCCCAGGAGGCCGCAGCTGCAGCGCAGACCGCTCAAACGAGCAAAGCGGACAAGCTGTCCACTAAAAAATAACTTATTTTACGCTGTGTCGTCAATTATCATTGGCTTGACATAAATAAATTTAATTCAAACATTTTTAGGAGGTAATCAAAATGTTATATTCAAAAGATGATCAGGACAAATTAAAGGATCGCTACTTAACCCCAATTTTTGGTACAGAAGCAAGTGATGAACCCTTACCCAAATACAAACTTCGCAAGGACCCAGTTGAACCGGAGGTTGCTTACCGCTTAATCAAAGATGACTTATTGGATGAAGGAAGTGCCAGACTGAACCTTTCCACCTTCTGCCAGACTTACATGGAACCAGAAGCTACAAAAATCATGGCTGAAACACTTGAAAAAAATGCGATTGATAAATCGGAATACCCTCAGACAACTGAACTCGAAAACCGTTGTGTCAATATGATTGCTGATCTGTGGCATGCACCGGATGATGAAAAATTCTTAGGCACCTCTACCGTAGGTTCTTCCGAAGCTTGTATGCTTGGTGGTATGGCCATGAAATTCAGATGGCGTAACAATGCGATCAAGCAGGGCTTAGATGTAAAAGCTAAAAAGCCAAACCTGGTTATCTCCTCTGGTTATCAGGTATGCTGGGAAAAATTCTGTGTGTACTGGGATATCGAAATGCGTCTCGTACCCCTGGATGAACAGCATATGAGCATGAACATGGATACCGTTATGGATTTCGTTGATGAATACACCATCGGTATTGTCGGTATCATGGGGATTACCTACACTGGTAAATTTGACGACATCAAAGCTCTGGATACTTTAGTCGAAGACTATAACAAGAAAAACCCTAAATTCCCAATTTACATCCATGTCGACGGCGCTTCCGGCGGTATGTTTGCACCGTTTATTGAACCAGACCTGGAATGGGACTTCCGTCTTAAAAATGTTGTTTCCATCAATACTTCCGGTCATAAATACGGCCTGGTATATCCAGGTATTGGCTGGGTATTATGGAGAGATGAAAAATGGTTGCCGAAGGAACTGATCTTCAGCGTCAGCTACTTAGGCGGCAGCCTGCCGACAATGGCCATTAACTTCTCACGCTCTGCAAGCCAGATCATTGGACAGTATTACAACTTCTTACGTTATGGCTATGAAGGCTACAAGAAGATTCACGAAAGAACAAGAGACGTTGCCATGTATATCTCTAAAGAACTGGAAAAAACCGGTTTATTTGAAATCTACAACGATGGCTCCAACTTACCAATCGTCTGCTGGAAGATGAAAAAAGACGCAAATAAAGAATGGAACTTATATGACCTTGCTGACCGTATCCGCATGAAGGGCTGGCAGGTACCGGCTTATCCACTGCCGGAAAACTTACAGGACGACATTATCCAGAGAGTCGTTGTCCGTGCTGACTTAAGTGAACAGCTTGGCGTTCTGCTCATGGAAGACATGAACCGTGCGATCAAGGAACTGGACGAAGCACACATTCTGCCACATGGCGGCGACCAGGTTAACAACAAGGGCGTATATGGTTTTACGCACTAATAAGAACATCAAAACCGTTTGATGTTTTCCTCTCCTAACCAATAGAACAGGAGTGTCTCCTATCCACTCCTCTAATCCACTACAACCCGTATCGCAGCGATGCGGGTTGTTTTTTAATGGCTGCATTGTCGTCCAGGCGCTGTTGTGGTATAGTTAGTAGCAGACGCAGCGGCTACGCCCTACGCCATTTCACAGCATCAAAGGAGTAAAATCATGATACAGGACATTGAACCTTACCGGCTGGCAAATGAATATGAACCAGCCCCGCCAAAAAAGGATGCTTATATTTTATGGTACAAGGAGGATTACATTCTTCTCAGGCACAGCGATGAAGCCATTTCCTTTCCCCGCTTTTCGGACATCCCACCGGACATGGGCGGGCGTTATGCCTATCTTTTTTCGGTGGGCCAGGACACCTTTTACCTCTCCGAAGCGCCTGAGGCTGCTTTTAACGAGGACTTTTATCTCGAAAACATGCAGGTCCTGCGCCGCACAAGCCCCCGCTACCTGACCTATGCCGGGCTGGTCGGCTACCAGCTGTATAACTGGTACCGGAACCGCCGTTTCTGCGGCCGCTGCGGCGAGCCCATGAAACCTGCCGCCAATGAGCGCATGCTTTACTGTCCGGAATGCGGCAATCTGGAATACCCAAAAATCTCCCCTGCTGTCATCGTCGCAGTGACAGACGGCGACCGTATCCTCATGTCAAAATATGCCGGGCGGGCTTTTAAAAAATATGCATTGCTCGCTGGCTTTGCCGAGATCGGCGAGACCATTGAGGAAACGGTCAAGCGCGAGGTCATGGAGGAGGTCGGCCTTAAGGTAAAGAACATCCGCTATTATAAAAGCCAGCCGTGGCCCTTTTCAGATTCTCTTCTCTTTGGCTTTTTTGCAGACCTGGACGGTGACGATACCATCACTTTGGATGAAAATGAACTGGCGGTTGCCGAATGGTTTACGCGCGACGAGATGCCGGTCAAGGCTGATGGCTTCAGCCTCACCAATGAGATGATGATGCAGTTTAAAAATGGCCTTTACTAAAGGGACTCGTACATCATAAAAAACCAACCCGTATCGTGGCGATACGGGTTGGTTTTTGTTTAAACCAGAAACCGGATATGCTCTGGATTTTTATTCTTCAGAAAATCAAAAGCCTGCTTGATGGTGTTCTGGATCATATCTCCGTCCAGATCCATCAGTCTGAAAAGTGTTTTTACAAAATAAAAGCACATCTGGTCTTTTCCAAATTCAATCTCGCGTTCATAGTAGTTAATGAACAGTTCTTTTCGGGAACCAAACTCAGCCATTGCAATAACATCCAAGTCCTCGTCTGTATAGGATTTGTTTAAAAAATCAAGGCATGAGCGGTTAAGTGTTTTGGTGATGGACAGGCGTCCGCCATTATCCACATCCTTAACCAGCACCTCGTAATACAGCAGAGTATTGTGGGGGTCGGATAGAATCGCATTGTAATACAGCACCAGTGTAAAGCAATACTTGGTGTAAAGGTTCAAGTCTTTTTCTGACGCTTCAGAAACATAATCATAAAGCGCCATAAAAAAGGTATTGTAAATATCAGAAATCATATCATCTTTTTTCTTAAAGTAATATGTGATTGTTCCCAGCTTTACATTAGCATAATCCGCTATATCCTGGATACCTGTTTTATTATAGCCATTTTCATAAAAAAGCTGCTTGGCTGCATTAATAATGTTCTGTTTGGTGAGCGTCCCTTTTTTTGATTTAGCTACCATTAACAGTTCCTTTCTCGTTAATTTGGGGTGGGGTTTTTACTGTAAAAATTATTTATTCACTATTAAAATTGGATATTGGTTTTATTATATCTATTTTTTGAAAAAAAGTCCATAAAAAAATAAGAAAGCTTTGATTTTACGAGATTTTATCTTAATAAAAAACAGTGTTGACTCCGAGGAGGCAACACTGTTTTTTATTTTTATTTCATGAGCAGCTCATCACTCTCCAGAAGATTGGCGTGGGGCTCCTTGTCAAAGACTTCCCGCACCTTTTCGTCGTCGTCTTCATCAATCTTAAAAATGATAATGGCGTTGGAGGTGTTCTGCGGCAGGAAGGAGTAGGCATACTCAATATTGACGCCGCCTTCTGTCAGCAGCTCAACCATATCGCTCATTCCGCCTGGGCGGTCTGGAATCTCAACCGCCATGACATTTGTTTCATTCGCCATGATATGCGCTTCTCTGAGCGCCTCCAGCCCTTTATCCGTATTCTGTAAAATCAGGCGGACAACGCCGTAGTCAGCGGTCTCCGCGATGGTTAAGGAACGGATATTAACGTCTTCGGCCTTTAATACCTTGAGCATCTCGCTCAGGCGGCCTTCTCTGTTTTGTATAAATACAGATACCTGTCTGATCATATTCTGCCTCCTGTTTCTCTGTTTTCCTTTTTAAACAACGTCCATATTAACATCTGCATAGGTGGCCATATCGCGGTTCATGGCAACTGCGGCATCCAGCAGATAAAAAGCCAGCGCAGCCCCGCTGCCTTCGCCCAGGCGCATATCCATGTGTAAAAACGGTGCAAAATCCAACAGCTCTGAACCAAATTTTGCGCCCTTTTCATCAGAAGCATGCGAGCAGATCAGGTAATCCTTGACCTCTGGTTTCAGGGCAATGGCAATGGCGGCGGATGCGGTAGAAATATAGCCGTCAACCACAACCGGCACATGGCAGGCCGCGCCTGCGAGCATGACGCCTGTCATGGCCGCGATTTCCAGACCGCCAACCTTTGACAGGATATCGACCGGGTCGTTTTTATCCGGTTTGTTTAAAGCGATAGCATCGCGGATAACCTGTGCTTTGTTTTTTGTCAGGTCTTCTGAAAGATTGGCGCCCACACCGGTAATTTCCTCTGGATCAACATCGCCCAAAACGGCAAAAATCGCAGTGCTTGGGGTTGTGTTTCCAATGCCCATCTCACCGGTTCCTAGAACCTTATAGCCTTTTTCAATGGCTTCATTGGCGGCTTCAATGCCGATTTCCAGCGCTTTGACTGCTTCTTCACGGGTCATGGCAGGTTCCTTGCGCATGTTGGCGGTGCCGCGGCGGATTTTCTTATCCACAGCTTCACAGTCTGCCGGAAGGTCTGGGATCATGCCAACATCATAGACGAAAACATCGGCGCCTGCCAGGCGGCTGAGCACGCCGACACCTGTCCTGTAGGCCGCGATCATGGGGGTCATCAGCTCTGTGAATACCTGCGGCGCGGCAGAAACGCCTTCGTCGCACACACCGTGGTCGCCTGCAAAGCAGAGCACTGCCTTTTTCTTAATATCCGGGATGACCTCTCCGGTAATGGCTGAAAGCTGTTCAGCAATATTTTCCAGAACACCTAAGCTTCCCACTGGTTTTAAAAGGATGTCAATGCGTTCTCTCGACTGCTTTTTGGCCGCTTCGTCAATTTTCTGGATTTTATCCAGGGTTTCCTGTAATAAA
This sequence comes from Eubacterium sp. BL-380-WT-2B, assembly GCF_009696115.1. Lineage (NCBI taxonomy): Bacteria > Bacillati > Bacillota > Clostridia > Eubacteriales > Eubacteriaceae > Eubacterium > Eubacterium sp. BL-380-WT-2B. The sequence goes on from NZ_VUMP01000007.1 coordinate 11,042, forward strand.
CTCATTTTATTTCCCTCTCAAGTTAATTTCTTTTTCTAATATAGTATTATAGCATTACCGCTTGTGCGATAAAAGATGATTTCATGCGAATTCGGGTTAATTTTCGACCTCGCCTCTGAGATCAATGGCGTCGCAGACTTCACGCATCCCCAGGATCACTTCCTCAATAACATCTCCGAGGTCCATTTCCAGCCGCTCACAGCCCTTTTTAATGATCTCACGGTCGACGCCTGCGGCAAACCCTTTGCTTTTAAACTTCTTTTTAACAGACTTGGTCTCCAGATCCAGCACGCTTTTAGACGGGCGCATAATGGCCGTGGCGTTGACCAGGCCCGTCAGCTCGTCAATGGTGTAAAGGACCTTTTCCATCTGCGACTGTGGCTCGATATCCACGCAGATTCCATAGCCATGGCTGGCCACTGCCCGGATGATTTCGGGGTCGATGTCACGCTCCTGCATAATTTCCTGAACCTTTACACAGTGCTGATCCGGATACTTTTCATAATCCAGGTCATGGAGGAGTCCGACGATTCCCCATTTTTCCTCATCCTCGCCGTATTTCCGCGCAAAATGGCGCATAACACCTTCTACCGCCAGGCCGTGCTTTACCAGCGCGTCACTCTCATTGTATTCCTTCAGAAGCGCCAGGGCTTCATTTCGGGTTAACATTTTTGACATATTCTGCCTCCTGTTATTTAAAATATTTATTTTGGACGTCATATACCGGCATTTCGTGTCCGGTCCACAGTTTAAAAGCGTCTGCCCCCTGCCAGAGCAGCATGCCCAGACCGCCGACGGTTTTACAGCCCTGTTCCTCCGCCATTTTTAGAAGCTTGGTTTCTCTGGGGTTGTATACAATGTCAGATACCACAAGCCCGGGATGGAGCAGGCTTTTGTCCTCAATCACCGACTGACCGGATCTTGGTGCCATGCCAATCTGGGTGGCATTGGTGAACAGCGCCGCGCTCTCAAGCGCTTTGCTGAGCTGAGCGGTGTCCGCAATGCTGTAGGCCGAGGCGATGCAGCCAGTGTGCCTGTTGATATCATCGGCGATTTTAACGGCTTTGTCCAGGCTCCGGTTAAAGATCACAATTTCTGCCACACCATCCAGGGCCGCCTGTATGGCAATTGCCCGGGCCGCACCGCCGGCCCCGCCCAGCACCATCTTTTTATGGATAACATCCACGCCATATTCGCGCAGCATCCGCATATAGCCGCTGCCATCGGTCGTATAGCCCTTTAATACACCGTTCTCGCTGACGACCGTGTTGACAGCCTCCATGAGCTGCGACGCTGGTGAGAGCTCATCGACCAGCTCACACATTTTTGTCTTGTTTGGCATGGTCAGGTTCCAGCCCCGGGCATTCAGAAGCTTCAGCCCTTTTACGGCTTCTGCCAGCTGCGTCTCGCCAACCTCAAAGGCAAGGTAGGCATAATCCAGCCCCAATAGCGAAAAGGCCATGTTATGCATTGCCGGCGATACGCTGTGGGCCACAGGGCTCCCCAGCAGACAGATCAATTGTGTTGTTCCTGTAATCTCTACCATCACGCTTATTCCTCACTTTTATCAAATCGTTATTGCTATTATAGCACAAATTTTCTAAAGAGGATGGACTATATAAAATTCAAAGGGTATCGCGGCAATACCCTTTGAATAAACCTTATAAAAAAACAGGAGACCGCCACCGGCGTGTCTCCTGTTCAGATTCGAGCTTTAGAAAATTGATACAACAGAGCCCTGGTAGGTATCTTCGATGAATTTTTTCACATCGTCGCTCTTTAAGGCTTCCATTAAGGCTTTGGTTTTGTCAGAGTTTTCATCGCCTTCGCGGACTGCTACAACATTAGCGTAGGTCTGGGCAGCTTCAGAATCTTTTTCTTCTTTGGCTAAAGCGTCAGTAACCTTTAAATCTGCCTGTAATGCGTAGTTGCCGTTGATGACAGCCATGTCAACATCCTGTAAGGAGCGGCCAAGCTGTGCGGCTTCCAGCTCCTGAACATTTAAGTTTTTGGGATTTTCTGTGATGTCTTTAGGTGTAGCGGACAGTCCAGCATCAGGATTTAATTTAATCAGTCCATTCGCTTCCAGCAACAGCAAAGCGCGTGCTTCATTGGTTGTGTCGTTTGGAACCGCAATGGTTGCGCCATCACTCAGCTCAGCAAGCGATTTTGTTTTTCCAGCATATAAACCAAGTGGTTCATAATGAACTGCCCCGGCTGATACCAGTTTAGTGCCATTTTTTTCGTTAAATTCATCCAGATAAGGCTTGTGCTGGAAGTAATTCGCATCCAGCTCTTTGTTTTCAAGCGCCATATTCGGCTGCACATAATCCTGGAATTCAGTAATCTTAAGCGTATATCCCTTTTCCTTCAGAACATTTTCAGCTGCTTTTAGAATTTCAGCATGAGGGGTCGGCGATGCGCCCACCACGATGGTTTTATCATCCGAGCCAGAGGCTGATCCCCCGCCGGAAGAGCTGCAGCCTGCGGCCATCACCGTCACAAGGCCTAACGCTACCAGTACAGACAATACTTTTTTAAATTTCATCCTTCTTTTCCTCCTGGAAATTATTTTCTCTTATCCTGCTTTTCAGCGATCTTCATCCCGATTTCCTGGAATACCTGAACCACCAGAACCAGCAGTACAACAGTCACAATCATCACGCCGTTCTCGTAACGGTAATACCCGTAACGGATGGCAATATCACCGAGGCCGCCGCCGCCCACAATACCAGCCATAGCTGAATAGCCCAGGATGGTGGTGGTCGAAATGGCTGCGCCCACGATCAGCGAAGGCTTGGCCTCCGGCAGAAGCACCTTGCAGATTACCTGGAAAGGGCTGGCTCCCATAGAAAGCGACGCCTCAATCAGTCCCTTATCCACCTCACGGAGTGAGGATTCCACCATACGCGCGATAAACGGCGCAGCCGCCATAACCAGCGGCACAATGGTCGCATTGGAGCCAATGGTGGTACCGGTAATGAAGCGTGTGATCGGGATAACCGCGATCAGCAGGATCAAAAACGGAATGGAACGGGTAATATTAACAATAATGTCTAAAATTTTATGGACAATGGGCAGAGGCTTAACCCCATCCTTGTCACAGGCCACCAAAATAACCCCCATCGGGATTCCCAGCACATAGGAAATCAGGGTAGATGCCAAAGTCATGTACAGGGTTTGAAGCAGGCCCCACCAGATCATATTAATCATTGTGCTATCCCACATAGTCCGGCACCTCCTCCACAGTCAATCCATTGGATCTCAGATAATTCAGCACCTTGCTGGCGGTTGTGCTGTCCTCAGGCAGCTGGATGACCATCTGTCCGCGGGCAATGCCGTCGATATTTTTCATGTCCGCATACATAATGTTGACCAGCGCCTTACATTCCAGAATCATCCGGGCTATTACCGGATCGTAGGACGAGCTTCCGTCAAAGACGATGCGGCAGCAGTTCTTGCCGACGTGGCCAGTGAGGTTTTCACCGTCCGGGAAAATCATTCTCCTGGCAATGGCAGTTTTTGGATTGGTGAATATTTCCTCCACACTGCCCTGCTCGGCAATATGGCTCTTATCAATAATGGCCACATGGCTGCATATTTCCTCCACCACGCTCATCTCATGGGTGATCACCACAATGGTGATGCCCAGACGCTTGTTTATATCCTTTAAAAGTGTGAGGATCGACCGTGTGGTGGTGGGGTCAAGAGCTGAGGTGGCTTCGTCACACAGCAGCACCTTCGGGTTGTTGGCCAGCGCACGCGCGATGGCAACACGCTGCTTCTGCCCGCCGGACAGCTGGGAAGGATAAGACTGCGCCCGGTCGCTGAGGCCGACGAGCTCTAAAAGCTCTGCCGCGCGCCCCTTGGCCTTGGACTTGTCATACCCCGCGATTTCAAGTGCAAATAAAATATTCTTTTCGGCAGTCCGCTGTTCCAAAAGGTTGAACTGCTGAAAGATCATCCCCATGGAATAACGTACTTTCCGAAGATCCTTTTCCGATATTTGCGAAATATCCTCACCGTCCACTAAAACGCCGCCCTCGGTTGGTTTCTCCAGCAGGTTCATACAGCGCACAAGCGTGCTTTTTCCAGCGCCGCTCATGCCGATGATGCCAAATATATCGCCTTTATGAATGGTAATATTAATATCATCCAAAGCCTTCACATCGCCACTTTTTGTATGGAAGGTTTTCCCCAAAGACCGTATCTCAATGATGGGCTGCGCCTGTTTGTTTATTGGTGTTTCCATTTCTACCTCCTCTCAAAAAGCTTGATTTTTCAAATATCATTTCGTACTCTTCCATATGGTATTGAAAGGATACACTTTTACAATTATATTCTAGATTTAAAGCCTTTGTCAAGGTATACAGCGTTCAAGTGCAAAACCTGCAATATTCATATAAATTTATTCATATATGTTTTATATGTTTTTATTATAAAGATTCTTTTCACTTTTGTCAATACTTTTGAAAAATATTCGTCCATGCCTTTTGTTCTGCGTTGAATCCCTGATTTTAAAGTGCTATAATGAGCTTTAAAAGGAATACTATTTTATGGCTATCAATTAGGAGTGAATTAAAATGATGTTTAAATTACCTGAATATATCCCACCTGACTTTCACACAGAGCATTTTGCCGGTTCTCCGGACGTTCATACCGAGCCCGCCCCCATGGACGGCGTCGTTCCAGAAAATTTTTACGCAACCTCCATTTTTCCTGAATATTTCAAGATCAACGGCCACTGGATTCTGATCCGTGAAAGCCGGATGGACTGTGTTGTCGTCATTAAGGACGGACTTCCCCACGCAGTCGAATTCCGAAACGTCAAAAAAGGCGACGCGGTTGTCATCGGCCGCAGCGACAACGGCGAAACCGGCGTCTATGTCCACCAAAATGCCTTTAACCGGAATTTCCAGGACAATACGGACAATTTTGCCTTTCGGATGAACAATTCCAGAGAGACGGCTTTTTCCAGCGATTATGACCGGCTTTACGACCTGCTGCGCTACGAAAAGGACCATGGCTACGTGGTCTGGGTGCTTGGACCGGCAGTCGCCTTCGACTACGATTCCCGAAACGCCATGTCATCGCTCATAAAATCCGGTTACGTCGACGCTCTTTTTGCCGGAAATGCCCTGGCAACCCATGATCTGGAGGCAAGCTTTTTTCATACCGCTCTGGGGCAGGACATTTATTCAAAATGCAGCTGTAAAAACGGCCATTACCATCATATCGAAACCATTAACCGTGCCCGCTCCTCCGGATCGCTTAAAAACCTGATCCATGACTATAACATCCGCGACGGCATTGTTCACGCCTGTCTGAAAAAGGACATTCCCCTGGTACTGGCCGGCTCGATCCGTGACGACGGCCCTCTGCCTGGCGTCTATTCCGATGTCTATGAAGCCCAGGACGCCATGCGGGCTTATACGCGCAGGGCAACCACCGTCATCTGTCTCGCAACCCAGCTTCACACCATCGCGACCGGCAATATGACACCCTCTTACCAGCTGGTGGGCGGCGTGGTCCGGCCTGTCTACTTCTACACCGTTGACATCTCTGAATTTGTGGTAAACAAGCTTAAAGACCGGGGCAGTCTGAGCAGCGAATCCTTTATTACCAATATCCAGGATTTTGTCGTGAATCTGGAGCGCCATCTGCTCGGCAACGGATAAACTGTTTGCCACCCGGGCAGATATCGTATATAATTTTATTTAGAAAACAATTATCTGGAGGATACTATGGGTTACAAAGAAGACTTTATCGATTTTATGGTGCGCTCCGGCGTTTTGACCTTTGGCGATTTCGTGACCAAGAGCGGCCGTAAAACACCTTATTTCATCAATACCGGCAACTATAAAACCGCCGAACAGATTTCAAAGCTGGGCGAATACTACGCAGCCTGCATCAAAGAAAATATCGGGGAGATGAATTTTATGTACGGCCCTGCTTACAAGGGTATTCCGCTCGTTATCACCTCCGCGGTTTCCCTTTACAGAGACCACGGCGTCAACATTCCCTACTGCTTTAACCGCAAGGAAGCCAAGGACCACGGTGAAGGCGGCAGCATTATCGGCTACAAGCCCCAGGACGGCGATAAGGCCATCATCATCGAGGATGTTATCACTGCCGGCTCCTCTGTCCGCGAGAGCGTTCCACTGCTCAAGGGCCTTGCTGATGTCGACATCACCGCCCTGATCATTTCGGTCGACCGGATGGAAAAGGGCAATAATGACAAAAGCGCCATCCAGGAAGTTGAAGAAGATTTTGGCATTATCACTTACCCGATTGTAACGGTACGGGATATCATCGCCCATCTCTACAATTACGAAATTGACGGAAAAATCGTGATCGACGACGAAATGAAAAAACGTATGGAAGATCATCTTGACAAAAACGGGATCTAACCCGAAAAGCTCCGGAAACCTCCGGAGCTTTTATTATACCGTTCATTAAATTCATATTAAATCCCCCAAAAGTCACTTTTTCTAAAATCATATTGCTTTCACTCACATAAGATGCTACAATGGACTTAATTAGAGATATTCTAAAATATATGAAAGGAGAAATCACATGTCCGATAGTATTTATTACTCTTCAACCGATGCGGGTGTTGCTGCTATTATTTTATCTTTTCTGGCCGCTTACTTCGTGATCATTTTAGTTATTGGTATCGTCTGCTATGTTTTTAACTCACTCAGCTTATACCAGATGGCCAAAAACCGCGGTTTTGACAGCCCCTGGCTGGCCTGGATTCCCATCGCCAAGACTTACCTGATGGGTAAAATCATCAACGAAAAGGTCGCATTTGGTTCATGGGTCATTCCATACGCCCATGTATTCCTGCCATTGCTGCCATTTGCGAGCGGACTGCTTTCCATGATTCCATTCATTGGCTGGCTGTTCCCCATCGCCTATGCCGTTTATTATTTCGGTGCATTATACCGTCTCTACCGCATGTATAAACCGGAAAACGCTGTTTTATTCCTGGTACTCAGCATTATTTTTGCCATTACTCAGCCGTTCTTCCTGTTCTCCATGCGCAACAATCAGGAAGAAGAATATCTGGCGTAAACCAGACGGTTCAATTCCTATTTACTAAAAAAACGTCCCCGCGGGGACGTTTTTTTATGCCTGCTGTGCTGAGCGCATATTTCTCCAGGCTCCAAAGGTATAAACTCCCGGAATGATCAGCCCTGCCACCAGGGTAAGGATCATATCCGCTGTAAAGCCGGTCCGCAGACTGCCGTAAATGACAGAGCCCGCCTGAAACACAATAATGACGATGCCGAGAATAAAACACAGCGCACCCTTTTCCGCTTTTTTAGAAAAAGCGACGCCCAAAATTCCCACCACAAGCTCAAAAACACAGATCACTGTGCTCACCATCAGATTAACTGATAGATCTCTGATGGTAACGCCCATGATCTTCTCCATATCCGCCGCCATGGACGGATCCATGTTATTATAGCCAATGATGCCGGAAACGGCGATAACAGCGCCAAAAACGCCTATGACGGCCATTAAAATCCCGCCAACCTTTAAAACTTTTCTTCCTGCTGCTTCCATAGCTGCCACCTCCATACTTTTCCTGACCAATTGTAGCACAATTTTTTTAAAATCACATTATATTTTTATTCTCCAGTGTTATTTTTTTTATAAACCGGGTATATTTTTAAATAATAATTATTCTAAAATATTATTTTCGTATATAAATTTAAATTAAAAGGAGAATACATTATGTCAAAAGATTTTTACAGTGCGATTTTAAACCGCCGCAGTTTCTATGCCATCAGCAAAAAAAGCCCGATCTCCGACAATAAAATCGAAGAAGTGATTGGTCACGCCATCAAGCACACACCCTCTGCCTTTAACAGCCAGAGCTCAAAAGTCGTTTTACTCTTTGGCGAACAGCACGACAAGCTCTGGGATATTGTGATGGAGACACTCCGTCAGAAGGTGCCTGCAAACAAATTCCAACCGACCGAGGACAAGGTTAACAGCTTTAAAGCCGGCCACGGAACGGTCCTTTACTTTATTGACGATACCGTTACAGACAGTCTGGTAGAGCAATTTCCACTGTACGCAGATAACTTCCCGGTGTGGGCAGAGCAGGCTAATGGTATGCTTCAGTTCTCAATATGGAATTCCCTTGAAATTGAAGGCCTGGGCGCAAACCTTCAGCACTACAACCCTCTTATCGATGAAGCTGTCAAAAAAGAGTGGAAACTTCCTGATTCCTGGCGTTTAAGAGCACAGATGCCTTTTGGTGAACCCACTGCCATGCCTGGCGATAAGGATTTCCAACCACTATCAGAACGCTTAAAAGTTTTCTACTAAAATGCATTTGTTGCTGATGCAACAGAATTCCTCCAAAAAATATGCTATACTACAGTCAACACCTGAATTGGAGGAATAATGATGATACGTAAAATCATTAAAATTGATAAAGAAAAATGCAACGGCTGCGGCCTGTGTGTAGACGCCTGTCACGAAGGAGCCATCGGTCTGGTTGACGGTGTCGCCACACTGTTAAGGGATGATTACTGTGACGGTCTGGGGGATTGTCTGCCAGTATGTCCCGAAGACGCCATCCACTTTGAGGAGCGTGAGGCTGCCGCCTATGATGAAGCCGCTGTTCAAGCTAAAATGGAAGCTGAAGAGGTTCAGCCTAAGACACTGGCCTGCGGCTGTCCGGGAACGACCTCCCGCAAAATTGAGCATCACTCGAAAACGGAGGCCTGCAGCCACAGTGCTGCCCCTGTCCAGTCCCGCCTAAACCAGTGGCCGGTACAGATCAAGCTGGTGCCGCCCAAGGCACCGTATTTTAACAATGCCGACCTGCTCATCGCTGCTGACTGCACCGCTTACGCCTACGGTGATTTCCACAATGAATTCATCAAAAACCGGATCACCCTCATCGGCTGTCCAAAACTCGATGATGCAGACTACGCCGACAAGCTGACGGATATTCTGGCCAATAACGATATCCGGTCGCTGACCGTTGTAAGAATGGAAGTGCCATGCTGCGGTGGCATTGTCAATGCTGTTAAAACCGCTTTAAAAAACAGCGGTAAGATGATCCCATGGTCGGTCACAACGGTATCGACGGATGGCAAAATTTTAGATATTTAATATGAAAAATAACCCGGCCCGTATCGTGACGATACGGGGCCGGGTTTATTTGTTCTCTAAATAAAAAAAAGCAACTGTTTCACAGCTGCTCTATCTTCTAAAATGGTGACCCATGGGCGACTTGAACGCCCGACACCCTGATTAAAAGTCAGATGCTCTACCAACTGAGCTAATGGGTCATAGATTATATTCTTTTTCTTCCACTTCGCAAGGATGCTTGTCTTATGTTGAAATTGCTCCGCAATTCCATTGAGAGCGTTACTCGCGCCTGCTCGTAACTTGCAACTTCGCTAATGGGTCATAGACTATCTTTTTTTAAAAACTTTTCCAGCTTGTTATAACAAAGTGGCAGGGGTAGCAGGACTCGAACCTACGCATGCCAGAGTCAAAGTCTGGTGCCTTACCGACTTGGCTATACCCCTGTAAAAAATGGGGTGGACGAAGGGACTCGAACCCTCGACAACCAGAACCACAATCTGGCGCTCTACCAACTGAACTACGTCCACCAAGTTTAAAGGAAAAGATATGGCGCGCCAACAGGGATTCGAACCCCGGGCACACGGCTTAGAAGGCCGTTGCTCTATCCAACTGAGCTATTGGCGCAATTTTGCATAAATGGAGCGGGTGAAGGGAATCGGACCCTCGCGACTGGCTTGGAAGGCCAGGGCTCTACCACTGAGCTACACCCGCATACTTTAAAAAACTGTTTTGTTAATGAAAATTGCTGTCGTCCGCATTGGCTGAAAAGTGTTGATATCGCCTTGTTCACAGCACTTTCTCGCTGAGGACAAGTGTTAGTATACTGCAAAAAAAGACGAATGTCAACACTTTTTTCACAAAAACGCGTGAAAATATATGATTTTTTACAGAGTTCGGTTTTCCTCTGACATAAGCGGAATAATCTCACCACTAACACTTTCATTTTCAATGGTCAGAATGCCAAAGGTTTTTTCTTTGCCAAAATGAGGAAGGGATACACTGCCTGGATTCACCATTAAAAGGCCGTCATCCTGGTCGATCATCGGGATATGGGTGTGGCCGAAAAGCACAATATCCGCGTTTTCCTCCAGCGCTTTATAGCGCAGGGTGCTATACTCATTTTTGACGTGGAGGGTGTGGCCGTGGCAGGCCAGGATCACCTTGCCGCCAAGCTCGGTTTTGATAAAAAGATGCCCCTCCTGGGAATAGACATCCATATTGCCCTTGGCCGCAAATACCGGCACCGATGTCCAATGTTTGATCTGCAGGGCGTCGTCCACATAATCGCCCATATGAAAAATCGCCTCTACTCTGCCCATCTGGCTGACCGCGCGTTCCAGGTCCCCCAAATTGCCGTGGCTGTCGCTGACTAATCCGATCCGCATGTTCCCTTCTCCTTTCTGCTACTGGTATTTCTCTAAAATCTGTTTTGCGCGCGCTACAGCTCTGGCACGGTGGCTGACAGCATTCTTTTCTTCTGGCGCCATCTGCGCGTAGCTTTTGCCTGTCTCTTCCACAATAAAAAGCGGGTCATAACCAAAGCCCTCATCCCCCATAAAATCATAGGCGATCCTGCCTCTGACAGTCCCCCGGACAGTCAGCTCCTGGCCATCGGGTAAAATCATGGCGATCACACTGACAAATTCGGCGCCGCGTTTTTCCTCAGGCACATCTTTCATGGCATTTAAAAGCTTTTCGTTGTTATCACGGTAACTCACATCCTCCCCGGCATAGCGGGCAGAATAGATCCCCGGCGCGCCGTCCAGCGCGTCCACAGACAGTCCGGAGTCATCCCCCATAATGATCATCTCAGCGTCCTTCACAAAAGGCTGAATGGCTCTTACCTTAATCAGGGCATTGTCCTCAAAGGTCTCGCCGTCCTCGATGATCTGAGTGTCGATACCCATATCCTTCATGGTCTTAACTTCAAATTTATGATCCAGCATGGCCTTGATTTCGCGGGCCTTGTCTTTGTTTCCGGTTGCAAGCACTATGGTTTTCATCACAATCCCTTTCCGGGCGCTTAGAGTGTCCCCAGCGCCTCTTTCTGAATGTTAATCAATTGATACACACCGTCTTCTCCCAAAGCCAGAAGCTTCTGGAATTCATCCCGGGTAAAGGGGCGTTCCTCTCCAGTTCCCTGGATTTCCACGATTTCGCCTTTGTCGGTCATGACAATGTTCATATCAACCTCTGCGGTGGAGTCCTCCTCATAGCAGAGATCCATAATGGGCTCGTTCTGGTTGATGCCGACACTGGTGGCCGCCACGTAGCCGTTAATGGGCCACTCATCAATAATTTCTTCCTCCATGAGCCAGGTGACTGCGTCATAAAGCGCCACAAAGGCACCGGTGATGGACGCGGTGCGGGTGCCGCCGTCGGCCTGGATCACATCGCAGTCAATCCATATTGTCCGTTCTCCAAGCTTTTCCATGTCAATCACAGAACGCAGGCTCCGGCCAATCAAACGCTGGATTTCAACGGTTCTGCCGTCAATTTTACCGCGGCTGCGGTCCCTTCCCTTCCTGGAGCCGGTGGAGCTTGGAAGCATTTCGTATTCGGCGGTAACCCAGCCCTTTTTTTCACCTCTTAAAAAGGGTGGTACCTTATCTTCCACCATGGCCGTGCAGATGACCTTTGTATTTCCCACCTCAATGAGCACAGCGCCCTGGGCGTTTCTCGTAAAATGCCGGGTGATGCTCACCGGTCTCAGGCACTCGTTGCTTCTTCCGTCAATTCGATTCAAAATTTTCTCCTTCTTTTAATCACAACAACGGACGATCATGAGACCGCCCGTTGCTTTCAGTTGTCTATTCAGCTCTCTAATTTTCTGGCGACCAGCTCACGGATGATCTTGTTGGCAACCTGCGGGTTTGCCTGGCCCTTGGTGGCCTTCATGACCTGTCCGGTCAGGAAGCCGTAGGCCTTTTGGTTGCCGGCTCCGATATCCTCGATGGATTTGGGGTTGTCTTCGATAATCTGGGCAATAATGCCTTCCAGCTCGCTGATATCGCTCATCTGGGCCCAGTTGTTTTCTTCCACAATGGCCTTAGGGTTCTTGTCCTCTTCAAACATTTTCACCAGCACCTTTTTGCCGATGGTCCCGCTGATGGTGCCGTCCTTGATGAGCTTAAGCAGCTCAGCCAGCTCGGCCGGGGTAAAGGGAATGTTTTCCATTGACAGCTCTTTTTCCTTGAGCATGGCCGGGATATCCACCATCAGCCAGTTGGAAATCTGCTTGGGTTCATCGTACAGCGCAACGGTTTCCTCGAAAAATTTCGCGGTGACCTTGGAGGCCGTCAGAACACCGGCGTCGTAATCCGGCAGCTTGTACTCTGCCACATAGCGGGCGCGTTTGGCTTCCGGCAGCTCGGGCAGACCAGATTTGATCTGGTCAATGGTTTCATCGGTAATGACAATGGGCACCAGGTCTGGTTCCGGGAAATAGCGGTAATCGTGGGCTTCTTCCTTACTTCTCATGGAGGAGCTGACGCCCTTGACGTCGTCCCACTTGCGGGTTTCCTGGATAATGCGGTGTCCTTTTTTGAGCTCGATGATCTGGCGTTTGCTCTCGTACTGAACCGCACGCACTAAAGCCCTGAAGGAGTTCAGGTTCTTCATTTCTGTACGGGTTCCCAGCACATCGCTGCCCTTTTCCTTGACAGAGAGGTTAACGTCGAAGCGGATAGAGCCCTCTTCCATTTTACAGTCCGAAACGCCCACATATTCGAGAATATTACGGATTTTTTCCGCAAAAACGCGGGCTTCCTCCGCACCGCGGATATCCGGCTCTGTGACGATCTCGATGAGGGGCACACCACAGCGGTTCACATCGACCAGGGTGCCGTCTGCGGATTCATGGAGCAGCTTGCCGGCATCTTCCTCAATATGGATACGGGTAATGCCGATTTCCTTTTTTTCGCCTTCCACTTCAATATCCACAACCCCGCCGGTACAGATGGGCAGATCAAACTGAGAGGTCTGATAGGCCTTTGGCAGGTCAGGGTAAAAATAATTTTTACGATCCATTTTGCTGAAATTCGCAATATGGCAGTTCAGGGCCAGTCCGGCTCTCGCGGCATACTCAACGACCTTCTCGTTGAGCACTGGCAGCACGCCGGGCATCCCAAGACATACCGGGCAGGCATGTGTATTTTCATCTGCACCGAACGTGGTAGAGCAGGAGCAGAAAATTTTAGACTTTGTTGCTAACTCGGCATGGATTTCCATCCCGATGACAATATCGTATTCCATCTTTATTCCTCCTTTACCTATACAAGCTTTGGCTTCTGGTCTTTAAACGCGGTTTCACGTTCAAAGGCGTAAGCTGCCTGCAGAATTTTTTCTTCGCTCAGTACCGGACCCAGCAGCTGCATGCCGATGGGCATACCATCGTTGTCAAAGCCACAGGGAATTGAAATCCCTGGAATACCGGCGATGTTCACCGGAACGGTGTAGATATCGGTCAGGTACATTTCCAGCGGGTTACTGGTCTTTTCGCCGATACCAAAGGCCGTTTTGGCAGTGGTCGGTGTCAGCAGGACATCGCAGGAATCAAAAACATTCTTAAAGTCATCCATGATCAGGGTACGAACCTGCATGGCTTTCTTATAATAGGCGTCATAATAACCGGAACTTAAGGCATAGGTTCCCAGCATAATACGGCGTTTAACCTCGTCGCCAAAGCCCTGGGTTCTGGTTTTACGGTACATATCGACCAGGTCTGCGTATTCCTCGGCGCGGACACCGTAGCGGATACCGTCGTAACGGGCCAGGTTGGAGCTGGCTTCTGCGGAGGAGATCAGGTAATAAGCGGACAAGGCGTAGTCCAGATACTCAAAGGAGACATCCACGATTTCTGCTCCCATGGCCCGGTAGGTGTCAATGGCGCTGTCAATGGCTGCGCGCACCTCTGGCTGAAGGCCTTCGCCCATAAATGCCTGGGCCACACCAATCTTCATGCCCTTGGCGCCTTCCTTCAGGTTCTGTGTATAATCCTTTTTATCCACCTTGAGCGAAGTTGAATCCTTGGGGTCATGGCCCGCGATGGCACTTAACACGATGGCGCAGTCCTCAACATCCTTGGTAAAGGGGCCGATCTGGTCTAAGGAAGACGCAAAAGCCACCAGGCCATAACGGGAAACCAGTCCGTAGGTCGGCTTCATACCCACCACGCCGCAGAAGGCAGCGGGCTGGCGGATCGATCCGCCGGTATCGGAGCCCAGTGAGTAGTAAGCCATATCGGAGGCCACTACCACTGCAGAGCCGCCGCTGGAGCCGCCGGGCACGCGTGTGAGATCCCACGGGTTTTTTGTGACCTTGAAGGCGGAGTTTTCTGTGGAGGAGCCCATGGCAAATTCATCCATGTTGGCCTTTCCGAGGAGAATCCCCTTCTGGGCCAGCAGACGGTCATAGACCTCTGCGTTGTAAGGCGGCACAAAATCGCCCAGAATTTTGGACGCGCAGGTTGTCTGAATACCGTCGGTGCACATGTTGTCCTTTAAGGCGTAGGGAATACCCTCAAGCACATCCTTCCTGCCTTCTTTGGCGATGAGCCCGTCCAGCTCCTCAGCCTCTTTCATGGCGGTCTCGGTCGTCAGGCAGAGATAGCCGTCAACCTTATCCTCTACCGCGTCAATACGGTCCACCGCTGCCTGGGTGACCTCTTTGACAGATACTTCTTTCTTTTCAATAAGCCCATTGATCTCATGGACAGTCAGTTGTGATAATTCCAATTCGATCCTCCTATTCCAGAACTCTCGGCACTTTAAAGCAGCCGGCTTCTGATTCCGGCGCGTTGGCCAGGACTTTTTCAATTGGCAGTGAAGGCTTCACTTCATCTTTTCTAAAAACGTTCTGAACCGGCAGAATATGCTCTGTCGGCTTTACGTCTGATGTATCTAATTTATTCAAAGTCGCCGCGTAATCAAGGACTGCGCCCAGCTCATCCGCCAGACGGTCCGTTTCCGTTTCGGTGAATTCAAGGCGGGCCAGATCCGCAACATAGGTAACTTCTTCTCTGGTAATACTCATGATTTCATTCCTTTCGGGTAAATTTTTCTCATTATATCATTATAATTCAAAACCCTTTAAATGTAAATTATTTTCAGTAAAATTCAACCCGTATCGTGGCGATACGGGTTGACTCTCTCTTGACAGCGCGAAGCTTTTCACATATAATTACATATGAACAATTATTCATACAATAATCTCAGCGAGGTCGCTATGAACATTATAAAATACATGGGCACACAATTTTCAAACCCAAGGGGGCTTGGCGGTCATTTCTCCACCTTTCTGATGAACCGGCTTAACACACTCCAGTACAAAAGCATTGAGGCTGTCCTCAGGCAGATAACTCCTGAGAGAAGCCTCGATATTGGCTTTGGAAACGGCCATCTCCTGCGTCGGTTTGCCAAGGGCCTTCCCGGCCAGTTCTACGGAATTGAGACCTCTGATGACATGCTGGAGCTTGCCATTCGAAAAAGCGAAGCACTCATCGCGCAGGGCCGTCTGGCCCTTGGGCCGGGAAACGCCCTTCAGCTTCCCTTTCCCCCCGATTTTTTTGATTTTGCCTATACGGTGAACACGGTCTATTTCTGGGAGGACCCCTTAAAGGGCTACCTGGAAATTTACCGTGTGCTGAAGCCCGGCGCTGTCTTTGCCAACGCTTTTTACACAAAGGCCTGGCTGGACCGGCTGCCCATTACCCGCCAGGGCTTTATGAAATACACGGCCGCCGACCTGGCCCGCATGGCCGAAATCGCCGGATTTGAGAATCTCAGGCTGATCGAAATCCTGAAAAACAATATTTACTGCCTTGTGGCCGCCAAACCAGTGGATTAATCTAAAAACCAAGGGGTATCGTGGCGATACCCCTTGGTTTTATTTTTATTCCAGGCCGACCATTTTTTTAAAGGCTTCCTCGTCAATGACCGGCACGTCCAGGCTCATGGCTTTCTCAGCCTTTGAGCCGGGGTTCTCACCGGCCAGCACATAATCGGTTTTTTTGCTGACTGAGCCGGACACCTTGGCGCCGTGGCTCTCCAGGATCTCCTTGGCCTCACGGCGGCCCATGGTGGGCAGTGTGCCGGTCAGGACAAAGGTCTTACCCGCGAGCTCTGCTGTTGCCCTGGCGGTATTTTCCGTCATGTTGACACCAGCCTCGCGCAGGCCGTCCACAATGCGGCGGTTGGCGTCGGTCTTGAAAAAGTCCACAATTTCCACAGCCATTTTTCCGCCGATGTCATAAATCTCTGTCAGCTCCTCCTCGGAGGCTTCCATAAGGGCGTCCATGCTGCCGAAGTGGGAGGCCAGTATTTTAGCCCCATTAGCTCCTACCAGCGGAATTCCAAGGGCAAAAACCACTTTGGAGAGGGGCCTGCTCTTAGAGTCCTCTATGGCGTTTATGAGGTTATCCACAGATTTTTCACCCATTTTTTCAAGTCCGGTCAGATCCTCACGACGGTCCGAAACATGGTAGATATCCACAATGGTGTGGATCAATTCGTTATCCAGCAGCTGTCGCACCACCGCGGGGCCCATGCCGTCGATGTTCATGGCATCTCTGGAGGCAAAGTGCACAATCTTGCGGAACACCTGGGCCGGACAGTCCATATTCAGACACTTGGTCACAGCCTCGCCGGGCACCCGGTAGGTTTTGGAGCCGCAGACCGGGCAATGGGCAGGCATGGTGAAAACAACCTCTGCGCCAGTGCGGTCCTCTGGGATGGAGTGGTCCACCTCAGGGATAACATCCCCGGCCTTCTGGATGACAACCCTGTCGCCGATCCGGATATCCTTGTCGATGATGTAGTCCTCGTTATGGAGGGTCGCCCGGGAAATAACGGAGCCGGCCAGCAGCACAGGCTCAAGCTCTGCCACAGGCGTCAGGGCGCCGGTACGGCCCACCTGCACGGTAATATCCCGCACAGTGGTCACTGTCTGCTCAGGCGAGAACTTGTAGGCAATGGCCCAACGCGGCGACTTAGAGGTGTCCCCCAGCCGCTCCCGCTCCGCCAGATTATTGACCTTGATGACCATGCCGTCAATCTCATAGGGCAGGGCCTCTCTTCCGCCATGTTCCATCTCCTCAATGTAGGTGATGATGTCCTCCATATCCTTGTAAAGCTTCACCTCACTGGTTTTAAAACCGCAGTGTGTGAGGAAATCAAAGCTTTCCTTATGGGTCTCGAAGGACCGATTCTCGCAGTATTCCAGGTTAAATACAAAGATGTCCAGAGGCCTTTCGGCCGCCAGTTTAGGGTCAAGCTGACGGATAGAGCCTGCGGCGGCGTTTCTGGGATTGGCGAACAGGGGCTCACCCTGTTCCTCCCGCGCAGCGTTCAGCTCCTCAAAGTCCTCCTTATAGATCAGCACCTCCCCACGGACCTCCAGGGTCATGGGTTCTGTGAGACGCAGAGGAATGGTCTTGACCGTTTTCAGATTCTGGGTGACATTTTCGCCGGTCACACCGTCGCCGCGGGTAGAGCCGCGGACCAGCAGTCCATTTTCGTAGTCTAACACGACGGTCAGGCCATCGAATTTATGCTCGACACAGTACGCCACATCGGGGCAGACCTTGCGGATACGGGTATCAAAATCCCTCAGATCCCCGGCGTTAAAGGCGTTGCTGAGGCTGAGCTTGGGCGTGGTGTAGTGAACCTTCTCAAAGGCCTCTGACGGCGCGCCGCCCACACGCTGGCTGGGTGAGTCAGAAGTCAGGAACTGTGGATAGGCTGTCTCCAGACTGATGAGCTCCTGCATCATGCGGTCATACGCATAGTCTGGTATGACAGGCGCGTCCTTATCGTAATACCGGACATTGTTCTCTTCAATTTGTTTTTTAAGCTGACTGATTTTGGCCTCAGCCTGTTTTAGTTCTTCATTCATAAGTGATTGTCCTCAACGCAAAATTTAGACCTAGGCTTTTGTTACATAAGATGGGTCCAGTTTCTTTATACCCACTCCTGGGAATGCGATTGACACCTGATTCGGTTTTACCTCGACAATGGTGCCGATGCCAAATTTTTTATGCTTGACCTTATCGCTGAGATTAAAGGCGCCGGAGCTTTCCTCCTTGGCCTTTTTAGGCGCTGCAGATTTATAAACATTGGGTTTATGCTGCAAATGGTCGGAAAAGCTGTAGGTCTTTTTCTCCACCGAGGCTTCCTCGACAATCTCGTTGCGCTCGTATTTCTGGACATTCAGTTCCAGGCATTCCGGAGGCAGCTCCTTCAGGAAGCGGGACTGCATCTGAGGCTGGCGGCGTCCGTAAACGGTGCGTTCTGCCGCCCATGACATATACAGCCGCTCCTTGGCGCGGGTGATGCCCACATAGCAGATACGGCGTTCTTCCTCCATTTCCTCTGGGTTGTCCATGGAACGGCCGTGGGGGAATATCCCTTCCTCCACGCCGGGCAGAAAGACCACTGGAAACTCAAGCCCCTTGGCGTTGTGCAGGGTCATGAGCAGGATCTTCCCTTCCTCGCTGTCATACTTGTCGGTTTCTGCTGTCAGGGCCACGGTTTCCAGGTAGGCGGTCAGGCTCTTGTCATCGCTGTTCTTTTCAAATTCCACGGCCGAGGAGATCAGCTCCTCAAGGTTTTCGATACGGCTCTCGCTGTGGTCCAGCTTGCCGAGCTCCAGCATCTCAAGATAGCCGGTATCCTTGATGACATGGTCGATGAGCTCGCTGACCGAATCGGTTTCGCAGCGGTCCCGCAGCTCCTCCATGACCGCGGCGAACTCGCGGACCTTGTTGCGCACACTGGAGCTGAGCTCTGGCACTTCCTCGCAGTGGTAAAAAGTTTCCATGAGGCTCCAGCCCTTGAACTCGGCAAATTCCCGGATTTTTTCCAGGGTGGCTGTGCCGATGCCGCGCTTAGGTACGTTCACGATGCGCATAAAGCCGATATTGTCCAGGGGATTGATGAGCACATGGAGGTAGGAAATAATATCCTTGATTTCCATACGTGAGTAAAAGCCTGTGCCTCCGATGAGCTGGTAAGGCATGCCCTCGCGCATGAAAGCCTCTTCAAAGAGACGGGACTGGGCATTGGTGCGGTAGAGCACCGCAAAGTCGCCGTAGGTATAGCCCTTATCTGCCCTCAGGTTCTCGATTTCCTGAGCTACAAAGCGGGCCTCGTCATAGCCCTGGTTAAAGGATGAGACGACGATCTTATCCTCCCCGGGATTTCGGGTCCAGAGGTTTTTATCCTTACGGCCAGTATTGTTGGCGATCACCTTGTTGGCACAGTCCAGGATCACGCTGGTGGAACGGTAATTTTCTTCCAGCTTGACAACCTTGGCGTCAGGATAGTCCTTTTCAAAGTCGAGGATATTGTTAATATCTGCCCCACGCCACATGTAGATACTCTGGTCGTCGTCCCCGCACACACACAGGTTGCGGTGCTTCGCGGCCAGCAGGTTAACCAGCTCGTACTGGCTGTGGTTCGTATCCTGGTACTCATCGACCAGAATGTACTTAAACCGGTTCTGGTACTGCTCCAGAATTTCGGGAAAGCCCTTAAACAGCACCAGCGTGTTGTAGATGAGGTCATCGAAGTCCATGGCGTTGTTCTTTTTCAGGGTGTCCTGGTACAGGCGGTAGTACTGGGCCACCTTCTCTGCCCGGAACTCGCCGGGGTTGTTCTTCAGGTAATCCTCCGGCGTCCAGAAATTATTCTTGGCTGTGGAGATCTGGCCCGATACATACTGGAATGGAAACATCTTATCGTTAAAATCCAGCTCCTTGATCAGGGTTTTGTAGAGGCGCTTCTGGTCGTCGGTATCATAGATGACAAAGTTGTCTTCATAGCCCAGCCACTGGCTGTGGATACGCATGATGCGGGCGCACATGGCGTGGAAGGTATACATCCAGATGCGGTCGCTCTCCTCCACATTCATGGCGGCGATACGCTCGCGCATTTCGCCCGCTGCTTTATTGGTAAAGGTAATGGCCAGGATCTGTGACGGCCAGGCCTTTTTACTCTCGATAATATAAGCGATTCTGTGGATAATGGTCCGGGTTTTCCCGGAGCCGGCACCGGCCAGAATCAGAACCGGCCCTTCGGTCGTTGCTGCTGCTTCCCTCTGCTGTTCATTCAGTCCGTCTAATAAACTCATTGTTCCTCCGCTTGTTCTCTCTAAAACAAAATATCGCCGTAGTAGATGCTCTTTAAAACCTTGTCCATTTCCTCGCGGGTCATCGGCACCGGATTACGGGCGGTCGAGCCCTTCATGGAATTGTCCAGAAGGCTCTCGTAATGGGCGTTGAAGTCCTCCTCGCTGATCCCCATCTCCCTGAAGGTTTTAGGAACGCCAAACTGGGCGTTAAAGCCCTCGATGGTCTTTATAATATCGGCTCCGATCATTCTTGACAGCTCATCCAGATCTGCCTTGACGGCCTCATCCCGCGCGTTGTACTTGAGAACATAGGGCAGGGCCACTGCGTTGAGCAGGCCGTGGCTTGTGCCAAAGCGTCCGCCGAAGGCATGGGCAATACCGTGGTCCATCCCCAGGCCGGAGTTCTGGAAGGCCAGACCGGCCAGGCACTGGAAGTTGTGTACCTTCTGGCGGTTTTCCACATCGCCCTTTTCGTAGGAGAGGGGCAGGTACGCGCACAGCCCCTCCACTGCGCCCTTGGACATGAACTTGCAGAAATCGTCGTTGTTCTTGTTAATGTAGCTCTCGACCGCGTGGGTCAGGGCATCCATACCGGTTTCTACCATGACGTGTTTTGGCATGGACAGGGTCAGGCTGCCGTCGAGGATGGCGATGTCGGGGATAAACGCCGTGGTCTTCAGGCCCACCTTAATATTTTCCTCTGCAAAGGTAATGACCGCTGCGCGGGTGACCTCACTGGCAGTGCCAGAGGTGGACGGCGCAGCGATAAACTGAAGCTTTTTCCGTTCTGCCGGCGCCTTGCCGCCGCGGATATCCTCCAGTGTAAGTTCCGGGTATTCGCACATCAGGGTCATAACCTTGGTGGCGTCGATGGCGGAGCCGCCCCCCACTGCCATGACCGTGTCCGGGTCAAAGGCCTTCATGGCCGCAAGGCCGGAGAGCACCTCGCCGGTGGTCGGGTTGCCGCCAATCCCGCTGTACACCTCGCAGGTTTTGCCCTGCTCCGCGAAAACTGCTTTGATGTGGTCAATGGTTCCGTTTTTAAACATAGCGGACTTTCCGGTGACCACAAAGATCCGCTGTCCATCCAGATTTTTAATATAATCAATGGCGCCTGGTCCTGTGACCAGCTTATTGCCGTTAAACTTTAATTCTTTCATTCGTTTGCCTCCTTTGGTCCTTCATAAGACGGGAACACAATGATCATTTTGGTTCCCACATTTTCTTCGCTTTCCACCCGGATGATGCCCTTGTGCTTCTGGACGATCCAGTAGGCGATGGACAGGCCAAGGCCTGTGCCGCCCTCTGCTCTGGAGCGCACCTTATCCACACGGTAGAAGCGCTGGAAGATTTTCTCCTGTTCCTCTTTGGAAATACCGATGCCCTTGTCGGTCACACAGATTTCAATGCCTTCTTCAATCCGCTCTGCCTGGACGACGATGGTTTTATTCCGCTCGTCAGCCCCCGGCTCGGTATATTTGATGGCGTTGTCGATGAGGATGACCATGAGCTGAGTCAGCTGCTTTTCATCCCCCATCACGTTCAGTTCCTCCATAGGGACTTTGCTGAGGATCGTGATGGATTTCTGGGCAGCCATGGGGATAAACCGCTCAGTAACCTCCATAATCAGGTAGCCAATATCCACCGGCGCAGGCTCAAAATGCACGTCGCCAGAGTCGGCCCTGGCCAGGAACATCAGGTCCTCGACAATATGGTGCATGCGCTTGGTCTCGTCATAGGCGTTGTCCAGCCAGGTGGACTGGCTCTCAACGGTTTCGTCGCCGCTGGCCTTCACCACTTCCAGATTGGTCTGGATAACGGCAATGGGCGTCCTGAGCTCATGGGACGCATCCGCGAGGAATTCCCGCTGCTGGTCCATACTCTTTCGCACAGGCACCAGCGCCCTGCCGGACAGAAAATAACCGCACAGTAAGGAAAGGGTCGCGCCGGCCAGCACCACGATAAGGATCATCCGGACCGCGTTCTTTAACACACCGCGCTCCGTATCCATATTTTTCATGGCCTGCACCACCCGCATTTCACCATCCTTACTGACGGTAACATAGGTACAGATTTTAAGATTATTGTCGTCGGTCTCATAGTCACTGATCAGGTACTTGTCCCGGTTGCCGCTGAAATAGCGGTTGATAAGCCGGAAAAGCTGGTCCTGATTCAAGGGCTGGGACTCGGACTTGTCCATCACGTTAAACGCATCATCCCAGATGGTAAAGGCAATGCTGTTGTGCACCAGTGTGTCCTTAAACTCCTGGTAGCCCTTCTGGGTCTCTGGCGCAACCGTGCCGCCCTCCTGCTGGGTCTGGAGCTGCTCAACATTGTTGGCCAGCTGGGAGCAGTAGATCTCAAGGTTGTTGCTGACGCCGGACTCCATGTCCATGTTGATGGTCAAATAGAGCGAAACAGCGACAAATACCGACAATCCAATCAGGACCGCGGTATTCATCAGCGTCAGGTTTAATCTTAATTTATTGAGGCTGAGCATTGTCCTCTTCCTTCAGCACATAGCCCAGACCACGGATCGTCTTGATGACAGTCCGGGATTTTTTCAGTTTTTTCCGCAGGTAGTGGACGTAAATCTCCACCGAATTCTCCATGGCCATGCTCTCAATGCCCCAGATCCGGTCGAGGATCTGTTCCTTTGAGATGGTCATCCCCGGGTTTCTGATAAACATTTCCAGCAGCTGGGCCTCCTTGGAGGTCAGCTTGATGGGCGCGCCGCCGATGAGCAGCTCGCCGCTGTTGATGTTCAGCGATAAATCGGAAAAGGTGATGGCATTGTCCTGATAAACCTCCCAGGGACGTCTGCCCAGGGCGCGGATACGGGCCAGCAGCTCCTCAGTGACAAAGGGCTTGACAAGGTAATCGTCCGCTCCCATATCCAGGCCCTTTACCTTATCGGCCGTACTGTCCTTTGCGGTCAGGAGCAGCACAGGCACGTTCTTGCCGCGGTCGCGGATGGATTTGAGAATGTCCAGCCCGCTCATACCTGGCAGCATAATGTCCAGGACAATGACGTCGTAGACATCATTCTCGCTGAGCAGCTTGCCCTCAATGCCGTCGTGGACCACATCGACCAGGATTTTATTTTTTTCAAGGATTTTCCCCAGGGCGGTTGCCAGAGACACTTCATCCTCTACCAGTAAAACACGCATGCTTACTCACCCCGCTTGTCGTCGTCCCAGTTCAGGGGCTTGAATTCGGGCTCGGGCGCCGCGTCTGCCGGTGCCGCCTGCGGCCGGGGCGTTTCGGGCTCGGTATTTATTTCCCGGGTTATGGGCTCTGCCGGCTGCTCGGCCAGGGTGCGGTCAACCTCCCGTTTACATTCGAGGAAGGTCTGCACTGCCCGCTCATAATTGTCCAAAAAATCGGTATCCGGCAGGATGTTTTTATCCATCAGATAGTAGATAAACAAGCCGATATAGTAGGTCTTTTCCGGCTCAATGGTCTTAAGGCTGGAGTATTTGAAAAAGGCGGTCACCAGGTCGTCCCCGGCTGCCAGAATATCGCCGCCAATGCGGACCCACTCCTTGGACAGGGTATCGATGAGGGAGGCCTTAAAGTAGCACCACAGCAGCCCCTTGGCAATGCTCTCGCCCGCAATCTCCAGATTGGCCTGGAGCTCCTTGGCGCCGTTTTTAAAGGCGTCGAGAATCTTGGGCGCGTAGATGACATCCCCGGTGGCGTAGCGCTTGCGCAGGCCGCTCTTTTCAGGAATCAGCCGGTTCAGGAGTATATCGTCCTGCCGCAGTTCCTTCTGAATGACATACCACTCGTCGTACAGGCAGAAGGGCATGTAGCCAAAATCCCTGAACAGGTGGTCGGACACCCGCTTGACTTCCATGAGCTGCTCAGGGTCGCCGTAGACAGCCTCCTCAACCTCAATGAAGTTTTCCATCTGGTAAAACATATTGTTGCGCTCAAAATAATGGCTGATGCCCATGATCAGCTTGACGTCGCGGCTGAAGAACAGGATGCCGTCCAGCTCGTCATCGTTTGGCACCTCGTCCTCCATTGGCAGCTGGAGGTACTGGCGGCCGTTGTACATCATCTCGTTACACGGGAAGTACAGGTCGTTGGGATAGTCGTCGGTATACATGAAAAACAGACGCTTGCTCTGGTCAAAGGCGACAATATAACCCTTGGTCGCAAAGAAAGCCCAGCCTGTTTCCGGATCCTTTTTGCCGTATTTTACATGGAAGCCGTCCGCGTACAGGCAGTTCTTCGCAATGTACTCGGCTGCCTTTTCTTTACTGTCGATCCCCATGAGCGCCAGGTTGGCCGTGTATTTTTTCCAGAGCAGCTCTACTGCCAGGCCATCTGGGGCCTGTATGGGCGATTTGCGCCCCTCGGGGTCTTTTCGGATGTTTTTGGCAATACAGAGCAGCACGCAGTCCAGATGAATGGTGTCAATGGCTTCATCGGGCTTCAGAGATTTCAGGTCTCTCACGACTTTCTCGTTAATGATGTTGAGGGTGTCGCGTATGCGGCGCTCCTCTTTCTTGGTGGTCTTTGTATTGAAATTGTCAATGGTTTTGGTAATGGTCTTTGCGTTTTCCACGCCATTCACATAGCACTGGACATTTTTTTCCGGATCGCCGGTATAGAAAAGATTTTTAAAGTCGATCAGGTAATAGTCCTCAGTCTGCCTCATTTCATAGTCAATGACGGTTTCGTCCTTGATCATGACGTAGAGCAGTGTTTTCTTTTCAATGCGCTCCATAATAAAGCCCTTGCGGGAGAAAAAGGCGTTGACGTAGGTTCGCGGCACTTCCTCGCTGCAGTTCATAGACAGCTGTTCCATGTAAAGGGTATTCTGCATCATGTAGCTGACAAAATTTTTGCTCTTGTCCAGCCCGTTGTTTTCCAGATTGTCAAAGAAGCCGTAGAGCAGCACCTTGTAGACAATCTTGGCCATGTCGTTCTGCTTGTTGATGATCCGGTCGGTCCGGTTGATAATGGTCTGGTTCAGACTGGTCTTATCCGAAAAATAATTCGGTTCGACGACCAGCAGCGCTTCGACTGCCAGAAAGATCAAGGTGTCAATATCCACGGCTGCCATGTTGGTGGCGTGGTAGTTTTCCTTGAGGTTTCCCATGACACGCTGGTACATTTCGTCGATCTGGCTGATGCCCTCCTTGATGGTCCTGTGGCATTCGCTGCAGAGCGCGTCGTATTGTATGTTAATCCGTGAATTGTTTATTTTTAAAGAACGCTCAAAAAACCCCAGTTCTTTTCCGCATTTTTCACAACAATTCTTCATTAAAACACCCTTCCTTTCGATTGAAATAGATCTATTGGTTAAATCCTTCATCCACATCTAACACTTTGCATAGTTCATTATAGTTTATCATAAAACCCTTAAATAATGTAGCTAAAAAGCGGGGAAGATTTGGTCAAAGCGCAAAAAACCAGAGAAACAGGCTCTCTGGTGAGAAAAATTATTTTCAAAGGGTATCGCCGCGATACGGGTCGGAAATAAAAAAACCATGTCGGCATCATAATATGTATCATTGAGCGTTTTTCAATACAGATCATATCCAGCGAATCCTCAATCTAAATCGACGTAATCTTAAAGATTGAAGATTGAAGCTCAAAACCATATTTATTCTTAAATGAAGATTTTAAAGTTGAAATTTTTTAAAATTGTATGAAAGCGCATGGAAATGCGGCCTTAACAGTAGCATAACAAATCGCTTCACAGAGTAGACACTTAGACATCACACAAACGTCAAATTGAAAAAGTATAATCATCGCAACTTAAAGAAGAATTCAAATCCTCTTTTAAGGAATGGTCGTGAGAATGCAGTCAAAGAAACGAAAATACTGTATTTATCCTTTTACAGACTGGTCAAAAAACTTAGTGGTTGATGAATCGGTCAGGGCAAAATGATACATCGACTGAAATCGTGAGCTGGTGATTGCGCATAATCCAGTTCAAAAAATGATATAAGGAGAACGTTATTATGGATACAATGGTTGAAAAGACACAAAAATGGTTGAATGCAAACTACGCGCAATATGGAACGGATCGATTCCCTGAGGTTGTGGAAGATGGAGAAACGGGATGGGGCACAATTAACGGCTTGATCCGAGCTTTGCAGATTGAATTAGGGATTCAGGAAACGGCTGATAACTTTGGGGCTGGAACAATCGCGCGATTTAATCAACAATATCCGAATGGAATTTCAGAGCAGACAGATTCGGATAAAAGCGAATCAAATGTTTACGGTATTATCCAAGGCGGTCTCTGGTGTAAAGGTATAGTACCGGATCAAGTGAAATCACCAAGCATTTTTATTCTGGAACCGGATCAGGGATAAAGTCATTGAAAACAGATGCTGGTGTGTCCGCATCCAATTCAACTGTCACTCTGAACGTCATGAAAGCATTGTTATCAATGGATCAGTTTGTAACACTTGTCGACTACGGTGGAACAGAGACAATCACAAAAATTCAGCGGACTTTAAATTCAAAGTATGAAAGCTACATTGGCTTATCTCCCTGCGACGGATTGTACGGAAGACAAATAAACGAGTCGATGATCAAGGTTCTACAAGCCATTGAAGGCTACAGTGTTGAAGACGCGACCGGAAATTTCGGGGATGGCGCAAAGGCAAATCTTGTAAATATTCTAGTTCCAGGAAGCGGTGACTCTGAGGCGCTGTTGCTTACCCGTTATGCGCTGTGTTGCAATGGTTATACCGTCAATTATACGTCCACTTCGTGGGATTCAGAGATGGCGTCTCAGGTTACGGCTTTTCAAAGCGACCTGGCACTCCCACAAACAGGGACTGTTGATGTCAATACATGGATGTCACTGCTGCTAAGCAAAGGCAACCCTGATCGATCCTGTGATGCTTGTGATACCCGTTTTGAAATCACGGATTATCGAATGCAGCATTTAAACGCCAAAGGGTACAGCATTGTTGGACGCTATCTGACGGGCGGTGATTTTAAGGAATTAAGAAAAGGAGAGGCACAGCGCATCATTGCGGCCGGAAAAAAGCTATTTCCAATCTTTCAGGAATCGGGCAGTGATAGTGAATACTTCAATACTACCAATGCAGCCTGTGACGCAGAATCGGCTGTAGCGGCAGCAATGAACTATGGTATCAAGAGCCATCAAGGAATTGTCATCTATTTCGCCGTCGACTTTGACACTCAGGATACCACCATCGAGAGCGTGATTCAGCCATATTTTCATACGCTTCAGGATGTGATGAAAAATAAGCTTAATAATGCTTTTAAAATCGGTGTCTATGGTACACGCAATGTCTGTGAGCGTGTGATCAATATCGGATATGCCGATACAGCTTTTGTCAGCGATATGTCCACAGGGTATAGTGGCAACATGGGTTATAAAATCCCATCAGAGTGGACTTTTGACCAGTTTAGTGAATACACAGTCGATGACGACAGCGGCGAATGGGGAATGGATAAAGTCGCATTCAGCGGATACACGCAGCCGATTGATGCCAGTCAGTTGTCGAATACACCTTTAGTATCCTACTGTGTTCAGACCATCCGCGACAATCGACAAAATATGTATCTGGAGGATATCTCAGGCGTTTCAAATGGACGCGATTTCCGAGTGCTGTCCAATGAAATATATTTAACAATTAGTTATTCCGGCGACACTGTGCATGGAACGCCTCATGGAGTTGTAAGGCTAATGGATACGGATACGTCAGAATCTCTTTACATTTCAGATATTGGAAATGGACAGACAAACTCTTACACGATTCCAATAGCTTACGCTAATACAATGCATCTCAATTATACATCCAAAGTGGATGGGTATGGACTGGTCGACGGTTCCTTCACCACTTATTTAACTTCAAAATTATATGTTTAATAACACGAAAGACGAGATGACTGAAACCATCTCGTCCTTTTTCATGCCGTTTAAGGCGTTTAGCTTAATGGATAGCGCAAATAGAAATTAAACTCAAAACTACTGTCTCCATTTAAAAACACATAATTTCCAAAACCACATTGATAAATTTCAGAGCCTTCATTATCATCATCCTTGTTCTCAATAATCGCCTGCACTTTTTCAAGCGTCATCTCTGGATAAACGGGTTTTAACAAATACAAAATGATTTCTTCCATGGCCGTTTGGTTATTGCCCTCCGGCATATTTTGATGATAAGTAACGCTTACTCGAAAATAAATGGGATAATCTTTCTTAAGATTCTCTTTAAGATTCTCATTGTTGTAAATGTCATGGAGATTCACAATATTACGACTACTCTTTTCAAGTTCACTTTTCACAAAGTTATCTGGGAGTTTGAATGTATAACTATTAGAATTTTCATCCCGATCATGTTTAAAATCCGATTCATCCGACAGGTCAACCTGATAATACTGATTAAAATCCTGAATATAGCGATCCGGTGCGCTTGTTATCTGTTTTTTTCTACGATTCGCCTGCTCTGCTATATGTTGTGAATAATCACTGGAAATTTCATCCTGACGATTCTGTACATTATGGTAATAGCGATAAATAGCATAAATAAAGATAACTGCAAAAATGATAAAGATGCATAAAAATGAAAACACAAAAATTTTCACCACGCGTTTTTGTTTTTTTACCTGCTTCATTCTATTTTATATTTTTCACTTTTTCATTCTCTGTCTGTATTATATAGCGTTTGAGAGGTAACTTACCTTAATCCATTGATAAAAGACTTCGGAAAGTTAAAATTTCCGGAGTCTTTCCTTTTATCTTTCTTCATCTTCAAACGCCTATTCAAAAAATAAAAAAAGCCCTGAAACCTTGATTTCATGGGCTTTTTTACTTTTTATAAAATGGTGCGAGTGTTCTTACAGAACTTAACGAAAAACATAGTAAAATCAAGGGTTTACGGCTTTCAATAATCAGCAATAACTCCAAAATTAAATATTTTTCTTCTTCAAAAATGCTTTGATATTCAAAAAATCAAGGCATTTTTTGTTTCTCTACACCATTTTAGAAACCGCTTTTGTATATTTTTATCATAGCATAAAATCCTCAAATAGTCAACAACACGAAAAGTCAAATTTACTACGAAAGGAATTTTGACAATGAAAACCGAAAATTCAAAGCAGCTATGCCCCACTTGCAAAGTCGGGCAGGACACATACTTGCTTGACAACAGAAATCCGTTTTGTCCGCATTTGCATTGTCATAACGGCAAAACCTGTTCGGCGTATGTGCCGCTTGAAAAAATGAATAAGGCAAAGCGATAGCGTTAGGATTTAACAAAAATCTTAGCGCTTTTTTTATTGCCTCGAAATCTGAAAGGAGGATTTTTGTATGGCAGTTTTCAGAATAAACAAAACCCGTGATTATACCGTGATGTCAAACTATCACTTGAAAGATACGCGGCTGTCCCTGAAATCAA
This sequence comes from Eubacterium sp. BL-380-WT-2B, assembly GCF_009696115.1. Classification (NCBI taxonomy): domain Bacteria; kingdom Bacillati; phylum Bacillota; class Clostridia; order Eubacteriales; family Eubacteriaceae; genus Eubacterium; species Eubacterium sp. BL-380-WT-2B. Next base: position 40,690 of record NZ_VUMP01000007.1, read on the forward strand.
AGGGGCTGCTATCTATGATGTTGTCCTTGCCGGAGGAATGGAACTATACCACAAGAGGGCTTGCGGCTATCTGCAAAGAGGGCGTTGACAGTATCGGAACGGCGTTAAAGGAATTGGAGCGCAGCGGATATATTAAAAGAAACCGCGTCCGCGATGAAAAAGGCAAGATAACCGACACCGAGTACATCATATTTGAGAAGCCGCAGGAAACGCCCGATACGGAGCGTCAAGATACGGCAGAGCCATATACGGAAAATCCGTATATGGATAAACCGAATACGGAAGCACCGTGTACGGAAAACACCGCACAATTAAATACTAATATATCAAATACAAAAGAATTAAATACTGATGTATTAAATACTTATCCTATCAAATCACATCAGGAACAAGATACGATTGGATATGATGAGGTAGAAAGCTACAGACAGGTAATCAAGGAAAATATTGAGTATGACATTTTAAGCGTAAAGCTGAAATCAGACATTGCAATGCTTGATGAAATCATTGACCTATTGACGGAAACGGTATGCACAGGCAAAAGCAGTTTGGTAATCGCCGGCGATACTTACCCGGCGGCAGTTATAAAATCAAAGCTGTTAAAGCTAACTTCGGAGCATATCGAGTATGTCATAGACTGTATGCACGCAAACACAACCGACATTCGCAACATCAAAAAGTATTTATTGGCGGCGCTGTTTAACGCTCCCTCTACCATTGACAGCTATTATACATCAAAGGTAAATCACGATATGTACGGCGGAAACTATGAATAAATCGCTTTACAAAAAATACAGGCCGCCGTAAATTCTGTATTTGATATATATAAAACACTTTTGAAAAATTTACAAGGAGGATTTTTTAGAAATGAAAATCAGAAACAAAGCAAAACACATTTTGTCGGCTGCTCTTTCAGCGGTAATGCTGCTTGGAAGTATGCCGACTTTAACATTTGCGGCACAGGTGAACGAATATGTTGACCCCGCCGACATTTGGGTATCTGCAAACGGCAGAACAAACGAACTTGATTTTAACGCAACGATTACACAGGAAACGGGCTGGTGCCCCGTCTGCAACAAAGACACGATTATGCTTACATACAGAACGCCCGAATACACAAAATCAGGCACAACAGCATTAAATCGCGGCGTCAAGTATTCGGACGGAACAATGGTTGACGGTGAAACAGTCGGCAATCTCGACAACGGGCGTCCCAATCAGGACGCAACCTATTCGACCTATCATTGGACAAAATCGGTTTGCCAGACCTGCGGCACGATTAACTCCATTGACGGCGAAGGCAGTTACAGTTTTAGTCGTAACGTTTATGGCCTCAATAGCTGCGACCACAACTTTTTCTTGGATTTTGACAATACCACCTATGAGCCGTACAACAGCACAAAGCACACAACCACATTAAAGCGCGGCAAGTATTGTCAGTTTTGTAAGGGCACACAGGCGAGGGCAACCGAGAGCCTTGAAAATCATCACTTTACGGAAACGATTGACGGGCAGCTTGGCAATAACCGCTTTTATGTATCGGAGCATTGCGACGATTGCGGCTATGAAACAAGCGAATACATCACCGCAAAATCCGTTGTATCATCATATTACGGAACGGCTGATGAAAGCGCGCATACCGTTACCGTTTCGGATTTATCCGACAGCGGCGTACATACAAGTATTCGTTACGGAACGAGCGCGGGAAAATGTAATTTAACCTCCGCGCCGAATTACACCGAAGCAGGCTACTACCCCGTATATTATGAAATTGATTACAAGTATGACGGCAAAAATATGACGGAAAACGGCGTAAGCTATGTTTGGCTTTTGGAAAAAGAGGGCGACACGATTATTGTTATCCCGCCTACGAATACAGAAGAAAAGCACACGCATGATTTCCGTTATCTTGAAGCTGTAAAATCAAGCTGCGATAACTTGGGTTATGAACGCTGGCAATGCGACGGTTGCGGCAGCTTGGAAAAAAGAAATTACACACCGGCAATCGGACACGATTATGAAAATATAACTATCCGTGAAGCGACCTGCAAGCAGGGCGGTTTATCGCTCAGTCTTTGTAAAAACTGCGGCGATTTTCACCAGACGACCACGCCGACAGGCGAACACAGATACAGAGCCGAAAAGCACAACCCTACTTGCCGAATGACGGGCTACACGGAATACACTTGCGAAGTATGCGGCGACAGCTATATGAATAACATTACCCCGCTTATCTCACATTCCTTTGAGAGAATTACAAAAAAGCCGACTTGTACCGATAAAGGCTATACAACCTCTACCTGTACTATGTGCGGCTTAAATTATGTCAGCGACTACACCGAGCCGACAGGTCATAATTGGGACGAGGGACACGCTGTTACTTCTTCCACTTGTACGGCGGAGGGCGTCATTGAATATCATTGTCAAAATGAAAATTGCAAGGAAAAGATGATTAAATCAGAGTCGGCAACGGGGCACACACCGGGAACGGCTGCAACCTGTACCGAGCCGCAGACTTGCGAAAAGTGCGGTACGGTGCTTGAATTGCCGAAAGGACACAGCTATTCCGAAGCGGTGATTGCCCCGACTTGTACCGCAATGGGCTATTCCGTATTTGAGTGTACCGAGTGCGGCGACAGCTACACAGGAAATTTTACGGATAAAGCGGAACACGATTACAATGCTGTTGTAACTGCTCCTAATTGCACACAGCACGGATTTACAACTTATTCTTGTAAGAATTGTGATGATGAATATATTTCAGATTACACAGACAAAATCCCTCACGATTACAGAGCGGAAATCACAAGCCCGACTTGCACAGGATTTGGACACACAACCTATACTTGTTCCGTATGCGGCGAGAGCTACACGGCAGATTACACAGACAAATTACCGCATAATTACAACAAGCAGGTGATACCGCCTACTTGTACCGAACACGGATATACAGTCTATACTTGCCCCGATTGCGGAAATGAGTATATCGGCGATTTAACGGAGTGTGAACAGCACAAATACACCGAAACGGTGATTGCCCCCACCTGTACGGAAATGGGATATACAATATTTACTTGTGAAACTTGCGGCGATACATATAAATCCGAATACACGGAAGCGGCGGGACACAAGCCGTCCGATTGGATAATTGATGTTCCCGCAACAATAGAAAATGCCGGAAGCAAGCACATTGAATGTGAACGTTGTGGCGAGGTTTTACAGACGGTAGAGCTTGCACAGTTGATTGATAAGGATAATTCGGACGAGGACGGAAACGCAAAGGTCGGCAAATACGCCATTGTCTTGACCGACAAGGACGGCAAACCGATTTTCAACAGTGAAATCACGATTGACAAGGACGACAATATCACAATCAAATTGCCCGACGGCAGACTGCTTGACTATGCAGACCGTACCACAATTACCGTTATCAATACGGAAAATCAGACGGCGGCAAAGGATTTGAATATCTTTATCGCTGATACCAACGGCAACAATGCAACGGGCGTTACAGACGCAAACGGACAGTTTATCGCCCCTGCTTCTTCATCTTCTACGGGTGATGATAACGGCACAATCGGCAAGGACGAAAACGACGGCAAATTTACTTATGTTGTCAGGGTAACAGACAAGGCAAATGTAACTGTTCCGAATTGTGAAACCTATATCGGCGAAAGCAACAATGTTGTTGTGAAGCTGCCGGACGGCTTGATTTTGACGCAGGACAGCCCGGCGATTATCCATATCACAGACCAGAACGGCGAACCACAGAAAGGCGTTACCGTCATAGTAATTGCAGACAAGGACTATATAGAAAAAGGAGTAACCGATATGTACGGCAAATTAACCGTGCCGCCTGTCAATTCGGGCTATACCGATAAGGACGGTAAGGTGAGCGTACAAGGCTATTATGTTTTTGTAAATGACGAAAATAAAAATATTGAAAGCGCGCTTGTAACCTTAAATGAGGATAATTCCTTTACGGTTCTGCTCCCTGCCGAAAGCCTGATTGACTATGCGAACAGAATTACCGTAACCATTCTTGATAAGGACGGCGGAACCGTTAAGGATATGAATGTAACCGTAAAAGATGTTGCCGAAAATGAGAAAAGCGGTGTTACAGATGAAAGCGGCAAAATGACCGTTCCCCCTCTTTCGGAGGACTACACCGACAGCGAGGGCAAAGCAAAAGTAAACGGTATGAATATTCTTGTTGCGGACGAAGCACAGCCGATTGAAAACGCTTTTATCAAGATTGCAGAGGACAGCAAAATCAATGTTATACTTCCCGAATCAAACAAGATTGATATTGCAAACCGTATCAGCGTAACCGTTACAGATAATGAGGGTAAGCCGGTTAAGGGCTTAACGGTTCTTGTTTCGGAAACAGCAGCAGAGGGCGCGGAATCCGAAGCAAAGACCGCCGAAGATATAACGGACGCAAACGGTAAAATCACCGTACCGCCGACAAATATTGATTACACAGATATTAACGGCACGGCACAGGTGATTGAGGGCGAAAACAGCTATAACATTGTTGTTGAGGACACAAAGGTGAAAATTGAAAATGCGTATGTGGAAATCAAGGACGGAAAAATAAGCTTTCTGCTCCCTGATGAACACACTTTGACAACGGATAACCAAACAACCGTAACCGTTACGGATAAGGATAGCAAGCCTGTTTCGGGTATTTCTGTAACTATCAAGGATAAAACCACAGAAAAGACAGCGGCAACCAATTCAAGCGGCAAGGTAACATTACCTGTAAAAACTTCCGGCGGCGGTGGCGGCGGAAGCTCCAGACCGTCGGGCGGCGGCTCAGGCGGTGGCGGCGGATATGTTAAGCCGTCATATACTGTTAAGGTTGTTGACAAGGACGGTAAGACCGTCAATGTCAATAAGACAGTCAAGGACGATAAAATCACTTTGACACTCCCGAACGGAAAGACGCTTGACGATAATTATTATACAATTACCGTAACTGATAACAAAGGTAAGACAACGGCGGATATTGATGTTACGCTCAAAGACAAGAATAATGCCGCAAATGGTAGCACAAACAAGGACGGTGTTATCATTCTTCCCGCAAGCAAACATAAGTCCTACATTGTAGGATATACGGACGGAACTTTTCAGCCAGACGGCGATATGACGCGCGCGGAAGCGGCGGCGATTTTTGCAAGACTGATTTCAGAGGAAAAAACGGAAAATATAAGCGGCACAAAAAATAATTTTACTGATGTAAAATCTAACGAGTGGTACGCGGGCTATATCAGCTATCTTGAAAAGTACGGTATTATCAAGGGCTATGCGGACAATACTTTCCGTCCTGATGAAGCGGTAACAAGGGCTGAATTTGTTTCTATGACAGTGAGATATTACGGCTTGTTTGACAAGGTAAGCTATCCGGCGAACACAACGAAGTATTCCGACATTAACGGCAAGCATTGGGCAATTAAAGATATTTCTTTTGCTAAAAATATCGGCTGGCTCAACGGCTACGCGGACGGTACTTTCCGCCCGGATAACAACATCACCCGCGCGGAGGTTGTAACGGTGGTAAATCACGCAACGGGCAGATATGCGGATAAAGATTACATCAACAAAAATCTGTCCGTACTCAATAAGTTTACCGACCTCAAAAACAATTCTCATTGGGGGTATTACTCTATTATGGAAGCGGCGAACACGCATAAGGCAGTCAGCAATTCCGATACGGAAACTTGGGTAAAGTGATGTCATTGACTGAAAATTGAGTGTAAATTGACAGAAAGGAGTGTTGCCTATTGCAGGAAGAAATCAATCAAAAGACGATTGCGTTAGCCATACAGACATCTAAAATGACGGGGCGCATCTTGGCGCAGGCTATGCGGATATATTTGCAGAGCCGTAGGGATAAATCCCACGAAATACCGAAAGGCAAACAGAGCTTGGCGGATTTGGAAAAGCAGAACGCCGCCTTGTCTAACATTGAGATTACAAACAAAAATATCCGTTCCTTTGATAAGGTTGCGAAAAAATATAAAATTGACTATGCCTTGAAAAAGGACAGGAGCAAATCGCCGCCGCTGTACTATGTATTTTTCAAGGGACGGGACGAGGAACGCATTTCAATGGCGTTTGCCGAGTATTCTAAAAAGTTGCTCAAAGAAAAGCCCTCTATCCGCAAAGCGCTAAAAAAGTTTGCCGAGCTTGCAAAGTCGCAGGACAGGCAGCGCGAAAAGGTCAAGGACAGGGGTATGGAATTATGAAGATAGATAAGAAATTTATCATTTCCAATCTTCCGTACCTCTTTATCTTTTGGCTTGCGGATAAGCTGATGTATATGTATAGGATAACAGAGGGTAATAAAATATTTGCGGTTGTCAAGGGAGTATCAGAGCTTTTTAACGCTCCGATACTCTCTTTTCATATCGCGGATTTATCAATCGGCGCATTGGGCGCGCTTGCTGTCAAAGGCATTTTGTATGTGCGGAGCCTGAACGCGAGGAAATACCGTAAGGGCATTGAATACGGTTCGGCTCGCTGGGGCACGGCGGCGGATATAAAGCCGTATATGGACAGCGATTTTCAGAATAATATTTTGCTTACCAATACGGAACGGCTGACAATGAACAGCCGCCCTAAAAATCCAAAGTATGCAAGAAATAAGAATGTTGTAGTTATCGGCGGCAGCGGCAGCGGTAAGACAAGGTTTTTCGTCAAACCGAATTTAATGCAGCTACACAGCAGCTATGTCCTGACCGATCCGAAAGGTACTATACTCTTGGAGTGCGGGAAATTGCTTGAACGCAGCGACTACGTTATCAAGTCGCTCAATACGATAAATTTCAAGAAGTCAATGCACTACAATCCCCTTGCCTATATTAAATCCGAAAAGGATATTTTGAAATTGGTAAACGTGCTGATTGAGAATACCAAAGGCGAGGGCGAAAAAAGCAGTGAGGATTTTTGGGTGAAATCCGAACGGCTCTTGTATTCGGCATACATAGGCTACATCTGGTACGAAGCGCCGGAGGAAGAAAAGAATTTTATCACGCTGCTTGATATGATTAACGCAAGCGAAGCACGGGAGGACAACGAGAATTTCAAAAGCGCTGTGGATATGCTCTTTGACAGGCTGGAAGAAAAACAGCCGGAGCATTTTGCAGTCAAGCAATACCGCAAATTCAAATTGGCCGCCGGAAAAACTTTGAAGTCGATTTTGGTAAGCTGCGGCGCGCGGCTTGCTCCGTTTGACATTGCGGAGCTTCGGGACTTAATGGAATATGACGAATTGGAGCTTGACACATTGGGCGACAGGAAAACCGCGTTTTTCGTCATTATCAGCGACACCGACGCAACTTTTAACTTTGTTGTTGCAATGATGTATTCACAGCTTTTTAATCTGCTGTGCGACAAGGCGGATAACGAATACGGCGGCAGGTTGCCCGTACACGTCAGATGTCTTTTAGATGAAATGGCAAATATCGGCACAATACCGAATTTTGAAAAGCTGATTGCGACAATCCGAAGCCGTGAAATTTCCGCTTGTATTATCTTACAGGCGCAAAGTCAATTAAAAGCAATCTATAAGGACAACGCCGATACCATAATCGGAAATTGCGACAGCACCTTGTTTTTGGGCGGCAAGGAAAAATCCACGCTCAAAGAAATATCGGAGGTTTTAGGCAAGGAAACCATTGATATGTTTAATACTTCCGAAACACGCAGCAATCAAAATTCCTACGGACGCAATTTCCAAAAGCTCGGCAAGGATATGCCATAATTCATGGTGACGAGTTCAGTTGCCTTGAATTTTACATGAACAGGGACACGATCAACTGGATTCTGAAAAACTGAATACAGGAGGTCGAACATGGAGCATTTATCAAAGAAAATCCACCAAAACGGCATCAGCTACACGCTGGTGGGAGACTACTACATCCCTGACCTGAAGCTGCCGGAGGAAAGCCGCCCCATTGGGCGGTGGGGCCGGATGCATAAATCGTTTCTGCAAGAACACCGGCCCGTCCAGTACAATGAACTGCTTCTGTCAGGAAAACTCTGGGCATATCTTGCTGACCTGAACGAACAGGCCGCTGACCGGCTGGCGTGTATCGTCTCGCAGATGCAGGAGGCGGAGGGCGTCAATGAGGAACTGAAAGCCCATGACCAGCTTGCATGGGTCGGGGCCATGAACAGCATCCGCAGCCGGGCAGAGGAAATTATTCTCGCAGAACTCGTGTACAGATAGGAGGCGCTATGAGATACCGCATTGAACGTACGAAAGGCCAGTATTGCCATTTTGCTAATAGCCGGAAAGAATTGCTTGACTACCTGAAACACGCATCGGCGGGAACGGTCACGGACATCCGCAAGATTTATAAAAGCGGTGTCACGGATTCCGTTATGGAAATATATTTACCATACATCAAAACTACAGAACCCATGAAGTAACAACATCATCTTTAGAGCCACTCACTGGGATTATCCGGCGGGCGGCTCTTTTTACTTCCGCTTACGTCTGGCCTTCCGATTGGGCGGGATAGGGCTGGCCTTTCCTCTCATATTGTTGGGATTTTTGAGCATCTTGGACAGGCTCAGTATCCGCAGGAAGGCTGAGAAATCCTCTGAGGAAATCTTCTCAAAGGGTATCTGTAACTTATCGCAGAATTCATGGATCAGCATTTCCACATCGCTGCCCTGCTGGGCGGCCTGTTCAAATTGTTCCTTGACGTCCTCCAGCGTGGGCTGCGGGTCAGCGGTGGTCTTGTCTTTTAGATGTGCCTCCCGTATGTCCCGGACAATGCTGTCCAGATCGTCATGCAGGACATGGCTGAAAAAGTCGCTTTCCTGTATCTGCCCTAATTCCAGCGTCCGCATATAAAGGTCATTCTCTCCCGGCGCATGGCTGTTGATGACGGTCTGCCGGGTGGCTTCGAGGATCAGGTTCATCTGCTCCACCCGCATATCGGCAATCCGGTCAATGAAGATTTCCATATCGGTCATAAGCCGCTGAAAGTTCGGATGTGTGGCCAGTTCGCAGAGAAGCCGGTTGTTGATCCTGCTGCTACTCAGAAGTTCTACCATATCGTCACTCAGATGCAGAGAGTGAAGCTCTGTATTTGGGTGATTTTTATTTTCGGACAGCCCCATCAGATAGTCAGTGGACACACCATAAAATTCCGCCAGCGTTGCAATCGCAAACGGGCTGATGTCCTTATAATCATCGCTTTCATATTTTCCCAGCGCCGATCTGGACAGCCCCGTCTGCTCCGCCAGCTGTTCCAGCGTCAGGTGCCTGTCCACCACCCGCAGGTCTTTGAGCCGCTCCGGGATTGACAGCTTTGCGTACATCTAAAGCCCCCTCTCGTTATTGTTTTTCAGTGATTACCTTCATTATAGCACGATTCCATAAGCGTGGAAATATGCGGATTTCGAGCGTTTTTCCGACGTTTTGGATATACGGGAAAGAGCCTCTTTTTTCGGTAAACTGGTTCTTGCAGACAGGCACAGAACCTTGAAAATTGAATGACCGGCTGCAAGGGGTATGGCCTCCGGGGAAGTGACGCCAGGACAGAGATCGAGCGCACCAAAGAGGCCGATACGCCGGGAGAAATTCCGGGCAGGAGCGGCTTGCAGGCAGACCGGCGGACAGGAAACAAATTTATCATGCGGGGCGCATGGCTCCGCAGCAAAGAAATTGAGGAAATCATTATGACACTGAGTATGAAAGAAAAGAAGATTCTCTACGCTTACGGCTGTCCCAGCCACCACAATACGGTGACACGGCTGAAATGGCTGACGGCCCTGGCGGTTGACCCGGAGGCCAAACGCCGGATGCTGGGTCTGGCCCGAAAGGTGGAGACGGAGGTGGACGAAAGCTGGTACGAGGCTTTTTACCACCATCTGCGCATGGAGATGGACGAGTACCGCCGTCTCAAGCGCAGCCTGCGTGTGCTGAAATCTTACACTGATTATGAGGAGGATTTATATGAGGAAGCTGTCTAAGTATGAGAAAGAAACCATCATCAACTGGAACGAGGCAGAGAACCTTGCCAGCGTCTACACCTTCAATGCCAGCTTGAAGCGCAGGCTGGCGGAGTTCAGCCGGAAGTACCCACTGTTGTGCCGGTTGGAGCGCAGCACGCCGGAGGGCAGCGTGACCTATGTGTTGGATAAGTCCCGGCTGTCGATCCGGCTGGTGCCGCCGTACAGCGAGGAACGGAAAGCCACCGCAAGGGAGTACGCAAAGGAGCATGGCTTTCAGGTGGTGGCAGCGGAAGAAAAAATCGCCTGAAATCGGAGCGTTTACGGGAAGAATGACGGGCTTGCACCCGATGTTTTGACCGGCAATCCCCGCAGGCGTATTACGTATCCACTCCCCGCCTATGGGCGCAAATGTGCGGATACGGAGCCGGTGAAACTGGTAAACACCGCTCCTGCGGTGGAAGCCAGCTTCGCTTGCGGGAGTACAGAGGGCAGCCAGCCCTTTGTTGGGGTCGAGGGGCAACGCCCATTGGCAGGTTAAGGGCGGCAGCCATTATCGGGTCAAGGACGAAGTGCCTTGGCGGGTTGAGGGCGGCAGCCCCATCGGGTCAAGGGCGAAGCGCCTTGCCCAGGGAGAGTTGATGCCTGCGTCAACTCGTACTGGGTATTACCTGACGCAAAATTCGCAGGATATGCGGCTTCGCCGCCCTTCCCCGGCTCCCGCAGCATCTTCACAGGAAGGAGAAAATCTGTTTGAAACTGACACGACACAATGGACGCTCCGGCAAGCATGGCACCTACAATCCCCGCCACAATGACCGCCGGTTCGATGTGGAGAACAGCGAACACATTGACGCAGAACGGGCAAGACGGAATGTCTACTGGGACTGCTACCGGGGCTTCACCACACACGAGTTCCGGGAAAACCCGGAGCAGCCGGATTTCAGCTTTGAGGAAATCGAGCAGATGTACTACTACGAGCATTACGGCGGCCATGTGGAGGCCCAGAACGCCCGGAATGAGAAAACCCGGCACACGGAGCGCAACCGCACCGTGGAGGACTTGCTGAAAAACAACAAGACCTGCCCGGAGGAAAGCATCTACCAGATTGGCACGATGGGAGAATCCGTCTTGCCGGATACGCTCTTTTCCATTGTCAATGAGTTTTATGAGGAATTTGAGCACCGCTTCGGTTCCCATATCCACATCTTAGACTGGGCGCTCCATCTGGACGAGGGGACGCCCCACATCCATGAGCGGCATGTCTTTGACTGTGAGAACCGTTACGGGGAGCTGTGCCCTCAGCAGGAAAAGGCGCTGGAAGAACTGGGCATCCCTCTCCCCAACCCGGAGAAACCCAAAGGCCGGAACAACAACCGCAAGCAGACCTTTGATGCGGTCTGCCGGACGATTTTGTTTGACATCGCCAGACGGCATGGGCTGCATCTGGATCAGGAGCCGTCCTACGGCGGGCGGGACTATCTGGAAAAGCAGGATTATATCCTGATGAAGCAGAAGGAGCAGCTTGCGGCGCAGGAGCAGAAGCTGGAAGAACTGACCCTCAAAATCGAGGATGTGGAGACACTGTTAGATGATGTTTCCGATGCAGCCTACGACAAGGCGGTGGAGGTCGTGACCGATACCGTCCGGCAGGAGACACACAAAGAAGATATTCGTCTGGTGGAGGAAACAAAAAAATGGGTGCTGTCGCCGGAGCGCAAGGCCCCAAAGAAGGAACGTGATTACGCCGCCGCCCGGCTGGATGGAGTCATTACCAAAATCAAAAACGCCATGCAGCACGCTCTGGCGAAAATCCAGCGGACGCTGATGCAGCCGGAGGTCAAGCAGGCCGGGAAGGAGCAGATCAAGAAAAAAGCCAAAGAATCCATTATGGATATGCTGGCAAAGGCGAAAATCAACGCTGACCGGGATAACCGGGAGCGTTGGGAACGTGAGGGGCGGATTGCCCTGACCAAAAAGAACGATATGGAGTTATAGGGCATCTGATTTTCTGCGGAAACCGGATGCCTTTTTCTCTGTCTGGAGATGAGAAAATCGAATGTGTTTGAAGCGGTGAAGCAGGCTGTTCCCACAAGGCAGGCTGCGGAATCTTACGGGGTGCGGGTCGGCAGGAACGGGATGGCCTGCTGTCCCTTCCATGATGACAAACATCCCAGCATGAAGGTTGACCGCCGGTTCCACTGCTTCGGCTGTCAGGCGGACGGGGATGTGATTGATTTTACCGCCCGTCTGTTTGGTCTGAGCAGTAAGGAGGCAGCGTTGAAGCTGGCGGAGGATTTTTCTGTCAGCTATGACGCCAAAGGCCATGACCCGCCCCGCAGGAGGCCGGTCAAGCGAAAAATCAGCGAGGAATTGCGTTACCGGCAGGCGGAGCAGAAATGTTTTCGGGTGCTGTGCGATTACCTGCATCTGCTGGAACGCTGGGAGCAGGAATACGCCCCGCAGAACCCGGATGAAGCATGGAATCCGCTGTTCGTGGAGGCCCTGCAAAAGAAATCGTACACGGAGTATCTGCTGGATATTCTCCTGTCCGGCAGCATAGAGGAACGTGCTTCCGTGGTCGCTGAATACGGAAAAGAGGTGAGGAAGATTGAGCAGCGAATATCAGAGTTTACCGCCAGCCACCCGGCAGGCCGCCATGAGCGGAGCCGAAGCCTTAGCGCCGGAGCGGAGCGTTGACGAGGTGCGGGAAAGCCTGTCCGTCACGGAAAAGGGCCAGCCCGCCAACACCATCGGCAACTGCCGGACGGTGTTCTGCCATGACCCGCTGCTGAGGGACGCCATCCGGCTGAACCTCCTGACTGACCGGGTGGACATCGTGCGGGATTTGGGCTGGCGCAGGAACACCAGCGCCCTGACGGATACGGACGTGAAGTACCTGCTCCTCTATTTTGAGCAGACCTACGGCCTGACCAGTGAAAAGAAAATGACGGCGGCTCTGTCCATCGTGGCGAACGAAAACTGCTACCATCCCATACAGGATGTATTAAACGGCCTTGTGTGGGACGGGACGCCTCGCATCCGCTCCTGTCTCCATCACTTCTTGGGTGCGGAGGTCAGCGACTATGTGGAGGAAATGTTAAAGCACTTTCTGCTGGGCGCTATCCGGCGGGTGTTTTCTCCCGGCTCCAAATATGAGGAAATGCTTTGTCTGGTGGGCGGACAGGGGGCTGGCAAGTCCAGCTTCTTCCGTCTGCTTGCGATCCGGGACGAGTGGTTTTCCGATGACCTGAAAAAGCTGGATGATGACCGGGTGTTTTTGAAGTTGCAAGGCCACTGGATCATCGAAATGTCGGAGATGCTGGCCACCAGCAGCGCCAAAAGCATTGAGGAAATTCGCTCGTTCATCAGCCGCCAGAAGGAAACCTACCGCACACCTTATGAGGCCCAGCCCAAAGACCGGCTGCGGCAGTGCGTGTTCGGCGGTTCTTCCAACACGCTGGACTTCCTGCCCCTTGACCGGGCCGGGAACCGGCGGTTCCTTCCCATCATGATTTACCCGGAGAATGCGGAGGTTCACATCTTGGAGGACGAGGACGCATCCAGAGCCTATCTTTTGCAGGTCTGGGCGGAGGCCATGACCATCTATCGCAGCGGACACTATTCTATGAAATTCGGTAAGTCCATCCAGCGGCAGCTTGTGGAGGTGCAGAAGGATTTTATGCCGGAGGACACGGAGGCCGGGCAGATACAGGGCTTTCTGGAACACTACACCGGCAGCATGGTCTGCTCCAAACAGCTTTTTAAGGAGGCGCTGGGCCACACCTATGACGAGCCGAAGCGGTGGCAGCTTCACAATATCAACGAGATCATGAACACGGTGGTGACTGGCTGGAAGCCGTTCTCCAATCCGAGGATGTTCGCCGGATACGGCAGGCAGAAGGGCTGGGAGCGGATCGCCTCCGGCAACGAACTGCCCGGCAACGAAGATGGATTTGTGGAGCTGAGTGAGGAAGAATGCCGCCAGATGGAACTTCCGAAGGAGTGGATCGCATAAAACCATCGGCCTGTTGCCGGGTTGGTTGTCACTTGGTTGCCGGGTTCGTTGCCGGGGATTTCCCTGTCTGGATACGGGAAAAGCCTGTAAATAAGGGATATTTTACTATTTATCTTTATCTCCGGCAACGAAAGCAACGAGATTTTTCAAGAAAATTCACAAAGTAAGATTTACAGGCCAGACGGTAGTTTACAGGTTTTCAGAGGTTCGTTGCCGGACTTCGTTGCCGGGGCTGCCGTCCGGCCTGTCTCTCTATGGAGGTAGCCTATGGAAAAAAGCAAACAGCAAAAAAATAAAGTCCGTTTTATCGTGGTGCGGGAGTTCTCCGGGGAAAAGTCCATGCGGGAAGCCTTTGAGCAGCTCATTGAGCGCCAGACCTGCGAACACTTCGAGGAATGGCGGCATCAGAAGGAAATGGCAGAAAAAGCTGCGTAAAAACGGTTGATTCAGGGACAGGGACATGGTACTATAATGGTATCGTGTCCCTGTTCATAGAAGGAGAACGCTATGAGCAGGAAAAAACAAGTCTATGAGAAAATCACCGCTCTCTACTGCCGTATCTCTCTGGATGACGGCGGCGACAATGAGAGTATGAGCATCAGCAACCAGAAACTCATGCTCCGGGACTTCGCAGAAAAGCATGGGATGTTCCAGTATGAGTATTATGTGGATGACGGCTATACGGGCCGCAACTTCAACCGTCCTGCCTTTCAGCGTATGATCGCTGACATTGAGGCAGGCAAGGTCGGCTGCGTGGTCACGAAAGACCTATCGAGGCTCGGCAGGAATTATATCGAAGCCGGCAGCTATATCGAGATCTTTTTCCCCAAACACAATGTGCGCTATATCGCCATCACGGACGGCGTGGACAGCCTGACCCGTCAGGAAATGGACATCACGCCCTTTAAGAATATCCTGAACGATATGTACAGCCGGGATATTTCCAAAAAGGTGCTGGCGGGACGCATGACCCGTTCCCGGCAGGGAAAGTTTTGCGGTGGGCAGCCGCCTCTTGGCCTGATGCGTGACCCGGAGGACAAAGGGCATCTTATCCTTGACCCGGAGACAGCGCCGGTTATCCGAAAAATCTATGACATGGCACTGGACGGCTGGGGCTGTATGCGAATCGCAAAGCAGCTCATGGATGACAAGGTTCCTATCACGAGGGTAAAGAGCAATACGGAATGTGACGTCAACTATTATGCGTGGGGCGGTGCAAGAATCAGTCATATCCTGCGAAACCCATTCTATAAGGGCGCACATCTGGTCTGCCGGACACATCAGAAAGGGATTCGTTCCAACACCTATGACATTATCCCCCGTGAGGACTGGGAAATCATTGAGGATTGCCATGAAGCAATCGTTTCCCCGGAGGAATGGGAACAGGTGCAGGAAATCATTGACCGCAGGCCCACCATTATGAGAGGCAACGCCTGCCCCTTCTATAACCTGTTCCACGGGCTGGTCTACTGTGGCACTTGCGGGAAGTCCATGCAGGTGCGGTATGAAAAAGTCGGCAGAACCGGCAAGAACCGTTTTACCGGCGAGATGCGGGAACCAATTGATAAGGCGTATTATATCTGCCAGACCTATAACCGGTTGGGCAAGAACGCCTGTACCAGCCACAAGATTGAAGCAAGGGATTTGTATAATCTGGTGCTGAAGGATATACAGGAATTGGCGGCGCAGGCCATGAAAGATGCTGATATGTTTTACCAGCGGCTCAGCAGCCGGATGGAGCGCCGGTATCTGGTGGACGCTTCTCAGACCGAGAAAGAACGGAAACGGCTGGAAGCCCGGAATCAGGAAATTGACGGGATGTTTTTAAGCCTGTACACCGATAAGGCCAAAGGCATCCTGACCGAACAGCGGTTTATGAAACTGACGGCGGCGCTGGAACAGGAGCAGGAAGCCAACCAGAAGCGCCTGCACGATCTGGCGATGATGCAGAGTCGGGCGGACATGCAGGAAATCGAAGTTCGCACCTTTATCAAGGAAATCCGGCGCTATGCCGCTATCGAGGAATTGGACGAGGCGATACTGAACCGTCTTATCAGCAAAATTCTGATCGGCGAGGTCAGGAAGGTGGACGGCCAGAAGGTGCAGGAAGTCAGAATTGTTTATAACTTTGTCGGGGAAATCCCGGAGATTGCAGCATAAGAACAGCGAAGCCCTCCCCATGCAGGGGAGGGCCTTTTATTTTGGCTAAATATGTGATGTTCAAATTGCGAATAATTGTTTGAGTATTTAACGCACATGCAAATATCTGCATTTTTATAAGTGTCCGCCTTGTGCTGCAACCAATCGCTGGAACAACCCGTTTTCTTCTAATAATTCTGTTGGCGTTCCCATTTCCACGACCTGTCCGTGATCCAAAACAACAACTTTATCCGCATTTGCAATCGTCCTCATGCGGTGAGCAATCACCAACACAGTTTTTCCTTGCAGCAGTTCTGACAACGCCTGCTGTACAAGGGTTTCATTTTCCGCATCCATAGAAGCGGTGGCCTCGTCCAATATTACAACAGGAGCATCCTTTAAGATTGCCCTGGCAATCGAAATACGCTGTCTCTCACCGCCGGAAAGAATGCACCCATTTTCTCCGATATCGCTTTGATAGCCTTCTGGTAGCCGTGATACGAACTCCTCGCATTGCGCGGCTCTTGCCGCCGCCAGCACTTCCTCATCGGTGGCATTCTGCCGCCCCAGCCGGATATTTTCCATGACGGATTGATCAAACAAAGTAACTTCCTGGAACACAATCGAATAATTTTTGAACAGCGTTTCAGGCTCTACTGTAGTAACGTCCACACCGCCTAATAAAACCCTGCCGGAATCAGCATCCCAAAATCTTGCCGCCAGCCGGGAAACGGTAGATTTTCCGCCGCCTGACGGGCCTACCAGCGCAGTAATCTCACCCTGCTTTGCCACAAAGGAAACACCATTCAGGACACGCTCGCCATGTCTGCCAGAAACAGCCGTATCCTCCAAATCTGCATGATAGGTAAACACAACATCCTGAAATTCAATATCATATCCCTGATTATTGCAGACAGGCTGCCCGCCCTGCTCCTTGATAGCCTCCATTTGTTTTGTCCGTTTAATACTGACAAGAGATAAGATCATTTCCGCCATCAGCATGAACGATGAACTAAATGGCTCATATACACGCCCGGCTATAACAAGATATAAAATAAACATGGTAACCGAAAGGCTTCCATCCACAACCATCAGACCACCTGCAAGCAATACCGCCACAATCCCAAACCGTAAGAAAAATTGTGCTAATGTCACGGCGATTCCGGGGGCCAGCTCATTTTGGAACGCACAAGACACAACATGCTCTAACTTTTTGTCCACATCCTCAAGATATGCTTTTTCAAGTCCGTCCGAGCGCAGTTCTTTCATCACATCTAAATACTCCTGCACACTGTCATATGCGGCTCGATGCGCATCCAGATTCCGTTCTTCTGCTTTTATTTGTTTTTTTCGTGCGGCAAGCACTACAAGTGCAGAAATTGGAACCGGAAGGATAATACACAATCCCATACGCCAGTCAATCACCAGCAATCCGCAGGAAATAATGATAAACATGATGACAGTTCCCAAAAAGCCGGGTACCGCATTTGAAAACATGCGTTCCAATTTTGAGCAATCCCCCATCATCGTTGTTGTCAAATCGGATAGATCTCTTTGACCAAAGAAAGACAACGGCAGACGACGCATTTTTTCAGCAAGGGACATCCGGCGCTCAGCGCTTTCCTCATATGCCACCTTATAGGTCAAGTTGTATTGAACCCACTGAGTGACAAAGATAAGCGCAGTCAAAAAAGCACATAATAAAAGGATAAACGGAATATTTAATTCTGCGCCGCCACGACCGACCGTTTTATCAATCAACGCCATTGTCACAGTCATCAGCAAGGAAACAGGCAGCATGACACAGAGATGCGCCACCGCTGTCGCAACGATACCTTTTTTTAAATCCCGTGTGCCTTTGTCACTGAGAGCAAGCGTTTCTTTTAGCATGATCGCACCTCCTTTGCAATTTTCCACGAAATAGACTGATTATAATTCTCCCACATATGGGCATATTCTCCGTGCAGTTCCAACAATGTTTCATGTGTTCCCCGCTCTACAATGTTTCCTTCTTTCATTACTAAAATCTGATCCGCATTTTGTACGGTACTCAAACGATGCGCAACCATAATAACTGTTTTCCCCTTTTGCAGTTCCGTGAGAGCTTTCTGGAGCTGTACCTCGTTTTCTGGATCAGCGAATGCTGTGGCTTCATCTAATACAAGGATAGGCGCATTTTTTAGTATTGCTCTGGCAATAGCAATCCGTTGTACCTCGCCACCGGACAAGTATACGCCCTTTTTCCCGACTACACTGTCAAGACCATCCGGCAGTTTTTTTAAAATATCATCACATTGAGCCAGATGTGCCGCACGAAGAATTGCATCCCTGTCTGCATCATGACAACCGCCGCGAATATTATCCTCAAGCGTTGCTTTCCGTAATTTGGGATTCTGGAATACGAAAGCGACCTGCTTCATCAGAGATTCCCTCTCAATCTGATTCAGCGACGTTCCTCCGATCATGATGCTTCCTTCCTGTGTATCGTAAAAACGGGGAATCAAGCTGGCAATGGTTGTCTTTCCGGAGCCTGAGTGCCCTACTAACGCAGTTGTAGTACCAGCCCGGGCAATAAAGCTAATATCAGTGATTGCAGGTGCTTCACCTGTGGGATAGGTAAATGTCACATGTTCAAAACAAATATCTCCGCTCTGCGGTTTTACAGGCTGCATTGGCTGTTTTTGCGGTTTCGCCAGAAGTATGGTATCTATTCTTCTCATAGATTCTACTGCCTGCATTTTATAGTTGCTCATATACATAATTTTGTTGAGCATAGAAGCGCAGGCCGGAGCGAACGCCAGATAAAACAGGAATTTTCCTGCAAAAGCAACGGTATCACCTGAAAACGTCATCCCTATTAGCGCTGCCGGGACAAGTACCAAAAAAGAGGAGTTTACAATCGTATTAAATCCGACATATCCCGGTTTGCACGCCATTGTAAAAGCAAGAGCGTCATCACGGTATGCAGTAATTGCGTCCCGGAATTTTCTTATGGAATAGGCGGATTGTCCAAAAACCTTGATAACCGATATTCCCCGTACAAATTCCACCGCCTCGTGGTTCATTTCTTCCTGTGCGTCCTGATACCGTTTCATAAAGCTCATGGTTTTTTCGCCCATCATGGTCATCTGGCAGGCAAAACCGGCAATCAGAAGCAGAATCAATGGCAAGCCAATTCGCCAGTCAATCGCAAGCATTAATATAAGCCCGACAACTGTTGTTACCTGTGCGCCCACAAGATCGGGCATCTGATGTGCCAGATAGCCTTCCACCTGAGCGCTGTTCTCATCAATAATCTTCCTTAATTTTCCGCCGGGATTTTCTTCAAAATAACCCAACGGCATTTCAGAAAGATGACGAAGCACTGCCATTTTCAGATTCTTTTCTGTATGGAATGCTCCAACATGGGAGCAGAGAAGCGCAATGAAGTTGACAGCTAACCCAGCCAGCTCGAACACAAGCGCCCATATCCCCCATTGCAGCATATGTACTGTGTCGTATCCGCTGCCCGACATACCAACGAGTAATTCTCTTGCAGCAAAATAAATACACAGGAAGGGTGCCAGTAATAACAAAGAACTAAATCCTGCCAATATCTGAGACACACTGAAAAGTCCTCTGTATTTTCCGGAGAATTCAAGCAGCCGCGGGATTCCTGTTTTTAACGGTTTTTCTGTTTGTGAATTTTCTCCAAACACCTTTTTCATATAAAGTATCCCCCTTTCATCCAATTTCGTAAATTTTTTTATTTCGCCTGAATGGATATGAAGAATATGCGTAGCGCAGCGCAGGATCAGTTCCGGATCATGCGTGATCATCATACTGCAAAAAGCCTTTTCGTTTGCTTCCCGGATCATTTTTGCGGTTCTCATCAGATTGCTACCATCCTGTCCGCTTGTGGGTTCGTCATACAGCATAATTTTTCGATTCATGCATAATGCAACACCAAGAGAAAGCCGCTGCTGTTGACCGCCTGACAGAGCACCCGGATGGCGTTTTCCCAATCCTGCCAGCCCTATTTTTTCCAAAACATCTGCTGCTTCAGTCTCTGTAATCGTTCCATTATTCAGCATCAGTTCGCCCAGTACGGAATCACTGAACAACTGATGACCGGGCTCCTGCATTACCAGATAAGTTTGCTCCGACAGCTTTTTATTTGGAATTCGTTCTCCATTGATCCGCACGGTTCCATGATGCTTTAGCAGTCCGCAAAGACAAAGCGCAAATGTTGATTTTCCTGCACCATTTTCTCCAATAACCGCTACGATTGCCCCTTTGGGAATCGCCAATCTGTTTATATCCAATACTTGCTTCATTTGACGTGAAAACTGAAGCCCCTCTATTTCAAGAAAAGCTGTTTCATCCAAGTCATTCTTCTGCTTGATCGTGTGTCTCCCCGTATTCCAGATCTGTTCAGGGCGTACTGCTCGTAAGCCTGCCTGCTCAAGCTTTCGGGATGATAGCGTCAGGATTTCATCCCCTGTAAATTCATGTTCTATCTGTCCGTCATTCAACAGAACATACCTGTCTGCAATATCTTCCAAATACCATAAACGGTGTTCGGAGATTAGAATCGTCTTTCCTTCGTCCTTCATGGTTCTGATCAGGTCTTGCAGCTTTCGGATGCTTTCCATGTCCAGATTTGAGGATGGTTCATCCATAACGATGACCGCAGGCATAGAGGCATACACGGAACCACATGCAATTTGCTGCTTTTCCCCACCGGATAGTTGAAAAATATCTCGATCCATCAAAGCCTGTATATCCAACTTCCAGGCAGTTTCCTTTAAGCGTTCTACCATTTTGTCATGCGGGACATTCAAATTTTCCATATTGAACGCCATTTCTCCGGTCGTATCCAGATGGAAAAACTGCGTCCTTGGATTCTGAAACACGCTGCCTGCAACGGCGGCAATCTGAGGAAGAGACGCCTCCTTTATATTGACGTTTCCAACAGTAATGTCTCCCTCCAGACATCCTTGATAAAAATGAGGAACAAGACCATTGACCATGCGTAGCATTGTCGTTTTCCCGCATCCGCTTTTGCCGCATAATACGATACATTCGCCACGTTCTGCATGAAAATGAATATGCCGGAGAACCGGTGGTTCTGATCCGTCTGAAATACTGCCTTGATATGTAAAGCTGACATCATCAAAGGTAATCATAGTTCCCTCCTTCAAACAATCAGGTTCCATGCCAATATTCCGGCAGATACGACAACGATGCACCAGTCCAGAAATGACAATTTTACCTCTATGTAGCTGCTGCGGCGTGTGTCACGGTCAAATCCTCTTGCCATCACAGCGGCTGACATTTCGTCCACCACAACGGAGCTTTGCATCAAAAAAGGAACCATCATATACTCCAGCATATGGATAGGCCGAGTAAAAACGTTGTGCCAGTTCCATGCCAGCCCCCTCAAGCGGAGCGCTTGATTTACCATTTGCCATTCTTCCTGAATCGTGGGAACAAAACGAAACATTACTGCCAGTGGTATCACAATCTCGGACGGCATATGCATTTTGGTCAGTGCGGATATATATGCTCCAATTTTTGTCGTCCTTGTAACAAGATAAAAGGACGCAAACAGGGGAAGAATAAAACGCAAAACATGGCAGATGGATGTCGTAATGTTCCTTGATACACCGGTTAAATGCGGTACAACATACAAATCCGAAAGTAGCATGGCAAGAAAGAGAACACTGATATAAAATGCCCGTTTCCATTTGCGGCAAAGAAGCAAGGTAACCACGCATAATGCAAGCAACGATATTTCCTGTATGTACGACAAGCCCGAAAAAACCGAGAAGCAAACTGCGACAAAGACTGCAAGCTTGCTCCTCGGATCTAACATGCCAGTCGGATTACTCCGCGCCATCACGCAGTAATTCCCGCTTTCTCAAAATGCTTTTTCAGAATGCGCTTTCCAAGGAGACCACCCAGAAGACCGCCGATCAGCGCAAATGCGATCAGAACCACAACAATCCAATTAGGCGTCAGGGTGTTCAATGTTGCAGCATAATCTGCACCATAATAGGTTGCACAATTTTCAAGAAACGCTTCCTTTGCGAGGATAATCGCAAAAAACGGGCCCATTGAAGTCATGTTGAATACAACATAGCTTGCAGCCAGCATACCGGCAGATTTTCTCTCTTTCCTGGAAGCAATCACTTCCGCAAGGATTCCCCAGATAACGGAAAACAGCAGCGGATAAAATGTTGACATAGAAGTAATCAGTCCCACCAACACAGCCAATATCAAGATTGTGCCTTTCTTTTGAACCTTTGTCGCATACAGCATATATACTGTACCCAGAACGATGCCGGCAATCAGTGGAGTTGCTAAAAAGAGAACCGGAACAATGGGCAGAACCAATGATGACAGGACGGTCAGGATTACCAGATAAATCGCGCCGAAAGCTCCTGCGGCAATTAAATCTTTTGTCGTAAGTTTTGTTTTCATATAGATACCTACCTTTTCATTATTATTGGTTAGTTGTTGCTAACTCCTGCATTATAGCAATTATCCCGATTTACTTCTACTCTAAAAAGCCGAAAAATTGCAAAAATGCTCCAAAAAGCCAAAAAGTGACGCTATCAAAAGACAGCATCACCGAATCTTTCGTTCCTATTGATTTTGCTTTGGCTACACCGTATTACTTGATTTTTGCGTCTTACGATAGGCTTTGGGTTTACATCCGATCACGGCGTAAAATGCTTCTGAAAACTTGCTTGGATTCTCATACCCCATCATTAGTGCAATCTCACTGATTTTCTGATCAGTCTGACGCAGCAGCTGCGCAGCCTGATGCATTTTGTAATTCCGCAAATACGCATAAGGAGATTCTCCATACACTTGCCGAAAGCCATCTTTCAGCTGCGTCAGGCTTAAACCATGCTCCAAAGCCAACTCCTTCAAATTTGTTCTCTGCGTCATGTCCTGCAGTAAATGCTCTTTTACATGTTTAATACGCTCCACAGTTGCCCCTGAAAGATACTCCCGATTTTCTTCAAAAACAATTTGCTTTGACTGAAAATGATAAAGCAGCTCCAACACCTTTAATCTCAAAAATGGCAACGATGGATGCGGAAGTGTCAAATGTGCATATAACTCCTGATATACATGCTCTATTTCCGCATTCCGGCGATATACATGGCATTCTGTATTGAGAGAATATTTTTCAACTATTTTCTCTGCGCTGATTTGAAAAGCCTGTAATTCGTGTCCCCTTTTCATGATTTCCGGAAAAAGCAGAATGGTAGAGCCGTAAAAATATTTTAAAGGAAAAGAAGAAGCAACCGGAGGATGCAGTTGACTGTTAATCGCAATATCTCCTTCTCCTAAATAGATATAGCTCTTATTATCGAAAGCGCACTCATATCTACCTTTTTCGCAATGATTAATTCCAATCACATTTTCTTTTCCGCTTCCACGAAAACAGCTTTCGATAGCAAAATCAACCACCATTAACTGTACGCCCGAAAAAATATCATATACCCACATATCAGCAGGGGCATCGCCCGCCTGATAATCTACATAAGTAATAAAAGGTTCCTTGCCCGGAATTTTCTTATCTTGCTTTAAATATTGAAGTTCTGTCGTAGCTGATACACCTCCAGATGACGCTTTTATATGGTTAGCGGCAACTAATCATAGTTTACAATACGGGGACATAAAAGTCAATTTGAACACAGAAAAGTTCCTTATGAAGAAAGCAAAAGAAAATTTATCTACACTGGAATCGACAGTGATTTATTTTTCTTTGTGGAGAAGATGGCTGTATGTTTATTTTCTTAATTCATCACTTGACATTGTGGCAAAGAGCTTATGAGTCAGGACGAATTGGCGGTTATGGACGGCGGAAAATGTATTTTGCAATTAAGGGGCGTGCGTCCTTTTCTCTCGGAAAAGTATGATATAACGGCGCACCCGAACTATAAATATCTTTCCGACGCAAACATAAAAAACACCTTTGATATGGAAAGGTATATGAAAAAGCGAAAACCCATTGTAAAGAAAAATGAGGTATTCGACAGTTACAAAATCAGTCTGCCGTCCGAACCGGACAAAACGGAATCGGCGGCAGACGAAACAAAAAAATCACAAAATGAACAGGAGGAAATCTAATATGCAATTTTTTTCACAGGCAGTAACAGTATTACAGACACTTGTAATTGCGCTTGGAGCCGGTCTTTGTATATGGGGCGGCATTAACTTAATGGAAGGCTACGGGGCGGATAATCCCGGAGCGAATGCTCATGTACGGTAAGGAAGCAAGCAACCGAAAACAAGAGATAGACCGCCAGCACTACACTATTCCGAACCAAAGACCAAAAGATAAGCATTGTGGGAAAATCTAAACTTTTGGATTTTCCTACAATGCCAACTACGGCGGAATCCCTCCCACTCCTTATATCTTTCTGTATACATTGAATTTGTATTTAGTAAAATGCAGACAACACCACGGATCGGCTTTTGGTTGGACAATTCCAACCAAACACCACAGCAGACAGCAGAAAACATTCTGAACGCTAGGAAGCCGGTATGATTGTTACATATAAGGGGAAGAAAAATTTCTTTTAGGTACTTGCTTTCCTAAAACTGATGTGATACAATGATTTAATCCAGAAAAGGAGTAAAAAATATGCGGCAAGGTATTCTTAAATAAAACTATAATCAAATAGTGGGAACAAAGGATTATGATAGCTCCTTTTGTAGGGGCTTAGTTTTTTGTACCCAATTTAAGAATACTTTTGCCTTATCAATTTTGACATATCCCCAAAAACAGCAATCACAAACAGGTGTATGCTGTATATGTGTATGTCCGCAACTTATAATCCCCAGTGGTAAAAGTATTTTACTGCTGGGGATTTTTATGCCCTTTGGGGCTGTAAAGGGAGGACAATCACATGAAAATAATCAATATTGGAATTCTTGCCCATGTAGACGCTGGAAAGACGACCTTGACGGAGAGCCTGCTATATGCCAGCGGAGCCATTTCAGAACCGGGGAGCGTCGAAAAAGGGACAACGAGGACGGACACCATGTTTTTGGAGCGGCAGCGTGGGATTACCATTCAAGCGGCAGTCACTTCCTTCCAGTGGCACAGATGTAAAGTTAACATTGTGGATACGCCCGGCCACATGGATTTTTTGGCGGAGGTGTACCGCTCTTTGGCTGTTTTAGATGGGGCCATCTTGGTGATCTCCGCTAAAGATGGCGTGCAGGCCCAGACCCGTATTCTGTTCCATGCCCTGCGGAAAATGAACATTCCCACCGTTATCTTTATCAACAAGATCGACCAGGCTGGCGTTGATTTGCAGAGCGTGGTTCAGTCTGTTCGGGATAAGCTCTCCGCCGATATTATCATCAAGCAGACGGTGTCGCTGTCCCCGGAAATAGTCCTGGAGGAAAATACCGACATAGAAGCATGGGATGCGGTCATCGAAAATAACGATGAATTATTGGAAAAGTATATCGCAGGAGAACCAATCAGCCGGGAAAAACTTGCGCGGGAGGAACAGCAGCGGGTTCAAGACGCCTCCCTGTTCCCAGTCTATCATGGCAGCGCCAAAAATGGCCTTGGCATTCAACCGTTGATGGATGCGGTGACAGGGCTGTTCCAACCGATTGGGGAACAGGGGGGCGCCGCCCTATGCGGCAGCGTTTTCAAGGTTGAGTACACCGATTGCGGCCAGCGGCGTGTCTATCTACGGTTATACAGCGGAACGCTGCGCCTGCGGGATACGGTGGCCCTGGCCGGGAGAGAAAAGCTGAAAATCACAGAGATGCGTATTCCATCCAAAGGGGAAATTGTTCGGACAGACACCGCTTATCAGGGTGAAATTGTTATCCTTCCCAGCGACAGCGTGAGGTTAAACGATGTATTAGGGGACCAAACCCGGCTCCCTCGTAAAAGGTGGCGCGAGGACCCCCTCCCCATGCTGCGGACGACGATTGCGCCGAAAACGGCAGCGCAAAGAGAACGGCTGCTGGACGCTCTTACGCAACTTGCGGATACTGACCCGCTTTTGCGTTGCGAAGTGGATTCCATCACCCATGAGATCATTCTTTCTTTTTTGGGCCGGGTGCAGTTGGAGGTTGTTTCCGCTTTGCTGTCGGAAAAATACAAGCTTGAAACAGTGGTAAAGGAACCCTCCGTCATTTATATGGAGCGGCCGCTCAAAGCAGCCAGCCACACCATCCATATCGAGGTGCCGCCCAACCCGTTTTGGGCATCCATAGGACTGTCTGTTACACCACTCTCGCTTGGCTCCGGTGTACAATACGAGAGCCGGGTTTCGCTGGGATACTTGAACCAGAGTTTTCAAAACGCTGTCAGGGATGGTATCCGTTACGGGCTGGAGCAGGGCTTGTTCGGCTGGAACGTAACGGACTGTAAGATTTGCTTTGAATACGGGCTTTATTACAGTCCGGTCAGCACGCCGGCGGACTTCCGCTCATTGGCCCCGATTGTATTGGAACAGGCATTGAAGGAATCGGGGACGCAGCTGCTGGAACCTTATCTCTCCTTCATCCTCTATGCGCCCCAGGAATACCTTTCCAGGGCTTATCATGATGCACCGAAATACTGTGCCACCATCGAAACGGCCCAGGTAAAAAAGGATGAAGTTGTCTTTACTGGCGAGATTCCCGCCCGCTGTATACAGGCATACCGTACTGATCTGGCCTTTTACACCAACGGGCGGAGCGTATGCCTTACAGAGCTGAAAGGATATCAGGCCGCTGTCGGTCAGCCGGTCATCCAGCCCCGCCGTCCAAACAGCCGCCTGGACAAGGTGCGCCATATGTTTCAGAAGGTAATGTAAAGATACATAATCGTCAAGACGGCAACAATCAGAAGTTATGGAGGGTAACAATGGAATATAGTAAGGAAGATTTAATGGAAGCAAAAAAGCAAATTTGGGGAGTGGGAGAGAACATGGGAACAGAGGAAAGTAAAAAAATCTGGGAGGAGAACGCACAATTTTGGGATAATGCAATGGGTGACGAATCTAATGAATTTCACAGAGAGGTAGTGCGTCCCAAAGTAACGGAACTTCTATCTCCTAATCCTGCGGATTACATTTTGGATATTGCGTGTGGCAATGGAAATTATTCTTCGTATCTTGCACAAAGAGGCGCTTCGGTTGTCGCTTTTGATTACAGCAAAAAAATGATAGAATTGGCTAAAAGACGGCAATCACAATATGCAAAACAAATTGAATTTTGTGTGGCGGATGCGACCGATAGAAAAAGTATATTAGAATTAAAAAGAAATCGAGCCTTTACGAAAGCAGTTTCTAATATGGCAATTATGGATATTACGGATATTGAACCACTTCTTATGGCTGTTTATGAACTGTTGCAGGAAAGCGGAATTTTTGTCTTTGCAACGCAACACCCTTGTTTTGTCACGTTGACTGAAAAATATATGACACCGCACAGTTACTATGATATAGCGATTGAAGGGCAACCGAAAGAGCAGATTTATTATCATCGTTCCATACAAGATATTTTTAACCTTTGTTTTAGAGCTGGATTTGTCATTGATGGATTTTATGAAGAATGTTTTAAAACCAACAAAGAAATTCCTATGGTAATGATAGTAAGGCTTAAGAAGGTAAAACGTGATAGCTTAAAATAAATTCAAGTTTGTCGGGTAAATAGCAAACCCAGCCGAGCCAGTCAACGGTCAAGATGAACGGCGCATATGCGCAGCCGTTGACAGCCCCGCCCGCCTTTGCTGGTAGGCAATCAAGGGGCGACAGCAAGAAGTGCCACCGCCCCGCACTATTATTCAGAAAGGGGAATTTCCATGACCGACCAGATAGCCTATCAAGAATATATCCAGCGCAGGTACAACGCCTTTTGCAAGACTGTTATCCGCTGTGCCGCCTTGGACAAGATTTTGAAGCTTAAACGGCAATGGGAACGGCAAGTTTCCCTTGACTATCTGATGAACGAGAAGTTTGTCCAGTTTGCCGCGTCGGAGCCGGACGAGGAATACCCATTTACCGTCTGCGGTCAGACCGTCCTGCTCTGCAACGCCGCCCTTGCCGACGCGATCTCTGTTTTGCCGGAGCAGACGCGGGAAGAAATCCTGCGCTATTACTTTCTGCGCCAGCCGCAGCGCGTGATCGGCGCGTGTATTGGCCGGTCACGCAGCACAGCGGGGCGGCATATCCAGCTTGCCTTGCAGCGGCTACGCGAAGAAATGGGGGTGAGCCGGTATGAGTAGACTTCTCCCCTATGAAACAATCCTCAAAGCCCGTGAGGGCGACCCAGAAGCCGTGAACGCTGTCCTGCTCCACTACGCCGGATATATCCGCTATTTCTCAAAAGTGAACGGGCAGGTCAACGCCGAGGTGGAGGACTATGTAAAGCAGCGGTTAATTGACTGTCAATTCAAGTTCCGGCTTGACGAACCACCGGACAAGTCATAAAAACTGAATACCAGCCGCCACCGACGCGGCCAGCGAAAGCAGTAAGTCTTGAAAAAGATTTACTGCTTTTTTTGTTGTCCGGCTCCGCTCCCGGCCATTTTGCCCCCTGCCGGTTGTAGTAGTAAGCGAGGAGGGAATTTTTCTGCCCTGGTGTTTGGCATTTGGAGCATTTACCCGTAGTAGAGGGCAAAGAGAAAGGATTTCTCCAACACCGGGTAGAAACCACTGCGTCCGGTGTCATTTTAGCGAAAGCGGGCAGGAATGCCCTTTACAGGATTAGTAGTAGCAGAAAAAGAGAAACAAACTTTTGTGGTTGCAGTTTTCCAAAAAAGTGGCGGACGGAAGTGAGAGAAAGTTTGCAGTCACGGAGAGCAAGTTTCTACCACGGTGCCAAAATCCGCAATTCTGCAGTTTTGCCCCTCGCGGGAAACTTGTTGGGGAGTGCCTTCCCCAAACCCTGCTCATGCGCCCTTACGGGCGAGAAAGGAGGTCACACCATGCGAAAGAAATACAACACGCCCCACCGCAGCCGCGTTGTGAAAACCCGGCTGTCCGAAGATGAGTATGCCGACTTCACAGCGCGGCTTGCGCCCTATGGTATCAGCCAGTCCGAATTTCTCCGGCAGGCGATACGGCGGGCGACCATACGCCCGGTTGTCCATGTGTCGTCGGTCAATGACGAGTTGCTTTCCGCTGTCGGGAAGCTGACAGCCGAGTACGGCAGGATCGGCGGCAACCTCAATCAGATTGCCCGGTATCTGAACGAATACGGCGTACCCTACAACACCCTTTCCGGCGAGGTACGCGCCGCCATATCCGACCTTGCCGTCCTCAAGTATGAAGTCCTCAAGAAAGTAGGTGACGCGGTTGGCAACACTCAAGCATATCAACTCTAAAAACGCCGACTACGGAGCCGCCGAGCAATATCTTCTCTTTGAGCATGACGAGTTTACCATGAAGCCCGTCCTTGATGAAACCGGCAGGCTTATCCCCCGCGAGGACTACCGGCTGTCCACGCTGAACTGCGACGGGGAGGATTTTGCCGTTGCGTGTATGCGGGCCAATCTCCGCTATCAGAAAAACCAGCGGCGGGAAGATGTGAAAAGCCACCACTACATCATCAGCTTTGACCCGCGGGACGGGCCGGACAACGGCCTGACCGTAGACCGGGCGCAGGCGTTGGGGGAACAATTCTGTAAAGAGCATTTTCCCGGCCACCAGGCCCTTGTCTGCACCCACCCGGACGGGCATAACCACAGCGGCAACATTCATGTGCATATCGTCATAAACAGCCTGCGGATTGAGGAAGTGCCGTTCCTGCCCTACATGGACAGGCCGGCCGATACGAAAGTCGGCTGCAAGCACCGATGTACCGACGCTGCCCTGCGCTACTTCAAATCCGAAGTCATGGAGATGTGCCACCGGGAGGGGCTTTATCAAATCGACCTCTTGAACGGCAGCAAGAACCGCGTCACCGACCGGGAGTATTGGGCGCAGAAAAAGGGACAGGCCGCGCTGGACAAGCAGAACGCCCCCATGATTGCCGATAGTATCACGCCCCGGCAGACCAAGTTTGAAACGAACAAGGAGAAGCTGCGGCAGACCCTACGGAAAGCCCTTGCCACCGCCGCCAGCTTTGACGAGTTTTCCTCTCTGTTGCTGCAGGAGGGTGTGACCGTCAAGGAGAGCCGGGGGCGGCTTTCCTACCTCACGCCGGACAGGACAAAGCCAATTACCGCCCGGAAGCTGGGCGACGATTTTGACCGCGCCGCTGTCTTTGCCGTTTTAGAGCAAAACGCCGCCAGAGCAGCCGAAGCGCCAGCCAGATCCCCCGATCCCCCACGCACCATAAAAGACCGCTTGCAGGTTGCCAGAGCCGAGATAGCCGCCCCGAAACAGGACGGAGTGCAGCGGCTTGTGGACATTGAGCAGAAAATGGCCGAGGGCAAAGGCCGGGGCTATGAACGCTGGGCGAAGATACACAATCTGAAGCAGGCCGCCAAAACGCTGTCCGTCTACCAGCAATACGGCTTTACTTCCCCGGAGCAGTTAGAAGCCGCCGTTGACACCGCCTATCAGAAAATGCGCCAGACCAGCGGCGAACTGAAAGCACTGGAAACGAAGCTGCAAGGGAAAAAGAAGTTGCAGCGGCAGGTGTTGGCCTACGCCCAGACCAAGGCCGCCCGCGACGGGCTGCGGGCACAGAAATCCGAGAAAGCCCGCGCCGCATACCGGCAGGCCCATGAGAGCGATTTTATCATAGCCGACGCAGCAGCCCGGTATTTCAAGGCGCATGGCATTACCAAGCTGCCCGCCCGGAAAGCGTTGCAGGCCGAGATCGAGCAGCTTATCTCCGAGAAAGACGGCCTGTATAACACCTATCACGAACAGAAACAGCGGTTCAAGGAGTTGCAGACCGTCAAGCGGAACATCGACCAGATTTTGCGCCGGGACGAGCCGCACCGCAGAAAGGAGCAGAGCCATGAGCGATAACCTGCCCCACATGGACTACCGCCAGCACCGGCGGGCGCGGCGGCTGGTACATGAGTGCTGTAACTACGATGAGGGGAACTGCCTGCTATTGGACGACGGGGAGCCTTGCGTGTGCGTCCAGAGCATTTCCTTTTCCCTCATGTGCCACTGGTTCCGTGTGGCTGTCCTGCCCCTTGACGGGGAGCTGGCCGCAGCCCTCTTGTGCCGGGGAAGCCGGAAACGGTGTGCCGTCTGCGGGGCGGCCTTTGTCCCCAAATCCAACCGGGGAAAATACTGCCCCGACTGCGCCGGGCGCATGAAGAAAATCAAAGCCGCCGAGAGAAAGCGGAAACAAAGGCAGAGATGTCACGCTTTAGAGCCTTTCAAACCCGCATAAATCAAGGCTTTTTTCGTGGGTGTCAAAGGGTACGCGATACATTTATCCTTTTCCCCCGGAAACGGCGTTTTAATGCGTGACAATACGCCAAAATCAACCCGAACACAGGGAGGTGATCCTATCGCTGATTATATCAGGGCAGACACGCGGCTGCCCGCCTATCTGCCGTATCCCCGTTTCCTGCTGAAAATGGAGATTTCACAGACCGCCAAGCTGCTGTATTCGCTGCTGTTAGACCGTTCCACCCTCTCCCAGAAAAACAAGTGGCTGGACGACGAGGGCAGGATTTATATTATCTATCCCATCGCGGAGATAGCAGAAATACTGGATAAAGGCAGCACCACCATCAAGGGGGCGCTTAATGAACTGGACACGGCGGGGCTGTTGGAACGGGAACGGGGCGGCTTCTCCGCACCGAACCGGCTTTATGTCAAAGTACCGCCAGTGCCACAGGTACAGTTTTCAGACCAACTGATGGCCGGAAGTCCGCCCCTCATAGAGCCGGAAAACCGTCCTACTGATGGTCAGAAAACCGACCTTATGATGGTCGGAAAACCGTCCCCTAACCAAACTACTATAAACAACCTTACAGAGAGCCAAACAAAGGGAGTGAGTGGGGGGCCGTCCGCGCCCTATGGCCGATATGGAAATATTTTTCTGTCACAGACCGAATACGACGAGTTGCAGGCAGAGTACCCTGACAGGCTGGAACGGTTCATCGAGGAAATGAGCCGCTACCTTGCCGCCAACGGGAAAAGCTACCAGAACTATGCCGCCGCCCTGCGGATATGGGCGGGGAACGACAAAAAGGAAGCCCCTAAAAAGGGCATACCAGACTACTCATGCAAGGAGGGCGAGAGTTTATGAAGAATGAAATCAACGCGGTTTTGGAGAATATGACGACCACCATCCCGGAGCCGGAGGACTACACCGGCGAGGACGGTTTACTGTACTGCGGCAAGTGCCGCAAGCCGAAAGAAGCCTATTTTGCGCCGGATAAGGCCGCTATCTTCGGGCGCGACCGCCACCCGGCAGAGTGCGACTGCCAGAGAACCGCCCGCGAGGAACGGGAAGCCGCCGAAAAGCGGCGCAGACACCTTGACACCGTGGAAGAACTGAAACGCCGGGGCTTTACCGACCCCACCATGCGGGACTGGACTTTCGAGAACGACAACGGCAGGAACCCGCAGACCGGGCTTGCCCGCCGGTATGTGGAGCATTGG
The DNA here is from genome assembly GCF_009696115.1 of Eubacterium sp. BL-380-WT-2B. Taxonomy (NCBI): domain Bacteria; kingdom Bacillati; phylum Bacillota; class Clostridia; order Eubacteriales; family Eubacteriaceae; genus Eubacterium; species Eubacterium sp. BL-380-WT-2B. The sequence goes on from NZ_VUMP01000007.1 coordinate 73,360, forward strand.
GAAGATATGCGGACAGACAATATCGGCTGCCTGTTCTGGGGCGGCGTAGGCACCGGCAAAAGCTACCTTGCAGGCTGTATCGCAAACGCCCTCATGGAGAAAGAAATCCCCGTCCGCATGACGAACTTTGCTCTTATCCTCAATGACCTTGCCGCCAGCTTTGAGGGGCGCAACGAGTACATTTCCCGCCTTTGTCGTTATCCGCTGCTGATCCTTGACGACTTCGGCATGGAACGCGGGACGGAATACGGGCTGGAACAGGTGTTCAATGTGATTGACAGCCGTTACCGCAGCGGCAAGCCGCTGATCGTCACGACCAACCTTACGCTGGACGACCTGCACAACCCGGAGGACACCGCCCATTCCCGGATTTATGACCGCCTGCTTTCCATGTGCGTCCCGGTACGCTTTACCGGCGACAACTTCCGGCAGGAAACCGCCAAGCGGAAAATGGAGAGCATGAAGAAACTGATTACCGACTGAAAGGAGTATTGCCTATGGCAGATAACAAGCAGCACGACACCCGCACCACCCGCCGCCCTGACTGTGTGACGGAAATCCGCATGGGCAATTCCGTCCTTGTCGTGTCCGGCTATTTCAAGAAAGACACCACAACCACAGCCGCCGACAAAATGGCGCGGGTACTGGAAGCGGAAGCCGCTGCTACACAGGAGCCGACTTATCCGGCGTGAACCGGGGCATGGAAAAGCGGCCATGCCAGGGAGCATGACCGCTGGAACGAAAATCGGAAGTGCTTTAGCAATTCTTAATCTCATTCTCTATAAAATAATTTGCAATTTCAAAGGCTTTTATTCTTCTCTTTGCCAATGTGATTTGTGATTTATAACGCTCGGAATTATCCTTTGATTCAAATGTTTTTACTGTTTCTCTTAGCTTGTGCAGAGTTGAATCAATTTGCCTTTTGGCCGCGGTTAATTCATCTATTGTATACTTCATGTTTTCTCCTTTAACTTCTGATTTTTTTGTTAAATCAGAGTATACCACGGAGTTATGAACTTTTCTACTGCAAATATGGGACGACAACCCATACCATAAAAATCGGAAAATTGAAAAGCTGTAAAGAAGCAAATTTAACGCTTTTGCCGCTGTACAGCCCCCGCCGTTCCGTGGTACAATGAAACCACGGAATAGTGGGGCTGGCTGTCGGAAACGGAGGATTTTATGTTAAGACAAGCCACCCAAAACCTCATTACCGCCCTTTATCCGAGATTGTCCCACGAGGATGAATTGCAAGGCGAGAGTAATTCCATATCGAACCAAAAAAGGATACTCGAAACCTACGCAAAACAGAACGGCTTTACCAATCTGCGCTGGTACACCGACGACGGTTTTTCCGGCGCGAACTTCCAGCGGCCCGGATTTCAAGCCATGCTTGCGGACATTGAAGCCGGGAAAGTGGGTACGGTCATCGTCAAGGACATGAGCCGGTTAGGGCGAAACTACTTGCAGGTAGGGTTTTACACGGAAATGCTGTTCCCTCAAAAGGGTGTGCGTTTTATCGCTGTCAACGATAATGTGGACAGTGCCAGCGAGGGCATGGACAACGATTTTACCCCGCTGCGAAATCTGTTCAATGAATGGCTGGTGAGAGATACGAGCAAGAAAATCAAGGCAGTGAAAAAGTCAAAAGGCATGAGCGGCAAGCCTGTTACCAGCAAGCCGGTTTACGGCTATGTGATGGACGAGGACGAGAATTTTATTATAGACGAGGAAGCCGCCCCGGTGGTGCAGCAGATTTACCAGCTTTGCCTTGCCGGGAACGGCCCGACCAAGATTGCCCGTATGCTGACGGAGCAGCAAATCCCCACGCCGGGGACGCTGGAATATCAGCGGACAGGCAGCACCCGCCGTTATCACCCAGGCTATGAGTGCAAATGGGCGACCAACACCGTCGTTCATATCCTCGAAAACCGAGAGTACACCGGATGTCTGGTGAACTTCAAAACGGAAAAGCCTTCTTATAAGGTCAAGCACAGCATAGAGAACCCCGTCGAGAAGCAGGCCATTTTCGAGAACCACCATGAGCCGATCATCGACAAGGAAACATGGGAACGGGTGCAGGAGTTACGCAAACAGCGCAAACGCCCGAACCGCTACGATGAAGTGGGGCTGTTCTCCGGGATTTTGTTCTGCGCCGACTGCGGCCATGTGCTGTATCAGCAGCGGTATCAGAACAAAGACCGCAAACAGGACTGCTACATCTGCGGCAGCTACAAGAAGCGCACCCGCAACTGTACGGCGCACTTTATCCGCACCGATCTGTTGACCGCTGGTGTCCTGGCAAATCTCCGGCAAGTGACCGAATACGCAGCCAAGCATGAGAGCCGGTTTGTGAAACTACTTGTCCAGCAGAACGAGATCGGCGGCAAGCGAAAGACCGCCGCAGCCATCAAGCAGCTTGAACAGGCGCAGGAACGCATTTCTGAAATCAGCCGCATTATCAAGCGGCTGTATGAGGACAATGTAAACGGCAAAATCAGCGATGAGCGTTTCATGGAACTGTCGGCTGACTACGAAGCCGAGCAAGCGGAGCTGAAAAAGAGAGCCGCCGCCCTGCAAGCCGAACTGGACAAGTCACAGGCAGCTACCGTCAACGCCGAGAAATTTATGGGCATTGTCCGCAAGCACCTTGCCTTTGAAGAACTGACCCCCACTCTCTTGCGGGAAATGATCGAGAAAATTGTGGTGCATGAGTGCAGCTATGATGAGAACGGCACCCGCAGGCAGGACATTGAGATTTATTACAGCTTTGTCGGCAAGATTGACTTGCCCGAATAACCGCCCGACCTATCCGACACAATGGCCAAGTGTCGGATAGGAACGGCAAAATTTTTTGCACTTCTATTGCTTCTTTATCACACATAAGCAAAAAGTCAGGGTATCAAGCAGTTCATGGCTAATTAAAGGGAACAAAAAGAAAGGAAAAGCACAATCCAGACGGTATCAGCGGCAGTCTACAAGACGGTATCAGCGGCAGTCTACAAGAATAAATTGTGATTACACAAGATTGGTGCTATAATAAGAGAAAAGTTCCTGCCGGGGCAGCCGCCCTGGTGGTATGGATAGGAAGGCAGGAAAGCAATATGCACATCAGCTATAAACCACTCTGGCATACACTGTTAGAGCGTGATATGAGAAAAGAAGATTTAAGGCTTGCCGCCGGTATGACAACGAATATGATTGCCAACATGAGCAAAGAGGGAAAGCACATCAGCATGGACACATTAGCCCGTATCTGCGAAACGCTGAATTGTGAGATTACCGATGTGATTGAGTTAGTACCAGACGAGCCTGCTTCCACAGGAGGTAAGGAACATGAGCGAATTGAAACCAAGAATAACGGAAAACGGAATTGATTATATCCTTGTCGGAGATTACTACATCCCGGACTTGAAACTGCCGAAGGAACACCGCCCTATTGGAAAGTACGGACGGATGCACAGGGAATATTTAAGGGAAGTCCACCCAGTCAGATTGAATACATTGATACTGACCGGAGAATTGTGGACATATCTTGCAGACCTGAACGAACAGGCACAGGAACGGTTAGATACCATCATGGAGCAGATGAAAGCTGCCGAGGGCGTGACCGAGGAATTAAAGCGTACCTGTCAAATGGAATGGGTGCAGCATTGCAATAACATTCACAACCGGGCAGAAGAAATTGTTTTGCATGAGATGATTTATTCATAACGATATGGTAGAATAATTATGATAAATCGAAATTTGGGGAGGAAAATTATCATGAATGATTTGAAGGTATCAGATATCATGTGTAAATGGTATATATGGGCTGTAGTTGGATATGTTATTGGAAAAATTTTAAGTGACACATTAGGGGGACTTATTGGTTTGGTAATTGGGGGTCTTATAGGCTGTTACATACAAAAAAATCATAGTAAAAAAGATGATTGATATGAAAAATTGACTTTTCCAACTTTATTATGATATACTATACTAAATTTTCAAAAAAAATATATATGTTAACTATATAGTAAATTTATCAGATATATTATATTTGGATAGTATTGATATAATCGTATATCTATATTCTTAAAAAATTGGAGGGGTTTATATGAGGAAATTTTTTGACAATTATGGATACAAATTGCTGGTTATCATAACTGTAGCGTTGGTATTTGTAGGTTTTCGTGACTTTTTTAGTCAGTTTGCGGAGAAGGATAAATCCGTAGCGCTGTTTCCAGCGTTTTTGACTGCTTCGAGTCTGGTACTATTGTATGCTGTGCCGACTGCATTCTTTGTACGCCATTTGGTTAACAGATTAAATGTTTCACGTAAGGTTGTTTTGCTAAGCTTTATACTAGGATTTACAATACCGCTGTATCTAGGTGGTGAGGGGAACGCTCTAATTTCACAGGTTTTATTTTCGACAAGTGTTCCAAGAGCTGTGATTGATAGTTGGGGAGCTGCTTTAACAGCACCATTTACAGAAGAGATTGCAAAAGGTTTAGTTGTACTTTTAGTATATTTACTATGCAGAGGAATTTCATTAAAGGAAGCATTTGTGTCAGGCATGATTTCTGGATTCGGTTTTCAGGTTTTGGAGGATTGGGCGTATATTTCTCAAGCTACTTTTGGAGAAACAAACAGTGGATTTTCAATAGCTTTCGAGAGAGTGTCAAATGCTCTTGGCAGTCATATGGCTTTTGGAATAGTATTCGGTGTTGGACTTATAGCCGTTATTAAAAATGTGCCTGCAGTACCAAGGCTTAAAGCACTTTGCTTAATTTTGGCACCGGTTATCCTGCATTTTATATGGAATTCTCCACTTGAAGGAGATTGGGTGAATCCTTTGTTTGGAAGTATTAACTTAAATCTTGCTTATTATGTATTCACCATTGTGAATCGCTTGGATGACAATGACAATATACTAGCGACGAGAGAATTTGATAAAGCTGCAAAATTAAATTGACATTGTGTTCAAAAAATATAAAAATTGTTTAATAATAAGCTAATTAAAAGATATAATTAATAAAAATATGTTTAATAAAAAAGCTAAAATAGGAGGGGGTTTCCCTCCTATTTTTTAGATAACTTCCAGCTTGTCTTTCAGAAATTCTAACTGAATAATCACAGCACGAACCGCTGCTACATGGAAGCTAACAAACCATGCAACAGCGGTTTTTCTTTACCGTTTTTTCCTCTGGCTGATAGGCGTTCCCATTTTCTTTGACTTTTTGAGAATACGAATGAGCCAGCGAAATTCTTCGTCTGACAGATTTTCATAGTTGATACCGAGCTGCTTGCAGTAAAGTACAACGAGCTTTTCATCCCGGCTGCCCTTGAAATTTTCGACCGCTTCCAGATTTTCTTTCAGTTCATCAGCAACGGTAGTTTGGGGCGCACTCTCACTGTCCTTTTTGTGGGCTTCCCGAATATCCCGGATAATCAGGTTGAGGTCATCCAGAACCATGTGACTGAAATACTCATCATCACTGATATGGGTAGCTTGCAGCACCTTCAAATGCGGGTCGTCTTCGCCAGGGCGATACCGTTCAATGATTTCATGCCGGACAGTATCGACAATGGCGTTGAGGTTTTGAATCTGCATGGTGGCAATCCCATCCACATAAATCTCAATGTCCGCAAGAAACTTGATAAAGTCCTTATGGGTGGCAAGTTCGCAGAGCAGACGGTTGTTAATCCGACCGCTTTTCAGAAGTGCTACCATCTCATCACTCAAATGCAGCTCCCTTAATGGCGTGTTGATCTCCGCCCGGTTCTCTGTCCGGCAAAAGAGATAATCGAGGGACACCCCATAAAAATCTGCCAGCAGGATAAGGTTGCCATGATTGATTTCCTTATAGTCATCTTTTTCATAACTGCCAAGAGCCGATTTTGAAATACCCGTTTGCTCAGCCAGTTCTTCCAGTTTTAATCCTTTGTTTAATCGTAAATCTTTTAGCCGTTCCTGTATTGTAGTAGCTCCGTTCATTGAAGCAGTTCCCCCTTTCTAACGACATTTATAACCGTTGAATTGATTATACCATATCAATTCCGCAATCGTGGAAATTTCTGATTTTTACCCCGAATTCCTACTTTGTGGACATACGGCACAGGGCACAAAAATGTTCTATGATACAGGTAGTTCATCGATGGATTATTCCAATCGAATGACCAGCCTATGTGGGATATGCTTCCCCGGCGATGTAGTGCCATGACTTTTGGCAGGGATGTGGAGGAACCCTGACCGAAACGAGCGTACCAAAGGGAGCGATACGCCGCTGTGAAATTCAGGGGAGGAACGACACCGGGGAGAACTGGCGAACTGACACCGAAATGATACCGAAACACGACAATCTGATAGGGGGATAGTCTACCCTATCGCTGATACTTCGGGAGATTTTAAGCGGCTCTATGACCGTAATTTTGCCGAAAATCACCCCGAAACCATACACTAAAACGGAAGGAAGCGCAATATGCCGAGAATGAGCAAAAAGAGGAAGCATGAGCTTTCCTTTTACCTCAATGACCGGGGGCGTGTCACTTACAACGAATTATGCCGGAAATGCCAGCATGGGTGCAAGCAGAGCTTCCGGGCGGTTGTGGTTGACTGCCCCCGTTATTTATCCAAACGAACCAAGAAAAAGGAGGGACTCACCGAATGAATTTTGAATTTATGACCATAGACACACCATTGCCGCCCTGTATGCCCTTTCCCAGAGCGTTGACAGGATTTCCAGTCAGCAGCACCGCAAAGGTCATGTACTGCCGGATGTTAGACGCTACGCTCACCAAAGGGCAGGAGGACGAGAACGGAATCCTGTTTGTCTGCTTCCCTGTCACAGCCATTGCCGCAGTCCTGTCCCGCAGCCCCATGACGGTCAAGCGTTCTCTGAATGAACTGGAAACCGCCGGACTTATCATGCGGGTGCGTCAGGGCATTGGAGAACCAAACAGGATTTATGTGCTGATACCGGGAAAGGAGGACGCTGCCCTTGCCTGATACCTCAAAGCTGGAAAAACTCAATCGGGAGTTGGAAAAAAACGAAAAGAAACTGCGGAAAGCCATCAATGATGAAAAGGCATTGCAGCACCAGTTGAAACAGCTTACCCGAAAGGAACGGACGCACCGGCTCTGTACCCGTGGCGGTATGCTGGAAAGTTTTCTGCAAGAGCCGGAACGCCTGACAGATGATGATGTCATGCTGTTGTTGAAACTCATTTTTCACAGACAGGACACGCAGGAATTATTGAAAAAACTGCTGGAACGGAAGAAGCCAGAAACCCCTTAGTTTACTAAGGGCGCAATTATACACCACCCAGAGGTTGGTGCATTGCGTTCTCCGAAGGCTCCTCGCCGGAGGGCTGTGATTTTCCGCATTCATGGTCTGCTCCAAATCATACAGGGGACGCTACGCTTCCCCTGCGCTGGCTGCCGCCAGCTACCCTTTTGTGTACTTGCCATCTGGGGACACCTTGCGTTGCAAGCTGTTCCCAGCCGACAAGTTTCATAAAATATGCTATCTTTTCGATAGTCGATGAAGTATAATGAAGATGACAACAAATTAGAATTTGAGGTGATGAAACTATGACTGAAATACAAATTGCATGGTTAGAATTGATGACAGTTGGAGGTCTTGGTGTAATATTGGTTCTACTAGGAGTTACTTTCAATATCATTGTAAAAAGACAGAATAAATTGTGTACAAAAAAGACAGATGGTATTATTAAACAATATGGGTTTCCTGGAAATGGAAGAGTGTACCCAATCGTTGAGTACTTTGTGAATGGAATTTGTTATAAAGCAAAGAAAAAATTTCGAGGAGTTAAAACAACGCAACTATCAGGAGTACCTGTACCGGTGAAATCAGAAGTCTATGAAGATGAAAAAGGGTGGCTACATGTAAAAACTGGAGCTATTGCGAATTTGCGTCAACTCGCGGAGCAGTTGTGGCCTATAAACAGTAAGATGGCAGTTTATTATAATCCAAACAATCCTAAAAAGTGTTATGTTGATAGACCAATTTCAAAAAGTTTTACTTCCATGATGTTTATTATAATGGGGACAGTAACAATACTCTTGAGTGTACTGGTATTCTTTTTGATGCAGTTATAAATTGCAAAAGATAATTGCTAATCAGACAACTTCCAGTTTATCAGCTTCACATCGGGTCAACTTGCCCCGAACTTTTACAACTAAATACCCGCCGCCCACACAGCGGCACACCGAGCAGGAAATCTGAAAAAGGTCTCCTGCTTTTTTTCTGCCCAAAATGAGGTGGTAAAACGCCACCCCATCCGCCAATCACAGAAAGGAGTGACACGAAATGCCCTGTCCGCATAACGAAATTTCTATTGTGCAGCGCAGCCAACAGCAGTCTGCGATTGCCGCCGCTGCTTACCAGAGCGGCGAAAAGCTGTTCTGTGAATACGACCAGCAAGTGAAGCACTACCCGGAAAAGCGTGGTATCGTCCACAATGAAATCCTGCTCCCGGCAAATGCCCCACAGAAATATGCAGACCGCAATACCCTATGGAACGCCGCCGAAGCGGTGGAGAAACAATGGAACTCCCAGCTTGCAAGGCGGTGGGTGCTTACCATCCCCAGAGAGATACCGCCTGACCAGTACGCTGTCCTTGTACGGGAGTTTTGTGAGCAGCAGTTTGTTTCCAAAGGCATGATTGCTGATTTTGCAATCCATGACCCCCATCCGCCGGGACACAATCCCCACGCCCATGTCCTGCTCACTATGAGGGCAATGGACGAACATGGAAAATGGCTTCCCAAGAGCCGCAAAGTTTATGACCTTGACGAGAACGGGGAACGGATAAAGCTGCCATCCGGCAGGTGGAAAAGCCACAAGGAGGATACGGTTGACTGGAACGACCAGAAGTATTGTCAAATCTGGCGGCATGAATGGGAGGTCATCCAGAACCGCTATCTGGAAGCCAATGACCGCCCGGAGCGTGTGGACTTGCGTTCCTATGCCAGACAGGGGCTTGATATAGTCCCTACTGTCCATGAGGGAGCTGCTGTCCGGCAGATGGAAAAGCGGGGTATCCAGACGAATATCGGAAACCTGAACCGGGAAATCAGAGCTGCCAACAATCTGATGAAGTCCATCCGGCAGCTTATCCAAAACCTCAAAGGCTGGATTACCGAGCTGGGCGAAAAACGGAAAGAGCTGCTTGCACAAAAGGCGGCGGAGGAAGCAACACTTCTTCCCAATCTGCTGATGAAGTATATGGCGATACGAAAGGAAGAACGGAAGGACTGGACAAGGGCTGGACAGAACCGGGGGACTTCACAGGACTTAAAGGCAGTCAGCGAAGCCCTGTCCTATCTCCGGCAAAAGGGGCTTTCCACTGTGGAGGACTTAGAAGCATTTCTGGAATCCTCCGGGAAATCAGCCGCAGATTACCGCAATCAGATGAAGCCAAAGGAAGCCCGAAGCAAAGTGATTGACGGGATTCTTGCCAGCCGGACAGACTGCAAAGAATGTAAGGCTGTCTATGAGAAGTACCAGAAGATATTTTTTAAGAAAACAAAGGAAAAATTCAAACAGGAACACCCGGAGGTTGCCCGGTATGAGAAAGCCGCCGCCTACCTTGCCAAGCACCCGGACGATAAGGACAGCACTCAAAAGGAACTGCAACAGGAGCAGGAAACACTTCTGGAAGAAATTGCAGCTCTGAAAACACCGCTGACCGAGGTACAGGAGGATTTGAAGAAGCTGCGGGACATCCGCTACTGGGTACGGAAAGCCACACCCGGCACAGAGGAAAGCAAAGAGCTGCCCAAGAAGCAGCCTATCAAGGAAGTCTTGCAGGATAAGGCAGACGAGAAAAAAGCACAAAGAACCGCCCCGGAACAGACGAAACACAGACAACAGGATATGGAACTTTAACAGGCACTTGCCATTTTCAAGCAGAGAATGTCAGGTGCTTTTTTCTTTTTAAGGAGGGATAGATTTGAATTTATTTGAAGCTGTGAAGCAGTCCGTCACAACCAGACAGGCTGCGGAGCATTATGGAATCCATATAGGTCGGAACGGGATGGCTTGCTGCCCGTTCCATCACGATAAAACCCCAAGCATGAAGCTGGATAGGCGTTACCACTGCTTCGGCTGCGGTGCGGATGGGGATGTAATTGATTTTACCGCCGCCCTGTATGGGCTGGGAAAGAAAGAAGCCGCCGTACAACTGGCACAGGACTTCGGGCTTTCCTATGAAGACTGGAAACCGCCGGGGAAGGTAAAAAAGCCCAAGCCCCGGCAGAAATCCCAGGAGGAACAGTTTCAGGAAGCAAAGAGCCGCTGCTTCCGTATTCTTGCCGATTATCTTCACTTGCTTCGGGCATGGAGAAAGGATTATGCCCCGCACTCCCCGGAGGAAGCCTTTCATCCACGGTTTGTGGAAGCCTTACAGAAGCAAGACCAAGTGGAATATCTGCTGGATGTGCTGCTCTTTGGGGAGACAGAGGAAAAAGCAGCTTTGATTACGGACTACGGAAAGGATGTGATACAGCTTGAAAAGCGAATGGCAGAGCTTGCCGCCGCAAACGCAGCAAGAACTAAAAAACACCATGAACGCCATGCAGCCGCCCCAGAGCATTGAGGAAATCAAGGCGGGGCTGGAAACTACCGAGAAAGGCGGTGTCCGTCAGAGCATACGGAACTGCCTGACCGTATTCCAGCGTGACCCGCTGCTTTCCGGGGCTATCGCATACAACATCCTGACTGACCGCAAGGACATCATAAAGCCCATCGGCTTCCACAGGGAAAGCACCGCCCTGAATGATACGGATATGAAGTATCTTCTTCTCTATCTGGAAGAAACCTACGGGCTTACCAATGAGAAAAAGATTGATAACGCCATTGGGATTGTGGCGAATGAAAACAAGTACCATCCCATCCGGGACTATCTCAATACCCTTGTGTGGGACGGGACAGAACGAATCCGTTTCTGTCTGCGGCACTTTCTGGGGGCTGACGCAGACGATTACACCTATGAAGCGTTGAAGCTGTTCCTGCTGGGTGCTATCTCACGAGCCTTTCAGCCGGGATGCAAATTTGAAATCATGCTCTGTCTGGTAGGCGGTCAGGGGGGCTGGCAAGTCCACCTTCTTCCGTCTGCTGGCAGTCCGGGACGAGTGGTTCTCCGATGATTTGCGGAAGCTGGACGATGACAATGTGTACCGCAAGCTGCAAGGTCACTGGATGATCGAAATGTCGGAAATGATGGCAACCGCCAACGCCAAGAGCATCGAAGAAATCAAGTCATTTTTAAGCCGGCAGAAAGAGGTTTACAAGATACCCTATGAAACCCACCCGGCAGACCGCCCCCGTCAGTGCGTGTTTGGCGGCACTTCCAATGCCCTTGACTTCCTGCCCCTTGACCGTTCCGGCAACCGCCGCTTTATCCCTGTCATGGTGTACCCAGAGCAAGCCGAGGTTCACATTTTGGAGGACGAAGCTGCTTCCAGAGCCTATATCGAGCAGATGTGGGCAGAAGCAATGGAGATTTACCGAAGCGGCAGGTTCAAGCTGGCGTTCAGCCCTGCCATGCAGCGGTATCTCAAAGAACACCAGCGGGACTTCATGCCGGAGGACACCAAAGCCGGGATGATACAGGCGTATCTTGATAAGTACACTGGGAGCATGGTCTGCTCCAAGCAGCTCTACAAGGAAGCCTTAAACCATGCCTTTGACGAGCCGAAGCAATGGGAAATCCGGGAAATCAACGAGATAATGAACCAGTGCATTGACCGCTTGCGGTACTTCCCGAACCCAAGAATGTTTTCCGAATACGGCAGACAAAAGGGCTGGGAGCGTGAAAACCCGGCAACGGACTTATGCAACCCGTCTGAAAAAACGATGGACGGTTTTGTGGAGGTCACAGAACAGATGGAGCTTCCATTCTGAAAAGGACAGCCCGTTGCACACCCTGTTGCTATCCCGTTGCCGAGCCGGTTGCCGGGGAAAATCCCTTATTTCTGGGCTTTTCTCCTTTATAACAACCAAAACAACAGAAAAATAAAAGAAAAGTATAAATAGTAACCATCGCCAGATTGAGATTGTTTGCAAGGTCTTTTGAAGCCCGTTGCCGGACTTCGTTGCCGACACCCTCTGTTTGGCTGTTTTCATGTATGGAGGATAACTGCCTATGGCAAAAAACAAAACAGAGATTCATGTGACTACTGTATTTGACGGGGAGCTGGACGCCACCGATGTGTTCGTAAGCCTGATTTCCCAGAAATACGGAAAGACAAATGCAAAAGAATATCTTGCCAAAAAGAAAGATATAGGCTATAATGAAGATGAGGTTCAAAAGAGCCAGATACCGTCTGGATTGTGTGGGTAAATGGCTATGATGAACGAAATGGAATATAGAACAATCGGAAAAGCACTTGCCGGGGGCTATCGTGCAGCGGTCTATTGCAGGCTGTCAAAGGACGATGACCTGCAAGGCGAAAGTGCCAGTATCGCAAACCAGCGTGATATGCTGGAAAAATACTGCGAAAAGCAGGGATGGGAGGTTGTTGCAGTCTATCAGGACGATGGTTTCACAGGTCTTAATATGGAGCGTCCTGATTTACAGAGAATGTTGAGATCCATTGAGCGCAGGCAGATCAACCTTGTCATCACGAAAGACCTCAGCCGACTGGGGCGGAACTATCTGCAAACCGGACATTTGATTGAGGACTTTTTCCCAAGAAACGGTGTACGCTATATCGCCATGAATGACGGTATCGACACCCTGCGTGATAACAACGACATCGCTCCGTTCAAGAATATCCTGAACGAGATGTACAGCAAGGATATTTCCAAGAAAGTCCATTCCTCTTATCTTCTGAAAGCGCAGAAAGGACAGTTTACCGGGTGTCTTGCCCCGTTTGGGTATCGGAAAGACCCGGAGGACAGAAACCATCTGCTCATTGACGAGGAAACCGCCCCGATTGTGCGGCTGATTTTCGGATATGCCCTGAACGGTCATGGTCCGAATTATATCCGCAGACGGCTGGAGGAAGAAAAAATCCCCTGCCCCACATGGTGGAACCGGGAACGGGGGCTTCGCAATACCCGCACCAAATGGGAAAAGAAAGACCCGGAAAACGGACGGTATATGTGGGACTTCTCCGTTATCAAAGACCTTTTGATGAATCCCGTCTACACCGGGGCGATTGCTTCCCAGAAAAAAGACTACCGCTTCAAAATCGGAACGATTGGGGAAAAGAAGCCGGAGGACTGGATTGTGGTAGAGGGGCAGCATGAACCGCTGATTGACCGCATGAGCTTTGACATTGTGCAGAATAAGCTGAAATCCCGCCAGCGTCCGGGGCAGACCAATGAAATCAGCCTGTTTGCCGGACTGATAAAATGCGGCGAGTGTGGGAAGTCGCTGACGATACGCTACACAAACGCAAAACATCCCCAGCGGATTTATTCCTGCAAGACCTACAATGCCTTTGGAAAGAACCACTGCACCCAGCACCGGATTGACTATAACACCCTTTACAGCCATGTGCTGCGGAAAATCCGGGAATGTGCCAGAGCTGCCCTGATGGACGGGGAAGCGGTTGCTGACCGCCTGACCAATACCTGTGAAGCCGAGCGGCGGGAACAGCGGGAAGCAATGGAGCGCTCCCTTACAAGGGACGAGGAACGGATTGAGGTTCTGGACAAAATGGTAATGCGGCTTTATGAGGATATGATTGCAGGGCGTATCAGTGAGCAGAACTTCAACACCATGCTGGAAAAGACACAGACCGAGCAGACGGAGCTTAAAGCAAAAGTGTCCGAGGGCAGGAAGCGGCTGTCCGATGAAGTCCAGCTTGCCAATGATGCAAAACAATGGGTGGAAGCCATTCAGGAATATGCCAACATCACAGAGTTGGACGCAGCCACCCTTAACCGCTTAATCAAAGAAATCGTCGTGCATGAGCGCATTGACGAAGATAAAACAAGACACATTTCTATCGAAATTCATTTTAATCTCAAACCCATCCCGGAGGTGGAACAGGTCACTGCCTGACCTGTCCCGCCGGGACGGTTCTCTTAAAAACACCATATAGATTTTTTGTACGCCGCCGCCCGCCATCGAGCAGAGTTTTACACCTAATTGGGGATGAAACAGCTTATGGCGGGCGGCGGCGTTGTGGTGATTGGTACTACCCTTGTTCCGTTACTCTCAGGGCTGTTTAGCTAATGGACAGCATTTTTGAAAAGATTACACAGGCTATCAACGAGTTTTTAATCTCGCTTATCGAGGGAAGTTTAGGCACAATGTTTAACGACGTCAATGAGAAAGTAGGCACGATTGCAGCGGAGGTCGGCAAAACGCCTCAGCAATGGAACGCAAGCGTGTTTTCTATTATTCGGACGCTTTCTGAAAATGTGGTGCTTCCCATTGCAGGGCTGATAATCACATTTGTATTGTGCTATGAGCTTATCACAATGATAAACGAGAAAAACAATATGCACGACATAGACACGTTTATGTTTTTTAAGTTTATCTTTAAGGCGTGCGTTGCGGTATTTATCGCAACGCATACCTTTGACATCATTATGGGCGTCTTTGATTTGGGACAGTATGTTGTGCAGCGGAGCGCCGGAGTAATTGGCGCGAACACGAACATTGATATATCGTCAGCCCTTGCCGATATGCGGACAACGCTTGAAGCAATGGGAACGGGCGAGCTTGTTTTGCTTATGCTCGAAACGGCGCTTGTCAGTCTGTGTATGAAAATATTATCCGTCTGTATTACCGTCGTAATTTTCGGACGAATGATAGAAATTTATATTTATAGCTCCGTTGGGGCTATCCCGTTTGCAACCTTTACAAACCGTGAATGGGGACAGATTGGAAACAACTATTTAAGAGGACTTGTAGCTTTGGGCTTTCAGGGATTTTTCATAATGGTGTGCGTCGGCATCTATGCCGCATTGGTAAACGGCTTTACCGTTACAACCGATATACACGCAACCATATTTTCCATTGCCGCCTATACGGTGGTGCTGTGCTTTACCCTGTTTAAGACCGGAAGCATATCAAAGTCCATATTTAACGCACATTAAGGAAAGGGGGAATTTCTTATGACGGAGCATAAGCCGATATATCCGTACTCTTTTGAGGAATCGGAAAGAAACGGCGAAACCGAGTTATACAAAAAATCGCGCAATGAAAATATTGCGTGTGCGCAGGCGATTAAGAAAACGCTTGCAGAAAACTTTGACGGTTATCACTTAAAGTCCGGCATTGAAAAGAAAATCATTGAAGATTTTGGATTTGACCGTACAATGTATGTTTTGGCAAACACCATACAGCATTTTAATTATGACGGGCGGATTTCCATATACAATAAGGATTGGGCGGACACAATCGTTATACCCGATAACAAATTCGGCAATGCAGACAGAAATGTAGATTTTCTGATTGACAGTCCGGGACTTGTGAATATGTTTGCCGCCGACGTCAGGGACAGATACAAGGAACTGAATTTGTGGAACAATGCACATTGTATTCCGACGGATAATCTCAACTTTGAAAATAAAATAATGGTCTTAAATCCATTTGGGATAAAGGACGAATACAAAACGCCTGATTTTCAATTATTCTTGGTGCAAAGCGGATTTGGGTGTTCGCCCACCGCAAGCGGGCGGCAGGTTTACGGACGATTTCTTGCAGACGGCGAATATACGCATTTTGAGCGTTCACGATTTATAGGGCAATTAAAGCCGGAGCTTGTACCCGATTGGGCGAAAGAAAAAGTTAAGGAATTTCAAAAGCCGTCAATCAAGAAACAGCTTGCCGAAGCTCCGAATCAAACGGAGCCGGAAACAAAAAATAAAGATAAGGGGGCGAGATAATGCCGTATGTACCTGTACCGAAAGACTTAAATGCGGTCAAAACCAAAGTGGCGTTTAACTTAACGAAACGTCAGCTTATATGCTTTTCGCTTGCGGCTGCCGCAGGCGTGCCGACATACTTCTTGACAAGAGGGATTTTCGGCAACACGGGCGCGGTGATTGCGCTGCTGATTGCCGCGCTTCCGTTCTTCTTCTTTGCAATGTATGAGAAAAACGGACAGCCGCTTGAAAAGATTTTAATAAATTATATTAACGCAAAATACCGCCGTCCGCAGGTGCGGCCGTATGTAACGAATAACATTTATTCGGCAATAGAGAAACAAATACAGCTTGAAAAGGAGGTTGATAGAATTGTCGAAACAAAAAATACCGCTGCCAAAGGAAAAACCGCTTACAGCAAGGCAGCGCAAGCAAATAGCCGACGCGGTAAAAAAGGCTAAAATGCAAGGCAAAATTGCAATGAGCGCACAGGACACCATTGCATATAAGGAAATGCGCCCTGACGGAATTTGTATTGTCAAAAACGGATATTATACAAAGACAATACAGTTTTATGATATAAATTATCAGCTTGCGAGGAATGAGGATAAGAATATTATTTTTGAAAATTACTGTGATTTCCTTAACTATTTTGATAAGTCAATCACGGTGCAGCTTTCTTTCCTCAATCAGACAATGGATATTTCAGACTTTGAAAAATCCATTGCCATAAAACCGCAGGGAGACGCATTTGACGAGATACGCGCGGAATATACCGCAATGCTGAAAAATCAGCTTGCAAGGGGCAACAATGGTATTGTCCGAAAGAAATATATCACATTCGGCGTCGAAGCCGATAATATCCAAAATGCAAAGCAGAGATTGGAGCGTGTGGAAACGGACATAATCAATAATTTCAAGGTGCTTGGCGTTCGTTCTTATCCTCTTAACGGTATGGAACGGCTGGAGCTTTTGCATAATTGCTTTAACGGCGGCGGAAATAAATTAAATTTCTCTTGGAATTTAATTCACCAAACAGGGCTTACCACAAAGGATTTTATTGCTCCTACCTCGTTTGACTTCTCGGACGGAAAATATTTCAAAATGGGACGCACAATCGGCGCGGTATCGTTTTTACATATTCTTGCGCCGGAACTTACGGACGAAATGCTGAAAAACTTTCTTGAAATCCAATCCAGCCTTGCGGTCAATATTCACATTAAGAGTATCGACCAGACAGAAGCTATCAAGATGATTAAACGCAAGATTACGGACTTAGACCGAATGAAAATTGAGGAGCAAAAAAAGGCGGTGCGTTCGGGATATGATATGGATATTATACCGTCAGACATAAACACTTTCGGAGTGGACGCTAAAAAGCTGCTGGAGGATTTGCAGGGGCGTAATGAGCGAATGTTTTTAGTTACCGTGCTTGTGATGAACACGGCGGAAAACCGCAAGGAGCTGAAAAGCAGCTTGCTTGAAGCGGAAGCAATCGCACAGCAGAAAAATTGTCCCCTCCGCCGATTAGATTATCAGCAGGAGGACGGACTAATGGCAAGCGTACCGATCGGAATAAATAATATACAGATTGAGCGGGCTTTGACAACATCAAGCGCCGCTATTTTTGTACCCTTTACCACGCAAGAGCTTTTTTCGGAAAGTAAGGAAGCGTTATATTGCGGCCTCAACGCCTTATCTAACAATATGATAATGGTTGACCGCAAAATGCTGAAAAATCCGAACGGGCTTATCTTGGGAACACCCGGCAGCGGAAAATCCTTTGCGGCAAAACGTGAGATTGCAAACGCATTTCTTGTTACCAATGATGATATTTATGTGTGCGACCCCGAAGCCGAGTATTATTCGCTTGTATCGGAACTGAAAGGACAGGTTGTAAGGCTTTCGCCCACCTCGAAAGATTATCTTAACCCGCTTGATATAAATTTGAATTACTCTGATGAAGAAAATCCAATCTCTTTGAAATCGGATTTTGTATTGTCATTCTGTGAACTTATCATAGGCGGTAAAAACGGACTTGAACCGATTGAAAAGACGGTAATTGACCGAAGCGTAACACGGATTTACCAAAAGTATTTTGAAAATCCCGTGCCCTCAAATATGCCGATACTCGAAGATTTGTACGAAGAAATCAAGCGTCAGCCCGAACAGGAAGCAGGGCGTATTGCGTCAGCGCTTGAATTGTATGTTAAGGGCAGTCTTAACGTATTCAATCATCATACAAACGTGGATATTTCAAACCGTATTGTCTGCTTTGATATAAAGGAGCTCGGCAAACAATTAAAGAAACTCGGTATGCTCGTTGTGCAAGACCAGATTTGGAACCGTGTTACGATAAACCGAAACGAACACAAGTCTACCCGTTATTATTGTGATGAATTTCATCTGCTCTTAAAGGACGAGCAGACGGCGGCGTATTCGGTTGAGATTTGGAAGCGTTTTCGTAAATGGGGCGGTATTCCGACAGGTATCACGCAGAACGTCAAGGATTTGTTGTCCAGCGCGGAAATTGAAAACATCTTTGAAAACAGCGATTATATTTATATGCTAAATCAGGCGCAGGGCGACCGTGAAATCCTTGCGAAAAAGCTCGGTATATCACCGCAGCAGCTTTCCTATGTTACGCAGTCGGGAGCCGGCGAGGGACTTTTATTTTACGGAAACACGATAATTCCGTTTATAGACCGTTTCCCCAAAGACACAAAATTATATCGCCTTATGACGACCATTCCGCAAGAGGTGGCGGGCAATGAGTAAGCTCACGCATTTAAGTTTATTTTCAGGCATAGGCGGCATAGATTTGGCAGCGGAAGCGGCGGGCTTTGAAACGGTGTGCCAATGCGAATGGGCGGACTATCCCACAAGCATTTTAGAAAAGCGGTGGCCGGACGTGCCCCGCTTCCGTGATATTACAACACTAACAAAGGAGGAATTTTTTGAAAAGACAGGACGAAAAACACTTACCCTCATATCCGGCGGCTTCCCCTGCCAGCCGTTCAGCAGCGCGGGACAACAGAAAGGATTTACCGATACGCGGTATCTCTGGCCTCAAATGGCAAGAGTTATTTCCGAACTGCATCCCGCTTGGGTGCTTGGCGAGAATGTTGCCGGATTTATCAATATGGGGCTCGACAAGACGATTTTTGACTTGGAGCGTGAGGGCTACGCTGTTCAAACATTCGTATATCCGGCTTGCGGCGTCGGCGCGTGGCATGAGCGCACAAGAACTTTTATCGTCGGCGCTGATGTTTCCCACGCCCCTTGCGTCAGACGACAGGAATGTAAAAGAAGCAAAGAGCCTCAACGTGTATCTCTCGGACAACGGGATATTCCGCAAGGTGAACAGCAACGGGAGCAAATGGAGCCTTCCGCTTTCGGCGGCGGTGTTTTATCTGACGCCGGTGGCGTCGGACGGAGTACGCTCGAACTTCCCGCCGTCCGTGATGATGAAAAGCAAGAACGGCGCGAACCTTGCAGCGCAGATTATCAAGCAGGAAAATCCGATAAGCGACACGGCGGCGCTCAATCCCGATTGGGTGGAATGGTTAATGGGATTTCCCCACAAATGGACGGACGCAAGCTGTGGCAGCGAGAACCTTTCGGCGTTCTCCGTATAACGGAGGAAACGGAAAATCGGGCTTTAAGACTAAAAACGCTCGGTAACGCCGTATGCCCTCCGCAGGTGTACCCGATATTAAAATGTATCGCAGATATTGAAACAGGCGCTTGTATAGATAGGTGTGTGTTTAATGATTTGCAGTAGCAGCAGTAAGGTTGTGGGAATGTGTGTAAACTCGCAGAGTTTTCCATATTTCCACAATCAAAAACGGTGTGGGATTTGTGCGTAAACTCAAAGAGTTTTCCATAACTTCCACACCTTAATTTATACAGATTGGAAGTGAAACGATTGGATAAGGAAAAAATGAATGCCAGCGGCTGCCGAGATGAAACCGCATACGAAGCAATGAAGAATATCCGGCGTGAGGAACGCAAAAAGCTGATTGCGGATATTACCGAGCTTGCCGCACGGCGCGGCTATGAGATTACAAGTAATATCCGTCTGGAGGAAATCAAGGAGGTGGACGGGATATGACAGAGAATAACGGCTATCATTCGTATGATTTTGACAGATTAAGCGAGGGCAGCAAAATCACGATTGAGCATAGCATATACGTTGACGAAACCGATATGTCGGATTTAGTATCAAAACCGCTCGAAAAATTACAGGCTATGCGCGACGGCAGCGTTGCCAAAGAAAAGACGGCTTTTGAAAAGGTGCGGCAGGCGGCGCAGAATTGGGAAAAGCAAGCGGCGGTTACACGGCAGTATGACAGGGCGATTGCATATTTGGAAGTACCCGAAGTTGAGCACAGTTCAAATAAATGGGTAAAAGCTAAAGATGAATTTGACTATAACCGTATCAGTAACAGGGTATATAAAATGTCATACCGCATATATGAACGGTCAAGCTGGAGGACGGACGCGAAAAAATATGATGTCAGGTGGGATATATATACAAACAGGCCTCAATCGCAAAGCTCATATAAAGTGGCGGGACAAGAGCGCGTTTGCTCTACCCGTGAGGAAGCCGAGAAATATATACAGGGCAGAATTAAGGCATATTCGCATTTATTCACGGAAATATCCCCGCCTATTCCAAAAGAATTGGAAAAATCCTTTATGGTGTACGGACAGCTCTTGCCCGGATATATCACGGAGGAAATGCAAAAGGCACAGGAAGCCGAGAAACCGAAAGCGGCTGAAAAGCCCTCCGTCCGAAAACAGCTTACCGAACTTAAAAGCAACATTATACCGCCGGAGCAGGGGCAGACGCGCCCCTCTTTAGAGCTTTGACGGGGGTGTTAGGCTGTGAGAAACGATAAAGAATTTAAGTCAAAAGCCCGTGATGAAAGCTACATTAAGGACAAACGCCCTGATGTTCAGCTTGGACGGCATACGGAAATTCCGCAGACAAAACCGATTACACAGTCGAAGAAAAACCGTATGTATCAATCGCGGCAGGAGCCGCAGACGGAAACGGCGGCGGTCAATCCCGAAACGCCGTATGCTGCGGATATGCAAACGGATTTATCCGAACCGGAACAAACGCAGGAAGTTTCAGAAGCAACCGAACTTGAACAGACGGAAGATGTCAGGGATATTCCGAAATTCGAACCGCCGAAGCAAACGCCGAAACAAAAAAGGCGTATTTATCATCAGCATACGCAGAATATGAAAAAGTCTGTTGATTTGGATATTCCGCAGGAATCGGAAGCAAAAGCGCCTCCCCCTCTATCTGATATGGAAGATTACAATATCCGTGATGTGGTGCAGGACAACAAAACGGAGTTTTCTCGCAATACGGATATTGACTTTTCGGAAGATGTTGCAAATAAAGACAGCAATATTGCTTTTGACAGGGCGAAGCCTACGGAGCCGGACGTGCCCGAACAGGGCAAGCGAAAACAGCGGCTTTATCACAGGGACGAAAAACTGGAGGGCGCTTCTTCCGCTGATACCAAAGCGGAGCAATCCGCAGAGGGCGGCAAAACTCCGAAACAGGAAAATTCGGAAGATACAAAATCAGCTAATGGTGATGTTCCCTTTGACCGTGTAAAGCGGTTTGAACAGAAAGCCGAGAAAGCAAAAACGGCAGCGGATAAGGCGGAACAAAAATTACCGCATAAAACAAAAATCAAGCGTCAGCGGATTTTTGACGAACAGAAGCAAAAGCCAAAAACCCGCTTGCAGTTTGAAAAAGAGGTGCGCCCTCAATCGGATTTATACCACCGTTCCCCGATACGAACCGGCGCGGACACGCTGCAGTA
The DNA here is from genome assembly GCF_009696115.1 of Eubacterium sp. BL-380-WT-2B. Lineage (NCBI taxonomy): Bacteria > Bacillati > Bacillota > Clostridia > Eubacteriales > Eubacteriaceae > Eubacterium > Eubacterium sp. BL-380-WT-2B. Next base: position 95,042 of record NZ_VUMP01000007.1, read on the forward strand.
TGCGGCAATGAATAAAATTCATTCCAAAGTCGCAGAGGTCGAGCACGACAATACCGCAGTTGAGGCGGCACACAAGGCCGAGCAGAAAGCGGAAACGCTGGCACAGCATAGTATGAGGACAGCAAAATATATCAACGGACAGCGAAAGGAAACGCCGTATAAAAAAGCCGCAAGGCTCAGACACCGCGCGGACAAAGCGGAAGTTAAGGCAATCCGCGAAAGGACGCTTGCCGAAAATCCGCAGCTTAAAAAATCTGTTATTCGGAAATTTCAGCAGAAGCAGCGGATAAAAAAGCAGTATCAGAAAGCAAAACAGGCGGAGCAATCCGCAAAGGCGGCGAAGAAAACCGCGCAGAATACCGAACGGGCATTACGGCGGTTCGTTGCTTTTGTATGGCGGCATAAAGCGGTATTCGGTGTTATTCTTGCAATCGTGCTTTTGATTGCGTGGTTGGGTACGATGCTGTCCTCCTGTTCCGTTATGGTAACAACAGGCGCAAATTCCATTATGGTATCGTCCTACTTTGCAGACGACGCGGATATATACGCGGCTGAAAATTATTATGTTTCTTTGGAGCAAAATCTACAAAGTAAAATCAACCGCATTGAACGCGATTATCCCAGCTATGACGAATACAAGTACAGTATGACGCAGATAGGTCATAACCCGTATGAGCTTATTTCCTATCTTACGGCGGTGTATCAGGATTTCAAGTTTCGTGACATTAAATCAAGTCTTGATACGCTTTTTCATTCTCAATACCATTTGAGAATTACCACCACTACCGAACAGCGCAGGGACGAGGACGGGAACGCAAAGGAATACAAAATATTAAATGTTACGCTAACAAATGAGGGGATGACAAATTCCCTCACAGACGACCAGCGGGAATTATACAACATCTATCTTGTGAGCAAGGGCAACCGTGATTATCTGTTTGCAAACGATATTTACGCCAACGAAACCGACGCACCGAGCTACACCATTCCCGGTGAAGCATTGACGGACGCGACATTCCGGCGGCTGATTACCGAAGCGGAAAAATACTTAGGTTTTCCGTATGTATGGGGCGGCAGCAATCCGTCAACATCTTTTGATTGCAGCGGTTTTGTATGCTGGGTATTCAGTAATTCCGGCGTTTATCCATTGAGCCGCACAACGGCGCAGGGCATTTACAATCAATGCGCACGGGTATCGCCGCAGGACGCAAAGCCGGGCGATATAATTTTCTTTAAGGGCACTTACAACACAAGCGAGGTATCGCATGTCGGGCTGTATGTCGGAAACGGAATGATGATACACGCTGGAAACCCGATACAATATACAAGCGTCAATACAAATTATTGGACGCAGCATTTTTTCGCCTACGGACGATTATCTAACTAAAAAATTTTAAGGAGTTGATTTAACTATGGCAACGATAGCAAAAATTGAAAAGGATATTATCAGGACAAAAGAAAAAATTGCGGAGCTTCAGAAGAAAGTCCGCATATTGGGAGCGCAGAAAGCGGAAGCGGAAAACTTGCAGATTGTTCAGCTTGTGAAAACGGTCAATATTGACAATAAAACGCTTACGGCACTTTTGAAAGCATACGCAAAGGGAGAATTTGAATTGCCCGAAGAATACAAAGCAGAATTACAGGAGGACACAGACAATGAAGATGAACAGGCTTAAACTTGCGGCGGCGGTACTTACCGCCGCTTTTGCATTATCAGGAGTAACGGCATTTGCACAGAGCAGCGAAGCGGCAAAACCAATACAGACGCAGACCGAAACCGTGATTGAGGATAACAGGACGCTTACGCCGAAAGGAAACGCGCAGCTTGTAGATGATGTTACCGACAATGAGAATTTGCAGTTTATCACGGTTACGGCACGGGACGGAAATGTTTTCTATTTCGTGATTGATAAGGGCGCAAACAGCGAAAATGTGTATTTCTTAAATACCGTTGACAAAAGCGACCTTGCGGCATTGGTTGAGGACTACACACCGCCGACGGCAGCCGAACCGAAGCCCGAAGCCTCCGCCTCGCCGGAGCCGGAGCAGGCGGAGCAGCAGAAACCGCAGGAGCAACAGGAGCAGAAAAAAGGCGGCAGCCCTACGCTGTATATCGTCCTTGCCCTGATAGCAGCCGGAGTTATCGGCGGTTATTATTACAAGGTGATACTTCCTAAAAAGAAGCTGGAGGGCGCGGACGATATAGAGGATTTCGAGCTTGAAGAAACTGAAACCGAAGAAACAGAAGATACGGAGGACGACGAGTGATGAAACTGATTATAGCAGAAAAGCCGTCCGTCGCGTTTGCAATAGCAAAGGCGCTGAACATTAAGGGCAGCAAGGACGGATATATTGAAAATACAGATTATGTCATAAGCTGGTGCGTGGGACATTTGGTGGCGCTTGCGGAGCCGTCCGTTTATGATGAAAAATACTTGAAATGGAATTATGCGGATTTGCCGATTATTCCGCAGGAATTTCAATACAAAATCTACGGCGGCAAGCAAAAGCAATTCAAGGTAGTAAAAAGCCTGATGAACCGAAAGGACATTACCGAAGTTATCAACGCTTGCGACGCAGGACGCGAGGGCGAGCTCATATTCCGTTTGGTGTATGCACAGGCGAATTGCAGAAAGCCGATTAAAAGATTATGGATTTCATCAATGGAAGAAAGCGCAATCCGTGAGGGCTTTACAAACCTCAAAGACGGAAGCGAATACGATAATCTTTATCATTCCGCATTATGCCGCTTATGGGCGGATTGGCTTGTGGGTATCAATTCAACACGGCTGTTTTCTCTGCTCTACCGAAAGACCTTAAATATCGGCAGGGTGCAGACGCCGACGCTTGCGCTGCTTGCCGACAGGCACAACAAAATATCCTTTTTCAAAAAGGAAAAATATTTTACCGTAATGCTTGACGTTGGCGGCGTAAAAGCGGAAACGGAGCGTATTGACAATGAAGATACCGCAAAAGAAGTTGTAACGGCTTGTGAACATTCACAGGCCGTTTGTGTTTCGGTGAAAAAAGAGCAAAAGACGGAAAAGCCGCCGAAATTATTTGACTTGACAGCTTTGCAGAGGGCGGCAAACAGGCTTTACGGCTATACCGCAAAACAGACGCTTGATTACGCGCAATCGCTTTACGAAAAGAAACTTATCACCTATCCCCGAACCGACAGCCGATATTTAACGGAGGATATGGCGGACACAGTAAATAGGGTGATTTCTGTTTCAATGAGCGTATCGCCATTTGACAGCATTTCTAATTTTGTTCCCGAAGTATCGGCAATGCTGAACAGCAGCAAGGTATCAGACCACCACGCTATTATTCCAACAGTGCAGATTGAAACCGCAGATATAGCGGAGCTTCCAAACGGTGAACTTCATTTATTAAAGCTCATTATCTGCCGTCTGATTTCAGCGGCGGCGGAGCCGTATGTTTTTGAGAATACAACTGCAATATTCGAGTGCGGCGGTTATACCTTTACCGCAAAGGGAAAGCGCATTATTTCCTACGGTTTTAAGGCTGTGGAAAAGCTGCTTGCTTCTTCATCAGAAAACGAGGACGGCGGCGATCCGTCCGTAACCTTTACGGAGGGCGAAACATTTTTGGATATAAAGCCGGAGCTTTGTGAGAAATATACCGCGCCGCCGAAGCCGTACACGGAAGATACTCTACTTTCCGCAATGGAAGCGGCGGGAGCAAAGGAAACGACCGACGACGCAGAGCGTAAAGGTTTGGGAACCCCTGCTACCCGCGCGGCGATTTTAGAAAAGCTGGTGCAGACAGGATTTGCGGAGCGCAAGGGCAAGCAGATACTTCCGACCAAAAACGGAACGCTTCTTGTTTCTGTTCTGCCCGATACCCTCATTTCAGCGTCGTTGACCGCCGAATGGGAAAACCGCCTTAGTTTAATATCCAAAGGCAAAGCAAGCCCGAAAGAATTTATGCAGGGCATTGAAGCTATGCTTGCGGAGCTTGTGAGCCGCTACCGTGAATTTGACCGGACGCAAAGTAATCCGTTTCAAGAGAAAAGCGGTGTTGAATTATGAGTGCGGCGGCAACAGCGGCAACGAGTACGGAAGTATTAAAGTATTTTCCGTTTGACGCTTTTATTACCAATCTCGGAAAATACAACGAGGGGTATTTAGTCGGCGAATGGGTACACTTCCCGACAACGCCGGAGGAAATACAAGATGTGTTCAAGCGTATCGGAATAGGACAAAAGGACGATTTCGGACAGCCTTATGAGGAATGGTTCATCACCGATTACGATTGTTATGTACCCGGCTTGTATGACGTGCTGGGCGAATATGAAAGCCTTGACGAGCTCAATTATCTTGCAAGCAGGATTGAGGAATTGAGCGAAAGCGAATTTGAATGTTTTCAAGCTGCTGTGGAAATGGGCGAATATACGGACAGCGTTAAGGATTTAATCAATCTCACAGAAAATCTTGACTGTTACAACTTCTATTCCGACATACACAGCGACAGCGATTTGGGCTATTATTGGGTGGAAGAAAGTGGAGCGTATGACGCAAGCGCGTTAGGTACGCTGTCTAATTACATTGATTACGAAGCATTTGGGCGGGATATTCGGTTTGACGAGGGCGGCGAGTTTACCGACAACGGATATATCATCAATAACTACGGCAGTTTTATTGAACGGTACAACGGAAACCGTGAGGATATACCCGATGAATACTGTGTTTTTGTATCGGAGGACGAACCGACGCTTGAAACTATGACCGAAGATGAAAAACAGGCTTTTGTGGACGGTATCGAATTGTCGCTTGATTATCAGCTTACGGAGGGTATAACGCAATCCGATATGGATTTATACAACGCTATCATACAGGAGCGGACGGAGCGGGAAAAGCCTTCTATCCGTCAGCAGCTTGCGGAAAACAAAGCAAAATGCGCGGCTGCTCCGCAAGAAAGCACGAAGATAAAAAATAACGATTTGGAGGTGTAACGAATGGATAGAAATTCAGATTATATATTTAAGGCGTTTATCGTAAATGCAAAGGAATATGACAACGGAAATCACGAAACAAGCGGTGCTTGGCTGTATTTTCCGACCACAAAAGAGGACGTTTCGGCTTTATTTAATGAAATAGGGCTGCCGAACAATGCGGACAGCGACCAGTATTTTATTGACGAATACAAATGCGGCAATAACGACCTTGAAAAATTTCTCTCAATGGACGGCGATATTGACGAGCTCAATTATCTCGCTTCCCGTATATCGGAGTTAGAGGACATAGAAATGACTGTTTTTCAGGCTGTCATTCAGACGAAAGAATGTCAGAGTATTAAGGACGCAATCAATCTTACTTATAATACGGAGTGTTTTGATATTATTGCTGATATGGGAAGCTGGGAAAATATCGGCGCATATATAGCCGAGCGTAATGGGCTTGGTATTGAAGTGTTAGGCGACCTTTCCAATTTTATTGATTATGCAACCTACGGACGCGCTTATGCGAATGATAACGGCGGGTATTTTTTGGACGATATATATTTGGAAAGAAACTCCGCTGCTTTAACAGAAAAATACAACGGCAATATTGAAACCGTACCGCCCGAATACATTGTTACGGAAAACGGAAAAAATCTAAATTTTGATATTCAGCTTCAGGCGTCAATGGAATTGGCAATACAGATTGACGGTTATTTGCGCGGGCATAATTCCGAGTATATATCAAAATATACGAAGCCGGACGAGCCGCCCGTATATATATCCGATTGTCTGATGAACGGGAATACGCTTAATATAAAGGATATGCTTACCGAAACAAGCACCTTGCAGGGTGACGCGCTGGTTGACAGGATATGTGACTTTGAACAAAAATATCCTTGTAATCAATATATGCTGTATCAGGTCAAGGACGGTGAATTAACAAGAGATTACAGATATGCGCCGTATAACTTGCTTCAAAAATGCGGATTGAGTATAGACAAAAATAATTATGAGCTTACATATATTTGCAGATTGTCTGACAATACCACTCTTGAAAATCTGTTTGAGAAATTTAATATAAATCGTCCGCAGGATTTTAAGGGGCGCAGTATGTCCGTTTCGGATATTGTAGTATTGCATAGGAACGGTGAAGATAAGGCCTATTATTGCGATGTGTCCGGCTTTGTTGAAGTGCCGGAGTTTCTCAAAGAAAATTATCTTGAAAATGCGGAAAAACAGATTGAACAGAACTACAATCAGATTGACGGCATTATCAATAATGAACAGCCAAAAAATAAAACGCTGACAGATTTGCATTTCAAAAATAATACCGGGATAATCAGTATTGGCAACGGAAGCACAAATATTATGATTTCACAGCGTATGAATACAGACACCCGAATTGAGAAATTTAGCAGCAATGAGCCGCCGAAACAGGGAAAGCCCTCTATCAAGGAGCAGCTTCAGCGTACAAAGCAGGAGCAGGACAAACAGCCGCCAAAGCCTCCGCAGAAACCGGAGCCGGAGCTATGATTACGAAACTGACGCCGCAGCAGAGCAGACGAATAAACGCCCTTATCCGCCGTGAGTGCTGCAATTATGACAACGGGAATTGTATTCTGCTTGATTGCGTATGCCCTCAAACAATTACATTTTCGCATATTATCTGTAAATGGTGCAGGTCGGCGGTGCTTCCGCTTGACAAGGAATTATACATACAGCTTGCAAAGCCGCCGAATACCAAAATATGCGCCGTATGCGGCAAGCTGTTTGTTTTCAAGGGCAACAAGGCGAAGTATTGCAATAAATGCAAAATCCACATCAGACGCAGAAAACAAGTACAGTATCAGCAAAAATACCAAAGAAACAAGGGTAAAGGATTGAGCAAATAGGACTTTGAGAACCGCATAAAATAAGGGCTTTTCGCGGCTGAAACAATCGGGGTAATATACTTTATCCAAAACAGCCTAAAATCAAGGTCTAAATGCTCAATTTTCAGACAGCAAAAAACAGGAGCAAGAACCGTAAAAATCGGCGCTTGCTCCTGTTTCTTTTTTTATGCTTATTTATTTGACGCTTCTTGTAATAGCTTTCTTGCCTGTGTAAACATCACGGTATCGGCGGCGGGAATATCTAAATATATTCGGTCAACGCCGACTTCCGTATTTGGTGTGTAGCTTGGATTGAATGACTGATAAATTCTTGTATAGGCTTCATTTCTTGCTGTGGTATAATCTTTTATCCCATTCTGCACGTCTGTAATTAAATCAGCTATCAGAGCCTTAACTGCATTTTCCTTTTCCGCATAATACTCAGGCCGCAAGTACATATCCCGATATTGCAAAATTGCATTTCGTGATATTGCGGCTAAATCGGAATAGCCATAACCGTTTGTCTGCTTTGCAAGTACGGCGCTGAATATGGCGTTGTTCGCTTTGCTCCACGCGGGTTGATACCCTAAACCGTTTTGTACTTCATCTAATATGCCACCGATTAAGTTTTCGGCGATTACGATACTTTCCTCCGTTGCGTTTGCAGGGGCGGACTCTCTTGGAATTTCAGCGGCGAACGCCGTGCTTGAAATTGACGCGGCAATCGCCGCCGACAGCATAAACATTGTAAATTTTTTCATAGTGGAAACCTCCTGTATTTTTATTTGTTATAATAATTATATCATCATTCATACCATGCGCCCAGCGTGCAAAGCGCCGATTTTTTTCTTTGATACCTGTATAGAGCGCACAAACGACTATTCAATCTCGTGTTCCTGTGTTCGCTCCTTATTCAGATTATCGCCCAGAAGCATATCAACATTTTGTTTGACAATATCAATTTCGGCAGACTGCTTTTTCAGCTTTTTATATTCTTCATATAACGCCGCTTTCTGCTCGTTAAGCTCCGCGTAAGAATTTTTTAATGCCGGAGCGGACGGCGGATTTTTGCCTTTCAGATTTTTCGCCGCTGTTCTGAACAGGATAATTTCGCGGCGGTATTTGTTTTCAAAATCAGATTTATTTTTCGCTGTTCGGTATTTATCATAGACAGGTTTTAATTCTGTATATGTATCGACGTTCTTCATCAGGACGGCGGTGTCGTTCATCTGCTTTTCCGTACTCTTGATTTGCGCGGAAACAGCGTCAAAATCTGTATGGATTTTCTCGGCGGTCTGTTCCAATTCCGCATAGCTTTTGATATTATGCTCGGTGAGATAATTTAATGTTTTACTTGCCTGTTTCAGATTATTGATTTTTGCCCAATGCTCATAGCCCTTACTCTCTTGTGCCTTAATACAATTCTGAATATCAATCAGCAAATTGATACGGCGGCTGTTCGTTCTTGGTTTGCGGGTACGGTTCTTTTCTATTCGTTCTCTTATGGAATCCTCTGTGTACCGTTCGCCTAACGTCTTTCCTCTTGTAAACCGTTCTTTCCCTTTGGCACGGAATGAAATATATTTACCGCGTTTTATTTCATAATCGGCAATTTCCATTCGCAAGAGAAAATCCTCAAAATCCGTTGACCGTGATATTGCTTTGTCAATATCCGCTTTTAACTGTGCTTTCCAGCTTGTACCTTTGCGGGCGGCGGAATATTCAATATAGCTCTTGCCCTTGTTTTTGTTCGGCGGTATTATGGATAAGCCGTATTCTTTGCACAGATTATCACTAATGTGGCGGGTTTGCTTGTTCCACCGTCTGTTGACGTGGCTATGCTTATAGTCAACAAAACTGACGTCATTAAAAATGATATGATTATGAATATGTCCCTTATCAATGTGCGTTGTGAGCACATATTCAAATCTACCGCCCAGCACTTCATCAGCGAGCCGCTTTCCGATTTCGTGCGCTTGTTCCGGCGTGGTTTCACCCGGCGAAAAGGATTGTATTAAATGCCGCGCTAAATGCGGCGTCGGGGAGGTGGATTTTTCTCTCGTCCATTCAAATTCCATATCTGCCGTTTCGGGTGAACAGCCGTAAGAATGTATCAGCAAGGTATCATCTGTCTTTTCGGGATTGCAGATATAGTCAACCGCTTTTTTCAGCGTAGCGTCGATAGTATGGTTCTTTGTATATGCCATATCTCTTGTAACCTTTCCCGAAGCTCGTCAATGTCCTCACGGTAGACGCTGCTTGTGGAATTAACACGCTTTGCAATCTGATTGATATTCAGTCCGATAGCGTGCAATTCCTTATTCATTTTTTTAATGTCGGTGGTATCAGTATAGATAATATATCCGTCAATCGCCATTTTCCGTAAGTACGCCCCGATTTGATTTGTCGGCACAAGCGACATTTTGTATTCAATCAGCTTCCGTTCTTCCTCTGTTACAGGGCAACGAAGCACCATTTTTCTTTTCCGATTTGCCATAGTAAAATCCTCCGTTTTTTCTGCTGGGTTTGGGATAAGTTCCCAAAATATTTTTTTAAGGTTTCTGCGGAGCAGAAGCAATTAAAAAAATCGTGAGTGTAGCCACACTCGCTTTGCTTGCTGTTCTTTGAAAATTAGTTTTTTCCCTTATATATAGGTAACAATTATACAAATAATTCTACAACTGTTTTAGTAAATTTGTTTTTTGTGAAGCTAATGAATATAAAGAAGTTAAACGTTTTGGAGCAAATGAATAAAACAAAAAATCACCGTATATGCCGGACATAAGAAGAATAATAAAAGCAACAAAAATAGGGAGGTATTGTACACTCCCTATATTATTGAAAATATTTTATTCATTACGGTTTCTCTGTTTCAATATAACAGCGTATTGCATAAGTTCTTTTCTGGAGGTAACACCCAGCTTAGAATATATATTTTTATTATGGAATTTTAGCGCGTTATTTGTAAAACCGAGTTTTTCAACAATCTCTTTTCCCGAATATCCCTCAAGATATAAATTAAAAACGTCCTTTTCCCGCGGCGTTAAGGTGATTAAATTTTGCATAAAATGGTTGACGCCGTCATCGCTCAGTTCTTTTTTCCTTTTATCAATAATACGGTCAAGCTCGGATTGAATTCTTGCGGCTTCTTGTTCCGCCAACCGCTTTTGTTCTTCAAGGCTGCTCAGTTTTTGCTCGTAATCCCTATCATTTTGTTCAAGGAAATCAAGTAAATCAACAATTTCGGGAATACGCAGATTTTGTTTGTTAATTGTTCCCTGCTTCAAACCCTCAATATCATTGATTATCGGATTGATATACCGACGGCTTAAAACAGAACAGCAAATAATCGCCGCTGCCGTTATAAGCAGAAAAATTACAAAAATCAATAGCTGCGTCTTATATTTGGAATACCTGTAATACGAATACGGGAGCATAACAGCGGAATAATGATTGCTTTCTCCCACAGAAAAATTTTGCGTTTTACCAATATACTTTTCATCGTTGATACGGAAAAGATCAAAAGGGGTATTTGGAACATATTTGAAATTCCCCTCTGCCGATATAATACTGGCAGCCGTATATTCAGAGATAATACCGCTGTAAGAATCGTCCGTCTCATCAAAGACAGTCAGCACCATATGTTCGGTGTCGCTGACGGAATTCTTGTATATGTACTTAAAATATAAAGAATTTATTTCAAAGCCGCAAACGCCTATGATCTCTTTTTTATCGTTTACAATCGGAGCACACACGAAAAATGCGTGTTCCCAAGTGCCCGGAAGCTGATACAGCGAGGTCATAACCCCTTCTTGCGCCGTTTTCATGTTTTTCTGTTCCATCATCTCGTCAATTTCGCGAAACAATCCCTTTTCCGTTTCCAGTGTCCAAGTGCTGTTAAGGGAAATTTTGTTCTCTCTGGCAACAGAAGAAATACCGTGATACATACTGATATCCGTGTTAATGGTATTTTCGGTACTGAGATTTTTGAATTTAAGATATATACCGCTGTAACTGCCTTTTTCCGGTTTTGTCGTTGTATTAAGATAATAAAACGCGCCGCTTGCCGGAGTAAGTTGCATATAAGTGTATACCGTATTATATGTATTGCTTTGAACGGCTTTTAACGCTGTGGGATTATTGCCCAAATCATCAAAACTCATTGCATTTATCTGCAATGTCTTTTTTATATCGGTTGAGAGCTTTTGTGAAAAAGACACGGCATTTGCCGACAGCTTTGCTGTGTTGTGCTTTATATATGAAAGCGATACCTCAGATTGAGCAGAAAGCAGTCTTTGAAAGGTTTTGTTTGTCGGATTAAGAATACCTGCAAAATTTAATATAATAATCACAACGGCAAGAAAGCCGCAAATCAAAGAAGCAAAATAGAAAAACAGCTTTTTCTGCATAGAAATTCCTTGCTTTTTTACGGCTGCCAAAACAGCTTTAATCTGAGATAAACGATATGTCATTGTAATCCTCTTTTCAATTACCGCATTTGCTTTTTGAGCGAGCTAAGTGATACGGTAAGTAATTCGTTCATTACCGCTTCTTTATCCTCGCCGCCGTCAATACGTTTTATATATGTTTTGTGCGCCTCGCTTAATACTGTCTTAACGCTTTGTTCAAAATTTTTCTGCACATCCGCACTGTTATCAAGCAGCGGCAGCGCAATAAAGGAATAATTGTCATACATTTTTGAAACTGCTTCATAAACAAGCCGGTACTTTGGATTTTCCACTGCGTCAAGATTTGACATCAATTCGTCAAACGCCTCTTTTGTAACAGGCAGATAGCCCATTTCCGTTGCCAAATGAAGATTGTGCTTTTTTTCTGTAAGCCATTTTACAAACAGCGCAATCGCCTTGTTTTTCTTTTTATCGTCGCTTTTCACTCCGAATATACCTGTCCCGCGCTGGATGGCCGTAGGGTTTGTGCCGTTAAGCGTGGGATAGGTATATACCTTTGTTTCAATATTTTCATCGTCGCCGTTTTCGTATGTTACATAATCCCGCATATACATAATTCCGGCGGTAGAGCCGACAGAACTTATCAGTTCGGCCGTTTTCCATTTGTCGGACGCATAGCCGCCGTCTGTAGAAAGTCCGCCATAAATCGCCGCTTTTGCAAGAGGGGTAAACGCCGCTTCAAATTCCTTGCTGTCCGTGTTAATTTTATTATTTTCTATAAAATTTCCTCCCAAAGCATGTATTTGAGTGAAGAAAAAGTGATAATAATCATTTATTTGCAGCATTGCTTTTCCGTCCGAATAGTCGTAATATTTATCGCACAGAGCAAAAATATTATTGAAATCGGAAAAATCCGTATTATCGGAAAATCTTTCAAACAGCGTTTTATTCAAGAAAAATAATTCGGTTGATTTTGCAATCGGGAACATAAGAAACTTGTCGTCAAAATATCCCTCGCTTAAAAAATCCTCAACATATCCGCTTAATTCCTTTTCGGAAAAATAATCGTTCCAATTCAAAAGCATATCCTTATCAATTTTGTTTACAATTCTCGGATAGGCTGTAAAAATATCGGGGAGATTGCCGCTGTCCGCAGCATTTACAACAGCTTCGTCAATTGCTGCAGAGTCGCTTACGGAAGTAACCTCAACAACGATACCCTTGTCTTTTCCGACGCTTTGATTAAATTCATCTATTATATCGTTCATCGGCGATTCGGTTTGAGAACCGTAAACGTGCCATATTGAAAGCGTTGTAGTTTTATCGCCCAAAGATAAATTTCGAATATTGCAGCCGGACAGCGTAAGTGTTACAGCGACAGCTATGAATAAAATAGTTGTTATTGTTTTTTTCATATCAGTTCTCCTTTCAGTTCTCCTTGTTCATAGTAATATTTTTCATATACTACCCTTTTTCCTACCCCATTTGCCTAAAAATAAGAAATATCTGTCGTTTTCCTACCCCAATTACCGTTCAAGGGTAGCGACAGATAGTTAAGTATTATTTATAATCAAATTGTAGGTTGCATCATTTCTAAATATTGTTATCTATTATAGCATATCCGGCCAAAATAGTCAAGCAGTTTGGAAACAAAGTTTTGATGATAACCGAACAGTTGGGCAGAAGACGTAAAAAAGAAAGAGGAGGACAGGACAATGAAAGGAAGAAAATTTTTAAAGGTAACAGGTATTTTAATGATTATCGGCGGCAGTATTGGAATGATCGGCGGCATCATTGCGGTAATCGGTGTAGGCGCATTGGCGGCAATACTTGAAACAAGTTCGGGCGGTTTGATGTTTGCAAGCATTTTAACGCTGATTGGCGCTGTTATCCAATTTATTGCCGGAATTATGGGCGTAAAAAACAGTGCACGACCGGAAAAGGCGCAGTCTTGCATTGTAATGGGTGTTTTGGTTGCATTGTTCAGTATAGCTGGCAATATTATAAGCACTGTTTTAGGTAACTCTTTTAGTGTAATGAACCTAATTACAGGCTTGGCGCTTCCCGTATTATACATAATCGGCGCAGTATTAAACAAAAGGGAAGCCTGATAAATATTACATTATTACCAAACAGCAGTGTCGTTTGCTGATTGATATTGAAAAGCGGACAGTCATACGCCCAACTGATATGGTAGCCTTCCGCCGCAGCTTTCAAGCTGCGGCGGAAGGCTGCTTAAAAATTTTCCGTTTTATGATAGAAGCGAATCGGCAGAAGTTTGAAGAAAGGAACTTGTTATGGATACAATACAAAGCTATAAATGTCCCTGCTGTAGTGACGCGCTTATATTCATCGGTGAAACTCTGCATTGCGAATCGTGCGGAAACGACTTTACCCTTGACGCAATACAGCAGCTCAGTGAAGCAGAGGGCGAAACGCAAAACGCGTCAAAGTATGATTGGGAGCATTATGAACCCAGAAGCTATGAGGATAACAGTGAGATTAACCTTGCAAATTATAATTGCCCATCCTGCGGTGCGGAAATTACGGGCGATGATACGTTAGGCTCAACAGTCTGCCCGTATTGCGGTCAGTCAACCATTGTGAAGGGACAGTTTGAAGGAGCACTGCGGCCTGATTACATCATTCCTTTTAAGGTGGATAAAAAGACGGCGATGGCTGCTTTTGAAGGGGATTTCAAAAATGCCCCGTTTCTTCCGGACGCATTTAAAAACAAAAAGAAGATTGAAGAAATGGCGGGCGTGTATGTGCCGTTCTGGATGTTCGACTGCGACTGCAACGCCGCAATTTCCTACAATGCAGAACGCGTGACAACGTGGAGTGATTCAAATTACAATTACACAAAGACAGATTGTTTTAAACTGTTCAGAAGCGGCAGTGTCGGCTTTGCAAATATTCCGGTAGATGGCTCGAAAAAAGCAGACGACGCATATATGGAAGCGGTTGAACCGTTCCATTATGACGATGCCGAGGAGTTTAGCGGCGCTTATCTATCGGGTTATCTTGCGGATAAGTACGACGTTACGGCAGAGGAAAGCATAGAGCGAGCAAATGAGCGTGTGAAAAATTCCACTATTTCGGTATTTTCAGATACGACAAACGGGTACACCACTGTAATTCCCGAAAACAGCAGCGTCAGCTTTTCAAACGGTAAAATAAGGTATTCCCTTCTTCCTGTTTGGATGCTCAATATTAAATATATGAACAAAATATATCAATTTGCAATTAACGGGCAGACGGGAAAGGTTGTCGGCGAATATCCAATCGATAACGGAAAAAAATGGCGTTATTTTGCAAAGGTTGCAGGTATTGCATATGCAGCGGCAACGGTCGTTGCATACATACTGCTGCATTAAGGGGGTGATCATGTGAAAAAGATTATTTTAGCGATTACTGTTATGATTATTTGTGCAGCTTCGGCATTTCCGGCATTTGCGGTGTTTGAAAACCCTCCGATTACAGACGAGGCGGCGTATCTCACAGAAAACCAACTTGATGAGCTATCCGAGCAGCTTGAAGAAATTCGCAAACAATACAATTTTGATGTAGCGATATACACAGAGAATGTAATGTCCGGCGAAGATGCGATGAACACAGCGGACGATATATTCGATTATAACGGTTACGGCGCGGGCGGCGGTGCGGACGGAATACTCTTGTATGTGTCCGCAAATCCGAGAAAGTATTGGTTTACAATACACGGCAGCGGCGAGAGCTTCTTTAATGATAACGGGCTTGCTTATCTGGAAAATAAGGTTTTGCCGTATTTAACAGAAAATGATTATCATTCAGCGTTTAAAGCCTACGCCGAATATTCCGGTGAGCTTTTGGAAATGGCGGCGCAGGGAAAACCGTTTAACAAAAAGCAGTACGATATGAAATATCTACTGTGTGTAATCGGCGGCGCTCTGCTCCTGCCTTTGCTGCTTGCATTTGCTTTCATGAAACGTAAGCTTGAAAAGATGAAAACAGCGGTGAAACAGGATTATGCCGCAAATTATATGAAACCGGGCAGCATGAACCTTGCGCTTTCAAGGGACATATTTCTTTACAGCACTGTTATCAAAACGGAGAAACCAAAATCTAATTCCAGCAGTCATACGTCCTCTTCCGGCGAAAGCCACGGCGGACGGGGCGGAAGCTATTAAAAACAATTTAAAAATCAGGAGGAATTTGCCATGAAAAAATATTTGAATTTTGCGGGTATGATAGGCGTTTTGTGCGTAGTATTTATGCTCTCGGCCTGTGGCGGAAGCGGCAGAACGGATGCAGAGTATGAGGGAAAATACATATCGGTTTCGGGCGAAGCAATCGGAATGACCTTAACCGGCGAGGACATCAGCGGTTTTGGCTTGGAACTAAAAAGCGGCGGTAAGGGAACAATGACCGTTAATGGCGAAAGCGATACCATTAAGTGGACAAATGATGATAAAAATATCACGGTAAAGATAAGCGGCACAGACATTGTGGGTGCAATCGGACAAGACACCATAACCTTTGACAATATGCTGAATATGGGAATGAAGCTGACCTTTGCAAAAGAAGGCAGCGAGGCGGCAAAACTCGAAAACACTTTGCCTGAGTCAGATAAGAGAATGCTTGGAATATGGCAGTCGCATACGGTCACAGATGTTTTGGGCGACCCGATTGAAGGATTTTCGGGTGACGAACTGAAAATGGAGTTTGCCGCAGACCATACCGCAAAGGTTACCTTTAAGGGAAAGGATTTGGGAAGTCACAAATGGTCGCTTGTGGGTGATTGGGGCAGTCTTGACGGTGATGAACTGAATATAAACTGGGATATTACCGACAACGGAATTGATGTTAATTATTCCACAGACGATGACTACTTTGTTTTCGGGTGCACAAAGCAATCATAAAATCTGAAATTATTTGAAAGGACATGAAAAAATGAAAAAGACAATTGCACTTTTATTAAGTATTGTAATGTGCATAGGCATTATTCCAATGACCTTTGCCGCAGAAATGAATTTTGAGGACGTTAAGCCGGCAGCGTGGTACTACAATGATGTTAAAATTGCAGTAGAAAGCGGTTTGGTAAACGGAAAAAGTGAAACTTCTTATGCGCCGGAGGATAATCTCACCTATGCAGAGGCAATTAAACTGGCGGCTTGTATGAACCAGTTATATCTTGAGGGCACTGTTACCCTCAAAGCAGGCAATCCGTGGTATCGTCCGTATGTTGACTATTGCGAGGATAACCATATTATTTCAAAAAATTATAATTATAACGACAACGCAACAAGAGCGGGATATATGGAAATTTTCGCAAATGCGCTTCCCGCTGAAGGACTGAAAGCAATCAACAACGTCCCCAATGACGCAATCCCTGATGTGCCTTCTTCACGGTCTTATGCAGCGGCTGTCTACAAACTCTACCGCGCAGGTATTCTTACGGGTGTAGACGAAGCGCATAACTGCGATCCGCTTGCAAACATTAAACGCAGTGAGGTTGCAGCAATTCTTACCCGTATGATGAATGAGGATAAGCGAATTTTATTCAGTATGGGAGAAGAACCAGAACCAACAAAAGAGCCAGAGCCGACAAAAGAGCCAGAACCAACAAAAGAACCGGAACCGACAAAAGAGCCAGAGCCGACAAAAGAACCGTCCGGCGGAAATACGCCGACGGAACTTACCTCCAAGCAATTTTTAATGTACGCTGAGGACGTATTGACCATTACGGGCAAGGGGACAATTCTTACCGGAAAAGTGGTAAGCGGCTCCATTAAATTGGGAGATGCGCTGCAAATTGTACATAGCGACGGGACTGTTACAAAAGCCACAGCCGCAGGAATTGAAATGTACAGAAAAAATTTGGACAGTGCCGAAAAGGGCGATAATATTGGTTTGTTGCTCAATGCGGAGATAACAAAGGATATGGCTGCAAGAGGCGACGCCGTTATTGGCGCAGACGCTGATTTTACAATCGCAAACCGACTGAAAGGCACGCTAAAACTTCTATCTTCTGAGGAGGGTGGAAGAAAAACGCCGATTGCACAGGAGGATAAAGCACAGTTTTATTATACAAGCGATGTCACAGGGCGATTTGCCGATTTAAACGGTGAAGCGGTTGCTCCCGGCGAAACAAGAGAAAATGTGTCTGTTATTTTCCCCAAATCCGCAGGCGTATGGTATGTAGGGCAAGAGCTTACCGTGCGCGACAGTGGGAGAACATTGGGTACCTTTATTGTTACGGAGGTAATCGCGGGCGTTGCATTTGAAAAAGAGGAAACCACACCACTGTCTATTGTTACACAACCCGAAGATGTAACGGCAAGAGTCGGCAAAACCGTTTCCTTTACGGTAGTAGCGGCAGGCGGAAAGGCCCCGTACAGCTATCAATGGGAAGTCAGCAACGGAAAAACATGGAACAAACTCAGTAATACCGATGAAAACACCGTTACCGACGCTGATACGGATACGGTTAAACTGCTGAGTACCAAATCAGTTATTCGACTTCGCTGCGTCATTACCGATGCGGACGGGAACAGCGTTATCTCAAACGAAGCGATATTGAGATATATCGTCAGAAATATACATGGTAGGCTGTAAGGGTAAAGGGTAAATATTTTGAGTAAATATTCATTCAATATATAGGGAGGAATGACTATGAAAAAAATAATTGGCGTTATACTGATTATAGGAGGCTTGCTCTTTGCTTCGCTTGCCGTAAAAGCTCTTGTGTCAGCACCGCAGTCCTACGAGAGAATCAGAGCTGCGGTAACAATCAAGGACGGCAGAATTCTTCCCGACAATGAAGGAAAGCTTGTGGTTGTTTCGGGAACGCTTAAAGCCGCCGAACAGCTTCAAGATCCCATAACGGGTGTTAAGCTCCCGGGGGTAACGGCGAAAAGAACGGTTTGGACTTATAAACAGGATACCGGCAGCGATGATGAAAAAGTGTGGGACTGGCATCCGGAGAATACCGACTACAGCGAAAAGGCGAATTTCGGAATCAATGCCGAGATACTTACAACGACCGTGCTCGCCGCACCTACCGTGCTCGGTGAGTTTAAGGTGGAAAGCAAGCTGCTCAATCCCATTATAAGAAACACCGAATTTACGCAATATGACGAGGAGAGCCTTAATGCGGGCTGGAAGGTGCTTTCGGGCGGAAAAGAAAGCCGCTACTGCGTTTCAAAAGAACATTGGCTGCCGAAAAAAACAACAGGTATGTACTCATCAACGGGATACGGATCTCAAAAAATATCCTACGGCATCGTTTCGCCCGACGATCCGCTCGAATATACGATTATCGGCATACAAAAGGGCGATACGATCGTAAAAGCCGAGGACATTGATTCGGTAACGACCTTTAAGGGCATTATGACTGCGGAGGAATTGACCGAGGAGAACAAAAAAGGAGTGCGCGGCGGCTCGATTTTCGGCATCGTGGCAGGAATATTGCTTGCAATAATCGGTGTTGGAATGATGGCATTCCGGAGGCAGTAAAAATGGGGACAAATAAAAAAATGTTTTCCGACGGCGGAACATATATTTCAAAAATTGCAATTGCAAGGCTTACAATAAAAAAGCACATACAAATAATCATAGGCGGATTCTTCACGGCGGTTTTTCTGTTTGGAATTATTTCGGGGGTTACAGGGTATAACGAAAATCTTCGCGATAACTTGATTACCAATGTAGTCATGATTGTTCCGTCCGCACTGCTCTTGTTAAACGGCATTAAAAATGGAAGAGTGGCGGCGCGTGCATATCGTTACAACTCAATCTTTATGTGCGATGTCGATGGCACGGTGACAATCAATGAGCTTGCAAATCAATCCGGAAAACCGCCGTTCAAGGTGATTTCCGAGCTTGAGAAGCTTTTCGAAAAAGGAGTGTTCTGTGACTGCACTCTGCAAAAGCAGGGATCGCCATGCGTTATTCTTTCGGGACGCAAGGGAAGCAAAACAGGCTTTGTCAACATTGTGTGTGAAAAATGCAACGGAACAACAAGAATCCGCGCCGGAAGCTCCGGCAAATGCGAGTATTGCGGAAATGCAATCTCAAGCCGAAATTCCGGTTGAATGTAAAATAACACATTAAAAGGAGGTATGAACAATGGGATTAGGAGGTTTTTTCAAAGATAAATTTGGGAAAAAGACCTGTGCGTTATGCGGGAATGAGTGCGGAGTGATGAGCCGCACAAAAATCAAAAACGGGGATTTTCTCTGCGATGGCTGCGGTGATAAATGTTCCAGATACATAAGGCTAAGTGAACTGACTTTAGACGAAATTAAAGGGCATATTGAATATATGAAACGACAGAACAGGCTTTTTGAAGAGGTCTACTCCAAAGAAGGAAAAAAGGAACCCTTTCCGTCTACACTTAAAGAGGCGGGCATTGAATTTTGCGATGATTTGGGAATGTTCAGAATTAAGTATAGAAGTTACACCGGCAGAGGTAAAATGAACGAGCTTTTCCGATATGACCAGGTGGCAAGCTATGAGGAATACTACGATGAATCGCCGGCAAGCGAACCGGGCAAGAATCCCGAATTTAAGGGCGGAGGTCTGAAAATCAAACTTTTGGGCGGAAATATGAACAATATAAACATGGACAACAAAAAGGGTTTGCGTCCGCATCCATACATCAAGCAGGAAATCAAGGTCTGCTTCAGCAAGAACAACAGAAGGGATGCCGAATATGCTCATAATGCAAAATGCCATTTTGATTATATTTTCGGCATTCACGACAGTTCAAAAGGATTGTTTGATTTTGGAATGAGCAAGGAAGAAAAAAGACAGCTTCAGGGAGCGGTTGGTATGGCGCAGACCTTCGGTACTGTATTTAAGGCAATTAAAAACGGAGAAGATTCTATTACGGACGAAGAAAAAGCGAAATTAGAGAAAAATATCAACGCTGTGGAGGACGCAAATACTGGCGGAATGGCGGTTTATACAAGGCGTGCAGACGAAGCAGAGGCAAAATTGTCGTAAATTTAATGTTTAGGAGGACGTATCAATGAAAAAATTATTAGCGCTTATTTTAGCGTTTGTATGTGTAATATCCCTTGCTGCCTGTGGCGGCAAAACAGATAACAATGATAAAACCGACACACAGGTGACATCGGATTCAAAACAAACACCGGAGCCTACACAAAAGGCAGTTTCCGAGCCGCTGAACCCCACCCCCGGCTCTGTAACTATTGGTGATGTTACACTGACAGCAGAACTTGTCAATCTTGATGAGCCGATGCAGGTTTCAAGCCAATCAAAACCGTGTATGGCGGTATCAGGCGATACCGTTTATATCGGAAACGGCGATAAAATTATCAAAAAATATACGCTTGCAGACAATGCCCTGACCTTAGAAAAAGAAATGAATATTTCCAATTCAAACGGGATTGCCGTTGACGGAAAAGGTCAGCTCTATGCAGACGGAGGCGTGTTCGCAGCGAAAATATATGACGGCGAAGGAAATCAGATAGGCGAAGCGGTAGAAAGCGGAAATATCAGTGTTTCGCAGACAGAGGATTTTGCTTTGACCTATTTTACGGGACGTGACGCTATCACAAAAATTTCCGGGGGTACAGCAACACCGTGGGTAATTTCCGGACTCAGATCAAGCGACCCCGCGCAGATAAAAGGGCCGTTCACCAAAGTCGCAGCAATTGAGGTGGTAGGAAATCATGCGCTTGTGGCAGGTTCAATCGAAAATGAACAGAAACTTGTTGCGTTTGATACTGCCGGAAACGAAATAGCAAGAAGCAGCGAGAAATTATTTGGTAATGGTATCAGCGCTATGACGGAAACGGAAAACGGATATATGACCGCCTCTGTTTCCACAATCCATCTTATCAAAAACGACGGAACTTTTATTGGAAAAAGCGATTCAACAAAATCACTGTTCGGTGTAGAAGAGGCTGTTTGGCTGAAAAAATTCGTTCCTATGGAAGACGGTTCTGTGCTGGCGCTTTGCGGCGCAAAAAGAGCAGATGACACTGCCGAGGCACTATTATACAGAATCAAGGGATTTTGATGCGGAGGTGAAGCAATATGAAGAAAATTGCGGCGATTTTGGCTTTGTTTGCTTTGTTAGTGAATACTACTGCTTTTGCAGAGCCTGATGTATTAAAATCATCGGACGGAGATTATGAATATACTGCTGCCGGCGTTATAACGTCATATTACGGCGGAGAAAATGTTGTTGTACCTACTGAAATTGACGGAACAAAAATCAAGGAAATTGGCGTAATGGCGTTTTTCGACATTGGAATTTCTTCAGTATATATAGAAGAAGGAATTGAGGAAATCAATACAAACGCTTTTGAGGGCTGCACTGCCGCATATGTCGATATTCCCGCAAGCGTGACTTCCATAGGCGAACATGCCTTTGCAAACTGCTCCGAACTTTCAGTGGTTACGTTAAACTCAGAACAGGTTCAATTTGATTATGATGTGTTTATAGGCACGGGTTATATACGGTTCGATATTCCGTGTGCGGTAAGTGAAGACGTTATGCGAGAAAAAATATCCAATGCGAAAGGCGACAATAATTTCGACTTTGGAAAAATTCATTCCTCGCTTGTGGAAAGTATGACCGAAAAGGATATTTTCGGTGAAAATATGATTTACTGCGAAGATTGCGGCTTTAAGGGAAGCAAGTACTTAGAGGACGTTTCTCTGCCGTTTGAAGACGTGAATAATGATGCGTGGTACTATCCGTATGTACAGACGGCATATAGTTTCGGAATCATAAATGGAAAAAGTCAAACTGTTTTTGATCCCGACGCTGGTCTTACCTGTGCGGAGACGGCCAAAATTGCGGCGTGTATTCACGCCTATAACAGCGGATTAGAAACGGAATTTCAAGGTTATGGCGAGCATTGGTATGATGTTTACGTAGATTACTGCTATTATAACAATATCATAGACGATCACATTTCCTTTGACTGGGATAAAAATGCAACGAGAGCGGAAATGGCATATATGTTCTCTCGTTGTGATACCGAGCCTTATGAAATCAATCCCGATGTTCCGCTGACAGATATTCCCGATGTATATGATACAACAGCTTTTGCATATGAAATTCTTGATCTCTATCGCAGGGGAATTGCGGTAGGAAGTGACGAATATATGACCTTTTATCCGAATGCACAGGTAAAACGCAGCGAAGCGGCGGCGTTTATTGCAAGAATTTTATGTAATGATATGCGGATTGGGTTGTCAAAAGGTTAAGAACATGGTGAAACTTGTGAAGTTTATTTCAATCATTACTATTTTTGCAAATCTGTTTGGGTGCAAAGCGCCGAAGCCGGATATTCTGGACGGCCCGGGTATGGTATATGTTGATGGTGATTATCGTACCGAATACGCAAATACCCTGCCGTTTGATGAATATGAGGGGTATCCGTTTTGGGCTGTTGTGTACTTAAGTGAGGAGAAAAACACTCAATATTATATTGACAAGCTGTTTTCGGGTCTATCCGAAGAAAGCAAGAAAAAAATAAAGCAGTATGATTTTGGCGGGAATAAAATGTATCTTATTATTCCGAGATATGCCGATGAAACCGAAATCAGCAAAATTGGCGATGCGGAAAACAGCTTGCAATTTTATGACGGTACGCCGTTTGTATTAAAATGCGGCGCAGATGTAAAGATTTGCATATACACTCACGGCGGACACGAATTTACGCCGCAAACAGATGAAAACGGTAAACTGATATGCACAGAAGATGTATGGGATATAACAGAGTATAAACAATAATTTTGAAAGGGAGTATTATATATGGGATTATTAAAGGCGGGAATAGGCGCGGCAGGCGGTGTGCTTGCCGATTCGTGGAGAGACTACTTCTATTGTGAGAGTTTGGACGCTGACGTTCTTGTGGCAAAAGGCGAAAAGAGAGCCGGAGACAGAAGCTCAAACAAAAAAGGAACGGATAATATTATTTCAAATGGTTCGATTATCAATGTCAACGATGGGCAGTGTATGATGATTGTGGAAAGCGGAAAGGTGGTTGATATCTGTGCGGAACCGGGCGAGTTCGTTTACGATACCGGAACGGAGCCCAGCATTTTCTATGGAAACCTGAGCGAGAACATCAAAAAAAGCTTTGGCGAGGTCGGAAAGCGTTTTACCTTCGGTGGCGAGCCGGGAAAAGACCAAAGAGTCTATTTTTTCAATACAAAAGAGATTATAGGCAATAAATACGGAACCCCTTCACCGGTGCCTTTTCGTGTTGTAGACAATAATATAGGTCTTGATGTAGATATTGCAATCCGCTGTCACGGCGAGTATTCCTACAAAATTACAAATCCTTTGCTGTTTTACACAAACGTGTGCGGCAATGTTGACGAAATGTATCTACGGGAAACCATTGACAGCCAATTGAAAACGGAGTTACTCACAGCGCTTCAGCCGGCATTTGCAAAAATTTCGGATATGGGAATCCGATACAGTTCGCTTCCGGCGCACACAATGGAAATCGGCGATGCGTTAAACGACGTTCTTTCCGCAAAATGGAGAGATTTAAGAGGCATTGAAATTGTTGTGTTCGGTGTTTCCTCCGTAAACGCTTCGGAAGAAGACGAAAAAATGATTAAAGAAATTCAAAGAAACGCGGCATTCCGCAATCCGACAATGGCGGCGGCGCATATGGTGGGTGCGCAGGCTCAAGCTATGCAGGATGCGGCGAAAAACGAGGGCGGCATGGGCGCTATGGGCGGATTTTTCGGCATGAATATGGCGCAGAATGCAGGTGGTGCCAATGCGGCTAATCTCTTTGCTATGGGACAACAGCAGCAACAGCAACCTCAGCAGGTGGCACCTTCCGGCTGGAGTTGTGAATGTGGTCAGGGCGGCAATATGGGTAAATTCTGTATGAATTGCGGAAAACCACAGCCGTCAGCAGATGGCTGGACGTGTTCTTGCGGTACACTTAACAAAGGTAAGTTCTGCCAAAACTGCGGAAGTTCCAAGCCTGCGGGCACACCTTTGTACAAGTGCGATAAGTGTGGTTGGGAACCGGAAGATCCAGCAAATCCACCGAAATTCTGTCCAGAATGTGGTGATGTGTTTGATGAGAATGATAAGCAATAAAATTTTCGTAAAAGACAATATTTGAATAGAAAGATAAAAGGGATAATATTGCTTGTGACGGAATGATAGGCCTCCGAAACGGAAGCCGCGGAAAATGCGAATGTTGCAGCAACGCTCTATAATCCAAATAGCTTATTTCAAACAATCAATATTAGTGTATGATATAATCAGCAGAAAAATTGAAAATTATTGGTTAAGCTATATTCGGGTTATACAGAGAAATAGCACAAAACATCTATATGGAAAGGCGCGGAGCTTTTGAAAAAGCTTCTGCGCCTTTTTGCATTTTTTGAAAATCGAGGTTGTAAAATTTGCAATTTCTCTGTTACCTATATGAGAGGGAAAAGAAACACCTACTTTCGCAATGAAAGGAGGTGAGAAAATGACAGATAAGGACAATAAACGTATCTCCAATCAGTTTGGCTGCTTTTGTTCAAGGGTGCTGAAAAATGAAGCGCATAATATCCACTCGGAATATGCAAAGCAGCGTGAACACGAAACATCTCTTACAGAACTTTCAAGCGATGAATTGTTGGAATTGTCGGCAAATGATACCTATTTTGCAGATGAACACATTTTCAAAGTGCTTGATAAAGAAATCGTTGTTGTCGGAAACGAATTAGCGAAAGCTCTGATGAAACTACCCCCTGAAAAATTAGAGATTATTTTGCTTTCGTATTTTATGGATATGACCGACGCAGAGATAGGTCGAACACTCAATGCGATACAGCAAACGATATGTAAGAGACGGACAAGCACTTTGAAGCTGCTGCGAGATTACTTGGAAAAGGAGGGTATTCAATGGGACGACATATAAAAGCCTCAGACATACCGGTAACTGTAATTACTGCGACAATGAATGCGGAGCCTTCTGCAATCGCGTATATTTTGCAGCACTATCGTAATTACATACGAAAGCTGGCAACACGGATATTGAAAGACGAATACGGTAACGAATATCTTTATGTTGACTCAGATATGGAAAACCGTCTGAAATCAAAACTGATATTCAGCATAATTTCCGATTTCAAAATTTTGCCCGCTTAAACTTATTGGAGCACATTCCCTCTCTGTGCTCCGCCCTTTTATTTGTCATTCCGTCAAAACGCATTTTCAAAGTGTGCTTTGACAGGCTGATAAATGCCGATTGTTCCTTGACAACGCCCCTTTGGGCTGCATAGGCAAACAAACACATTCCGTCCGTGCCGAGCTTTACGGAAAATGCGCGACGATACCTTTTAAGGCGGAGCGATAACCATTTTTACCGTAGTTGCAGATGTGGCAGTCTGCAAGCAATGACGCGCGGGCGCAATAATGATACTCCCGCCTTGAACGCTTCACAGCATTGGGCGGCTGGACGAGAACCGTGCAGGGGTGCAATTCCCGTGGAGCGCAGCCGGCGCCGTTTGGATTTGCTAAAAAATTAGGAATTTATGCTATGAGGTAAATTGCTATGGATAGTAAAACAAATAATATAAAAGAAGAAAAAAACAATGCTGAATTTGCAAAGCCCACAACCTACGATTTTGACAAAAATTCTTTTGTTGTGGAGCCTGTTTTTAAGGAACAGGCAAAGGAAACTTTGGGAACGGTTTTAATTCGATTGATAAAGTCGGATAAATAAATTTGAAGAATTATCATTTAACGGGCTGACAGTTTGGATAAAAGGCGGTATAATATAAGTATGCTGATTATTGACTGTCGGTGAAAGGAGGACGTATGAGACAGTCAAGCAATAAAAAAAGAGAGGTTACGGCCTCGTTATATCTACGGCTTTCTCGTGATGATAATTTAGACGGTGAAAGTTACAGTATCGGAAATCAGAAAAAGCTGCTCACGGCGGTTGCTAAGGAAAAGGGATATACAAACTTATTGATTTATATTGACGACGGTATTTCCGGCGTTACTATGAACAGACCTGATTATATCAGAATGATAGAAGATTTTGAAAACAATAAATCATCTGCATTGTTTGTAAAAGACCTTTCCCGTATCGGCAGGAATTATATTGAGGTCGGCAAACTGACCGAAGAATTTCTACCCGAACACGATATAAGGCTTGTTGCCGTTTCGGATAACATTGACACGCAGGAGGGTGAAAACGAGCTTGCTCCGATAAAAAATCTTTTTAATGAATGGTATGCGCGTGATATTTCCAAAAAGCGCCGTATCAGCAACAAGATTAAAGGAAATGCAGGCGAGCCTATGGGTATGCCGCCGTATGGATATATGAAAAATCCTGACGGAAGCAAAAGCTGGGTTGTTGATGAAGAAGCGGCAAATGTTGTAAGACGGATTTTTGATATGACATTAGAGGGCGTCGGTACACATCAGATTGCGGATATTCTTGCAAGCGAAAATGTACTGATACCGACAAGCTATTGGATAAGCAAGGGCATTGGTCGTCCGGGAAGTAAAACGGCTTTAAGCTGTGAATGGAAAAGCTCAACGATTGTATCAATACTTTCCAAACAGGAATATTGCGGTGATGTTCTGAACTTCAAAACCTATTCAAAGTCATACAAAAACAAAAAGCGTTATGCTAATGACCGTGAAAATTGGGTGATATTCAAAGATGTTCACGAACCAATCATTGACCGCGCTGTTTGGGAAACGATACAGGAACGCCGAAGCAGAAAAACGCGCAAGAAGCAAAAAGCCGACGGCGAGAAAAATATGTTTTCGGGATTGCTTGTATGTGCGGATTGCGGCAGTAATCTATGGTATCACTTCAATCAGGCAAACCACGATATACAATACTTCAACTGTTCGGGATATAACAAGGGTAATCGGAAAATCTGTAATTCTACCCATTACATACGGGTTGACTTTTTGGAAAAGGTTGTACTTGGTGAAATCAGAAGGCTGACAAAACTTGCAACGCAGTATGAAAGTGAATTTGCTAAAATTGTTATGGGACATTCCATAAAAGCCGCCGAACAGGAACGGCAGCTAAAACAAAAGGAATTAAATTCACTCACTGCAAGGGATAAGGAACTTGATAATCTGTTTGAACATCTGTATGAGGATAATGTCTGCGGCAAGATTAGTGATGATAGATTTGCAAAAATGTCTGTCAAATACGAGTCGGAGCAAAAAGAAGTTTCCTCACGCATTAAGGAATTGCAAACGGAGCTTGAAAGCGAAAAAAGCAAGGCCGTAACAAGCGATATGTTTATGGCGTCCGTCCGTAAATACACGCGGGCAAGAAAGCTGACGCCGAGAATGTTAAACGAACTGATTGAAAAAATCGAAGTACACCAATCCGAAAAGATTGACGGTAAAACCGTTCAAAGGCTTACCATTCATTATAACTGTATAGGCGCGATTGAAATACCCGACCTTGACAAGTTACCCGAAAACAATGTATCGGTACATACAAGGCAGGGCGTAGATGTTCATTATGCCGCCTGTGCAAGCTGAGGGAGTGAGCCTGTGAGCAAGAAAAAGCAGAAAGTTGTTTGCTATATGCGGGTTGCTACCCGTGAACAGCTAAACGACAGAGAACAGGAATTAAGGCAGTTTGCAAAGAAACACGATTATGAAATTACTGATTTTGTAATCGAACAGCGAAGCGGTTTAGCCGCTTACAGTGAAACGCTAAACGGGCTTTTGCAAAATCAATCTGTAAGAAATATTTTAATGCCAAACATAAGCGGTCTTTCAAGAAACATATCCGTACTGCAAGGGATTTTGAGAACCGCCGAAAAAAACAATAAAAATATCATCAGCACAGACGGAAGCTGTGAAAGCTACCCGATATACTGATGATTTAGACAATAAAAAACCGAGCGCTTGCCAGAACCGTTCAAGTTCTGTAAGAACACTCGGTATGGTGCGAGGAAAGGGACTTGAATTATTACAGCCGCATTTTTATGCATTTACATTTTTTAAATATACACTCATGACCTAGAAAACTGTGGAGATTTCGTAAATGCTATACACTCATGTTTCATATTTAAAAAACGTCTAAGGGGTCAATTAAGGGGTCAAGATTTTTCATGTGCGCTAAACTGAGCACATTATCTATATTTAAGTTATTATTAAGACTGGATGACTAACGAGCTTCTGTGAAAGGTCTGTGAACTTCGTTATGCCACACCCCCGTCAATAAAAAATACAGTTTTTAATTTCTTCTGGAGACCGGTGGGTGGGGACGACAAAAAAGAACACTCCTCGCGCGCATGAGAGAAGTTCAGGTTTTTTCAGGTTTTTATATTTTATCTTAGGGTTTCTTAGGTAGAGGATCAACATGATTCAAAGCCCTTCCCCCTGCCTATTTAAACACGCTCCAAAGGCTACAGGCTGCAACTTTTCAGGTTGCAAGGTTGCACACTCTTTTGTTGTAGTACTCCAAAAGTAACGTTGTAGTACTCCGCAACGTTACCGAACGTTTTGCAACGCTGCGTTCGGATAAAATCAAGGTTTCAGGCGGTCTAAGGGTGCATACAAGGCGGTATTCGTCGGTTTTGTAAATGCACACTTTTTCGGTATTTGTCGTTTTGTAAAATACTCTATAACGTTACCAAACCTCAACATTTCTCAACATACAGATTATAACGTTAGCAAATGTTAGCATCTGCCTTATTGCACTTTGACGTTAACATTCGTTAACACTTTATATCGTTTTAACCTTAACATTTCTTAACATCTTGTGTATCTGAACCTCAGCATTTCTCAGCAATCTATTTTAGCCCCGGACAATTTTGTCCTCTCTCCTCTACAGTGTGCCTCTTTTTTAAGGCCTCCGAAATCTCAGGATAGAAACACTCCTTTTTTAGGGGCTTACAAATCTGACAATATCGTCCCCTTTTTTGATCCTGTAAAATCGGCAAACCCCAACATTAAAAGCACATTCTTTGAACATGGCACTGTGGGCGGCATCCCCTCCCCACCGGGCAGGTTTCACCCCAGCGGCATAGGGCTATTTTTCTTTTCGTCAGCCGCTATAGTGTACGAGGTGGAAATCCTACAAATATAAGGCTTTGGTTACGCACGTACGAAAGCGCGGCCCCTTTTTGGGTGTCAGAAATGTCAGGATGGCTTTATGATCAATAAAAAAATATTCTGATGGCCGCTCTATTGGAAACACCACACCCGCCCAGTCGCAGTTTTAAAATAATCAGCGGTAGAGGACAGGGGGGGGCTTTTAATATTTCATTTTAGGGGTTTTTTGTGTGTGTCTGGGGTGCGTGGTCATACGGCCTCTATTGCTCAAATATAACGGTATACCGGGGGATATAGAAAAAGGCCACGGTATTATACCGCAGCCAATTAGCATTTACTTTTCTTGATTAAATTTTAAGTGACATGTCAGGCCCTCTTTAATGATTCCTGTAATTGAGCTAATTTTTCATCGGCTTCAACAACCATTGCGTCAAGTATTTCTGTTTTTATCCCTGCGCTATGATAGCCACATTTAACTTTCCATAAGTCATCTTTGCCGTTTAGATCTCTTCCAAAATAATCCTGAGTCAAATCATCCGCTAACACACGGATACGCTCTGTTAAAATTTGAATCGCTAAAACAAAATCGCTAATATCTATCATTTCTTTTTTCACTTTTCCTTTACCTCTTGCCTGCGCCTGCCCATCGTGATATAATCATAGTACCTTTCTAGGGGGCTCAGGCCCTTTCTGTATTTTGGCTTACTGTTGGTAGCGGTAAGCCTTTTTTATTTCCTGCCAGATGTCCCGCCGGCAGCTCCGGGGTCAAGGTCTATGTCATCGCCTTGTTTTCGCTCGACGCTTTTCTTACGATAGAACTCCGTCCAGAGATTCAGGACGAAATTCGTACCGAACGGACGACGTTTTTCGTCGAGCGTTTGAAGCGTCCTCTTTTCGGACGGCTGAACGGTGTCCCCATTTCGGACGGCGTTGTTTTAACAATCTTCATCTTCATACATTTCTCTTAGCCCTGCCACTGCTTCGTCAATGTCTTCCGCAAGGCTTTCAAGCTGTGTGATCAGTTCTTCGTAATCATCCGCATGACTCAATACTGAGTGAATCTCGGATGATAACTTACAAATATAATCTTCTGCCCAGGTCATCGCTGGTTACCTCCTTTCAGAATGTCACGTAAAACTAATAATTTATCTATGTGTGATTCTAGTACATCATCCATAGACCATGGGTACGCCTTTTTCTTTATCTCTTCTTCTGAGCTATTCCATATTCTATTGATCTCTTCTTTTGCATCTTTTATGTCCTGCTCAATAACTGTTAACGCTGCATTTACTCTTTTTTGAATTATCATTTTTAAGTCTCCTTTCAATCGGGAGCACTTGGAGCACATTTTTTCTATTCTGCGCTATATATTACGTAATATAAGATATTATATAAAAATGTGCAATGGGTTAGAAAAAGCTGCTCCTTCTGCTCCTGCTTATTCATTTTTAAGTTGAAGTCCTACAATATAACGGATTCCATGAGACATTCTATCTGTGTCAAACCCTTTATCTCTCAGGCATTTATAGAAAGCCCGGTTACTCATGTATTCACAGCCTTCTTCTGCTGTCCATACAGAAAAAGCGTTGTGTACCTGCTCCCGTTGCTGCTCTAAACCTGCTCCCAAAGTGCACCTTTCAGAAATAAAACGGGCAATCGGGTCAGAATCTAAGCGATATTGCTCAACCGCTCTAACAGAATTTGGGCTTTCATGTATTTTTCTGCTCCCGTGGGTGCACATGACGTGCAGTGCCTGCACCGCTACACTGATAAAAATATACACCTCTTTTTGTAGCTTTTTCTTCAACTCCGGGATATATTCCCCTTTTTTATCAATGCTTAAAATCATCATCCGGCGGTAAAAAGCATTTGAGCCTTCATCTCTGTTAAGTGGGATATTGTTGGTTGAAAACAGCAGCTTTGCGTAGGAGTTAAAAAACAAAATGCTGCCGCCTTTGTATTCCCCCTTGATCTGATCCTCTCCGGTCGCTTGCTTTAAAACACTGGTATCGGTCAGTGCCTTTCTGGGAATTTCTGAACAAGCATTAAGAAGTTTTCCCATGAGCTGGATCGTGGCAAACTTACCGTCAGTCATATTGAGTGTTTGCAGCGGGAGAAATGATACATTCTCCTGCCCGATGGCATCAATCGTTAGATTTACGATGGTAGACTTTCCTGTGCCGCCGGGGCCGTAGAGGATCATAAATTTCTGTAAATAGGTGCAGCGTGTCATACAGTAACCAGCATACTGGAAGAACATCAGCCGGTCTTCCTCGTCCGGTATGGTGGTTTTAAAGAAGCGTTCAAGGGTGCTGCCGGGATATTTTCCCGTTAAATCGCGGGTATCCGGACAGTTATGCGGTATCTGATTAACAGCGTAGTATTCGGGCTTATGCGGGTGCTTTTCAAGCGTTTCAACGTCCAGCATGCAGTCTTTAAAATTGATCCAGTGCTCCGGGTACTGGTTAATGTCATGGATCGTTCGCTGTATATGGCGGTCGGATAAAACAAACTGGTAAATATTATTAATATGCCGGATATTGCAGATATAGGTCGGTATCAACTCCCCAATAAAAGACTTGAGCAAAACACCCTTTTCATCATTCAAGTAAACACCATCCTTGTAAATCCACGGCTTACCTGATATCACAATAATATGATGTGTCTCAAGAACAGCTGTTTTAACATTTTCGTCAATCGGTTTCGAGGGCAGCCCCGTCTTTTCGTTAACCGTGTAGAGCTGTAACGATGAGCAGTCAATCTTTTTATGCGTCTCCGGCTCGTCTGCCGTCTCAAAGGCGATCGCCTCAGCCTCTAACTGTTTAAGTCCCTCACTCGCTTTCTGATAGCCAAATTTTGCGATATAATCGCTGATGTCCGCTCTTTCGGGTATCTCCGCCCAGACTCTCCTGAGTTCAAGAACCTTGACGCTTTTGGCTACCTTGCTTAAGGCGATCGCGGCGTTCTGGGCATAGGCATACCCGGCTTTGTCATTATCTGGTATGATATAAACATCACGGCCCTTGAGCGGGTTTATGTATGTGGTATCACCCCATTTGGTGCTGGCGCCGTTCGGTGTCGTGGTGGCCGTAAAGCAGTAAGCGCGCAAAGTCTCAACGTCTTTTTCGCCCTCTACCAGATACACCGGCTTGTCCGGCGGCGTTTCGGTAATCGCCTTAAGGTTGTAGAGGGGCATTTTCAGCTTGTCAACGCCGTCCCCTAGCCCTTTAATCCATTCTCCAGAGCTATCGAGTCGATGCCATGTAAACCCCTTTCTCTGGCCCTGCCAGCGCTCTTTTTTGGCAAGCACGTTGCCTTTTTCATCGGTATAATAATAAACCGGATAGTCTGTCTCCGTTTTGGGCTGTTCCACAAATAAATCCTTCATGGTCAAGTCCATTGCCTCTACAATCTCCCCGGTATCGCAGCCCGCGAAACAGTTTAACAATATACGCCCATCCGTGCCGACACCAACCGAAAGGCTCTGATGCTGATCCATGTGAGCCGGACACCGGGCAATGTATTGATTCGGACCGGCTCCTGGCTTTACCCCCTCTAATCTGCTTAAAATATCATTGATTGTCATGGAGCGCAGCCACACTTACCCTTCCTGAATCCAATTTTCAGCATCGTCATAGGCATGTGTTGAAACCCAGCTTTCAAATTCCTGTATCGGGACAACAATTTTCTTCCCCAGTCTGATTTTTGGGAAGTCTGCACGGTTGACCAGCTCATAAGCCTTTGGAGCACTAACCCCTAAAGCAACGGCCATTTCCGGGACAGAATACGTTAATTTGCGCGGCTTTATTTTTTCTGCCATCTGCATTACCTCCTAATCTTCTAATAGTTCTGTGACATCTACGTCAAGGGCTTTGGCAATTTTACCCACAGTTGCGGGCCTGGTTCCTTCCCTCTGGCAGGCTCGTCTAATCGTTGGATACTTAAGACCTGCCTTTTCTGCCAGTGTCATTTTGTCAATGCACTGCTTAGCCATCAGAATATCAAGTTTCTGCTGATTAATTTTCAAATGATTACCTCCTTTTTCAAATCATATATGATACTTTATGAGTTTAATTATAGATCATATATGACCATAAATCAAACATTTTTTTAAAAACATTTCATTTATGATCTATTTTATGATACAATGACCAAAAAGGAGCGAACGATAAAATGAGTTTAAATGAAAATATAAGACTGTATAGAAAGCGCTTGAATTTAACTCAAGAACAGCTAGCAAAAAAAGCAAACGTATCTTTAATCACTGTTAGAAGATACGAAAAAGGAAGCACAAATCCAACAATGGAAACTCTTGAAAAGATCGCAGAAGCTCTAGGGGTGACAAGTGCTGATCTTCTTGATCTTTCTCCTGCTGTCGACTTTTCAAAATTATTAAAAGAGTGCCGCTTAAAAAAGGGCCTAAACTATGAAGAATGCGCAAAATTATTAGAGTGTGATGTAGAATGGGTTAAAGCTGCTGAATCCGGTGAATATCCTTTGAATCGCTTAACTATGATAGCTTTGAAAGATTTATTAGATATTCCCATGGCACAAGTATACGCTTCAAAAAAAGAAGATGTACCTTATTTTGAAAGTTTACTTAAATACACAAATTCTGAATATGCTTTATCTGAACTTGAATTATCCTTATTAGTTAATTTTGATTCTTTAAACGAAAAAGGCCAACAAAAAGCCGTTGAAAACATAGCGGATTTAACAAAAATAGCCGAATATCGAAAGAAAGACGATGACCTAAAATAACCATCTCAAAATCAAAGCTATAAGTAGCAGTGTACAGTATTGTGCGCTGGTCAATGCTTATGTGTCAGACTTATACGACAAAATCGGCAAATAACTTTCAGACAATCACGTCCAAAAGGGTATCGTGTTTTGCTACCCCGCTGGTGAATGTTTTGTTTTATCACGTATGAAAGGGGGCTTTATTTCACAGCTACCCATTAAACGCTCCATATTGCCCCTCAGACAGGAGAAAATACTTTTTAGGTAAAGAACCACTTTATTGATGTCAACAAATCATAAACAGAATAAAAAACCCGCCTGATTGTATTCAGACGGGTGGATGTGCTATAATCAACCGTGCAGGGATACCTTGCGGCACCGGTACGGTAAATTGTGCCCCAGAGATGGGGTGATGCTTATGGACAGTAACCAGTTAATTCTGATTCTGGCGTTAATCGCTTTTATCCTTGAATGCATCAAAAAAGACAAATAACCGTCCAGCCCTAAGAAAACTTTGACGGTTATTCGTTAATGAAGTATTGGGGCTACCGTGCCCGGTGTCCCTGTTTCTTTTTATATTATAGCACATTCAAGCTTAAAAACAAAGAAAAAATGGAAGGCAAGATACGCCAATGTGTTACATTTTTTAAGAAAGGGTGTGCTTATATATGCCACGAAAAAAAGATACTCGAAACGCTCAGGGCTCCGGCAACATAAGACAGCGGCCTGACGGGCGTTGGGAGGCCCGTTATACTGTTGGCCGTGATCCGGGAACTGGAAAGCAGATCAGAAAGTCTGTGTATGGTAAAACACAGGCAGAGGTCAGAAAGAAGTTAAATGCTGTAACGGCTGCCCTCGATAACGGAACATATACAGAACCGTCAAAGCTTAAGGTTTCTGACTGGCTGGGCATCTGGCTTGATGAATATACCATTAATCTTAAGCCTCTTACCTTAAAATCCTACCGTACACAGATTAATAACCACATTGCGCCTGCTTTGGGCAATATGAAATTAACGGCCCTTAAACCGCACCAGATACAAGCGTTTTATAACCGAATCTCTGAGCATTACTCGGCCAAAACTGTTAAAAACATTCACGGCGTACTTCATAAAGGGCTAAAGCAAGCCCTTGAGCTGGGCTATATCGCCTCTAATCCCGCCGATGTGTGTAAGCTGCCTAAAGTTGTTAAGGCTGAGATTAAACCGCTGGATAAAACACAGATACCCGCTTTTCTTGAGGCAATCAAAGGCCACCCCTTTGAAGCACTGTTCACTGTGGATTTATTTACTGGACTGCGAGAATCTGAAATCATCGGCTTAACCTGGGATTGTGTGGACTTTGACGCAGGCACCATTTATGTTTATCGGCAATACCAAAAACTTAAAGGCGGCTGCCAGTTTACCACTTTGAAAAACGGGAAAACACGTCTGATTAAGCCCAGCACCTTTGTCATGGATATTCTTAAGTCTGTGCGAACAAAGCAGGCCGAAAACAGACTTAAAGCTGGTTCTGCGTGGGAGAATGCACTGGACTTCGTCTTTACTAACGAGCTTGGCGGATTTATCCGGCATGGTACCCTGTCAACACACTTTAAAAAGATCGCCGTAAAGGCTGGCATGCCTGACTTGCGGTTTCACGATCTGCGGCACTCTTTCGCCGTGTTATCGCTGCAAATTGGCGATGACATAAAAACCGTACAAGAGAACCTTGGCCATCACTCAGCGGCTTTCACACTGGATACTTACGCTCACGTAACCGAAACCATGAGAAAAGAAAGCTCAGAACGCATGAATCAATTTATAAATACCCTCTAAAATACCCCTAAAAAATCTGTAAGGGGTCAATTAAGGGGTCAAATGAATACTCAAAAAATAAAAGAAGCCCTGAAACCTTGATTTCATGGGCTTTTTTACTTTTTATAAAATGGTGCGAGGAAAGGGACTTGAATTATTACAGCCGCATTTTTATGCATTTACATTTTTTAAATATACACTCATGACCTAGAAAACTGTGGAGATTTCGTAAATGCTATACACTCATGTTTCATATTTAAAAAACGTCTAAGGGGTCAATTAAGGGGTCAAGATTTTTCATGTGCGCTAAACTGAGCACATTATCTATATTTAAGTTATTATTAAGACTGGATGACTAACGAGCTTCTGTGAAAGGTCTGTGAACTTCGTTATGCCACACCCCCGTCAATAAAAAATACAGTTTTTAATTTCTTCTGGAGACCGGTGGGTGGGGACGACAAAAAAGAACACTCCTCGCGCGCATGAGAGAAGTTCAGGTTTTTTCAGGTTTTTATATTTTATCTTAGGGTTTCTTAGGTAGAGGATCAACATGATTCAAAGCCCTTCCCCCTGCCTATTTAAACACGCTCCAAAGGCTACAGGCTGCAACTTTTCAGGTTGCAAGGTTGCACACTCTTTTGTTGTAGTACTCCAAAAGTAACGTTGTAGTACTCCGCAACGTTACCGAACGTTTTGCAACGCTGCGTTCGGATAAAATCAAGGTTTCAGGCGGTCTAAGGGTGCATACAAGGCGGTATTCGTCGGTTTTGTAAATGCACACTTTTTCGGTATTTGTCGTTTTGTAAAATACTCTATAACGTTACCAAACCTCAACATTTCTCAACATACAGATTATAACGTTAGCAAATGTTAGCATCTGCCTTATTGCACTTTGACGTTAACATTCGTTAACACTTTATATCGTTTTAACCTTAACATTTCTTAACATCTTGTGTATCTGAACCTCAGCATTTCTCAGCAATCTATTTTAGCCCCGGACAATTTTGTCCTCTCTCCTCTACAGTGTGCCTCTTTTTTAAGGCCTCCGAAATCTCAGGATAGAAACACTCCTTTTTTAGGGGCTTACAAATCTGACAATATCGTCCCCTTTTTTGATCCTGTAAAATCGGCAAACCCCAACATTAAAAGCACATTCTTTGAACATGGCACTGTGGGCGGCATCCCCTCCCCACCGGGCAGGTTTCACCCCAGCGGCATAGGGCTATTTTTCTTTTCGTCAGCCGCTATAGTGTACGAGGTGGAAATCCTACAAATATAAGGCTTTGGTTACGCACGTACGAAAGCGCGGCCCCTTTTTGGGTGTCAGAAATGTCAGGATGGCTTTATGATCAATAAAAAAATATTCTGATGGCCGCTCTATTGGAAACACCACACCCGCCCAGTCGCAGTTTTAAAATAATCAGCGGTAGAGGACAGGGGGGGGCTTTTAATATTTCATTTTAGGGGTTTTTTGTGTGTGTCTGGGGTGCGTGGTCATACGGCCTCTATTGCTCAAATATAACGGTATACCGGGGGATATAGAAAAAGGCCACGGTATTATACCGCAGCCAATTAGCATTTACTTTTCTTGATTAAATTTTAAGTGACATGTCAGGCCCTCTTTAATGATTCCTGTAATTGAGCTAATTTTTCATCGGCTTCAACAACCATTGCGTCAAGTATTTCTGTTTTTATCCCTGCGCTATGATAGCCACATTTAACTTTCCATAAGTCATCTTTGCCGTTTAGATCTCTTCCAAAATAATCCTGAGTCAAATCATCCGCTAACACACGGATACGCTCTGTTAAAATTTGAATCGCTAAAACAAAATCGCTAATATCTATCATTTCTTTTTTCACTTTTCCTTTACCTCTTGCCTGCGCCTGCCCATCGTGATATAATCATAGTACCTTTCTAGGGGGCTCAGGCCCTTTCTGTATTTTGGCTTACTGTTGGTAGCGGTAAGCCTTTTTTATTTCCTGCCAGATGTCCCGCCGGCAGCTCCGGGGTCAAGGTCTATGTCATCGCCTTGTTTTCGCTCGACGCTTTTCTTACGATAGAACTCCGTCCAGAGATTCAGGACGAAATTCGTACCGAACGGACGACGTTTTTCGTCGAGCGTTTGAAGCGTCCTCTTTTCGGACGGCTGAACGGTGTCCCCATTTCGGACGGCGTTGTTTTAACAATCTTCATCTTCATACATTTCTCTTAGCCCTGCCACTGCTTCGTCAATGTCTTCCGCAAGGCTTTCAAGCTGTGTGATCAGTTCTTCGTAATCATCCGCATGACTCAATACTGAGTGAATCTCGGATGATAACTTACAAATATAATCTTCTGCCCAGGTCATCGCTGGTTACCTCCTTTCAGAATGTCACGTAAAACTAATAATTTATCTATGTGTGATTCTAGTACATCATCCATAGACCATGGGTACGCCTTTTTCTTTATCTCTTCTTCTGAGCTATTCCATATTCTATTGATCTCTTCTTTTGCATCTTTTATGTCCTGCTCAATAACTGTTAACGCTGCATTTACTCTTTTTTGAATTATCATTTTTAAGTCTCCTTTCAATCGGGAGCACTTGGAGCACATTTTTTCTATTCTGCGCTATATATTACGTAATATAAGATATTATATAAAAATGTGCAATGGGTTAGAAAAAGCTGCTCCTTCTGCTCCTGCTTATTCATTTTTAAGTTGAAGTCCTACAATATAACGGATTCCATGAGACATTCTATCTGTGTCAAACCCTTTATCTCTCAGGCATTTATAGAAAGCCCGGTTACTCATGTATTCACAGCCTTCTTCTGCTGTCCATACAGAAAAAGCGTTGTGTACCTGCTCCCGTTGCTGCTCTAAACCTGCTCCCAAAGTGCACCTTTCAGAAATAAAACGGGCAATCGGGTCAGAATCTAAGCGATATTGCTCAACCGCTCTAACAGAATTTGGGCTTTCATGTATTTTTCTGCTCCCGTGGGTGCACATGACGTGCAGTGCCTGCACCGCTACACTGATAAAAATATACACCTCTTTTTGTAGCTTTTTCTTCAACTCCGGGATATATTCCCCTTTTTTATCAATGCTTAAAATCATCATCCGGCGGTAAAAAGCATTTGAGCCTTCATCTCTGTTAAGTGGGATATTGTTGGTTGAAAACAGCAGCTTTGCGTAGGAGTTAAAAAACAAAATGCTGCCGCCTTTGTATTCCCCCTTGATCTGATCCTCTCCGGTCGCTTGCTTTAAAACACTGGTATCGGTCAGTGCCTTTCTGGGAATTTCTGAACAAGCATTAAGAAGTTTTCCCATGAGCTGGATCGTGGCAAACTTACCGTCAGTCATATTGAGTGTTTGCAGCGGGAGAAATGATACATTCTCCTGCCCGATGGCATCAATCGTTAGATTTACGATGGTAGACTTTCCTGTGCCGCCGGGGCCGTAGAGGATCATAAATTTCTGTAAATAGGTGCAGCGTGTCATACAGTAACCAGCATACTGGAAGAACATCAGCCGGTCTTCCTCGTCCGGTATGGTGGTTTTAAAGAAGCGTTCAAGGGTGCTGCCGGGATATTTTCCCGTTAAATCGCGGGTATCCGGACAGTTATGCGGTATCTGATTAACAGCGTAGTATTCGGGCTTATGCGGGTGCTTTTCAAGCGTTTCAACGTCCAGCATGCAGTCTTTAAAATTGATCCAGTGCTCCGGGTACTGGTTAATGTCATGGATCGTTCGCTGTATATGGCGGTCGGATAAAACAAACTGGTAAATATTATTAATATGCCGGATATTGCAGATATAGGTCGGTATCAACTCCCCAATAAAAGACTTGAGCAAAACACCCTTTTCATCATTCAAGTAAACACCATCCTTGTAAATCCACGGCTTACCTGATATCACAATAATATGATGTGTCTCAAGAACAGCTGTTTTAACATTTTCGTCAATCGGTTTCGAGGGCAGCCCCGTCTTTTCGTTAACCGTGTAGAGCTGTAACGATGAGCAGTCAATCTTTTTATGCGTCTCCGGCTCGTCTGCCGTCTCAAAGGCGATCGCCTCAGCCTCTAACTGTTTAAGTCCCTCACTCGCTTTCTGATAGCCAAATTTTGCGATATAATCGCTGATGTCCGCTCTTTCGGGTATCTCCGCCCAGACTCTCCTGAGTTCAAGAACCTTGACGCTTTTGGCTACCTTGCTTAAGGCGATCGCGGCGTTCTGGGCATAGGCATACCCGGCTTTGTCATTATCTGGTATGATATAAACATCACGGCCCTTGAGCGGGTTTATGTATGTGGTATCACCCCATTTGGTGCTGGCGCCGTTCGGTGTCGTGGTGGCCGTAAAGCAGTAAGCGCGCAAAGTCTCAACGTCTTTTTCGCCCTCTACCAGATACACCGGCTTGTCCGGCGGCGTTTCGGTAATCGCCTTAAGGTTGTAGAGGGGCATTTTCAGCTTGTCAACGCCGTCCCCTAGCCCTTTAATCCATTCTCCAGAGCTATCGAGTCGATGCCATGTAAACCCCTTTCTCTGGCCCTGCCAGCGCTCTTTTTTGGCAAGCACGTTGCCTTTTTCATCGGTATAATAATAAACCGGATAGTCTGTCTCCGTTTTGGGCTGTTCCACAAATAAATCCTTCATGGTCAAGTCCATTGCCTCTACAATCTCCCCGGTATCGCAGCCCGCGAAACAGTTTAACAATATACGCCCATCCGTGCCGACACCAACCGAAAGGCTCTGATGCTGATCCATGTGAGCCGGACACCGGGCAATGTATTGATTCGGACCGGCTCCTGGCTTTACCCCCTCTAATCTGCTTAAAATATCATTGATTGTCATGGAGCGCAGCCACACTTACCCTTCCTGAATCCAATTTTCAGCATCGTCATAGGCATGTGTTGAAACCCAGCTTTCAAATTCCTGTATCGGGACAACAATTTTCTTCCCCAGTCTGATTTTTGGGAAGTCTGCACGGTTGACCAGCTCATAAGCCTTTGGAGCACTAACCCCTAAAGCAACGGCCATTTCCGGGACAGAATACGTTAATTTGCGCGGCTTTATTTTTTCTGCCATCTGCATTACCTCCTAATCTTCTAATAGTTCTGTGACATCTACGTCAAGGGCTTTGGCAATTTTACCCACAGTTGCGGGCCTGGTTCCTTCCCTCTGGCAGGCTCGTCTAATCGTTGGATACTTAAGACCTGCCTTTTCTGCCAGTGTCATTTTGTCAATGCACTGCTTAGCCATCAGAATATCAAGTTTCTGCTGATTAATTTTCAAATGATTACCTCCTTTTTCAAATCATATATGATACTTTATGAGTTTAATTATAGATCATATATGACCATAAATCAAACATTTTTTTAAAAACATTTCATTTATGATCTATTTTATGATACAATGACCAAAAAGGAGCGAACGATAAAATGAGTTTAAATGAAAATATAAGACTGTATAGAAAGCGCTTGAATTTAACTCAAGAACAGCTAGCAAAAAAAGCAAACGTATCTTTAATCACTGTTAGAAGATACGAAAAAGGAAGCACAAATCCAACAATGGAAACTCTTGAAAAGATCGCAGAAGCTCTAGGGGTGACAAGTGCTGATCTTCTTGATCTTTCTCCTGCTGTCGACTTTTCAAAATTATTAAAAGAGTGCCGCTTAAAAAAGGGCCTAAACTATGAAGAATGCGCAAAATTATTAGAGTGTGATGTAGAATGGGTTAAAGCTGCTGAATCCGGTGAATATCCTTTGAATCGCTTAACTATGATAGCTTTGAAAGATTTATTAGATATTCCCATGGCACAAGTATACGCTTCAAAAAAAGAAGATGTACCTTATTTTGAAAGTTTACTTAAATACACAAATTCTGAATATGCTTTATCTGAACTTGAATTATCCTTATTAGTTAATTTTGATTCTTTAAACGAAAAAGGCCAACAAAAAGCCGTTGAAAACATAGCGGATTTAACAAAAATAGCCGAATATCGAAAGAAAGACGATGACCTAAAATAACCATCTCAAAATCAAAGCTATAAGTAGCAGTGTACAGTATTGTGCGCTGGTCAATGCTTATGTGTCAGACTTATACGACAAAATCGGCAAATAACTTTCAGACAATCACGTCCAAAAGGGTATCGTGTTTTGCTACCCCGCTGGTGAATGTTTTGTTTTATCACGTATGAAAGGGGGCTTTATTTCACAGCTACCCATTAAACGCTCCATATTGCCCCTCAGACAGGAGAAAATACTTTTTAGGTAAAGAACCACTTTATTGATGTCAACAAATCATAAACAGAATAAAAAACCCGCCTGATTGTATTCAGACGGGTGGATGTGCTATAATCAACCGTGCAGGGATACCTTGCGGCACCGGTACGGTAAATTGTGCCCCAGAGATGGGGTGATGCTTATGGACAGTAACCAGTTAATTCTGATTCTGGCGTTAATCGCTTTTATCCTTGAATGCATCAAAAAAGACAAATAACCGTCCAGCCCTAAGAAAACTTTGACGGTTATTCGTTAATGAAGTATTGGGGCTACCGTGCCCGGTGTCCCTGTTTCTTTTTATATTATAGCACATTCAAGCTTAAAAACAAAGAAAAAATGGAAGGCAAGATACGCCAATGTGTTACATTTTTTAAGAAAGGGTGTGCTTATATATGCCACGAAAAAAAGATACTCGAAACGCTCAGGGCTCCGGCAACATAAGACAGCGGCCTGACGGGCGTTGGGAGGCCCGTTATACTGTTGGCCGTGATCCGGGAACTGGAAAGCAGATCAGAAAGTCTGTGTATGGTAAAACACAGGCAGAGGTCAGAAAGAAGTTAAATGCTGTAACGGCTGCCCTCGATAACGGAACATATACAGAACCGTCAAAGCTTAAGGTTTCTGACTGGCTGGGCATCTGGCTTGATGAATATACCATTAATCTTAAGCCTCTTACCTTAAAATCCTACCGTACACAGATTAATAACCACATTGCGCCTGCTTTGGGCAATATGAAATTAACGGCCCTTAAACCGCACCAGATACAAGCGTTTTATAACCGAATCTCTGAGCATTACTCGGCCAAAACTGTTAAAAACATTCACGGCGTACTTCATAAAGGGCTAAAGCAAGCCCTTGAGCTGGGCTATATCGCCTCTAATCCCGCCGATGTGTGTAAGCTGCCTAAAGTTGTTAAGGCTGAGATTAAACCGCTGGATAAAACACAGATACCCGCTTTTCTTGAGGCAATCAAAGGCCACCCCTTTGAAGCACTGTTCACTGTGGATTTATTTACTGGACTGCGAGAATCTGAAATCATCGGCTTAACCTGGGATTGTGTGGACTTTGACGCAGGCACCATTTATGTTTATCGGCAATACCAAAAACTTAAAGGCGGCTGCCAGTTTACCACTTTGAAAAACGGGAAAACACGTCTGATTAAGCCCAGCACCTTTGTCATGGATATTCTTAAGTCTGTGCGAACAAAGCAGGCCGAAAACAGACTTAAAGCTGGTTCTGCGTGGGAGAATGCACTGGACTTCGTCTTTACTAACGAGCTTGGCGGATTTATCCGGCATGGTACCCTGTCAACACACTTTAAAAAGATCGCCGTAAAGGCTGGCATGCCTGACTTGCGGTTTCACGATCTGCGGCACTCTTTCGCCGTGTTATCGCTGCAAATTGGCGATGACATAAAAACCGTACAAGAGAACCTTGGCCATCACTCAGCGGCTTTCACACTGGATACTTACGCTCACGTAACCGAAACCATGAGAAAAGAAAGCTCAGAACGCATGAATCAATTTATAAATACCCTCTAAAATACCCCTAAAAAATCTGTAAGGGGTCAATTAAGGGGTCAAATGAATACTCAAAAAATAAAAGAAGCCCTGAAACCTTGATTTCATGGGCTTTTTTACTTTTTATAAAATGGTGCGAGGAAAGGGACTTGAACCCTCACTGGAGATAAGTTCCAACAGGCCCCTCAAACCTGCGCGTCTGCCAATTCCGCCATCCTCGCATAAATGCGGGCCGATTGTATCACCAGCCCGTGACCTTATTTATTATAAACGGTCTTAGCTCATAATGCAAGCATTTTTTAATTTTTCTTTCATATAAAAATCAAGGCTGTTTTTGAGGTCAGCCAGCGTGCCGTTATTATAGAGGATGGTGTCTGCCAGCGCAATCTTTTTTTCGTCAGGCATCTGGATCTCAATTTTCTTTTTTGCCAGACTTTCGTCCACGCCGTCCCGCTCCATAATGCGTTTAAGCCTTGTCTGGGCGTCGGTCACCACCAGCAGGACCTCGTCCACCTCCTCGCGCTGGCCGGCCTCGATGAGCAGCGGGCAGTCGTAGATGACGAGCGGCTTCCCGCCGCGTTTCAGCCTTTCCAGGCTCGCGTGGTACAGCTCCTTGATGGCCGGGTGCAGGATAGCGTTCAGCCGGTCCCTCACCACGCTGTCGCCGCAGATGAGCTCACCCATACGGCTGCGGTTCAGACTGCCGTCGGGCAGGAGAACCTCACGTCCAAAGGCGGCCTCGATCTGGCGCATGCCGGGGCTCCCCGGCAGCACAGCCTCTCTGGAGAGCAGATCGGCGTCGATGACGGGCAGTTTGTAGTCCTCCCTGAAAATGGTGGAGACCGTCGATTTTCCCGAGGCGATGCCCCCGGTTAATCCGA
This sequence comes from Eubacterium sp. BL-380-WT-2B, assembly GCF_009696115.1. Classification (NCBI taxonomy): domain Bacteria; kingdom Bacillati; phylum Bacillota; class Clostridia; order Eubacteriales; family Eubacteriaceae; genus Eubacterium; species Eubacterium sp. BL-380-WT-2B. The sequence continues at coordinate 139,526 of NZ_VUMP01000007.1, forward strand.
TAATTTGCATTGGTTTGCTCCTTTCAGAAAGCGGGCCCGTATCGCGGCGATATGGGCCTCCGCTGCCGTTTCTATTTGACCGCGTACCAGGAATCCCCGGCGTGGGCGTCCACTGTCAGGGGCACCTTGAGGTCCACGGCGTTTTCCATTTCCTCAACCAGCAGCTTCATGACAGTTTCCTGCTCGGTCTTCAGGGTGTCGATGATGAGCTCATCGTGCACCTGGAGGATGAGTTTAGATTTCAGGCCCTCGCGCTCCAGACGGTCGTAGACCTTGATCATGGCGATTTTGATAATGTCGGCGGCCGCGCCCTGGATGGGGGTATTCAGCGCCATGCGCTCACCGGCCTGCACCAGCATCCGGTTTCTGGAATTGATCTCAGTGATGTAGCGTCTGCGCCCCCAGATGGTGGTCACATACCCCTTCTCCTTGGCCTCGGCCTTGATATTTTCCATGTATTCCAGCACCTTGGGGTATCTGGAGAAATACAGGTCGATATAGGACTGGGCCTCGCCCCGGGTGATGCCCAGGTCCTTGCCCAGGCTGAAGGCCTGCTTGCCGTAGATCAGGCCGAAATTGATGGCCTTGGCGTGGCTCCTCTGCTCTCTGCTCACCGCGTCCATGGGCACGTTAAAAATCTCGGAGGCTGTGCGGGTGTGGATGTCCTGGTTCTTCACAAAGGTGTCGATCAGGTTTTCATCTCCGGACAGGTGGGCCAGCACGCGCAGCTCGATCTGGGAGTAGTCGGCGTCGACCAGCACCCGGTCCCCGGCTGAGGGCACAAAGACCTTACGGATTTCCCTGCCCATCTCCGTTTTGACTGGGATGTTCTGAAGGTTGGGGTCGGACGAGCTCAAACGCCCGGTGGCGGTGACGGTCTGGTTAAAGGTGGAGTAGATCTTGTGGGTCTTGGGGTCTACCAGCTTGATCAGTCCCTTACCATAAGTGGAATCCAGCTTGGAGATCATGCGGTAGTCGATGATTTTCTGGATAATGGGGTGGAACAGCACCAGCTGGTCCAGCACCTCGGCGTTGGTGGAATAGCCGGTCTTGGTCTTTTTGACCACTGGCAGCTTAAGCTTGTCAAAGAGGATGGTGCCCAGCTGCTTGGTGGAATTGATATTAAAATCATCCTCCTCGGCCAGCTCGTAAATTTCCGAGGTCAGGGTCTCGATCTTTTTCTCAAACTCCACGGACAGTTCCTCAAGCTGATGGATATCCACCTTAAAGCCCAGTTCCTCCATGGAGGCCATGATTTTGAGCAGGGGCAGCTCAATGTTCTGGAACAGGCCGGTCATGCCGTCGGCTTCGATCTTTTCCGCCAGAGGTTTTTCAAGACGATGGATAACCTCACAGTTTTTAACCATGAAGGCAGCCAGTCTGGCGCTGTCCATATCCTCTGCACGCACCAGGGTCTTGCCCCTGCCGAAGAAATCCTCCTCGCTCTGGATGGTGTCGCCCAGGTATTTCATGGCAACGGTCTGAAGATCATAGCGCTGGTCGGACGGGTTCAGCAGGTAAGCGCCAATGTAGGTATCAAAGGTGTAATTGACAATGACCGAGCACTGGCTGTGGTAAATATGGGTCAGGTTTTTAAGGTCATGGCCGACGGTCTGCAGGCTGTCGGCCTCAGGAATTTCACCGAGGCCGCTGAAGAAGGCTGAAACCATGGCGGGCTTTTCCACAAAGTAGTACACACCGCCAATGTACGCCGCCACCCAGACGCGGTCGTCCTCGCGGTAGGCGTAAACCGTCAGCTTCAGCTCCCTGGCCAGGCGGTTCATGACCGTGATCATCTCAGTGGTGGTGCCGATGGTGGTGTACTGGATATCGCTGGCCGCCACTGGCGCGTCCCCCTCACCGTCATCGGGCAGGATTTTATTGAGGATGGACTTGAATTCCAGGTCCCTGAGCATTTCGATGCTCTCCTCGGTAAAGATCGGCTTGAAGGCCAGATCCTCAAGGCTCAGGTCCAGCGGCACATCCAGGCAGATGGTGCCCAGAAATCGGCTGGCAAAGGCGGATTCCTTACCGGCTTCCAGCTTTTCCTTTTGTTTTCCCTTGAGGTCGTCAATATGCTCGTACAGCGTGTCGATATTGTGGTACTCCTTGATGAGCTTGATGGCAGTCTTCTCACCCACGCCGGCCACACCGGGAATATTGTCGGACGGGTCGCCCATAAGAGCCTTGACGTCGATGAGCTCTCTGGGCGTCACACCATAGCGTTCCATGATGTAGGCGTCATCCACAGTGGCGAACTGGGTGCCGCTGCGGGTCGCCGTATAGAGCACGTTGACATAGTCGTCCACCAGCTGAAAGGAGTCCTTATCCCCTGTGATAATCTGGGTCTTCGTCTCTCTGGCTTCCCCCTGCTTGGACAGGGTGCCGATAATATCGTCGGCCTCATAGCCCTCCTTTGTGATCATGGGAATCCCCATTTTGCCGAGCAGCTCCTTGAGCAGGTCCATCTGCACTTGCAGATCCTCGGGCATTTTGTCACGGCCGCCTTTATAATCCTCGTACTCCTTGTGCCGGAAGGTCGGGGCGCTCAGGTCAAAGGCCACTGCCAGATAATCCGGCTTATATTCATTCTGGATTTTTACTAAGACGTTGACAAAGCCATAGATGGCGTTTGTGGGAACGCCCTTGGAATTGGACATTTCCCGCACGCCGTAAAACATACGGTAAACCAGGCTGTTTCCGTCGATTAAAATACTTTTTTTATTCACGTGAATCCTCCATGGATTTATTTTGGTCGGTGGGCCCGTATCGCGGCGATACGGGTTGAAGAAGGGAGATGAAATTTGGACTCGTTTCAAGGAGCATCTTTTTCATCAAAAATCTTTTTCCTCCTTCCGGAGGATTTTTGCTGCAAAAGACGTTTGCTTCGTTATCGGTCGCCCATTCGCCTGTCGGCTCTTTCCTTGCTCCCTGCCAAATTTCCTTTGGAAATTTGGACTCAGCTTCATTATACCAAAAGCGGCTTAAATGTACAGGGGTATTATAAAAGCTCCTCTCTGTCAGAAGCAGGTGGTTTTATGAAAAGCTGATCAAAAACAGCCGCTGTCAAATGTTTGACAGCGGCCAATGGTATTCCTATTTTTTATTAAACAAGGCGGTTACTTTATCCCAGAAGCCTGTTTTTTCGGCTGGTATTTCCGGTGCTGGCACTTCCTGCTTTTCAATTGCCTCTGTCATCATGACAAACTGAACGCTCGCTACGTTTTGATTCTGGCCGGATACAAAGGAGACTGGCTTGAAGTTCTTTCCTGCAAGCTTATCTACTGCCGAATCGATTTGATCATTGATTTCGGCGTCGATATTCTGTGTTTTATCCGAAAAGGCCTGGGTTCCATCCTTCATATTGTCGGCGCCGGATTTCAAATTCTGGGTTCCCTGCGCCAGCAGTGAACTGCCTGACGACAGGCTTCCAACCCCTTCCGACAAAGTCTTCGCCCCAGCGGACAACTGCCTGGCCGCACTCGAAAGCTGCGCTCCGCCTTCTTCTGCTTTTTGGTTTGCCTCGGACAACTGCGCACTGCCGTCCTGTAAGTCGCCGGCGCCTTTTTCAAGCTCCTGGCCTCTGGCCGCAAGGGTTTTGGCTGCTGTGGACAGGCTTCCGCCGCCACTGGTCAGCCCATCTGCCCCCTCTATGAGTTTCTGGCCGCTGCCGCTGTTCTGAAAAGCCTCTGCGCCGGACGTTATCTGCCCAACACCGGAAGCCAGTGCCGGGAGCGAGGTGTCCGCCTCGCGTTTTAAAGCGGACAGGCCATCAGCCTGGGCGGTTATTCCCGCGTTCAGGCTGGCGGCGCCTGTTGAGAGTCCACCGACTGCTTCGTGCAGACCTGCCAGCCCTTCCAGCCCAGAGACATCTGGAATTTCGCCCGCGCTCTGGCCGATTCCCTCTCCAACTGAAAGCAGCTCCTGGCTGTCCGCATCGATGGCTTTAAGGCTGGCCTCCAACGCTGACCACTCCTCTTCGGTCAGAGCCTTATGGGCGTCCGGATCATTTTTCAGCTTTTCAGTCAGGCTGCCGACAGCCGAATTGGCAGCCTCAATATCCTGTGAACACGTACTGATCCGTGCTCCGGCAGCCGTCATCTGGCTTTTCAACTGGTCTGTTTGTTCACTCACACCGCTGAGATTCCCAAGGTCCCGGGTCTGTTCATACAAGTCTGCCAGTCCACTGCTCAATGCCTGGCTTCCTGCGGCCAGCTGACTGAGATGTTCCTCATCTGCTGCCTGGTCAATGCCCTTCCGGAGGCTTTCGAGGCTTCCAGGCACCTGCTTCAGGCCGGCAATACTGCCTGCCAGCTGATCGGCCGCGTTCACATAGATTTTTGTGCCCTCCGCCAGATTTTCGGCGTTTTGAATGTAAACACCGGTGGCCTGGCTCAAGGTTCTGGCGCCATCCACATAACCGCTGACACCTCCGAAAAGCGCGCTGGCTCCAGACGATAAACCGGCTGTCTTTTTATTTAAAAGCGCCAGACCACTCACCAGCTCATCCGTCCTTTCACTGAGCAATGCGGCGGAGGTTTCAAAGCTCCGGGCCCCTTCTGCGAGAGCGGCCGCGCTGCTGTCCAGCGTATCTGCGCCCTGGGTCAGTGCATAGGCGCCCTCCTGCATGTCACCCGCGCCTGCGTCAAGGACGGCGGCGGCCTCTTTGATTTCGGCTGTCTTTTTATCCAGCTCACTCATATCAATCATACCCTTGTCCGCATCAAAGCTCATAGGAATGCCTTTAAAGGTGATGCCCTCCATCTCAAAATCCACAACATCTGTCTGAATCATGATTTCCTTTTCCTGTCCTGCCATAATATTATAAAGCAGCTGTCGGTCGCGTCCCACGTTGGCAGCAGCCGCCCCTTCTGCCTGAATATTTTTACAGTTTTCGTTCAGGTTAACGCTGGCCTGGAGGAGATAATTGTCGAAAAAGGCCGGATCCATTTTCTGGTTCTGCCGGACGCTGATCGTAATGACCAAATGTCCGCTTTTTCCTGCCAGGTTCTCGGGCAGTGTATTCTTTCCGTCCAAATTGTAGCTCAGGTTGATAACCCAGGGTGTATCGGTTGTTTTCATGGTGCCCTGGTAATAGAATTTACCTTCGGCTGCCTGCACCTGGTAAGCTGTTCCATCTTCCTCAATGGGCGCCTGGGAACTCAGGTTCCGGGTATCCTGGTAATCGCCATAGTCGGTGATGGTGCCCTGGCTTTCTACCTCAAAGGCATTCACCACATAGATGCGTTCCACACTGCCGTTTTTGTTCAAATTGACATACACATTTTCATCTTTTTTGGCCGTTGCAGGCGCCGCCAGGGCTGCCGGCATGCTGGCGTAAATCATTAAAAGGGCCAGCACAACCGCCAGGGCCCTTGACCCTTTCCTGTTTCTAATGTTCATAAGCTGCTTTCCTTTCAAATTTATCGTTTTTTTTATAAAATCTTGCTTTCCAGGTTGTTTTCTCAATGACGCCGTCACAGACACTCAAAATAGCGGGTAATACGAAAATGACCAGTGTCATAGAGATCAGCGCCCCGCGGCCAATTAAAACGCCCAGCTGGCTGAGAACAGCGTTGGTCGATATCCTGCCAAGCAGGCACCCGGCAATGGTCATAATGGAGGCTGAGGTCATAATGGACACGGTTGTGCTCTGGATGGTTAAGCGCAGCGCCTCCTTCTTGGGCAGCAGGCGGCGGTTTTCCAGAAACCGGTCTGTAAAGAGAATGCCATAATCAATGGTGGCACCAAGCTGTACCGAGCTGGTGATCAGATAAGCGATGTAGTTCAGTTCCTCACCTCTGAAGTAAGGGACCGCCAGATTCAGCCAAATCGATCCTTCTATCACCAGTGTCAGAATAAAGGGCAGGCTCAGTGATTTAAAATTAAAGATCAGAATCAGTAACACAAAGCCTACCGCCACGCCGTTAACCAATATATTGTCATGTACAATGGTGTTCCGGAGATCCTCGGCGTTTGGCAAATCTCCTGCGATCAGCGCACCATCCCCATAGTAATCCGCCGCAATACTGCGCACAGCATCCACTTTTTCAAATGCGCCGGGATCGGTTTCCACAATATCCATATTGACAACAAACCGGCTGTAGTGCTCTGAATAAAGCTTTGAGATTTCGCCCTCCGGCGTAAATTCCGGCGGAATAACATCACTCACAGTATTCACATAAGAGACGACTGAAGTCACATTTTCTGCCTGTAGGATCGCATCATTCATTTGCTTTTCTCTGGTAATATCTCCTGCAGGCACCATGAGCACAAGAGGACTTGACTTGCCGTAGGTTTCCTCAATGGCGGTCATATCCCTTCCCATCTGCGTCGCTGCACTGCTGTAAATCTTGGAGGCTCCATAGATAAACTGGTTGTTCTGGCTGGCTAAAAACGAGGGCACCACCAGCAGGCAGAAAAGAATAAGAAAGGGCGCTCTGAGTTTGAGTGCAAAGCGGCTGAATCTTTCAAACCCTGGTATAAAGGGCCTGTGACGGGTTTTATCAATGAGCTTATAGGTACAGATGGCCGCAGCGGGTAATAAAACCAGCACAGCGATCAGGCTGAACAGAATGGCTTTTGCCATGACCCAGCCCATATCCGGTCCAATCTTAAACTGCATGAGAATCAGAGCCGCAAAGCCTGTCACTGTGGTCAGTCCGCTGGATAAAATTGACGCTGTGGATTTTTTGACAGCCAGAACCATCGCCGCTGACACGTCGTGCCCTTCGGATCGGAACTCTGAAAAGCGGTGGAGCAGAAAAATGGAGTAATCCATCGAAACGGCCAGCTGTAAAACAGCTCCCGCCGCGTTGGTCACAAAGGATATTTCACCAAACATCAGGTTGGTACCCCGGTTGATCAAAATGGCAACACCAATGCTGAACATAAACAGCAGCGGCTCAAACCAGGAGCTGGTTGTCAGAAAAAGAATGGCCAAAATCAGCGGAATGACAAAGAGCATGATGGTCGATATCTCCTTTGACGTGATAACCGGAGCCAGAGCATTCACCACTGCACTGCCAGTCATTGCGTTGTCCTCACCGATGATCTCCCGCACCGCGTTCACTGCTTCTGTTTCCTTTTCATCCTTTACAGTAACGCTGTACAGGGCTGTACCATCCTTGTACCAGTCATCTGTAACGGACTGGTCAATGGTCTCAATAGGCGCATAGATATCCGCTGCATCGTCCAGCCATTCAACCGCCTCCACCCCCTCCACACTTGCCAGTCTGGCTTTATAGTCAAGGGCCTCTGACACACTGTCTGTTTTTACCATCACACGCATATTCGGAATAGCCTGGTCATATTCCTGACTCATGGTGTCCAGCGCAACAGTGGAGGGGACTCCATCGGGCAGGTAATCCATAATGTCATAATTGACCCCGACCAGATTGCTTAACAGCATACAGACAATGGATGCCAAAATAAAGAAGACCACCACTGTTTTCCGATGCTTTACAATGAAACCCGCAAATCGGTCCATAAATTAACTCCTTTCTATTATTAAACATTTGTTGATTTATTGACTTCTGTAAATTATAATAAAAGAGAAGGAAAAACACAATAAACAATGTTTTGAAAAGCTGATGATTAATCAACATTCTGCACAATTGTGTTGAATTTTTTCATGAATTTTACGCGCAAAAATAAAAAAGGAGTAGATTAAAATGACTTCAGAAAAAACAGACCGGCGTGTCCGAAAAACCAGAAAGCTTTTGATTGAAGGTTTAACACAGCTGTTAAAAGAAAAAAGCATTAATGAAATTTCTGTAAGGGAACTGTCTGACCTTGTAGATATTAACCGCGGAACCTTTTACCTGCATTATAAGGATATTTTCGACATGCTCACCCAGATCGAGAACGACCTGTTTAAGGAGCTGGACACGCTCTTTTCCAGCCACTCTGTAAAAGAATTAAAATCCTCGCCTCTGCCCATTTGCAAGGACATCTTCCGTTTTGCCCAGACGAACAGTGAGCTGTTCCAGATTTTCCTGGGCCCCAACGGCGACAGCGCTTTTGTCAATCGCACCAAGGAGCTGGTGCGCCAGCATTGTTATCATAACTGGCAGATGATTTTCAGCCCCTGTGATACCTCGAGGTTCGCCTATTTTTATTCCTTTATCATCTCAGGGTGGATTGGCCTGCTCTCAGATTGGCTTGACACGGGCATGCAGGAGTCTATTGATGAAATGGCCCATATCGCTGAGCAGATTGTTTTCAGCGGGATTGATTTTATAAAATGTGAAAAAGCCTGATTCCAAAAAATAAAAAACCAGGCAGTGACTGCCTGGTTTTTATCCTATTTGTGCATTCTGTCTCCCGGCTCAGCAGGCAAAACCGCCGTCATGGGTCTCCTTGGCCTTGTATAAAGCCTTGTCCGCTGCCTTTGAGAGCTCGATATAGGTATCGCCGTGTCTGGCGATGACCGCGCCGCCCGACAGGGTAATGGGCGGGATATTCATTTTTTTGGCTTCACGCGCGATGGTGTCGTTAATATCCTCCACAATCCGTCTGGCGACGGCGTAATCCGCTGTGTCGGTCACGAAGATGGCGAACTCGTCGCCGTGCAGACGTGAGGCAAGATCCACCACCCGGATACGGCCGATGATCATCTGGGCTGAGAGCTTTATGACCTCATCGCCCATATTGTGGCCATAATGATCATTCACCTCTTTAAAGTGGTCGCCGTCCATCATGATTAAAATGCCGCTTTCATCCGAGTCCATATTGTCCAGCGTTCTGGCTATTTCCTTCCGGAAGGAGCGGTCATTCATCATGCCTGTCAGCTCATCGATAGCCGCGGCCTTCTTGGCAGCCGACAGGGCAATCTCAAGCCGGCGCTGGGTCTGGCCCAGCTCGATATAGGCATTTTTAAGCTCGCGGTTTTTCTGCTCCTTGCTGACCCGCCCCAGCACATAGATCAGCAGGATTTCAACGATCAGCAGGGGAACCAGCCAGACCTCAAGCGTGCCCTTCAGCATTGACAGCACCGGGACAAGCACCAGGGCACTGTATCCGTCCACCCTGTCCAGATAGGCGTAATAACGGCTGCCGCTCAGCTTCACAGTAACAGCCTTCTGCTCTGTATCCATCACTCTGGACAGGCCGCTGTCGATGCTGTGCCTGAAGCTGTAAAAGGCAGCAGCCGACTGGATTTTTTCCTCAGCCTTGGCCAGCCCGGCCTCATCGGTGGTGTCAAGGGCTTCCTTTTCTCTCTGGGCCAAAGACACTGCCTGAGCGGTATCCTCCAGGCTGGCTCTGAGGTTTCCACCCAGATAATCGGTATTGGTGCTCCCGATAACCGTGCCATTCTGATCAAAAATCATGATCTGCTCGTCATCATATTGAAGCGTGGACGAGACAAGCTTCTGGATATCCCCCATTTTAATATCATAGGCAAACACGGTTTCGCCGTCTGGCTGCAGCTGTGAGATGGTCGTCAGAATATAATGGTTGGCATAGCTCATATAGGGCGGCGTAAAGACAATCTCGCCCTTGCCTGCCACAGCGTCCTTGTACCAGGGGCGCTCTATGGCCACATAGCCTGTCTCCTCGTAAGCCGAGTAGGGCTTATCCCAGCTGTAGAGATACCGGCCCTGGTAGTACATATACAGGCCGTCAAAGGTTTCCCCCTCAATGGCCAGCAGGGGCGCGTCAATACTTTTCAGGTAATCCCACAAAATATCCGGGTTCGGGTTGTTCTGGATCTCCCGCCCCATCATCTGCGCAAAGAGCTTAAAGGACTGCTCATAGCTGTCCATGACCTCATCAAACCCGTCTCCGATCTCCTCTGCATGGGCTGTCAGCCGCCGGTTAACCGAAACGGACTCCCACATCGTGATAAGCGACAGGGCTAAAAGATTAACTACTAAAAACGTTACCACAAAAATGACTGCTTTTTTATTTCTGCGTTTTTCTTCCCCCATTGTTACCTCTCCTCAAATACCCTGGCGGGCACCTTGTTCCATATATATTTATATTATATATGAAATCATACCATTCAACAATAGGTTGTATTTCTAAACGTAAATTTTTTATGCTTAAATTTCCATTGCAAAAGAACCCGTATCGCGGCGATACGGGTTGAAAAGAGCGATAAAAATTGGACTCGTTTAAGGAGCATCTATCTTTAACATGGACTTTTTCTTCTTTATATTCAAATGGCCCAGTCCTCGCTTTGCTGTTGGAGCTCGACCATATGGCGGTACAGGCCGCCCTGTTCCATGAGGGCTTCCGGCGTTCCCTGCTGTGCGACCCGGCCATTTTCCAGTACGACAACTTTGTCAGCCCCGGCCACGGTGCGCATGCGGTGGGCAATGATCAATACGGTTTTATTTTTTACCAGGCTGGAGATGGCCCGCTGGATCTGGGACTCATTTTCGACATCCAGCGAGGCGGTGGCCTCATCCAGGAGGATGACCGGCGCATCCTTGAGCAGTGCCCGGGCAATGGAGATGCGCTGGCGCTCTCCGCCAGAAAGAAAAGATCCGTTCTCACCGATTTTGGTCTGATAGCCGTCGGGCATCTTCATGACGAAAGCGTCGCACCGAGCGGCATGTGCCGCGGCCAGTACTTCTTCGTCGGTGGCGTTCCTCCGTCCAATACGGATATTTTCGAGTATGGTATTGTTAAAGAGTACCACATCCTGAAAAACAATGGAAAAATTTTTCAGCAGCGTTTCAGGCTCTACAGTGCTGATGTCTGTACTGCCCACGGTAATCCGCCCTTTCTGAATATCCCAGAAACGGGCGGCCAGCTTGGCCGCGGTGCTCTTACCTCCGCCAGAGGGACCCACCAGAGCGGTTACCTGTCCCTGGCAGGCTGTGAAAGAGACATCCTCGAGCACGGTTTCCCCGCTGTTATAGGCAAAGCCTACCTGATCAAAAGCAATGTCGTAGCCCTGGTAGTCTGCCTGCTCGCTGCCCTCCTGGACTGGCTGTTCCTCGATCTCCTTCATGCGTTCCACGGTGAGCATGGTCGCGTAGATGGCCGCCAGGTTAATCAGCGCGCCGGATAAGGGGTCGAAGACACGGGTCGCGGCGATCAAAAACACCAAGAAGGTCAGAAAATCGGTCTGGCCGCTGACCAGAAGCACTGATCCCACAAGCACCACGGTGGCAATGCCCACACGCAGGAGCATCTGGGAGGTTACCACGAACATGGCTGTGTTGAGCTCGGCCCTGATCTGGATTTTCTCATTTCTGCCCAGCAGGTCGTCAATCTTTTTCAGATAACGGCCGCTCTGGTTGTTGGCTTTGATCTCCCTTACGGTTTCAATACATTCCTGTATGCTGTCGGCGCAGTCCAGCTTTACCTTGTTGTGCTGCCGGCCCACCTTGTTCTGCTGTGCCCGGCTCAGCGCCATGATGAGAAGCACCACAGGCAGCACCCACAAAAGTGCCAGCGCCATACGCCAGTCCATGACAAACAGCCCGATGCCAGCCAAAATGATCGATGCTACTGCCCCGATGAATTCCGGGATATAATGGGAGAAGGCCGTCTCCATCGCGGCGCAGTCGGCCATGATGGTGGTGGTTAAGTCGGACAGGTCACGCTTTCCGAAAAAGGATAACGGCAAGCGCCGCAGCTTTTCTGCCAGCCGGATACGCATGTTCGTACTCTCGGCGTAGGAGGCCAGAAAGGTCTTGTTGTACTGTATGTACTCAAAGATAAAGATCAGGGCCAGGATAATTACCGAGCCGCCAATATAAAACCACAGATTGGGCGCCGGGGCATCCCCCCCGATGAGGGGCGAAACCAGCTCTGTCGCGACCAGGTATAAAAGGCCAATGGGTAGCATGAGGATCACATCGGTCAGGGTACAGGCAAAAACCGCCTTGACCAGATCCTTTGCGCCCTGCTCGCTCAGGGCAAACTTTTTCTGAAAATAAGCAGTCATCAGGCCGCCTCCTTTCCGGTTATTTTCCAGGCCTCTGTGCTCTGATATTCCTTCCACATGGCTGCATAGGTGCCGCCTTTTTCCAGCAGCGCTTCATGGGTTCCCTGCTCTGTTACCCGGCCATTCTCCATGACCAAAATGCAGTCGGCATGCCGGACGGTGGTCAGCCTATGGGCGATCATCAGAACGGTTTTCCCTTTTGTCAGTTCCTCGAAGGCTTTCTGGATCTGGTATTCGTTCTCTGGGTCCGCAAAAGCGGTGGCCTCGTCCAGAAGCACGATGGGGGCATCTTTCAGAATGGCCCGCGCCAAGGCGATCCGCTGAGCTTCACCGCCGGACAGGTAAACGCCTTTGGTGCCCACAACAGTATCGATACCCTGGGGCAACTTTTCAAAAATATCCTCACATCTGGCGGCACGGGCGGCTGCCAGCACAGCCTCTGCTGGCGCGTCTGGACGGGCGCTGCGGATATTCTCGAGCAGGCTGGCCTTCTGGATCCTTGTATTCTGGAATACAAAGGAAACCTGATCCATGAGGTCGGTGGTAGCGATCTGGCGAACATCCACACCGCCGACGCAGACACGTCCCTCCTGCACATCCCAGAAACGGGGAATCAAACTGGCCGCCGTTGTCTTGCCGCCGCCGGAGGGGCCGACCAGGGCCACAGTGGCGCCTTCTGGAATTTCAAAGCTGACGCCGTCGATGGCTGGAGTATCGCTTCCTGAATAGGTGAAACGCACCTGGTCAAACACGATGCCCGCCCCCTCTGGCCTAACAGGCACTGCCGGTTCTTCAAGAGGCTTTTCTAGGAGTATCGTTTCGATACGCCTTGCCGCGTCGCGGGCCATCAGAGCGTTTTCCCCCGAGAACATGATCCTTGTCATCATGACCGTAACGACTGGTGTAAACAGGATATAGAAAATAAAATTCAGCAAAAAGGTTTTGTAGTCCACCGCACTGGCAATCAGCAGAATACCTGCCGGGATCAGAAAGGCGAAAACGCCGTTGACCGACACGGTAAAGCCGCACATGGGCAGGCGGCATTTAAGGGTGTAATCCACTACCCAGGAGTTATAGCGTCTGATAGCCGCGTGAAAATTCTTAAAGGAATAAACGCTCTGCTGGAAGGTCTTGACCACTGGAATCCCCCGAACATACTCCACAGCCTCTGAGTTCATGTCCTCAAGGGCGTTCTGGTACTGCTGCATGGATGTGTTCACGCTGGTCCCCATCATCCGTGACAGGATGATAAAGCCAATGATCATGGGCACCAGACTCACCAGGCCCAGCCGCCAGTCAAAGATGAGCAAAATAGCCAGCATGGCAAAGGGTGTCACAATGGCCCCCGCCAAATCGGGTAGCATGTGGGCCAGAAAGGCCTCGGTCTGCCCTGCGCTCTCGTCTATGATACGGCGGAGCCTGCCGCTGCTGTTCTGGTTAAAATAGCCCAGCGGTAGCCTGACAATGTGGTGCAGCGCCTCGCTGCGCATATTGCGCGCTGTTCTGAAAGCTGCCAGGTGCGAACACATCAGGGCTGCAAAATAGACAATGATTCCTGCCAGGGCAAAAGCCACGGCCAGCCAGCCATAGCAGCTCAGATTCTGGGCCTGCCCCACGTTGGGCAGCAACGCGAAAATTTCCCTCACCACCTGCCAGATGCAGATAAAGGGCATGAGGATCAGAACCGCGCTGATCCCGGATAAAATACAGGCACAGACGGACAGGGCTTTATACTTTCCCGCGTACGAAAACAGCCCCCGCCGGGCCTCTTTTTGTGGTTGCATCATATCACCTCTGTTTCTCTTTTTAGTTAGCTATCTCTAACTACAAAAACAGTTTACTCCTAACCCCTTTATGTCTCTACCCCGGGCAGGCGGAATGCTCCAAACCGCCAATTATTTTTTCGGTACTCGAGAGGCGGGACTCCCAATTGTTTTCTGAAAGCGTCAGCGAACTTGCTGGGGTTTTCATATCCCACACTGTTGGCGATCTCCAGAACACTCTTATCAGTTTCTCTGAGCATCCGGGCGCCCACGTGCAGGCGGTACTCCCTGCGCCAGGTATTGATGGGCTTTCCATACACAGCCCGGAAACAGTTTTTCATGGTGGTCATGCCAATGTCAAAGCGCTTCGATAACGCCTCGAGGGTAATGTTCTGATCCAGGTTTTGGGTGAGTACATCGTGTATCTGCTCCACCACACAGGCCTGACGGGCCGAAAGATACCGGCGCCGGTCCCTGCCGCTTTCAAAGGGGGTAATGCTCAGAAAAAGCAGCAGCTCCAGCACCTTGATCCTGAAATAGCCCTTTTGTACCCGCGGGTCTACATGGTAGAGCTCGTCAAAGATGTGCTCGATCTCTTTGGTGGACCGCAGCACAAAGCATCCCTCATTACCTGAGAGCTTCTGTCTCAGCCTGTCCAAGTCGATTTCGATGCCCTCCAGCACACAGGAAAGGTGCTCCTGGGCATGGGCGATGTCGATGAGAATTTCGATGCCGTTATAATAGCCGAGGGGGAAGCGGGAAGCTTCACAGGGAAAATCCCAACCTGTGATGGCTAAATCCCCCTCGCTGAGATAGGCAAAATGGTTCTTTCCAAAACAGCATTCATAGCGGCCCTTGCGGCAGTGGTTAATTTCGAGAAAATTGGAGCCAGGCCGATTGCCGGGCTCACTGCACCGGAAGGCCTGAAAATCATTGTAATAAAGCTCCACCCCGTCAAAAACCGGATAGCAGACCATGATCCCATCGCCGTCGCCGCAGTTCATGCGGTAAATGGTTTTTTCAGCGTCCCGCTGGAGAACCTCAATATAATTGCAGTATGGCTGTTCGCACTCAATCTTCATTGTTTCACCCGCCTTCAGTTATGCTAGACTAACTTTATTTGCATACATTATAGCATTCAGATGCTTTTATGGCAAGTTTATAAAAAAACTTCGTTCCAATCTCAAAAACAGCAAAAAACCAGACAGAAGCTGTCTGGTTTTTTATTCGCTTACACCGTCTCCCACATCCCGTATCGCGGCGATACGGGTTCTCTATTTTTAAAACGAACACCTTGAAGGAAGGTGAGGCTTCAAAATTTCTTTCTGCTCTTTGGTGATTTCCGGAGCCTGATACTCATTAATTCGGTTCTCGATCTCCCTTTTTACCTTTAAACGGATATCTGTTTTCTCCGGACTGATATCCTGGGAAACGCCGTATTTGCTGAAAATTTTAGTTAAATAATGGTCTTTTCTGTAGGCGGACGGCGTTTTGCCCTGGAGAAAAGTATTTTTTTCCTGGGCTTCTGTCAAGCTCCTCATCAGCTTGGGGTCCAGTTTTAAGTTTACGCCCTTAAGAGCCCGGTTGACGTTGCGCATCATTTCCTCGTCGAGAATAAGCTTCTCAAAGCTGCCGCAGTACCAGGCCGACATCAGTCCAGGATAGCACCAGACCTCGTTAATTTCAGACGCGTAGTATGGCATCAGTGTTGTCAGCATGCTTTCTGCCCCTGCCTGGTAATCCACTTTTGCGGAATCGGACAGCGCGCCGCAGATTGTACAGCCGATCTGCATATACTTCGCGAACTCATAGAGCATTCCTTCAATATAGACACATTCCACGGTTCCATAGGCTGGCTGAATGCTGCGCATATCCGTCGCGCCTGAGCAGGAACAGATGGAAACATCAATTCCCGGAGAAAGCAGCTGAGCATAAACGATCCCGGCCAGAGAGATGGCAATATCGTGAATCACCAGTCCCAGCAGGCTCGCAGGCCCGGTCAGCCCAGTCAGGCTGCAGGGACAGAGGATAATATTCTGCTTTTCCTCGATGGCCGCGGTTAAATTATCAAGGCATTCCCAGTCATAGGCAAGGGGGGACATAGGACAGATGGACTGCCCCATTACAGGCTCATCCCACACATCGTAAAACTCACGGATGAGCCGGATGGATTTACGCGCGCTCTGATATAGATTTCCGTCCTTTGAGTTCTGCGCTGTTGCCCTTATTCCAACGGAAGGCCATTTATCGCTGTAGCGAAGGAGCATGGCAATCTGGCCAACATACAGATCCTCTGCGTCGCTGTCCACAGGATCAATGACACAGGGACTTGCACATTCATAAAGGTCTGAGGTTTGGGTGAGCTGATACATTTTCACCACATCGTCAACTGTACCGCTTCGGTATGTACCGGTCTCATCATCCAGAATGGTGGGCACCATACCAAAGGGAGAGGTCGCTGTGATCCTTTTGGGTCCCTGATTTTCATAATCATATTTGGGAAGACTCTCCAGACATCTTTCCAGGAGCGCCTTTGGAATAAAGGCCTTGCTGCCTTCGATTTTCGCACCGTTTTTCCCAAGAAGCTCCAGGGCTTTTTCGGTTCCAAAGGTAATGCCGATTTGTTCTAAAATTTCGATAACCTTCTCATATATTGTTTCTAAATCCTTTTTTTTAAGAATATGGCTCATTTTTAACTCCTTATAAATATTCACCAATGTATTTTCGGGAGCGCTCCCTGCCATAAGCTGTCATGACATAGGTCGATTCCAAAAAGCCATCTGAACGTTCTGTTGTATGTGTAATCTCCACAAGACCAGTCCCCTTAAGTGACATCAGCTGAGCGTCAATCTCCTTTTCGCTGCATTGTTTTTCACCTTTGTAGTAAGGTAAAATCCGCTCATAAACCTGCTGTGGATTCAGCCCTTCCGGATTTTCCATAATCTGCTTGATAATATTAAAGCGCATGGGCATTGTTTCTGCCATTTTCATTTCCTCCTAACGGATATCTCTTAACGAGAGTAGCTCTGACGGCTTCCCGACAACCATGACTGCCCCTGAGAGTAAAACAATAATTCCAATAATAAAGGTCGCTGTGATGGCGCTTCCAAGAAAAACAACCGACAGGACAGCGGAAACCAGCGTATAGATAATATTCAGCGACATCCCTCTCGAAGCGCCGCAGACATTGTTGCACTTATAATAGTAAAAGTATCCGATACCTGCGCCAAATCCCGCGATGGCGATAAACACAAAGGCCATGGTCGGCAACGTGGAAAATAACAGTCCAAAGGCCTTCAGGTTAACACCGCTGGCAACAAAAGGCAGTACAAACAAAAACATGGTTCCCGATGCAAACTGGCGGATACCGAGCGCAATTTCAGGATCAACAAAATCCATTCCCGCACAGGAGATAATGCCCTCCAGCGACCATCCGACAGAGGCTAACACTGCGCAGGCGATTCCCAGATAAAAGTTCGGGTAGGTATCCCCAGAGGGCGGCGCCCAGCTGACCGTAATGGCTCCTGCCACACACAGCAGAATACCGCACCAGCCGCGGCCCGAAATTTTTTCCTTTAAAAATATCCGGGATAATACTGCTCCGATGGCTGGAAATGTGGCACTGATAGCCACAGGATATACCGGTCCTGCAAAGTAAACACCAAGTGTAAAACCAGCCATTGCGATCAGACCTCCGAAAAAAGAGGCCAGCAGAATAAAACGCCCCGGTTTGGTTTTTACGGACCGGATGTACTCTCTTCCTTTCCCGTTTTTCAGATTCGGAATTAACACCCATATTCCAGATGAAAAGTCCTGAAGACACCCCACGATCATCGGTATCGCGCATAAACCTAAAACAGCGCCGCTGCTCAAAGGCTCGGTTCCCATACCAAGCGTTTGAAACATTGGACTGATGCCGTACAAAAGTCCGCCCATGAGTCCCCAGAGCAACCCCTTTTTTGCCATGGAAAGATTTTTTTGATACAGTTTTTCCTTAACGTCCATTTTTCTCCTCCTACTATTTTGAAAAGCGCCTTTCTTTTTAATTGATATTATCGTGATAATATCAATTAAGCAATCTAATATTATCATGATAATATTAGATTGTCAATAAAAAAGAAAATCCTTAAAAAACAGATTCCTTTCTTTTATTAGATGCCCTCACCTCTGCAAAATCCGATGGTACATATGCCCTCACTTCTGCAAACAGCTTTCCATATTCATCATAATATTCTTCACAGACCCTCAACAGCGCTTCGTCCGAAAAAATTTCCAGAGCATCGCACACCGCCTCATCACCAAAGGATACGTCCAGCGTCATTTTTTTTGTCTCAGCAAGGGACAAGATATCTTCGGTATGCCGTTTGTAATAACCGCGCGTCTTTTCCGTATTTTTTTCACCGGGCAGAGTGTGCCTGAAAACAATCCGGATTTGCTCAAGCGCGATCCACTCATCGTCATCGTTGGCGTAACGCTTGGTCATCTCAAATTCATTGACGCCCTTTCTTCCGCCGAAATCTGCCGACAAAATTTCCTCATCAGAAATATAGGTGTTCAGCACGTTTGACAGACTGTAGCTTAAATGGTATATTCCGCGCTCTGCTGCTTTTACGAAATACCCTATTCTCGGTCTGGATTCAATATAATTTTCCTCAATAAGGTTGGAGAGCGCCTTACGCAGGGTCACCTTGCTGACATTATACTGTTCGCAAAGACTGTTCTCGCTTTCCAGCTTATAGCCTTCCGGATAGATCCCCCGCTCAATTTTCTTTTTAAGATCGTTCTGTACGCCTTTATAAAGTTTTGCTTCCATTACCTGCTCCATTCTGCGACAAGTTTTACATACTTTGCATTATAAAAGGTTTCGCAATAACCTACAACGCCAAGCTCGACATCCGTTAAAAGCTGGGACACCGTCAGTATTCCGCTGCCTTCGTCGATCCCAAGCTGGCCGGCCGTTTCTTTCTGAGCCCTCTGAGGTGTTATCTTCAAATCAATCTGAACTGAATAAGGCGAGATGCGGTCTGCCAGAATCTCAACGAAATCTCTGGCCTCCAGCTCCTTCTCAATCAGCGGAAAGCCAGGATAGTAAGGGATATACTTGATGTCATAGCCAATGGGCTGCTGCTTTTCATAAAGCACCCGCCTTATCCTGAGCACACGCGTATTGGGATGAATCTTCAAGATATAAACCAGTTCCTTCGTCGATTCAACCACATCGACATCCACAATGTGTATCTGATCAATATCAGTGGTCTCAAAGCCGACTTCGTTGAATGTAAGGATATAATCGCTGCCATTTGTTTTCCTTACAAAATGCCCCTTTCCCTGGACCAGATAAACCAAGCCGTCGCGCACCAGCATTTCCAGTGATTTTCTTACAGTCAGACGGCTGACATTGTAGGCTTCGCACAGAGCCGCCTCTGAGGGAATAGGGTCATTAGGCTTCAAAAGCTCCAGGTTGATCTTTTCCTTTAAATCATTTGCAATTTTTTCATAAATCGGTATATCCATTATCTGTAACCATTCTCCGCCCATTCGAGGCAGTACTCCAGTCCTCTTCCTGAATTTTTGACATAGGCGTCCGCGAAAGCCTCCGGACTTTCCTGTTCCTTTTGCATCAGGCCTCCACCCACAATAATTTTCAGGCCATCACGCAGTCCGGCGTCATGGATCATCTTGAGGGTTTTTTTGACCTCTGCCGTGGCCGTAGTCAGCAGGCCGCTGAAGCCTAAAATCTGCGGGCGGGCCTCCCTGATTTTTTCAACAAACACCTCGGGCAGGACATCCACGCCCAAATCAATGACATTAAAGCCATTGACACAGGCCAGGCCAATAAAAATATCCTTTCCGATATCATGCAGATCGCCGTGGATGGTTCCGATCAGGATGGTTCCCCGGCTGCCGGGAGCTTCCTTCTGATCAGCCACGCTGCGTTTATCAAGCTTCATAACCTCTTTAAAAATGATGCCGGCCATGATCAGGTCGCCGATAAAGTATTCCTCTTTTTCAAACAGCTCGCCCACATTGTCCATTCCCTGCTGAAGATACTCCGCAATATCGCTCATGCTTATCCCCGCATTAAGGGCTTTTTCCACCAGGCGCAGTGTCTTTTTTTCATTCAGGTCTGTCACACTTTTTATGATGTTTGTTTTAATTTTTTCTCTGGAAATGTCTGTATTCATTTTAAATCACCTTTACGCCTAGTATAACTGATTGTCCTTAAAAATACAACTCTGAACACCATGCCGCCGCTATCCGTCAGGGCCGTGACATTTTTCAAAAAATAAAAAAAGCCAGACCTGCTGTCTGACAAATCTGCATTTAAACTTCAAAGTGGTGCCCAGAGGCGGAATCGAACCACCGACACGAGGATTTTCAGTCCTCTGCTCTACCGACTGAGCTATCTGGGCTTATGTTTTACTGAGCTTGTTTTTTAAAAAGAAACTGGTGGGCCCTCAGGGACTTGAACCCTGGACCTGCCGGTTATGAGCCGGATGCTCTGACCAACTGAGCTAAAGGCCCGTATAATCGTTCAGATAAAAAAATGGTCGAGGTGAGAGGATTCGAACCTCCGGCCCCATGGTCCCAAACCATGTGCGCTACCAAACTGCGCTACACCTCGAAACAGAACTCTTATATTATATTATCTTTAACTCTTAATGTCAAGCACTTTTTAAAATTTTATTTTTTAAAACCGTGCTACCTGCGGCTGTCTCACTTGACGACTTGCTTATTCTAGCACAATTCTTAAGCCTTCGTCAAGCATTTTCTGACAAAAATTTAAAATAAAAAATCCAACCCGTATCGCGGCGATACGGGTCGGAAAAATCTACAGCGATGTCCGTTTTAAATCCAGCAGCTTATGCTTAACAAGCCAACGTTCGGTTTTATTGATGGCAGCCTTGAGCAGCAGCATAATGGGATAAATGAGGAACAGCATCGGCAGCAATACCAGCACCACCTGCCAGTTAGTGGGGTAGAACGGTATTACCGCGAAAAAGGTCGGGAAGAACAGCACTGCGCCCACATAGGCGATGGTCATAGCCCAGAACAGGATGGTCCGTTTAACATCGAGGGGCTGGCAGACACCATAAAGGATGATGAGCCCGGTGACACCGGTCAGCAGGCAGGCCATGGTGGACAGCTCATTAACGCTGAAATCCAGTATATTCCCAATAATCATAACTACGACAATATTTACCACAATGGTCAGCGCGCCCGGAAGAGCTTTTCTGAGCACTGTCTCCAGAAAATTGCCGGAGAGCCGGTTTTTGTTGGGCTCAAGAGCCAGGAAGAAGGACGGAACCCCTATGGTTACTGTGCTGATAAGCGTGAGCTGGATCGGAATAAAGGGGTACGCCTCGCTGGCCACAATCACAATGACCGCTAACAGAAAGGAATAGATGGTCTTGACCAGGAACAGCGATGCCGCGCGGCTGATGTTGTTGATGACGCGCCGGCCTTCCATGAGCACCTTGGTCAGGCTGGAGAAATTGGAATCCAGCAGAACCAGCTGGGAGACCTGGCGGGCAGCGTCGCTCCCCGCGGCCATGGCAATGCTGCAATCCGCATCGCGCAGAGCCAGCACATCGTTAACGCCGTCGCCGGTCATGGCCACGGTATGCCCCGCGGCCTTTAACGCATTGACAAGCACACGCTTCTGCCCTGGGGTAACCCGCCCGAAAACCGTATATTTGAGGGCGGCCTCTGCCACTGCCTCATCCGTCTCGAGGGTGGTGGCATCCACACAGTTTTTAGCGTCCATCAGGCCTGCCCGGCAGGCTACCTCAGACACGGTGAGGGGGTTATCCCCAGAGATTACCTTGATAGCAACCCCCTGCCCTGCAAAATATTCCAGGGTTTTTTTGGCTTCCTTCCGGATTTTGTCCCCGAGCAGCAGGAATGCAATGACCTGCACATCACCGGGCAGGCCGCTGTCTCCTGTAAAAGGACTGTCGGAATGGACAAGCACCAGCACGCGGTTTCCCTCCGCGGCATAGCCCTCAACCTTGTCGCGGTAGGTATTGTAGCCGTCTTTCAGCACAAATTCCGGGGCGCCGATAACATAAGTTCCCTGTTCCTCAAAGCTGACGCCGCTCCACTTGCGGGCCGAAGAAAAAGGGACGGTCTTCACTGCCCGCCATTTGGGGGCCTCTCCGTTAAAGCTGTCCTTCAGGGCCTGGAAGGTGGAGTTATTATCGGTCAGGGTCCCCACCATGGCGCGCAGGGCCTTAGCCGGGTCCTTGGCGTTATTGACCAGGTCGATGGATTTGACCTCCATGCTCCCCTCGGTGATGGTGCCGGTTTTATCCAGACAGAGCACATCAACACGGGCCAGCGTCTCGATGCAGTACAGCTCCTGAACCAGGGTCTTGTAATGCCCGAGGCGGATAACGCCCACTGCCAGGGCCACACTCGTCAGAAGCACAAGCCCCTCGGGAATCATACCGATCAGGGCGGCCACAGTGGTAACGATGGCATGGTTGATCCCCAGGTTCAGGCCGAAAATCTGCCGCAGCAGGAGAAGCACACCGATGGGCACAATGGTGATACCGATAATTTTCATGATCAGGTTTAGCGCCCGCATGATTTCAGAATTGGGCTTGCGCATCTGCTTGGCCTGGGCGGCAATTTTGGTAGCGTAATTGTCCTCGCCCACCTTATCCACTTGCACATAGGCCTGCCCGGCCACCACAAAGCTGCCGGACAGAAGGGTATCGCCTTCCTTTTTGACAATGGCGTCGGATTCACCTGTCAGCAGGGATTCATTGACCTCAATTTCACCGCTCAGCACTGTTGAATCCGATGGAATCTGTTTTCCGGAGCTCAGGATAAGAATATCCCCGAGGACGATCTCCTCCACTGTGATCTCTTTCTCCTTCCCCTCCCGCAGCACCCGGACATGGGGCTGGGAAATGAGCGAGAGCTTGTCAATTGTGCGCTTCGCCTTGACCTCCTGGATAATGCCGATGACGGTATTGATGATCACAATATTGATAAACAGCGCATTTTTATAGGACCCAACCGCAATCACAAGAACCGCCAGCACAATATTGAGTAAATTAAAAAGGGTCAGCGTATTGTCCTTTACGATCTGGCCCACGGTTTTTGTCTGGGATTCAGGCTGCTGATTATTGAGACCCTTTTCTCGAAGCTCAGCTACCTGCTGTTCGGTGAGACCGGTAGCTGACGATGGGTTAAAGGCGTTCATTTCCATTGCGAACCTCTCTTGTTTTGTATTAGGTTAATAGTAACACCTTTTTCTTAAAAGAAAGACAGTTTATAAGGCGTCAGGGCAAATAAAAAACCGCTGAGCCTGACTTGCAGGCTGAGCGGTATTTTATTATTGTAGTTTTTCCCGGACGATCTGATTAACCAATTTTCCGTCGGCCAGTCCTTTGACCTTCGGCATTAACGCGCCCATAATTTTGCCCATGTCCTTTGCACTTTCAGCTCCGGTTTCTTTAATGGTTTCGTCAACAATCGCTTCAATTTCTTCTTGAGTTAATTGTTTAGGAAGGTAAGCTTCGATGACACGCATCTCTGCTTCTGTTTGCGCGATTAAATCATCTCGTTCGGCTTTTTTAAATTCGTCTAAGGCATCCCGACGCTGTTTCATTTGCTTGGCGATGATTTCCTGAATCTCAGCATCGCCCAGCTCAACTTTATTGTCCTTTTCGACCTGCAGAATCGCGGCGCGAATCATCGTTACCGTTGATTTCTTAACCGTATCCTTGGCCTTCATGGAAGCCTTTAAGTCAGCCAGCAGTTGTTCCTTTAATGCCAACTAATGCCACATCCTATCTTTTTTTCATTTTTCTTTTTCTGGCAGCTTCTGATTTTCTTTTTCTTTTTACACTTGGTTTTTCATAGTGTTCTCTTTTGCGAATCTCAGACATAACACCTGCCATTGCAGTTTTTCTTTTAAATCTGCGTAATGCGCTTTCAAGTGTTTCATTTTCTTTGATTTTTACTTCAGACATTCTTAACCCCCCCCTCTAATCCATAACTTTATTTACGGAACTTTTTTTGACATGGTATGAGCTAACTTATATTATATTTAAAAACTTTTTAATTGTCAATCCAAAAGTGGGGATTCATCGGGGTTTTTTGTATCTATTTTTTCATAAGAAAAAACCTGGCGCCCTTATGGCGTTAAAAAGCTTTTATAAAAGCCTTTCAATGTCCTTTTCCAGCGCTGCAGGCTCTACCATCGGCTCATAGCGGGCAACCACATTGCCGTCGCGGTCGACAAGAAACTTGGTAAAATTCCATTTGATATCGCTTTTCTGCGCGTAATCCGGGTCGTCCTTGGACAGGCGCTCGTCAAAGGCCTTGCCCTTTTCGGTGTTTAAGTCAAACCCTCTGAAGCCCTGTTGTTCCTTAAGAAAAACAAAAAGCGGTTCGGCGTTGTCGCCGTTCACATCAATCTTTGCCATCATCGGGAAGGATACGCCGTAGGTAAGGCGGCAGAAGTTTTCGATCTCTTCATTGCTGCCCGGGTCCTGGTTGCCGAACTGGGTGCAGGGGAAGCCCAGGATCATGAGGCCCTGGTCCTTATACTTTTCATAAAGGGCTTCGAGGCCGTCAAACTGCGGGGTAAAGCCGCACTTGCTGGCGGTATTGACCACTAACAGCACCTTACCCTCGTAATCCTTGAGCGCCTGCTTTCCGCCGTCCATTTTTTCCACACGAAAGTCATATATATTTTTCATAAAAAATCACTCCTTTTTATCTGAATATTTCTGATTTACTATCTATATACCCAAATGCGGGCATAAAAAAAGAGCCTGTCCAAAAAAACAAGCTCTGTTAAGTGATCCCTGTTATTCATACGCATCCTCCGTGGCGGCCTAAAAGAAAGACCGCAGCGCAAGGCGCAGGCCGAGCCGGTGAGGGAGCTCATTGCAGATAAATAACCAGTCTTCGCAGGTCTGCAACGCAGCAATCCGGGCTCTGACGCCAGCCGTATTAACCTGGCGGCCACTGCATGCTTCTGCCGCCCAGCAGGTGGTAGTGCAGATGCGGTACGGTCTGCCCGCCGTCTGCGCCGCAGTTATTCACCAGTCTGAAACCGCTGTCCGCGATTCCCAGTTTAAGTACCAAACGGTTGGCGACAGTATGGATATGGCTGATGATGTCATCCCCCGCCGGTACAGACAAAATGGATTCGTAGTGTTCCTTTGGAATGATAACCACATGCACTGGCGCCTGTGGGTCGATGTCGTTAAAGGCAAGGACATGATCATCTTCATACACAACCGTCGATGGGATTTCGCCGTTTACGATTTTACAAAAGATACAATCTTCAGACATAATCTTTCTCCCTTCTAATTCAGGAGCCCCGTCATATGGAACTCTGACTCCTTATATAATAACTCAGTTTCAATAATTTTGCCATTCATTTTTTCAATGGTTTTAAGAACCACTGGAATATAGTTGTCGGTGTGGCCCTCATAGACCCCTTCCTCTTTGGCGCGCTCATAGAGCACAGGCACGGTTCTGCCTGCGTTGGCCTTGAGGAAATCCTGCTCACAGGCTCTGGCCCTCTGGGTCAGGCAGTGGCTTCTTTCGGTCTTGATCTCCTCCGGCACCTGGCCCTGGAAGGCATCGGCCTTTGTGCCCTTGCGTCTGGAGTATTTAAAGACATGCACCTGGTAAAAATGAATCTGCTCCACAAAGGCCAAAGTCGCCTCAAATTCCTCCTCCGTTTCACCGGGAAAACCAACCATAATATCCGTGGTGATGGCCGGATAATCAAAGGCGCGGCGCACCCGTTTTACAATCTCCGCGTACTGGGCCGTGGTGTATTTGCGGCCCATACGGCTTAAAACCGTATCACAGCCGCTCTGCAGCGACAGGTGGAAATGGGGGCAGAAGGCCCTGACTTCTGACAGGCCCTGCACAAATTCTTCGGTGAGCAGCAGGGGTTCGAGGGAGCCGAGGCGGATACGTTTCACGCCCTCAACCTTGTCCACTGCCCGGATCAGGCTCAGCAGGTCCACGCCGTCCCCCAGGTCCACGCCGTAGGAGGCAATGTGGATACCGGTGAGCACCACCTCCGCGTAGCCATGGGCCGCCACCCGCTTCACCTCGCTCAGGACAGCGTCCACCGGGCGGCTGCGAACCGGCCCCCTGGCAAAGGGGACAATGCAGTAGGTGCAGAACTGGTTACAGCCCTCCTGAACCTTTAAAAACGCCCGGGTCTTGCCCTTGGTTTCAGTGATATTCAAGTCCTCATAGTGGTGCTCCCGCATAATATCGGAAACAAAATTGTTCTGGGTCTTGTCCTTTTGGTAGGCTTCGATGTCGGCCACGATATCGGCCCGGTTTTTGGTACCGATGATCAGGTCCACTTCCTCAATGGCCTGAACCTCGTCGGGGGCTACCTGCACATAACAGCCCACCGCCACAATAACCGCGTCCGGGTTCGTGCGCCTTGCCTTGCGCATCATATTGCGGGATTTCCGGTCGCCCAGATGGGTGACGGTGCAGGTGTTGACCACATACACATCGGCGTATTCGGCGAACCCGACAATGCGGTAGCCCGCCTTTTCAAAAATTTCCATCATGGCCTCGGTGTCGTAGGAATTTACCTTACAGCCAAGAGTATGGAAAGCGACAGTCTTGTTGTTCATTTATGTTAAAGCTCCAGTCGTTATTCTAAGTTGTGATTTTCAGTCTTCGTAAAAAAAGTTCAGCTGCGCCAGCAGCACCACGCCCGCGGTCTCGGTGCGCAGGATTCGGCGTCCAAGGCTCACAGAGTAGCCGCCGGCCTCCTCGATCATGGCAACCTCTGCGGGAGCAAAGCCGCCCTCGGGGCCGATGATGACCGCGATCCGCTCCGGATCAAACTCCAGGGAGGAAATCACGTCCTTCAGGCTGCTTTCTTCCTCGCCCTCGTAGGCAATGAGCACCAGGTCATAGTTATCCAAGGTGTCTGCCACTGCGGACAGGGTCGTCAACTCCGCCACATGGGGGATGATGCCGCGCTTGGACTGCTTGGCGGCTTCGTAGGCAACGCGCTGCCAGCGCCGGGTCTTTTTTTCTTCCTTATCGCCCAGCTTTACCACTGTGCGCTCCGAGGTAAAGGGCACAATGGAGGCCGCGCCGGCTTCCACGCATTTCTGAATGACGGACTCCATCTTCTGCCCCTTGGGTACGCCCTGGAACAGGGTAACCCGCAGACTGTCCGTCTCTCCGCGGGACGGGCGGCTTTCCAGAATACGCCCCTTCAGGCTGTCCTTTCCCACAGTTTCCACACACGCGATATAGTCTGTGCCGCGGCCGTCACAGACCTCAATGGCCTCATCGTCTCTCAGGCGCAGCACCTTGGTAATATGCTTAAAATCCTCCCCTTCAATGGTGACCAGCCCATCCTCAATCTGTCCGGGGGATACAAAAAAACGATGCATACAAAAGAACTCCTTTATGCCTTAATCCGGGCGGCAACGCTGTTCCACTCGCCCATCTGCTCAATGTTTAAAACCTCGAAGCCCTCGTCGTTCAGGGTTTTCAGCACTGCCTCCAGCCGGTCATTGATGATTCCGGAGGAGATGAACACGCCGTCTTCCTTTAAATAGGGCTTGATCATCCGGGCCAGCTCGATGATGGCCTCTGCCAGGATGTTGGCCACGATGATCTCTGCCTTTTCATCCTCTGCGATGACGTCCAGAAGGTTGCCCTCGCGGATTTCAATTTTATCTTCCATATGATTAAGCGCGATGTTTTCTCTGGCCACCTTGACCGCCACCGGGTCAAAGTCCACGCCGATGACGTGCCTGCAGCCTAGCTCCCCGGCGATGATGGCGAGAATGCCCGTACCGCAGCCAATGTCGAGCACCATATCGTTTGGCCGGATATACTCCTCAAGCTTGGTCACGCAGAGTTGGGTGGTCTCGTGGGTGCCGGTGCCGAAGGCCATGCCGGGGTCCATATTCACGACGATCTCGTCCGCCTCTGGGGTATAGTCCTCCCAGGTGGGCTTGATGATAATGCTCTTGCCCACGCGGGTGGGCTTGTAGTATTTTTTCCATGAGTTGGCCCAGTCGTCCTCTTCCACCTCGGTGATGGACAGCTCACACTCACCGGGATTCAGGCCGCAGGCAGGCAGTTTTTTAATGCCGGTCAGCAGCTGATGGATACATTCGTCACAGTCCAGCTTTTCATTGAAATACCCGCGGATGACCGAGACATCCGGGTCCATGTTCAGGATGCTCTCATCGATGTAATTGATGGTAGGGTCCTCCTGAATCATCATCAGGTTTTCGCCGGATTCGATAACAACGCCCTTGGCGCCGACCTCATAAAACAGATTGACGATTGCCTCTTCTGCTTCCAGCGTCGTCGTGATTTGAACTTCTAACCAAGTCATGTATTACCTCCCAAGTCCTTATTTATCTAAGAATTATTATAATATGCTTCCTCCAAAGAATCTACCATAAGATTTTATTTTAACCGAATTTCCTTTAGAATGGAAGTGAAAATTTAAGAAAAGGGAAGGGCGGAGGCGGTAGAAAAGGTTGGAAGGTGGCTGCTGAGGGAAAGTTAAGAAGTAATCTGGGTTGAAGGTTGAAGGTGGAAAGTGGAAGGTTAATGAACGCTTTTGCTGACGCAAAAGCGATGCGGCACTCCCTCAGTCGCCTAATCAAATCTGCCACCGGCAGATTTGCACCTGAACTTTCCACTTTCCACTATCAACTTTCAACTAAACAAGCCTCTCTCTCACCCTTTCGCCACTACCTTAAGATCCTCCACCTTCCCTCCAAAACCCGCACTATTTTGGCCGTTGTAAGTAAAATATCGTTTCAACCTGTAACGGTATTCAGATTAATGCTATAATAAGGTTACTATTTATACCCAACAGAAGGAGAGATCGACCATGTCAGAAGAGAAAAAAACAC
The DNA here is from genome assembly GCF_009696115.1 of Eubacterium sp. BL-380-WT-2B. Taxonomy (NCBI): domain Bacteria; kingdom Bacillati; phylum Bacillota; class Clostridia; order Eubacteriales; family Eubacteriaceae; genus Eubacterium; species Eubacterium sp. BL-380-WT-2B. Next base: position 168,100 of record NZ_VUMP01000007.1, read on the forward strand.
CAAGGTCCATACAGGAATACGTTCCTGGTAAACAGGTCACCTTAGCGCATATTATCGCTAAACCCAAAAGCGATGTCTATATTAAATTAGGGCTCGATGACGAAAACTGCGACGCCATCGGCATTTTAACCATCACCCCCAGCGAGGCTGCCATTATCTCCGCCGACGCGGGCACCAAGGCCGCTCCGGTAGAAATCGGCTTTCTGGACCGTTTCAGCGGTTCCCTTGTCATCACAGGGCGTGTCAGTGATGTCAAAGCCGCTGTACAGGAAATCTTAAACACCCTGCATTCCGTTTTGGGCTTCGATATTCCCAAAATTACCTATTCCTAAAAATGGCGAGTAACCGAAACCGTGTGGCGCTTGTCGGCAAGATCGGCTGCGGCAAAACAACCCTGATGCAGCGCCTTACCCAGCAGGAAATCCACTACGCCAAAACCCAGCAGGTCACCTACACCGAGGATTTTATTGATACACCCGGTGAATTTATTGAGATGCCTTTCTTTTGCAGACAGGCCATCAACGTGTCCTGCGACGCCGGTCTGGTCATTGTGGTGATCTCCAGCGTCGACACCCAGAACACCATTCCGCCCAATTTTGTCTTTACCTTTAACATTCCGGCCATCGGTGTCATTACCAAGATCGACCGCGAGGACGCGGATATGAAGAGAAGCTACCGCTTTATGAACTTTGCCGGTGTGAACAAGAAGAAAATCTACGAGGTCAGCGCCATTACCGGCGAGGGCATCGAGGCGCTTGAGGAAGACATCCACAGCTATATGGACAAGCACCGGAACAAAAAATAAAACAGACCAACGTTTTTCAAAGGGTATCGCCACGATACCCTTTGATTCGATTACTGCTATAAAAGGAAGTGATGATATGTCCCAAAAAGCAATCCCTTACTGGTCCGACGACTATCTGACCGAGGATCAGGTGGCCGCCTATCTGAAAGATAAAGACCTTTATCCGCAGGATGCCGAACTCGTAGTGGAAGACCTCCACGCCATCAAGGAAAGCATTGACGGATATGTAAACCTTATATACCATATTTACGACCAAAACGGCAAATCCATGGTGCTCAAACAGATTGTGGGAGAGCCCAGGAGCAAGCTGGACGAAGCCGCCGGCAGCAAGAACAGCAAGTACATGCACGACTGGAGCCTGGATATCGGACGGCTCCGCTCAGAAATCTCAGTCCTGATTTTCTGGGATTCGGTGTACCCGGGTATCTGCCCCAAAATTTATCTTTTTGACGAGCCCCGCGGCATCATTGTCATGGAAGACCTGACCGACCACAGCCTGCTGCGCTACGAGCACTGCCGTATGAAGGAGCACCCTGAATTTCCCGAAAAGATCGGCCGCTTTATGGCCCGGAACCTTTTCTACTCCTCAGATCTGCACCTGAGCCGCTATAAAAAACAGGAACTCGAAAAGTTCTTTGAGAATCCGGAATACACCGCCCTGGATTTCTTTTTGTTTGCTGACTGCACCATCGTATCCGACAACCGGTACATGCCCGAGGCCACCTGGCCCCTGCGCAGGGCCATCATCGAAAACGAAAAAATTCAGAGCATGATCCGCCAGATGCGCCACCAGTTCCTGACCGACAAGGAATGCCTGATCCACACCGATCTGCACGCCTCCAACATCATGGTTAATGACCACAGCATGAAGATCATCGACACCGAGTTCGCGGGCTTTGGGCCCATTGCCCAGGACTGGGGACGGCTCATTGCCAGCTTCTGCCTCAACTTTTTCTCCTGGTACGGCGACCATGAGCACACCGAGGGCGAGAAGGCTGTTTTCAGAGCCTATCTGCTGGATTCCATCAACACCATGTACCAGTGCTTTGAGGAAGAATTCCGGGCGCTGTGCGACAAAAACCGGAGCGACAGCTACCGCCTCCGCAGCCTGGATGTGGACGCTTACCTGCTGACCCATTTCCAGGATACACTGCTGTACACAGCCCTGAACGCCGCCTCCCGCATTGGTGACCGCGGCATCTGCTACGACCTCGAGCGGCTGAAAACACCGGACCGCATCTATCCCGAGCAGCTGGTGCTGCTCATGACCATCGAGCTGTTTTTAAACCGCGGCGCTTACAAAAAAATCACCGACCTGACCGACTACCTGCGGAAAATGGCCGGAAAGCACCCGGCCGAAGCCTTTAAGGAGGCATAACCATGGAACCTCTGAACCGAGACACCATTAAAACCTATCTGATCCAGAAGAAAATCTTCCCCGAAAACGCCCTCCTCAATGTCATCGACCTCCACGAGGAGATCCAGAACATCGAGGGCTATGTCAACCTGATCTTTGCGGTCAGAGACCTGAACACCAACTGCTCCGTTGTGGTCAAGCAGCTGCTGCCCTACATCCGCGCCTTTAAGGAGGCCGACGGCGGCGACCACCCGGTGCTTATGGAGCGCCTGCGCACCGAGATTGCAGTGCTCACCTTTATGGGAACCCTCTACGAGGATATCGCTCCGGACATCTACCTTTTTGACGAGGCCGCGGGCGTCATTGTCATGGAGGATCTTATGGATCTGGAGCTGCTGCGCTTCGAGCTGACTGCGGGTGTCACTTACCCCGATGTGGGCAAAAAAATGGGGATTTTTCTGGCCCTGCTGTTCTTCCACACCTCAGACCTTCTGATGACCGGGCGCAAGCTTGAGGGTGTAAAGCACTTTTTCTACAACGACGAATCTAAGCGGCTTTACGATCTCCTCTTTGTGAACAACGTCCTGCTCTGTGCCGAAAAACCCCTGGAGCCCGAGGCCGAAGAAACCCGGCAGCGTATCCTGTCGAATGAAAAAATCAGGGCGCGCGTCCACGCCCTGGGCTATAAATACCTGAATAATGATGAATGCCTGATCCACAACGACCTCCACAGCTCCAACATCATGGTGGGGCCGGGCAAGGTTAAGATCATCGATACCGAGTTTTCCGGCTATGGGCCAAAGGCCATTGACATCGGCCGGCTGACCGGCAGCATGATCATCAACTATGTGTCCTGGCTGGGCTATAAGGCCTTGCCTGAGGACAAGCGCCTGGCCATGCAGGCCTATGACCTGGATTTTATGGCGGACATGTACCACAGCTTCGAGTGCACCATGGAAAAGCTCTGGGCAGAAAACCAAAGGGTCAGCTACCGCCTGAAGGTGCTGAGCTGTCAGGACGTCTGTGACAGTATCTTCCAGGATGCCCTGCAGTACGCGGTGATCAGCCTGATTACCCGCATCTCTTCCGACATGGCCCTGACCTGTGACCTCAAGCGTATCGAAAAGCGCGAGCTCGGCTTTATCCAGAAGCGCTCCCTTGAGATTGCAGAGTATACCCTGCTCATGACCGACACCTTCCACAATATCGACGAGTTTAACGCGTTCCTGCGCTGCTGCGCAGGCATCGGACAACAATAAAAAAGCAACCCGTATCGCGGCGATACGGGTTGCTTTTTTATGAATGATTCGTTAATTATCGGGCGCTTACTCTCCCGTCGCGGCCTGATAGGCCTTGCTTCCAATATCTCCCCAGTCTGTCTTGCCCGATGCGATGACCTCGCCCGTTTTCTGGACCACTGCGTACATGTCGAGGATGGATGTGTCCACCGCGCGGCACTCCTGCCCTCTCTGCTCGTAGGTAACCTGCTCAAGAACCGCCAGGTCGCAGGCGTCGTTCTGAGACTTCCGGTCATAGACCAGCATCAGGCGCACCAGGCGTCCCTGGTCATCGGTGGATTCCCTGAGGATGAGCTGCTCATTTCCTTTGGCGTCTTCAGTCCAGCTACGGCTCATGCCCTCCTGGCCTTCAAATTCTGCGTGATAAATCTGATCCAACACATCACTGTGGGTGAATGATCCTGCGCTGGGCGCCGGCGCTTCTGCCTGACAGCCAGCGAACAAAAACAGAACAGCAGCAATGGAGGCGGCCGTAAGCCCTCGGATTAAAATCTTATTTTTCATTTTTTGCACCTCGATCTTTGTCGAATACTTTATCACAATTTCCTTTATGCTGCCTTTTTACACCTCAACATGAATATAGCCGCTCGCGTAATAGGGCAGGACGTTCATGCCCAGATCTTTGGCAGTCTGGGCCAGATCCCCCACGGCCACACCCGGGCAGTACAGATCCGCGGCGTCGCCGCGCTTGTGGAAGGACCATGCCACGCCGCCCACCTCGGTGTTGCGGCTCTCACACCGCACGCCGGAGGTGATAACAACCGGAAGCCCATAGTACTCACGCAGAGCCTCGATTCTTTCGAGCAGCACAGGGTTCATCCGGGCCGGCCAGCCGTCACAGAGACCGGCGCAGTCGCATTGGTATTCTGCCATCTCGAAATGGGCGCTGGCCATTTCCGGCGCAGGCGCCGCTGGCCCGGATTCGGGTTCAGCGCTCTCAGGCTCCTGCTGTGGGAGTTCAGGCTTCTGTCCAGTCTGCTCCGGCGCTGGCTGAACGATCTCTGCCTGCGGCGGCACAGCGCTCTTCCCCGGCACTGCGCCGAAGATGAACACCAGGCCGGCGCTCCCGGCCGCCAGAAAAATCCACAGGGCTGTCTTTTTATATTTCATATGCTCTCCTTTTAATCTACTCTAAGATCCATCCAATGACTCGGAACCATACCCGCTTCGGCTTGACCATAAGGCGTGGTTCCCTACAATAAAAAACAGGCAGGCTGTTTTCTGCCTGCCTGTTAAAACACCTGGGACGCCCTTTGCCTATTCGGTTTCCAGGGGCACTTCGGTTTTTGTGGTGTCGATTCTAACGGCGTTTGTGGCCTTGACCAGCGCAAAGCCCTCGGGCTCAAAAACGCCCTCGGCTAAAATGCCCTGGGCTCCTGCCTTGATCTGCTCGTCGGTGATGCCCTCCAGGTAATCCGGAATGCTCATACTGTAGCTCTTGCCATCGCTGCGTTCAAAATACAATACCAAATCCTTACTTGTCTCTGCTGCCATTTGTTTTCTCCTCTCTTTCCTGCATTAAATGCTTACGCGTTTTCTACCAGATCATCGGTGGTGACCCGCATACAGCCTTCCCCGATGGGCTCCTGAAGCCCCTTGATGTGCTTGTAGGCCGCATAGAGCGCCTCATCGGTGGCGGCAGGCTTGACGTCGCCATAGGTTTTCGTCTTCTTCACAATCTTTCCTTTTTGCTCTCCGTAATTGGAGACCACCTTCAGTGCCACTGCCTTTGTGTACTTTACAACTGCCATTTTCCAACCTCGCTTTCTGTCCCGCTTTTGGGGTACGCTTATATATCCGAAAAAAACGCCCGGGGTCACACCCGATTCAAAATGACTTTTCCGAATCATTATGAATCACTTTTTGGCGGTGCTTGCCGCCAAAACCGCCTGGCTGCGCCATTTCATTTTGGCACGGTCCTTGCGTTATATAAAAAGCATCAAACATCGAGAAGAGAGAGGAGACTACACGATGGCAGATTTAGTAAACGGCCGATTGAACCTATCCAAGGGGAAACGCATGTATGCTCTGCTGATGATCAGCATTGCGTCGGGGATTGTGTTCTTTGCCTGTATCGGCGTGAGAAACCTGTATTACAACCAATTGATTGCGGCGCTGGGGCTGACCAACGCGGAATACGGCATGCTGGGGTCCGTCAACGGCATTGCCAACCTGATTTTTTACCTGCCTTCCGGCTTTATCGCGGATAAGGTAAACACCAAGACCCTGCTGGTCATTTCGTTTTTGGGGCTGGGGGGCCTGACCATCTGGTTCGGCTTTTTCCCATCCTACATTTGCCTGCTCATTATTTTCTTTGGCTATGGCATCTTTTCCATCTTTACCTTCTGGTCCGCCATGCTTAAGTATGTGCGGCTGCTGGGCAGCGAGGAGGAGCAGGGCAAAATGTTTGGCCTCAGTGAGGGCATTAAGTGGGGCGCCAACGCGCTGGTGGGCTTTGCCGGCCTGGCCATTATCGGCGCCTTTGTGGATGGCGTCGCGGGCATCCGGGTACTGCTGTTCTTTATCGCAGGGCTGTATATTGCCTTTGCGCTGCTCATTTTGTTCACCTTCCCAGGGGCCAACACTGCCACCGACGAACCGGTGAACCTGCGCCGCTTTATTGAGGTGCTGAAGGTGCCGGGCACCTGGCTCACTACCCTGATCGTGGCTTCGGCTTATATGGCCTTTGCGGCAGCGGTGGCCTACTTTGGCCCCTACTGCGCGGATATTATCGGGGTGTCGGACGCGGTGGCGTCGGGGCTTGCCATTACAAGAAACTACGTGATCGCCGCGGTGGCGACCATTATCGGCGGGCTGGTGGCTGATAAATTCGCCTCCCGGGCCAAGGTGCTGGCAGTCTACTTTACATTGGGCATTGCGGCCACCATCTCCATCATGATCACGCCCACCACGCTGGCCTTTGGCATTGTCACTACCTGTCTGGCCACAGCCTTTTTCTGCGCCACCCGTGGGATTTCCTACGCGGTCATGGGCGAGGCGGGCATTCCAGTCTCCATGACAGGCGTGGCTATGGGCATTATCTCGGTCTTTGCCTACGCGCCGGAGTCCTTCATGTACACCATGATGGGAAGCTGGCTGGACGCAGACAAGGTGTCCGGCTTCAATAATATTTTTATCTGGATCATCGTCTGGAGTGTCATCGGGCTCATTGTATCCCTGGTGACCGCCAAGCTTAAGCTGGGCGAAAAAAACAATGTTATCGGCAGTAAGGATGGGATGCTTGATCCCAAAACTTTGGAAAGCATTAAGTAAAACAAAAAACATTCAGGAGGAGAAAAATGTTAAGAGATATTCAGGATTGTTTCATTTCGGAAAAAGAGGTTGAACACATTCACGCCATGTCTTTGCGGGTGCTTAGTGAAATCGGCGTTGCCTTTGAGCACGAGGAGGTGCTGGAGGTTTTCCGCAAAAACGGCGCCCAGGTTGACGGCGACAAGGTCTTTCTGTCAGAGGCCATGGTAAACGATGCTCTGAAGACCGTGCCCCGCAACTTTGAGGTCTACGGCCGGAACGGCTCTGTCTTTATCGGGCCAGACCGTGAGGACCCCTTCCCGGTCATGGCCAACTCGGCGGGCCTGGTTACCTATATTGAGACAGACGATACAGTGCACAAGGCCAACGTATATGACGCCATCAAATATCACAAGCTGACCCAGACCAGCGAGGTGCTGCAGATGTCCAAGGCTTCCAGCATCGACTACCCAGGGCTTGGAAATGACAAGGAAAACAAGATTCTCAAGCAGTATGCCATCCAGCTGAAATATTCGGATAAGCCCATCGCCTCTGCCCTGCGGACCAACCCGCACAATGTGGGCACCGGACGGATCAAGGACGGGGTACTCGCCAGCTATGACCTTGTAAAACGCTATTATGACATCTGGGACAAATACGTGGTGCTGGAGGTAGTCTGTCCCCTCTCACCACTCTCCAACAACTACGAGTGTCTTGAAAATGTCCTCGGTGCGGCCGCAGGCAACCAGCCCATCACCATCTGCACCTGCTCCATGACCAATGTAACCTCCCCGCCGACCCTGCTCGGCACCATTATCCAGGACAACGCGTCCATTCTGGCCATGACCGTGCTCATTCAGCTGCTGAACCCGGGCAACCCCATTATCTACAATTCACTGAGCGCGCCTTCAGATATGCGCAGCGTCCAGCTCAGCATCGGGGCCAGCGAATCCTTCCTGCTGTCCATGGCAACCCTCGGCATGGCCCGCTTCTACAACATGCCGGCCCGCACCATCGGCGCCTACTCAGACGCCATCGACGTGGATTACCAGGCCGGGGCCGAATCCATGCTGACGGGCATGGCGCCCATTCTGGGCCGCTCGGACCAGCTGACCCACGCCATCGGGACCATGGGCTCCTTTAACTACGGCAGCTTTGAAAAATTCGTCCTGGACGAGGAGGTTCTGCTCTACCTGAAGCGTGTGCAGCAGGGCATCAACTTCTCCGAAGGTCGGGAATGCTTTGACCTCATGAAGGAAGTCGGGCCAAGAGGCTCCTACATCCAGCGCAGAACCCCCAAGGCTTACCGCGAGGAGCACTACCTTTCCAAGCTGTTCCACCGCAAGGGCTCCGGCATTACCATGCGCGAGCAGGTGGGCACTCTGAGGAGCCGCGCCGCCGCCGAGGTCGAACGCCGTCTGGAAGAATACAAGCTCCCCGAAACCACCAAGGCCCAGGACGCCATCCTGAACGAGGTGCTCGTAAACCTGGACTATGATATTTAACTGGCTGTAAACCACTATCCCCCCATGAAGTAAAAACGGCGCTCCCTCACATGAGGTGGCGCCGTTTCCGTTTTTCAACCCGTATCGCGGCGATACGGGTTGAATTAACGGTTTCCTTTTTACCCATTTTATTATACAATGAAAGAAAAGACGAAACGGAATGAGAAACTTGATTACCATTGATAAAATCGAACATACCCCAGAATACGAAGCTTATTTGCGCCAGCTGCCCCAGGAGCTGCTCCTAAAAATTGTGGAGAACGCCTTTGCGGAAATCTTTGTGAATGACAAGGATGGACGGGTGGTCTATGTGAACCCCTCCTCCATGCGCTACCACGGCCTTCAGCCCGAGGAACTGGTGGGCAAGGCCAGCAGCGAGATCAAGCGCGGCATCTGGGAGCCCCACAGCTTTGCCGAAGTCATGGAAAAGAAGTGCCCCATTGTCACGGAGAACATGTACTACATCACCCACAAGAGCCTGATGTCCGTCAATATTCCGGTGTTTGACGCAGACGGTGAGATCGAGCTGGTCATCTCCACGGCCATGGACTATGTAACCCGCACAGACCTCTCCTACCGCACCAGCGAAAAATCCATTGTCTCCTCAGACTCGGATTTCTCCGACGAGGTTATCGGCAGCGGAGAGGCTTTTAAGGCCTGCCTGAAAAAGCTGGAGAAAGCTGTGAACGTGGACCTGAACGTGCTGATCCTGGGCGAATCGGGTACGGGCAAGAGCTTCCTGGCCGAGACCCTCCACAGGCACAGCCTGCGCCGGGACAAGCCCTTTTTTGCCATCAACTGCGCCGCGATCCCTGAAAACCTTCTGGAAAGCGAGCTTTTCGGCTATGTCCCGGGGGCCTTTACCGGCGCCGACCCCAAGGGGCGTACCGGGCTCATCAAGAACGCCGACGGCGGTACCCTCTTTCTGGACGAGATCGGCGAGCTGTCCCTGCCGCTTCAGGCCAAAATCCTGGACGTGCTGGAGAATAAGCGTTATATCCCTGTGGGGGGCAACGCTTTCCAGCATGTGGATGTGCGCATCACTGCCGCCACCAACCAGAACCTCATCGAGCTCATCAAACAGAAGAAGTTCCGCTCCGACCTCTACTGGCGCCTGAACATCATCAAGGTAACCATTCCGCCCCTGCGGGAGCGCAAGGAGGATATTATCCTGCTGGCCAACTATTTTCTGAAAAAGAACAACCAGAAATACGGCACCAGCAAGCTCTTTGACAAAAAGATGATGTACCTCATCAGCGACTATGACTGGCCGGGCAATATCCGCCAGCTCAAAAACGCCATTGAGCGCCTGGTGGTCTACTCCGAACACATGATCCTGGAGGAGGAGCTGTTCTGGGAATACCTGCGCGAGGAGGGCGAGGTGCCGGCCGGCCCCTCGGCACAGAAGACCTATAACCTCGAGGAGATCAAGCGCGATCTTGTGAACGAGGTCTACACCAAGTACAAATCCAGCCGCAAGCTGGCCGAGGTCATCGGTGTCAGCCAGTCCACCGCCAACCGGCTGATTCAGAAGTATATCCGGGGGGGAAGGGGAAGAAATGGAAAATTGAGAATGAAAAATCCCATCTTATTTTAATTTTATCGCTTCCTCTCAACTTTATCTACAGCCCAAAAGGGGAGAACTGCCACCGCAGTTCTCCCCTTTTCTATTCCTCCATCAGCACCCTCAGCCGCCGCAAACCCCGGTGTATCCGCATTTTGACCGCAGAGGCGCTGAGCTGGCAGTCTTCCGCGATGGCCTTCTGGCTCTGGCCTCCCAGATAGTAGGCCGTGATGGCCCTGCGCTGGTCGCCGGGCAACTGTTTAAGCGCCCAGTCCAGTTTTTCAAGCCGGCTTTTCCGGTCGTTCTCCTCGTGGCAGGCCTGGATGGGCTGGTTGGGGTCGGGCACCAGCTGCCCCAGAGTGGTGCCATCCTCGGCCGCCGGGGCGTCCAGCGATACCACCGCGCTGACGGATTTGTCAAAGCGGCCCTCTTGCCGTTTTCTGAAATAGAAATCCAGATACTTTCGGATATAGCCCGGAAACAGATGGTTTTTCTCCGGGTCATAGCGCCGCACGGCCTCCAGAAACGCAGCTGTGCCGTCCTGGTAAGCGTCCTCGAAGCCGCTGTCCCCAAAGCAGCGGCCAGCCATCTTCAGGATAAGGGGCCGGAAGCTCTGGAGCAGCAGCTCCGCGGCACGCTTGTCCCCCTTTTGGGCCTCTGCGGCCCAGGTGTTGATCAGCTCGTAATTTTGTCCTTCCAATCACAGCTCCTTTCTCAGTCCTCACGGATACTGCGCAGGGTGAGCACCAGCTCGGGGTGATGGTACTGGACTGCCTCGCAATATTCGTTAAAGGTGTCCTCTGCCTCCTCGTCGTCTCTTGCCCAGAGCTCCAGCTCCAGCGTACAGTCTGCCCCGACGGTATAGGGGCGCTTTCTGCGCAGGATTGCCCTGCCACTGCCTAAACGGTTCATGCCAGCCCTCCTTTCTTTTCTCTCAAGGCCCACTCGGCGTTAAAGCGGGCCACGTCGTTATCGGGATATTCTGCCCGGACAGCTGCCTTCTCCTCATCGGTCAGCGGGGGCAGAAGATTAAAGCCCATGATGTTATCGCCGCCGCCCTGAATAGAACCATATAGAGAAGACGGTTTATGATTTACAGTATTTATGAATGGTGCAGTCTCTGGTGCGCCCCCGGTGCGGGTCTGCGTCCATACCATGGTGCGGGCGCCACTCTTTTCCGCCCTCACCCAGATCTGGGCAAGGCCCGGATCAAAGGGGATCAGGCGGTAGTCGCCTGCCTCCTGCCCCGTGTGCGGGGTATAGTCGATGCGGCCGTGCCTAACCAGGTGCTTGCGCTGGTGATTGATTTTGAACCGGTCTTTAAGACCCAGGGCCTGGCCCACCACCGAGTTGGCCACCCGAAAGTTCACAGGCCAGTACCAGTGCCCGTCCTCTGCCAGAATGGCGGCCTTGTTGTTGTAATACATGAGCAGATGCCAGTAGGCCTGGAGGAGCGGGGGGAGCCGGTGCTCCCCTATCCACCGGTAAAAGGCCAGCAGCTCGGTCAGGTAGTTCATCGTTCATTCTCCCTGTCTGCGGGGCACAGCCGCTCCGCGAAATAGCGCTGTCCCTTCGGGGTCACCATGGGCTTCTGGTAAAGGTGCCAGCGCCCATGCCTGTCCCGGACGCTGTTTTCCCGCAGGACGAGCACGCCCAGCTCCATGGCCTTCTGGGTGGGCTGGTTCCAGAAGCAGGGACGGCGGCACAGGTAGCCCTGCTCCCTCAGCCAGGCGTACAGGCGGTTCTGCCCCAGGCTCTTTTTGTGCCCCTGAAAAACGAGCTTGGCCATGGCCCCCACACTGATACAGTCCTCAGACACCTGAATGGTCTGGCTGAACAGGGCGTCGGGCAGGATTCTCTGGTAATCGGCCTGGGCTTTGTTCATCTGGTATTCCATGACATCGCAGCGGCGGAACATACGCTCCAGGTTCTGGGCCAGGATCTCGATGCCCCGGGGGTCCTTTTTCAGGGCCTCCAGCTGCCCGGGGTCGATATAGGCGCCGTAGTGGAGGATGGCGGGCAGGATCACGCTGGTCACATAGTGGCGGAAACGGCGGGCCTTGTCCTGTCGGCTGGCCAGGATTAGGGCAAAGAGGCCGCTCTCGTTGATCACCAGTGTCCTGCGGCGGCGGCCGTATTTGTCAATAACCCCGCGGCTCAGCACGTCTTCGGGCTCCACATGGCGCTTGACGGCCTGCCGGTGGTTCTGGTAGTCCATGGCGTCGCAGACGTCCTTGGCCACAAAATAGACCGTCGGCGAAAGTTCCTGATCTTCGCCCGGGCTTACCAGGGTGCGCACGCGCGCAAATTCTTCACTCTCAAAAACCTTCTGAATCAGGCGGCTTTCAGCGGTTTGGGTTTTGTTTGTATTCTGCATTGTAAAGTTCCTTTCGGAACACCGGTGTTCGTTTGTTTTTTAAGCTTGACCTTATGATACCGCATCCAAAATAATCCTGCTTTTTGCAAAACTGCCATCTAATGCCAAAAACAGGCTTTTTTAAGTAAAATAAACTTCCGAAAAGCCAAAAAAGGCCCTGAAAGGAAAATTTTGAGCTTAATTTAATCTTTTCAGAATCGCGGGCAAACGCAGCAGGAATTTGAAAGCATCAAAAAAACGCCTCTGGGGCGTCATTGCATTTATCGCAGGCTGCATAAACAAGAACGACCGTTAGCCACTCCTACCTGTACTAACGGTCAAAACTAATCACATTGGGGCTGAGTCCCTGTTTTTTATTGTAGCACCTTCGCCCTTTTTCTCAAGGAGCTTAAAATTTTCGAAAAAACTCGTTTATATCTCCTGGGGGTTTTGATCCGCCCCCTCCCGGTACACCACATAATCTAAAAAACGCCGGACAGCCAGCGACGCACTCTTTTTATCCCGGAGGGCCAGGCCGATCCGCCGGTAGGCTGGGATCTCCAGCTCTCTGGCCACAATGCGGTAGGGAATCCGCCGCAGAATGAGCTGGGGCAGAATACTGATGCCCAGGCCGCTCTCCACCATGGACATGATGGCATAGTCGTCCCAGGTGGTAAAGTGGACCTTCGGCGCAATGCCGCACCGCTCAAATATATCAGAGATTTCAGCCTTCGCGCCCTTTTCCAGCAGCATAAAAGGGTCGTCACACAGGGCACTGACCGGAAAGCGCTCGCAACCCGTCAGGGGATGGTTCTCCGGCAAAACCACCATCAGCTTGTCCTGCACAAGCAACTGCGTCTCAAAGTCCGGATGGGTCGGGAGCCTGAGGAACCCGCAGTCCACCCGTCCCTCCTGTATCCAGGCCTCAATCTCTGTGTAGTCGCCCAGGAGCAGCTCGTAGTCGATGTTGGGATAATCGCTCTGGAAGGCCCGGATAATGTTTGGGAGCCAGTGAGTCGCCACGCTGGAAAAGGTCCCGATACGGATGAGCCCGGACTGCAGGCCGTTCAGCTCCTCAATCTGGTTTTGGAGCTTCTGATACTCTCCGCACACATTTTTGGCGTAGGGCAGCAGCCTCAGCCCATCTGAGGTCAGACGCACGCCAAAGCGCCCGCGCTCCAGCAGAGACACGCCCCACTCCCGCTCCAGGTCGGCGATCATTCGGCTGACGCCGGACTGGGAGTAATTTAAAACCTCCGCCGCCCTGGTAAAGCTGCCGTATTCAACAGTCTTGATGAGCGCCATATATTTCTGTATGTTCATATCCATGCTGATCTTTCCCCTTTTCATCTGTTTTTATCATGCTATCTATGCTAAACATTCGCTTTTGTGATTTATAGCCTCATGATACACTATAGCCACAAAGTATTCAAGGGAAAGGAACAAACCATGTTTTTTATCAGTGACATTTTTACCACACCGCCGGAGTCCTTCCAGACCCCACTTCAGGAAAAGGTCTATCAGACACTTGGGGAGTTGGCGGTCCCCTACGAACGAGTGGAGACCGATGAGGCCATCACCATGGACGACTGTGTCCAAATCAACCAACGGCTGGATATGCGGATGGTCAAGACCCTGTTTCTGTGCAACCGCCTGCAGACCGCCTTTTACCTCTTTATTACCCCTGGGGATAAGCCCTTTAAGGCCAGGGATTTTAGCGCGGCTCTGGGCGTGCCCCGGGTCTCCTTTGCGCCGCCGGAGCTCATGGCCGCCATGCTGGGCACCAAAATCGGCGCGGCCACCATTTTCAGCGCCCTGCTCGACCCAGAGCAGAAAATACAGATCGTGATCGACCGGGAGGTAGCAAACAAAAATTGGTACGGGTGCAGCGACGGCACCACCACCGGTTACATGAAGCTGCCGACCGGGCGGATTCTTCAGGATTTTCTCCCCCGCACGGCCCACAGGCCTGCACTGATCGAGGTGTAAGTATGAGCCTGTATCCGAACCGGCTCGTGGTCAAGGTAGGCACCTCCACCCTCACAAACGGCCTAGGCCAGAACGACCTTCGGGCCTTTGACCGCCTGGCCTGCGTGCTGGCCGATATCCAGAACATGGGCTGCGAGGTCGTTCTGGTGTCCTCGGGCGCCATCGCTGTGGGCGCCAACAGGCTGCAGATGAAATCACGTCCTGTCAGCATGCGCCACAAGCAGGCTGCCGCCGCGGTGGGGCAGTGCCGCATCATGTACTGGTACGACAAATTTTTCGGCGACTATGACAAGGTCACTGCCCAAATCCTGCTGAACGCCGAAGATATGGAAATTGAGGAGAAAAAGGAAAACCTCATCAACACCTTTGATACTCTGCTCGATATGGGGATCATCCCCATTGTCAACGAAAATGACTCGGTCAGCTATACAGAAATCGAATCCGAGGACCGCCTCTTCGGCGACAATGATATGCTCTCCGCCGTGGTGGCAGTGCTGTGCCGGGCCCAGCGCCTCGTCATCCTGTCCGACATCGACGGCCTCTACGACTGCGATCCCCGCCTGCACCCGGGCGCAAAGCGCATCGAGCAGGTAAAGGAAATCACCCCCGATCTCGAGGACGCCGCCGGAGGCGCCTGCTCCCGCCGCGGCACCGGCGGCATGAAGACAAAACTCCAGGCCGCCGGCCTGGCCACCCGGCAGGGCATTGACACCATCATTACCAACGGCAAAAACCCCGCCGCCCTGTACCGCATTCTCCAGGGCGAGCCAGTGGGCACCCTGTTTGCGGGAGCCCACTGCGGCTATTAAAAGGGGCAGCATAAAACCCAACCCGTACCGTCACGATACGGGTTGGGTTTTTATAGCTTCTTCTCTATACTTCTTCTGGTGCAGGAACAGGAGCCGCTGTCCGGACTTCGGGCAGTTCCTCGGGGCAGAACAGCTTATCCACATCCACAGCACGTTTGTCAAATGCTGTGCACAGGCCCATGGTGGCCAGGGTGGCGGGCAGGCACAGGTAAATCATATCCGGTACAATGTGCACTGCCGGGAACAGCAGCCACAGCACCATAATGAGCAGGTTCACTACCACAGTGGCTGTGCAGGTACTCTTTCTCAGCAGCCTGGGACAGTAGATGGCCGACAGGAGAATAAAGCAGTAAGGCGTGTAGACCACGATGAGCTGCATCATAAAGCCCAGAATGGAACGGATATTCAGCGCCGCAAAGGCCCCCAGCACGCCAAAAATCACAATGATGGCCTTGGACATCAGCAGCTGGGTGCGGTCGTCCATATCCGGCCTGATCTGGCGCACGATAATGTCCTTGGTCGCCACGGTCGCCAGCCCCATCATGCAGGAGGTGGCTGTGGAGACATCAGCGGCCCAGAGGCCGGCAAGGGTAAATCCCGCGACCCAGGGGTTCAGGTTAGACATGAGCATGGGAAAGGCAAGGCTTGCGCTTTCCAGCTCCGGGAGCGTGGCCGCAGCCATAATCCCAATAAAGGCGCACAGGAAACCAATGGGAACGATCAGGACAGCAGCGATGATGGTTCCATACCTGGCGGCCTTCTCACTTCTGCCCGCCGCCGTGGCCTGGATCAGGCCCTGGTTAGGCGGGGACTGAATGACCATCGAGACCACCCACCCCACAATAATCACCGGTCCCACGCCCTCAAACAGGCTGAACCACTGGCTGCCCTGGGGCAGGCTCAAGGTAATGTGCTCCCAGCCGCCGCCATTGTTCAGGGCCGCAATAAAGCCTGCGATCACTCCCAGATAAATCATGACCACATTGATGACATTGGTCAGCGTTGCGCCCATATAGCCCCCAAAGAGGGCAATAGCTGTAAACACAAGGGCCGAGATGATAACCCCATTCGTCATATTAAAGTACTGGGGCAGCAGCGCCGTCAGAATCGCGCCGCCTGCAATGGCCTGCAGGGCGTTGATGCCAAAGGCTACCACCACCTGAATGACGCTGGATACAATACCGTCAAAGCGGTTAAACAAACGGATGAATATCTGGCTGGTGGTGCTGACGCCAGTGCGGCGCAGCTTTTTACACATGAGAAAGGCAAAAGCCAGAATTCCAATGGTCCAGGCAATATTGTACCAGACGGCTGAAAGGCCATTGGTGTAAGCACTCTCGGCAATACCGATGGTACCAGTACCGCCGATGGCGGTACCGGCCACCATGGCAGCCACCAAAAGGGTGGGCAGACGGTTGCCTGCCAGCAGAAAGCTGCTGGAACCACCCCTGGCCGACGACAATCTGCCGGACAGCAGGGAAATCCCAATCAGCAGGGCCATATAAACGATAATGATCGCAAAGGAAATATTCATCATGCCCTCCTCTATGCATATGAGCCGTATGTAACACTTCTATTGAAGCTGCGGCGCGTCCGATTTTTTCTTGCTGGCGGCAAAAATAATAATGGCTGAGATAACGCTGCCGGCAATCAGGCAGACGGCCGCAATCTGCCAGTCGGCCCGGGCCGAGGCCATCCCGAAAATCCCACGGATAAACTTCAGGATATAGGGTGACAGGAACTGGCCGATGCCTGTGCCGCAGGTGTAAACCGAAATGGCCAGGGCGGCGTATTTGGGACTGGCTGCCGATCCTGCAACCGCCATGGTAATGGCCGGGTTAAAGGTTCCGAAGCCAATGCCGAAGATCACCGCGGCCACCAGCATCACCGGGTAGCTGGGCGCTATGATCAGAATCACAAAGGCGATGCCCACACACAGTGCGCCAAAGGATGCGGCATACTGCTTCAGGAATTTAGACATGGAGCCATAAAGCATTCCAATAACAAAAGAGCCTGCTGTAAAGGTGCTGAGCACAAAGGAGGCCTGCCCGGCGTCACCGAGCTTGTCCGCGCTCATGACCATAGCCACATTGGTCATAAAACTGAACTGCATAATGTTCAGCAGCGCACAGAGCAGTGCCAGCACATAGGTCATGGTGGTCAGCTTCTTCTCCCGGACGGTTGAACCGTCAGCAGCCTTCTCTGCTTTCTTAACACCGGTATCCGGCAGTTTAAACCAGATTAATACCGCGATAGGGATAACCAGGAAAAATCCAAAAAAGGAAAAGCGCCAATTGTAGGCCGCCAAAAACCCGCCGAGAGACTGGAATACCACTCCGGCAGCAGCGCCGACAGCGCTCTTGAAGCCCATGAGCTTGTTGGCCTGTGTACCCATAAATAAATCGGTGATAACCGCAGAGGCCATGGGAAATACCATTCCGTAGCCTGCGCCAAAGACCACACGCATGGCAATCATAAAATTCAGATCGCCCACAAAGGCAGAAGGAATCCCGCCCACAAAAATCAGAAGCATGGAAATGGTAATGACCTTCTTAATACTCATGACCTGGGTCAGCTTACCGGCCACCAAGGCAAAGATTACCATCATTAAGGACGGTATGGTGGACAGCAGCTTGACCGTTTCCGGCGCAGCCGTCGGAAAAGCTTTGGCAATCTCGGCCAGAGCCGGGGTGGTCATGCTGGTGGTGTACATCAGCAGGGCGACAGACAGCGCGGCTATTTGTACGCCGACACCATATTTTTTTTCACTCATTTTAAGTCTCCTCAATTCATTTCTTTTAATTTTCGGATATGTTTGAATTATCCATGTTTAATAATAGCCGCGTTTAAATTTATTTTAATGATATATTGTTTTCGTAAATCTGTCAACTTTTATTTTCTTTTTCTTTAGTAAATTTTTTATAATTTTATTTAAATTCGCTATTTTAAGCCATTTTAAAAACTATTATTTCGTAAATCAAAAAATATTTTTTTGAAAACCGTTGACAAACCTCTAGAAAGAGATTATACTTTTCAATAAATCAACCGAGTTTAATTTTTGAAAGTGAGGAGAAATTATGACTGAAGCCATTAAGAAATTACAGGAAGAGCGTACCGGCCTGTTTGCAGACCTGTACCGGGGAAAAACCCCCAGGCGCGTCCCCATCCGGGGCGGGCTGACCACCGAAGCCGCCATCGAGTATGCGGGCATGGATATCAAGGAAACCCAGTGGCACTCCGAAAAAATGATCGACGTGATGCGCTACGCCGCCGAGCGGATTCCCACCGATGTGGCGCCAGTACGGCCCCATACCCTGCGCAATCCCTACAAATACCAGCTGCTGGGCGGCAAGACCATTGTCATGAACGAGGAGGGCTATGCACAGCACCCCGAGATCCACGGTCTCGAGCCTGGGGAATACCCCCAGTTTATTGAGGACCCTTACAAATGTATGCTGGAAACCATCCTGCCCAGGCTGTATGACGGCCTGAACCAGTCTCCGGTGCAGAATGCGCTGAACCTTGCCAAGGCCTACAAGATGCACAGCGACCAGGCCGCCCAGGGGATTGCCCAGGCCGCCCAGGTCAATGAGGAGTTCGGCTTTGCCACTGCGCCTCCCGGCGGCTTTACTGAAGCGCCCTATGATTTTATGGCAGATTTTATCCGCTCCTTCAGCGGCACCTCCAAGGATATCCGCAGGCACCCAAGAGAGCTCCTGGCCGCCTGTGAGGCCGTTACCCCCATTATGATCAACCAGGGGCTGGGGCCAGTGCGCACCGTTGACGCCCGCTGCTTCCTGCCCCTGCACATGGCGCCGTTTCTGAATATGAAGCAGTTTGAAAAATTCTACTGGCCAACCTTTAAGAAAACAATTGAAGCCCTCACCGATGCTGGCATGGGCGTAGATCTCTTCGTCGAGCAGGACTGGACGCGCTATCTGGACTTCCTGAGAGAACTGCCCGGACGCATTGTCATGCGCTTTGAATTCGGCGATCCCAAACAAATCAAGGAAAAGCTCGGAGACCGGCACATTATCGCCGGCCTCTACCCCATCGGCCTTTTAAAGACCGAGAGCAAAGAAAAATGTATTGATAAAGCCAAGGAGCTGTTGGACATCTGCGCGCCCGGCGGCGGTTTTATCTTTGATCTGGACAAGGATATCCTGTCCATGAGCAGTGCCAACATCGACAACCTCATCGCCGTTCAGGAGTATGTCCGTGAGCACGGCGCCTACTAAAAATCAGGAGGAAATTATGGAATCACAAGCTTACTACACCACCTGGGAGGACTACGTCAAGGAACATCCCGAAATCGCCAACGAAAACTACCACGCCGACATCATGCAGGCCTACGAGGAGGGCCTGTACAAATTTATCATCGGCCTGTTGATTTAAGAAAAGGAGAAATAAACATGAGTGAAGCAATGAAAAAACTACAGGAAGAACGAACCCAGCTGTTTACAGATTTATACACAGGCACTATCCCCAAAAGGATTCCCATCAGCGCCGCCCTGCCCCTCGAGCTGCGGATCGAGTACGCCGGCAAAGACCTGGGCCGCACCCAATGGACCCGGGAGGACATGCTCGACATCTATGAAAAATCCTTTGAGCTGACCGCCAGTGACGCCTACCCCTCCAGCTTTGCCACCTACCCGGCCCACCACCACCTGCTGGGCTCCAGGTCCTTTATGATGGGCTCCAAGGGCATTATCCAGCACCCCGAAGTCTCTGCCATGCAGCCCGAGGATTACGACGATTTTATCGCCAGCCCTTACGACTGTCTGATGGAAAAAATCTTCCCGCGCATCTATCCTGTGCTGGATACTGACCCGGTCAGCCGCTCACTGGCCCTTGCCAAAGCCACAAAGGCCTATTTTGAATACGCCGATTTTTACGCCGGTCTGGACGCACAGCTCATTGACAAATACGGCTTTTTTGCACCGCCTGCCGGCTCCGGCAGCGGCGGCACCACGCCCTTTGACCTTCTGTCCGATATTCTCAGAGGCTTTAAAGGCATTACCATGGACATTAAGCGCTGTCCCGAAAAAATCCTGGCCGCCTGCGACGCCATTCTGCCCCTGTCCATCAAAAAAGGCACGCCGGCTAAGCCGTCCCCGCTGGGCGCCAACTTCATCGCCCTGCACATGGCTACCTACCTGCGTACCAAAGATTTCGAAAAATATTACTGGCCCACCTTCTACAAGCTGGTCCACGGCCTGGCCGAAAAGGGACAGACCTGCCTCATCTTCTGTGAGGATAACTGGATGCGCTACCTGGATTACCTCTATGAGCTGCCCCAGGGCACCCGCTTCTACTTTGAGTACGGCGATCCCAGGCTCGTCAAGGAAAAGCTCGGCAAGAAACACATTATCTCGGGCTTCTACCCCATCACTTACCTTAAGACAGCCACTAAGGAGCAGTGCATCGACAAAGCCAAAGAGCTCATTGACATCCTGGCGCCAGGCGGCAACTACTTCTTCAATTTCGACAAAAGCCCCTACTCTCTGAATACCATTAACCCGGAAAACTACAAAGCCGTACTGGAATACGTCCGCGATAACGGCACCTACGAAAACGCCGGGCAGCAGGTCTGGGATAAGCCCAAAGAAGACACCATCGACCACGTGCTGGCAGACATACCTGAGTTCAGGAGCAAGTACTACACACCCTATGACACCTTTAAACAGGACCACCCCGCCCCCAGAGCTGACCTGGATGATGTGGTGGGCCAGAAAATGCAGCAGTACGAAGACATGCTCTTTCACATGCTTATGATGATGTGCTGATAAAAAAAGCAGAGACGGTTTCAGCCGCTCTGCTTTTTTGTTTACAGTACCTTAAAATTTTTCCCAACCGAGATTTCGATCCTATCCACAATCTCCCGCGACTGCTCAATATAGCCCTCGATCACATCATTGCCGATCTTCAGGCTCTGAAGCAGCAGCCGGATTTCTGTTTCCGCCAGATACTCGGATGAGCAGTCCAAAAAGCCCTCGTTTCTGGCCACATGCAGGCCGTGCACAGCTGACAGATTTGCCAGAGCCAGCGCCTTGACATCCACCCTGCTCAGGCCAAGCTTGTGGGCTTTGTTGATATTTTCGATAAAGCCCACAGAGGCGCTCTCTGTTTTCATAAAAATATTGGAATCGCACAGCTCGTGATAAAAACGGTTAAGCCCCTTATTGCGGTTGCAGTTCCGGTTCTGGAGCCGATATTCGATGGCCGTGCGCAAAAACAGATCGCTGTCCGGGAACTGGCTGGCAATGATGTTCTGGGTCTTCACTTTCATGGCCACCATGTACTCATTATAGACCTCAAGGGCCAGGTTGTTCTTGTTGCCAAAATAGTAGGAAACCATGGCCTTATTGGCGCCGGATTCCCTGGCGATCTCCGCCAGCGTAGTTTTTACAAAACCTTTTTCATAAAAAAGCTTTTTGGCGGTCGCGTATATTTTTTCTTTTGTCTCTAAGCCTGTTTTATAATTCGCCACAGATTTTTCCCCTTTTGCAGTTTCTTACCCTATTTTAGCATAAGCGGCTTTAGTTTTGCAGGGATTTTTTGAATCAGCCCGTATCGTGGCGATACGGGACGGGCTTTTCTCTCAGTCAGAGCCCCAGTATTTTTCTTCAAAGGCCTCTGGTGAGATGGGCCTTGAGATATAATAGCCCTGAATGCTGTCGGCCTCCAGGGCACAGACGGCCCTCAGCTCATCCTGCTCCTCAACGCCCTCCACACATACAGTAATGCCCACACTGTGGCACAGCTTGATAACCGATGCGATAAAGGAACGATTAAACACATTCTCATCCCTGTCGATGGCCTCGATAAACAACCGGTCAATCTTGACAATATCCGCCGGAGACTGAGACAGCATCCCCAGCGAGGAATAGCCTGTGCCAAAGTCGTCCATGGCGATCTGGATGCGCATACCGCGCAAATGCCTGAAAATTTCCTTGAGGCCGCCCATATCCGTTACAAAGCAGCTCTCCGTAAGCTCAAGCACGACATGCCGGGAATCCAGCCCGTTTTCCTTCAGCGTCTTTTCCACATGCTCGGCAAAGGATTCGTCCAGCATCTGGAGATAGGAAATATTGACGTTCATAATGAAATCCGGTTCTCTGTCCGACCACTTTTTGCAGGTCTTGACTGCCTGCTCCAGCACCCATTTGCCCACAGGCACAATGAGGCCGCTGGATTCTAAAAGCGGAATGAACTCAGCTGGCGTTACCTCGCCAAAGGGCTCGCCGGACCACCGCAGCAGCGCCTCGGCGCCCGCCAGGCCCAGATCCTTTGAGTGGGCAAAGGGCTGGTAAACCAGTCGGAAACCCTCCATGCCGTTCACCACACTCAGCTGCAGCCGGCTGGTCAGCTCCAATGCCCGCAGCTTTGAACGCATCAGCGCTGGCGTGTAGGCCGTCATGATATTTTTCCCCTTGGTCTTGGAGGCTTCAAGAGCACTGGACGCGCACTTGATCAGATCGGGATAGTTCTGGCTGTCCCGTCCCAGCAGCGTCATACCCGCAGACACCGTGCAGAAATATTCCTGGCCGTCCAGGGTGTGCACCCGGTTGCTATAGGCGTGCAGCCGTTTATAAATAGCCTCCAGCTCTTCCTCACCCGCGCCGGGGCAGACCACAGCAAACTCGTCCCCGTCAAACCGGTACATGCTGGCGCCCGGGGGCAGCAGCTGCTGAACCGTCTGGGCGAACTGGCGCAGCACCCCATCCCCGAAAAGATGGCTGTTAAGGTCATTAATCCGCACAAAATCATCCAGCCCCAGCAGCATCAGGCCGCCGGGCTTTTCCGCTTCCTTATCCAGCAGCTCACTGATCTCCTTCTCACATTCCCTGTAAGTAAAAAGGCCGGTGGTGTAGTCGATCTTGCCCATTTTTCCCAGGTCTGTCACTACTCCCGCAAACATGGCCGGCTGGTTTTGGGCGTTCTTCTGCAAAACGCCGCGGCAGAGCACCCATATATACTCGCCTTTGCGGTTACGCACCTGGTATTCCACATGATGAATGTCTGTATCGCCCCGCAGCATTTCATCAATGCTTTCGTTATAGCGGGGACGGTCCTTTTCATGAACCAGCTCACCCCACATAGGCACCAGGCCCTTAAACTGCCGGCCGGGCAGTTCAAAGTCCCTTTCCATGTTCGGAGAAACCAGGGCCATGTCGGTATTCATGTCCACAATATAGACGCAATCATCCGTACTTCGGATGATCGCGCTGTAAAAAAGGGCAGGGTCAACCGTAAATGTTTCAAAAAAATTGTCTGACTGTGCCATCATTATTCGATCCCCTCTAAAAAATGTACTGCTTCTTCAACTGTTTTTCAAACCTGCCGGACGTTCCATACAACGCCCTCAGGCCGCTCCCCAGCCCGCCTGACTTTTCCAAATCTTATTTATATATTATATCAGACGTGATCAAGATACGCAATAAAAGCCTGCGCAATTCAAAGGGTATCGCGCCGGTACGGGTTGTTTTTTCAATCCTGCGCTTCCCAAATCCGCTGAAACCCCTCCAGCACCATCTGGGCCCGTTCGTACCCCAGCTCGTTCTGGCTGCCGCTCTGGCAGGTTTTGATCGCAAAATCGCCTGCGAGATAAATGCTGCCTATATCGGTCTGCAGGTCCATGTCTTCATCAAAAAAATGGAAATTATAAAAACTGTAGGCGTCGTCATAATTTCGTCGGTTGTCTGTAAACTTGACGCTTATGCGTGTTTTTACCGGCACCATCAGCGCGCCTGCCCCCGCCAGATAGGGATAGCCCTTTTCCATGCCCAGCCATTTTGTCATATACTGGCGGTATATGGTTTCGCTCAGACACCGCGCCCGCATCATTCTCTTGATATAATCCCGGGGGCCGATGCCGCCGGCCAGACAGCTGGTCACGCATCCTGCTTCCAGGTAGTGGATACGGCTGTTATTGCCATAATCATCATAGATCGCTTCTATAAAAAGTATATTTTTACTGCTCAAAGCTTTGTTAACAGATTCACTTGTCCTCTTCATGGTTTTTCTCCCTTAAATTTTGATAATAAAAAAACAGAAAGCACTTAAGCCTTCTGTTCCAGTGGGTGACAGCAATTCCCCATTCGACAGCATGTCTATTGAATTGTCATTTTTTATAATTTTTAGTGTGTGCAGAGCCCGTTTTCATCTCACAAAATATAAGATACTTTGTTTTTTACTAAATTTTCTTAAGTATATCGTATACACGAAGAATTGTCAACAAGATTTTTTATAAAAATAATATTTATCTTTTCTTCTTTTAGTAAATTATATAAAAACAACCCGTATCGCTGCGATACGGGTTGTTTTTTTTGTTATGCGGCAATGCCTTTTTCTTCTGCATCGGCCATTTGGGCCACCTTATACTCAGCCAGGCGGTCCCGCCAGACGCTGCCGGCGTTCTGGATACCCAGAAGATCTGGATCAAAAACGGGCTCCAGCCCCAGTTTTTTCTGGCGCTCGTAATCCTTGAAGATTGCCAGACCCTGATTACTTAAAATCAACACTGCAATTACATTAAGCCAGGTCATGAGCCCACAGCCGATGTCCCCCATGGTCCACACTACAGACACAGCCTGCAGGCAGCCCTGAAAAGCGGCCAGGATAAAAATACCCCGGAACACATAAAGGAAAGGCTTGTTGCTCTTCATCCAGGCTTTGGTTTCATGAAAAACGTACACCAGGTTGCTTTCGGCATAATAGTAATAGGCCAGGAGGGCAATGAAAGCAAAAAGCAGAATGGAAACAGCGATAAAAGGTGCTCCGAAGCCTGGAAAGATGGTGTCAATGGCCCCATGCACATAAGCGACGCCGTATTCCTTGCCGGGCATGCCCTCAAACAGGAAGCCACCTGCCGGGCCGACCACATTGTAACAGCCCGTCAGCAGAATCATAAAAGCCGAGGTGGTGCAGACCAGGATGGTACCCGCGTATACACTCAGGCAGGAGGCCAGCCCCTGCTTTACCGGGTGCGATACATCGGCAGAGCCTGCCATGATGGCCGAGGTTCCCTGCCCCGCCTCATTGGCAAATACGCCGCGCATGACCCCCTTGGAAAGGGCTGCGCCGGCCAGCGCGCCAAAAACCGGCTGGACACTGAAGGCAGACTGGACAATCATCATAAACACGCCGGGCACCTTGCTGATGTTAGCCCCGATGATGATAAAGGAGACCAGCAGATAGGCACAGGCCATAAAGGGCGAAACCTTTTCCGCGACAGCCGAGATGCGTTTCACACCGCCGAAGATACAAATTCCGACCACCACTGCCAGCACAATGGCAATGATAAGGGTATTCCAGCCAAAGGCCTGGTTCAGGCTTGAGGTAATGTTGTAGGACTGGACACCCGGCATCAGGATGCCTGGCGCCAGAATGGTGACCAGGGCAAAGGCCTTGGCGTACCATTTTTTACCGATCCCCTTTTCGATATAGTAGGCCGGGCCGCCTCTGAACTCGCCATTGACCGTGATCTTATAAGCCTGGGCCAGGGTAGACTCGATGAGGGCGATGGCTGTCCCAAACAGCGCCACTACCCAGAGCCAGAAAATGGCGCCGGGGCCGCCCAGGGCAATGGCGGTGGCCATGCCGGCGATGTTGCCCACGCCCACACGGCCAGCAGCGGTCATGATAAAGGCGCGGAGACCGGAGACCCCCTCATCGGTGCCCTTGCCCTTGTTGTCACCCAGCAGCCGGAACATCTCCTTGATAAGCCGCAGCTGAGGAAATTTCATCCGCACCGAAAAATAGATGCCGGCGCCCAGAATCAGGATAATCAGCGGAATACTCCAGACCATATCGTTGACACTTGTTACAATACTCTCTAACATAATTTTCCCTCTCGTTTACTGGCAAAGCCGCTGTCATTTTTCCATACAGCGGCTGGCAGCGCATCATTAGTGTTTAATCCTCAAAATAGCCGGCCGGGTATAGCGGGTATCTGGAAATCAATGCCCGGGCTTGTGCCTTACAGGCGTCCAGATTTGTCATGTTTTCAGGGTCCTTTGCGACCTTATCCATGATCTCAGCGATTTCTTTGATAGCGTCCTCCTCCAGGCCGCGCTGGGCAGTGGAGGTCAGTCCGATTCTTACGCCGCTGCACACAAAGGGGCTTTCCTCGTCAAAGGGAATCATGTTCTTATTCACCGTAATGCCCACGTATTCCAGCGCCTGCTCAAAGCTCTTTCCCGTCAAACTCTTTGGTCTTAAATCAACCATGACGATATGGTTGTCTGTGCCCCCGCTGATGATGCGGAAGCCGTAGCTCTGAAGCTCCTCAGCCAGGGTTTTGGCGTTGCGGACAACACGTTCCATGATTTCCCTGAACTCTGGTGTGCCGATATATTTGAAGGAATAGGCCTTGGCGGCAATGGTGTTCAGATGGATGGAGCCCAGAGTCCCCGGGAATACGGATTTGTTCAGAGCCTTCTCGTATTCCTTCTTGCAGAAAACCATACCGGCGCGCGGGCCGCAGAAGGTCTTGGTAGTGGAGGAGGAGACAAAATCGCAGTGCGGAATCGGGCTTGGGATAACCTTGGCCCCGACCAGGCCCGCGATGTGAGCCATGTCATTCATCAAAATCGCGCCGCAGTTCTTGGCGATTTTGGCCATGCGCTCATAGTCGATGAGTCTCGGGTAAGAGCTGGCGCCGGTGATTAAAAGCTTTGGCTTATAGGCCATGGCCTGATCCTCCAGTGCGTCATAGTCGATGATCTCGGTCTCCTTATCAACCCCGTAAAAGTCATATTCATAAACCTTTCGTAGGAAATTCACCGGGGAACCATGGGTCAGATGGCCGCCCTGGTCCAGGCGCATGCTCAAGATTTTATCGCCTGGGTTCAACACCGCGTTAAATACGCAGTAGTTAGCGGTTGATCCGGAGTAGGGCTGTAAATTAACATACTCGGCGCCGTAAAGCTCCAGCGCGCGGCGGCAGGCCAGGCTTTCGATGGCGTCCGCCTGTTCGGAGCCAGCCTGGAAGCGGTTTCCCGGCAGCCCTTCCTCAGTCTTGTTGGTGAAGACACAGCCGCTCAGCTCCATGACTGGCGTGGGCGCGGTGCTCTCAGACGCGATCATTTCGATGTTGTGTTCCTGGCGGTCAAGCTCTGCCTCTACGATGGAATAGACTTCCGGGTCCAGTACCCTTGTTGTTTTTAACATTTCAATACCTCACTTTGTTCTCTGTGTTTGTTTTCGATGATCTCATTCTAACACGATTACAAAGCGCGATCTATGAAGAGAATTGTCGGTTTCCTGATCATTTTTATCCAGTTGACATAAAAATAGCTGTCACCATAATATTGTGACAGCTTATGTTTTTTATTTCTTCAGATAATCTGACGGCATGTGCCCGGTCTGATCCTTGAACTTTTTATAAAAATAATTTACATTCTCATAGCCTGCCTGTTTGGCTACCTCCTGTATATTGTAGGATCCGTTCTTCAGCAGCTCGACCGCATGCTCAATCCGGATTTTATTCACATAACTGATGAGGTTGGTATCCACATAGCGCTTAAACTGTTTGGACAGGTAGCTGGCCGTTACATGAAACTGCTCCGACAGCAGCTGGAGCTCAATCTTATCGCTAAAATGGGTGTGGATGTATTCCAGCACCTGATTGACCAGATCATTGCCTGTAAAATTCCAGCCTACAGACCGGAGCAGGGCCTGGGTAAACTGCTCATACTCGATGGGCTTGAGGATGATGTCCCTGGCGCCCATGCGCAGGGCCCGCTGGGCATACTCGAAGGATTCATAAGCGGTGATGACCACAATCTTCACATCCATTTGAAGAGCCTCCAGAGCTTCCATGACCTCAAAGCCGTCCATAAGGGGCATCTTGATGTCTAAAAACACTAGATCCGGCTCCTTTTTGCGGATCATCTGCAGGGCGCTCTCTCCGTCAAGGGCAATGCCCTCAACCTGAAGCGGCAGCTTCTCCCGCTCAATAAAATGCTGTATGATCTTTGAAACGGCCTTTTCATCGTCCGCGATAACCACTTTAATCATCATTCTCCACTTCTTTCTGATATGAGTAGGGTAATTCCAGAATAATCCATGTCCCAATGCGCTCATCGGAGTACACATTCATTGAAAAATCCGGGCCGAAGCGCATTTTCAGCTTGGCATAAATCAGCGACAGGCCATGCTCGCTGCCCGAGGGCAGGCTGTCGTTTATTCGGTTCAGGGTGCCATAATCAATGACCGCACCGTTGTTATAAATGGAAATCAGCACCTTGCTGCCGCTGGGCTGCGCGGTGATGGACAGCCGCCTTTTCAGGTTGTTGGTGTCAAAGCCGTGGGTGAAGGCATTCTCGACGATGGGCTGCAGAAAGTTAAAGGGCACCAGCCAGTCATCGAGCTGGGCATTGATTTTGATGTCAACCTGAAGGCTGTCCTCGTATCGCAGCTTCTGGAGCTTCAGGTAGGTTTTCAGATAGGCCGCCTCATGGCTGAAGGGCACAAACTGCTCCTTGGTCTTGGTGGTGTAGCGGAACATCTTGGACAGGTCGATGATGGCATCGTACAGCTCCTCGGCATCCTTATCCAGTGCCATGCCCGCCATGCAGTTCAGGGTGTTGAACAGGAAATGGTGGTTGATGCGCAGGTCGGTCACGATATTCTGGGCGGCCTTGAGGTTTTTCTCCAAGCGCTTGCTGTATTGCTGGGCGTCGTCAATATCCCGCTCCTTGGCCTCCAGCACCCTGCGGGCATCACTGAACACGCAGAAGCTCACAATATGCTCGGCAATCCTTCTGAGCAGCATGCGGATGCTCAGGGCTGTGCTCTCCGGCGTATCATACAGCTCCTCGGTGCGGTCGCTGGTCTTGCCCTCGCTTTTCATGGTGGACAGCAGGATATAACCGCCCTGAATCACACCGATGCACCGGTTTTCATGCACGATGGGCTGCTGGTACAGGGTCAGGCCGTAGGGGCAGACAAACTGGCGGTATTCCCAGGGCTCGCTCAGGTTTGACTGCCCCATGCCGCGGCAGGGACAGCCGCTGTTGGCCAGCGGGTTGCAGTGCTCTGTGCAATAATCCGGAAAGCAGCTGGTCTGCAGCACCGTCTTGCCCGCAGTGTCGTAGATGGTCAGGGGCAGGTTGAGCGGGTCGATGGACTGCTGGCGAACGCCCTCCACAGCCGCGTACAGGGTATCGTCTGACGGCGCTCCCAGGTTTACCAGGGTGTCGATGGAGATCTCCTCTGCGCCGTATACGGGATTGGAGACCAGCAGCTCCCTTATCTGTCCATCGGTGGGGTTATAGACCTCATGGGAGCTTCCGGCCTCCATATAGAAGATCTGCCCGGGCTCAGGCTCGATGCGCTCACCGTTGATGTAGTAAATGCCCCTGCCCTGCAGCACGTAAAGCAGCTGCTCCTGCCCGTAGTGCACATGCTCGGCCAGATGCCTGCCGGGCTCGATCACCACAATGCCAATATTCATATTCTGTCTTGGGTTATTCTCTGTCTTGACATGCTTCCAGTCTATATAGCCCCACTCCATTACCTGAACCGCCATACCAATTCCTCCTTTGCTAAAGATTATATCATACCTGCTCTCTCTTATTTTTGTCCTTTTTTTTAACAAATTTGCCCAATCAAAAAAAGCCGCCCGCTGGCAGCCCTTTTTTACCGCTCCATCATCTCACCGAAGGTAGTGGCGTATCTTAAGCGCCGCACCACATTTCTCTGCGATCCGCCCGCAGGCGGCCTGGTCCTCCTCGCTCATGGTGTCGATAATGGTCATATAGACTTTTGCAAAACGCGCGGCGTTTTCCGCGAAGCGGAGCATGTGCTCAAAGGCGTCCTCTGCCTGGGGGCGGCACAGGGCGTTGTATTCCTCTGCGTCTGGCGCGTTCAGGCTCACAGATACCACGTCTACAAGGCCGGCAAACCAAGGGGTGACATCCTCACCGTACAAGGTACCGGCCAGGCCGTTGGTGTTCAGCCGGACTGCGACGCCGTATTCCCGCTTCAGCACCCGCGCGATCGCAAGAATATCCTTTAGGCGGCAGGTCGGCTCTCCGTAGCCGCAAAAGACCACCTCGTCATACTTTGCCATATCCCGCGCGCGGATATCGGATAGAATTTCCTCCACTGACGGCTCCCGCTCAAGCCACAGCTCGTCCATACGGCTGGCTGCCTCCTCCCGGTTAAACCTGTGGCAGAACACGCAGCGGTTATTGCAGCGGTTGGTGGCATTCACGTACAGTGCCTTTTTATCTTTATAGGCCGTACTCTCTGTTTCATAGGTAATGACCATGTAAGTTTCACTCCTGTCTTTGATGTTAAAATGATACCATTTCAGGGCTGAGGTTTCTATGATCAATTATGTCAGAATATGGATCATTTTTGACTTTTTTTAACCATACTTTATAGCATGTACCCTGAATTTCGGCCGCAACGCAAAAATCAACCCGTATCGCCGCGATACGGGTTGATTGGCAAACTCCTAGGAACGGTTTGGTAAACTGCTGAACACTCCGGTCTTTTTTAGAACAAAAGCCAGAATTATCATAATAATATTTATAATAAAAAGGACAGCGCTGCCTTCTATTTTATAAATACCTCCTGTCAATATCGAGTTTCCTGTAAAAACAGCGTTCAGCAAATGCGGATAATCATCTGCCAGGGACAAGCAGTTTAAGATGATGCCGCCAATCGTATTCCATATAAAGTGAAAAACAATTGGGGCAAGCAAAGATCCGGTATATTCAAGCATTCCAGTTATAATTAAGCTAATGGATAAAATATTCAGAACTGGAAAAATTCCTGTCTCAAAAGCAGAGACATGCATCAATGTGAATAAAGCAGTCGTAATTACGGTTGCCCATCCCCTGTTGTAATTTACCTTGATAAGCTGGTACAAATAGCCGCGAACCAATAATTCCTGCATGATCGTATTTAACAGTGCTGAAATTATCCAAAGCCAGAGAAAAGATACTGTATTGGTACCATCGAATTTTAAGACACCGGCTCCCATAAGAAGCGCGACCGTTATCCCCAGCCATATTAACGCTGCTGCAATCCCAAAGCATGTACTGAAAAGAGGTCTTTTTACCAAATAAAGACTGATGTTTTTTTTATCAATAAATCCAAAAACAAAGGTCATGATCACGATACTCACTAATGGGATAAGTTCTGCCCAAAGCCGGTAAACAGCAGGATTTTCATTCTCTGGCATAGGTATCATAAATATACAGATGACCCATCCCGCAAAGAATAAAATAAACCTCAAAAATACCTTGGAGAATTTCTTTACTTTTTCTTTTTTCGATAACATCATTTTTACACTTTCTCAATGACTCTGGCATTCTAAGCCCTTTTGTTTTACTGCTGCCCGAAATCCAGACGAATGTCGCCGTTGTTATTGTTGATGACAAAGCGGCTGGTACCGCTCTGGTTTTCATCCCGCACGGCTTCCTCATATTTGGCGCCGTCGACCTCAACCTTGCCCAGGCTGGTGCTCAGCTGATAGCCGGCTGTCTCCCTTGGGATACTGGTCTTGATGTTCACGTCGCCCAGATGGGCCGTCACGTTGATTTCTCCCTCAATGGCGCCGCTCAGGCTGATCTTGCCGTTGTCATTTTTAAATTGGCCTCCCCTGACGTTTAACCCCTCGCCGGCAATATCGCCCAGGTGGTCCTCGGCGGTCAGCATGTTATAGGTGCTGTCTGTCAGGGTAATTTTTCCATTGTCGTTTTTAATGCTTCCCTCATCGGCGCGGATATTGGCCGCCTTTATTTTCCCGAGATGATTCTGTGCTGTAAAGCTTTTGGATTCAACATCACTCACGTCCAGATCACCGTTGTCCAGCTTGATATACACGCTGTCGGCTTTGACGGAGGCCATGTCCACACTGCCCAGATGGTTCTGAATCGACAGTGCCTTAAAGGCCCTGGGGCCGTTAAACTTGATCTTGCCGTTGTCCAACCTGGCGTCCAGAGACTGGCCTGTTTCCTTTTTGTCCAGGTATACCTTGATCTTTGAGTTGCCGTAAATGTTGCCCACACCCATAAAAACCACACGGTTTTCCTCCTGGCTCTTGCTGGTGATGGTGGTGGTGTTCCCGTCCTGATGGATTTCAGGCTTTGCCGAGTCCTCATAATAGACGGCCTCAATGGCGTTTTCATCGGCCAGGATGATTTCCAGGTCTGCCATTGAAAAATCAATGTCCAGATTTTCTATTTTTCCTGGGAGCTTCTGGTATTCCAGCCTTTTTTCCTCATACTTCATCACATGGATTCCCCTGCTGTCAATATAGGTGGAGGTCATGCCGCCGAGAAGCATGCCGACCCCGGCGAGCAAAAGTCCGCCGGCTGCCAGAATCCCGCCAATTTTCAAGAGCTTTTTTGAATCGAATTTCATGCGTTTTTCCTCCATTCCAAAATCGCTTCCGCCATCCGCTTAAAGCCGTTGATGACCCAGGGGATGAGCCGGTACATGCCCACGCCCAGCAGAATCCCAAGCCCGAGGGCAAAGGCGCCGCTGCCCACATAAAACAGGGTGGCTGCCGGGCTCTGGAAGATCAGAATCAGCCCGATCACCATCCAGAGAAAGCCGCCCAAAACCAGAGCTGCCGCTGTCACCACAAAGGCGAACAGGACGCTGAAAACCACGACCATCAGCACGAATACCAAAGCCGCGGCCACAATGACCAGCGGCAAGGCAATGGGCGCTGCAAAGATGGATAAGATCACAATCAGCACCACAGGCATTTTCTTTTTCTCCTGCTCATTTCCTTTCAGGGCATATTCGCTGCGCAGCTGCGCGGCCAGCTTGGCCGGCGAGCCCAGCTCTCCGATAACCCTGTCCTCATTTTCCGGTTCAGCGTCATCAAAATATTCATTGTAATACACCAGGGCGTTTTCCCTTTCATCCCTTGGCAGCTTTCTCAAGTGCTTTTCCAGCGCTGCCATATACTCTTCACGATTCATTCTCGCCACCTCCTATCAGAAGCGAATCTATTTTTTCCTTGTAAATATCCCACTCTTCCCGGTATTCTTCCAGCCTGGCCCTTCCGCTTTCCGTAATGGCGTAATAGCGGCGATTCCGCCCCTGAAAGGGCTTATCGTAGGTGGCCAGGTACTTTTCCTTTTGCAGACGCCTGAGCACCGGGTAAAGGGTGGATTCTGAAATATCCAGCACACTTTTGACCCGCTGTGTCAGGCTGTAGCCGTAAGCGTCCTCCTCTGAGAGCACGGCCAGCACACACGCGTCCAGAAGTGCGGAGCCTAATTGAAAAATCATCCTCGCATCTCCTTTCTTTATATCGTTAATGATATTATACAACGTATAATATCATTTTGTAAAGTATATTATTTAATTTTTAATAGACAAAAAACAAAAGAACCCGTATCGCCGCGATACGGGTTCTTTTTTGGTCTTCCTAAAAAAACTTGACAGCACATTCGCCAGAGATCACTTTTTCCTGAATTTCATGGGTTTTCTCCACGGTGATGTATTGGCTGAGGAGCTTTTTAAAGCCGTAATTTTCCCGGTTGATCAAAATCACCGGGGTCGTCACTTCCTCCAGCGGATAGCCAGGCAGCTCCACAACCCGCTGGTTGAGGTCAGGCTGAAAATTGTTGTACCAGCCGTCCCGCCGGTAGATAAAACAGTCCACATTTTTCTTGACAAGCAGCTCGCTGAAGCTGGCATAGGGTGTCTGGACAAACGCCACATCCTTTCCCTCACACAGCTTCTGGGAAATGGTATACTGGTCAATGCTGTTACAATCCACCGCCATACGCATGCCGTCCTCAATCTCTGTTTTCTGGTCATCCAGAAAGTACAGCACATAGGGCTCAGAATAGATACAGCCGGTCAGCTCGATGGCCCTTTCCAGAAAATCATTTTCGCTCAGGTAGCGCTCTGCCGAGCTCTTGGACACAATGATAAAGTCATAGATCATCTCCTTTAGGGCTGCCAGACGCTTTTCGGAGCCTGTGACATAGGCAAAGGAGAAAGGAAAGGGGCTCTTCTCCATCTCCTCACAGATGGCTGTGGTCAGGCTTGAAAAGGAAAGGGTCATAGGCACAGGCATGGTGCCGGTCAGCGATCCCCAGTTGGTATAAGGGTAGAGCTTTTCATAGTCAATTCCGGTCACGAAGGTGCCCTTGACTCCGTTCTTCTGTGTTTGGATACACGCGTCCTCCTCCAGAGTGGCAATGGCCTTCTGGACAATACCGCGGGACACCTCAAAGCGCTGGGTATACTCCGCGATGGTCGGCACCCGGTCGCCGGGCTGCATGGTGTAAAAATCCCGCGCGATGTTAATGGTAGCGAGTCCTGTTTTTTTATAAAAGGTTGGCTTCATTGGTTTTTCCTCATGCTTTCAATATCGTTTTACAATAGCACGGCATCCCGCTTTTGTCAATCACCCGCTGCCGCAAGCATGGCCCGGGCCACACCGTACAGGTCGCCCAGCACCGGATAATCCGCGTTTTTCATGATCTCAGCCTCCCGATCCTCATTGACGGCGCAAAGGCGCTTAACGCCCTTAACACCTGATAAAAACTGGACGGAGCCGGATATGCCAAAGCACAGCAGCAGCTCTGCCGAGATGGCGCTGCCGCTGAGTCCGATCTGTCTTCCCTGGTTCAGAAAGCCCCGCTCCACCAGCACCCGGGAGCACATCAGGTCCGCGTCCAGCTTTTGGGCCAGCTGTTCAAACAGCACAAGGTCGGCCTTGTCCTTCAGGCCGCCGCCCACCGCCACCACCACGGGGCGTCTGCCCTGTTCTAAAACCGGCGCGGCGCCATCGTCCCCGGTCTGCAGCCGGGGCCGCAGCTCCCCGGGCAGCTCACAGGGGATGACCGCGCAGTCTCCGGACGCTCTGGGCTGTGCCTTGAACACGCCCTGGCGCACTGTGGCGATCTGGGGGCGCGCGGTTTTGGTCAGAATACTGGCCATAATGCGGCCGCCAAAAGCCGGACGGGTCTGTACCAGCTGCCCCTCGCTGTTTATCGAAAGCTCTGTGCAGTCTGCCGTCACTCCTGTCTTAAAGGCCGCCCCGATCATGGGGGCAAGGGTACGCCCCTCAAGGGTCGCACCAAAGAGCAGGATTTCAGGCTTCACCCTTTCCACACAGTCGGCCACGGCCGCTCTGTGCGCCTCCTGCCGAAACGCGGAAACCGCCGGAAACGTATAAAGGTAAACCCTGCTCAGTCCGCTGCTCCGCAGTGCCGCTGTGAGGTCTCCGGTCAGCTCCCGGCAGATAAGCACGCCAGCGGTATCGCCGGCCAGCTCTGTGGCCTTTGCCGCCAGCTCCGCGCATACCGGGTGCAGTCCGCCGGGGCCTTCCTGTAAATAGATTAACGCTGTCCTCACTTACCTGCCTCCTTCACGCTTTTCCACACATCCAGCAAGAGCGCCGCACCCTGGCTGTCTGTCAGCTCCAGAACCGGATTTTTAGCCGTTGTCTCCGGCTGAAACAGGCGCACCACCCGGGTGGGTGAGCCTGAGAGCCCGTAGGTTTCACTGTCCTGCTGCTCCAAATCACCCAGAACCAGCCTTTGTACGGCCTGCTTGCCTGCTTTCAGCTTAGCCCGCAGCCCTGGCACCCGCGCTTCACAGATAGTCGGGTTGACAGCCAGCACCAGGGGTAGCCCAGCGGACACCCGGCAGGTCCTCCCGGTCAGCTCCTGGCGGGCCTCCAGCCGATCCTCTGAAGCGCTCACAATCTCACGTACCCAGCCAATGACCGGGATGTTCAGCTGCTCCGCCAGCGAAAAGGGCACCTGGGCCGTATCGCCGTCGGTGGTCTGCTGCCCGCAGATGATCAGGTCTGCCCCGCCCAGGGCTTTAATCCCCTGGGCCAGCGTCCGGGCTGTCATGAGCACGTCGGCCCCCGCAAAGGCCCGGTCGCTCATGAGGCAGGCGTGGTCCGCAGTCATTGCCAGAGCAGTGCGCAGGGCCTGCTCAGCTGACTCCGGCCCCATGGTCAGCGCTGTTACCTCCCCACCCAGGGCCTCTCTCAGCCGCAGAGCCGTCTCGATGGCCGGCAGGTCATAGGGATTGAGCTTATTTTCGCCGGTCCTCACCAGCACGCCCTTTTCTTTGTCCATACTGGCCTCTGACAGCGCCGGAACCTGTTTGATACACACGATTATTTTCATCTAAAAACGCCCTCCGGGTCGAATGCTTCCTTCGCTGCTTTTATCTGGCGCTTTACCGCCTCCGGTACAAAGCGCAGGGCCAGCTCCCGCTTTAGCAGGCCCGCGCCGTTTTCGGTGATAATCTGGCCCCTGTCCGCGGCTGCCCGGGCTGCCCATTCTGCCATCAGAACCTCGCATTTTGCTCTTTCCTCCGGTGTCTCTGGCAGAAAATTAACATGGAAACGGTTCTGTGCCGCCGCGCCGTATATCACAGCGTGTGCGCCACTCTGGGCAATGCCCCCGCGGTACATTTCCAGATAGTCCTCTGCCTTTTCCGCCGGCCCCTTCAGGTCTGAGGACAGGCGGGTAAGCCCGGGCACAGCCTGGCTGAAGGAATCGGTCTTTCCGTTGGCCAGCTCTGGCACCACATGCCGCAGCTTTCTGAAGCGATCGATCTCATAGCGCTCGCTGGCTGCCCAGGTCTGTTCCTCACTGCCGCCCAGCCCTTCAAAAATATCCAGCTGCTCAAACAGCGCGCCCTCCAGTACATCGGGATCGTCCCCGGCCAGCTCGACATAGACCGCGGCACCAGCGCCCTGGGGGAATTCCGGGAGCTCCTGCAGCGCCGCGGCGCTGTGACGCCCCTCGGAGAGCAGGCTGAGGGCTGCCCTGTCATAGTATTCCATCACCGTCACACTGCCGCTGTTCTCAGCCTGAGCCACTGCCCGGCAGAGCGCCATCGCCGCCGGGTCTGTGGGCAGAAAATACAGCACACCCCAATCACAGTCCGGCTTCTTCGCAAGCTCCAGCTCAAAGGCCAGGGCCATGCCCAGCTGCCCCTCAGTCCCTGCCAGAAAGTCGATCAAGTCCATCTGTTTGACAGTCACCAGTCCGTTCAGCACGCCGGAGCTCTCAAAGGTCTCACAGCTCAGGCGGCCGCCGTCCGGCAGCGCGCAGCCGCTGTCATCAAAGACATAGCTGCCCCGGCCGATCTCCCAGACCTCACCTGCGGCTGTGAGCCACCAGAGCTTCCGGACCCAGGACGCTGTCCTCTGCCCGTCGATGCCCATGGCGTTGCAGCCAAACATGCCGCCGAGGGTTGCGCTCTCCTCGGTTGGGTTCGGCGGGAATACCCAGGGCTCCTTCAATAAAAGGGCATGAAGCTGCGTAAGCGTGGCACCTGCCCCGGCGTAAAGAACCGGTCCTTCTCTCAGCTCCAGGTCCTTCAGTCCCTGGCAGTCCACAACCAGGCCGCCCTCCGGCACTGCTCCCCCGGTCAGCCCGGTGCGGGCGCCCTGGGGCGTAATATGCAGCCCGGCCCTGCGGGCATGGCTCACAGCCTCCCGGGCCTCCTCAAAGCTTTCTGGAAAGCAGACCGCGTCTGCCCTGCCTCGGATACGGGATTCGTCCCCAAGCCACCGCTCATATTTTTCTGTCATCGCTTCAATTTTCATCTTTCTGCTCCTCCGCCTGCTTTTCCCAGGCCTCTAAAACCTCCAGTGCATCGCCCACCAGTCCATAATCGGCGGCTTTAAAAACCGGTGCATCAGGATCACTGTTGACTGCCACCAGATTTTTGACGTTCTCAAGCCCAGCCATAAAGGGCGCCGCGCCCGACACGCCCAGTGTGATGCACAGCTCAGCCCTGAGCACATGGCCGGACTGGCCGATAATGTCCGCCACGTCGGCCCATCCATTGATGGCGGCTGCCCGTGTGCAGCCGCAGGCGCCGCCCCAGGCCCGGGCCAGCTGCTTCAGCCGCGCGTAGTTTTCTCTGGAGCCAAGGCCCCTGCCGCCTACCAGCACCAGCTTTGCCTCCTCCAGCGGGTTCTTTGCCCTGCTGGCCTTGAGCTTTCGGTCCAGGCAGTAGCCGTAGTGTTTAAGCACAGGGCCCACCTCTGTAATGGCAGCCTGTTCTGTCTCTTCAACAGGGCTCTCCGATACCGGCCCGGCCTTGGAAGCCGACAATACAAGCGGCCGTCCCTGAGGCCGGCTGACCGCGTCGGCATGTGAATTGTAAACCGGGCGCCGGACCCAGAGGCCCTCCGCATCCCTGCCCAGGGTCCGGCAGCCTGTCAGACAGGTCCCGCCGATCCTTACGGCCAGCCGCGTTGCCAGCACTCCGGAGCCGGCTGTAAAAATCAGCAGCTCTGGCTGCCGCTCCCGGTACAGGGCTTCCAGACTGTCCAGCCAGTTTTCAGGCAGGGCCCCGCTGCCCACCGGGCAGCGCACCACTGTACCGATGCCGGCCACACACCGGGCTGTCTCTGCCAGGCCCTCTTTGGCATCGCCAAGATACCAGGCCTCCAGCAACGCGCTCTCTGCCACAAGGGCACCGGTTAAGGCGTTAATGCGCCCGGCCGTTTTCAGGATATCGTCTTCTCTTGTAAAAACACAGGCTGCCTTCATGATATCATCCCCTTAATCCATTTTTCATACACTGCGCCGGCCTTGGCCGCACCACTCTCTCCCTCGATCATGACACACTCCTTCGCACTGCTCTCCCGGCTGAAAGCTGGCAGAACCGTATCTTCTGCCGGCAGAGCGGGCCACTCCTCAATGTCCCGTTTGGACGCGGCCATTTTCTCCCGCAGCGTCGCCACTCTCAGGTAAGCGTACTCCGCGTCACCCACAGAAGCTGCCACCGGGCCCTGGAGTTTCAGGACTTCCAGCCCCGCCGGAGTCTCATGCTCAAGCACAAGCTGCCCGCCTTCAAACGATGCCGCTGCCGTATCTCCGACAAAGGGAAGCCCCAGCAGCTCAGCCGATAGCGGCGGCACCATGCCGCTGTCCGCCATGCCGGCCTGTTTTCCGAAAAGCACCAAATCAAAATCCCCGCTTTTTATAAAACCGGCCAGCAGCGCCGCCACGGTCTCGGGGCAGAACTCTCTGCGCTCAAGCGGAATATTGACCACCCGGTCGTAGCCCACAGCGTACAGCCCCTTCATCAGGCTTGCCAGGCCGCCGCCAACCGTTACGGCAGTGCACGCCGCCCCGGTGTCTGCTGCGGTTTCCTTAAGCCGCAGGGCCATCTCCAGCGCTGTCTCATCAAAGCAATTGATCATTTTTTTCACATAGCTGGTGTCCAGTCCCTGGGAGATATCCCTCCAGTCCGATTCCAGAACCTGATCGAGGTCTGGTACAATTTTAAAGCATACGCAAATTTTCATTTTGTCCCCTTTTGTGTTGTCATTATTCCTGTTTCCAGGCTTCTGCCCTAAAACCAGATCAAACCACACCCTCTCTCCGGGCTTTTCTGGCCGTCTGTTGGAGGAGGGTGCAGTTTTAAATGCAGTCTTATTTAATTATAACAAATTCCGGCTCAATTTTCCTCTACTAAAAGCACGCCTTTATTTAAAATATGGTTGGGGTCCATGGCTTCCTTGAGCCGGTACATGAGCGGATAGGATGAGCCGTGCTCCCGAGGCATAAACTGGGTGCGGTACTTGCCGGAGCCATGATGGTGGGCAATGCTGCCGCCGCGCTTCAGGGTTTCGTCCAGAATGATGCCAATCAGCTTCATATAGTCGCCTTCCACGCTTTGGGCTCCCTCTGTCACGGTAAAGGCGAACTGGAAGTAGATATTGGTACCCTGCATGTAGCTGTGGGAGGAATGGCCGCCCAGGAAAACCACGTTTTCCATTTCCCGCGGCAGGCGTTCAAGCACTGCGTCGTAGATGTTGCCAATCTCTGACCAGTTGCCGGAAATTTCACAGGTATCGGCCACAACGCCCATGTCGTAGAATTTTGGCTTATCCATATCGTCACAGACATCATTGCGGTGTACGAGCCAGTTTTCCACAGGCTTGGCGCCCATATCCACAGGATCGTATTTGGATGCCAGCTCCTCAATGCCTTCACCGGTAGCCCTGGTGATGCCTGCCGGCCCCTCAGCCAGCAGGAGCAGCATACAGTGTCCCTCAGGCGCAACGCCGCCCATCTGGTCGGCGACCTCTAATGGGTCGTGCAGCCTGACAACTGCAGGCTTGTAGCCAGCCACCATAATATCGCGGATAAGAGCCAGGCCGTTTTTCATGCCCTTTATGCCATAAGCCTTCATCCAGCGGTTTTCAGGCATATATTTGAAGATTTTCACAGAAGCCTCGGTGATAAAGCCCAGGAGCCCCTCGCTGCCGATGAACAGGTGGCGCAGATCTGGCCCGACTGAGCGTCTCGGCACATTTTTAATCCGGATTACACTGCCATCAGCCAGCACTGCCTCCAGACCCACCACCAGATCCTCAATACCGCCGTAAAGTGTGGAAAACTGGCCGATGCTGCGCGTTGCCAGCAGTCCGCCCACCTGTGCCAGAGGCAGGGACTGCGGGAAATGCCCGGTGGTGTAGCCCATCTTATTCAGGTAGCCCTCAAGGTACTCCAGAGGCGTACCGCATTTGGCCGTCACATACATGTCTTCCTCATTGACCTCGATGATCTCATTCATGTCTGAGCCGTCCAGGATCACGCCGTCCTGCCGGGGCTCGATGCCGCGGGTAACGCTGGAGCCGCCGGTTCTCGGCACCACGTCAATTTTTTTATCGTTCAAGTATTTCAGCACCTCAGCGACCTGCTCGGTGCTCTGTGGGCGGACCACGCAGGCCGCGCGGGGCACCCAATATTTTTTATCGTCGCGTTCATAGCGGCGGTAGCCGATATAATCCTTGGCGGCGTCCAAAACAGCCTGCTCGCTGTCTGAGACTCTGTCCGCTCCTACAATTTTTCCCAGTTCCTGTACAAGTGCTTCTTTATTCATAATTTAACCTCTCTCCTTCATTGACCGGGAGGCGACGATATCGACCCCTGTCCCGCAAATATTCTGTTCGATCACCTGCCCGCAGGCCACCGGCGCTTTAAGCGTCCGGCTGTAAAGCACCTTCAGGCAGTCCTCCATTTTATCCCTTGGCAGCTCGCAGGCGCTGATGACTGGCAGTCGCCTGTGCGTGCCGCCTTCGATGTTCACCGTTGTGGTCAGCATCCGCTCTGGATTTTTATATTCCTTCTCGCCGTGGGCGGTGCCCAGCTTACAGCCCGCGCCCTCCACGGTCAGTCTCCCATGGTCATCGGTGACCTCCAGCCGGCAGCTGTTCGGGCACACAATGCAGATGTATTCTTTTTTAACCATGCTCACGCCTCCTTCACATCCACCACCAGCGGCGCGTCGTGTCCTGGCGTCACGGTGCAGGCCACCATTTCCGGCGGCGCCACGGTTTTCAGTTTTTTGGATACCAGTGTCTCACCCCCGTTTTCGCAGGTGAGCCGCACACTCTTTTCCGGTTTTTTTACCCGCATAAACAGGGTGGTCTCCTCCCGGCTGCCCGCGCGCACGCGCTGGGGCACAATAAAATTCACATTCTCTCCCGGAACGGTTTCCACCGCCTCGGCCTCAGTGTCCAGAGTGCCGTTCAGGTAGGCGGCCGCTCCCCGCGCAGCGATCTCTCCGGATTCGGACACATAATCCACCAGGTCAAAGACCACCGCCACGTTGCCTGCCGCGAAAATGCCGGGAACGCTGGTCATAAAGTGGTTGTCCAGCACCGGGCCCCGCGTCCTTGGGTCCATCTCGATGCCGGCCTTAACGGACAGCTCGTTTTCCGGAATCAGGCCGACGGCCAGCACCAGCAGGTCACAGGAAATAAATTCCTCTGTCCCGGGAATCACCTTCCGGTGCTCGTCCACCTTTGCCACGGTCACGCCCTCAAGGCGCTCCTTACCATGGATCCAGGTGACTGTGGTGGCAAGGTGCAGCGGGATGCCATAGTCGTCCAGACACTGGACAATGTTCCGGGTCAGCCCGCCCGGGTCCTGCATGACCTCGTAAACGCCCTTGACCTTAATATGCTCAAGGGTCATGCGCCTGGCCATAATCAGACCAATGTCGCCGGAGCCCAGGATAACCGCTTCTTTGCCTGGCAGGTAGCCCTCCATGTTAATGTAGCGCTGAACCGAACCGGCGGTCATAACCCCGGCCGGCCGGTAACCGTAAAGCAGCACCTGGCTGGCGGTCCGTTCCCGGCATCCCATGGCCAGGATCACAGCACCGCAGCGGATTTTCATCATGCCGTCCCGGTTGTTACAGGCGTAAACCACCTTGTCCCTTGTGATCTCCAGCACCATGGTATCCAGAAGCACTTCAATATCGCTGGCCTCCACCTCGTCGATAAAGCGCTGGGCGTAATCCGTTCCGGACAGGCGTTTCTTAAACCGGTGCAGGCCAAAGCCATCGTGGATACACTGCTGGAGGATGCCCCCCGGTTCAATATCCCGCTCGATGATCATGACCTTTCCGGCCCCCTGACGCCTGGCCTCCAGTGCTGCCGCCATACCGGCAGGGCCGCCGCCGATCACGGCAATATCTATTTTCATCTCTTTCATAATGCTTCACCCTCTTTCTGCGCGGCGGGACGGCTTGTGTCAACGAGAATATTGGTTCCCTCATTTCTCAGATTGATCTCAGTCCATTCGCGGCCCAGCTCTCTGGCTAATATTTCCAATACCCTTGGCTGGCAGAAGCCGCCCTGGCACCGGCCCATTCCCGCCCGGGTCCTGCGCTTGATGGCGTCAATGGACTGAGGAATGACCGGCGAGTGGATGGCGTCCAGAATCTCGCCCTCGGTAATGGATTCGCAGCGGCAGATAATCCGGCCATAGCGCGGATCCTGCCCGATCAGGGTGTCCTGTTCCTCACGGCTCAGATGGCGGAAGTTCCGGCGCTTTTTATGAATGGGATTATAGCTTTGGTTTTTCTGCGCCGGGCTTTTGCAGGCGGCCATATCCTCAAGGAGGATATTTTCCACCAGCTCCGCGATGGCTGGAGCTGAGGCCAGCCCCGGTGACTGGATGGCTCCCACATTGATGAAGCCGTGGGTCACGTCGGACATTTCAATGACGAAATCTTCCTTATAATCTGCCGGACGGGTGCCTGCGAAAATCCGGATAATATCGCCGTAGCCCGCGCGCTCGTTCTGATTGATGCCCATGGCGTAGCGCAGGTCCGCTTCGGTGGTGGCATTGTCCTCCTTGTCTGGGGTCTCGGTGGCCGAGGGCCCCAGCAGGATATTCCACTCCGGCGTCCGGCACATGCCGCCGCCCTTGGATTCCGCGTTTTTCTCGCGGTGGATGCGTTCCAGGGTCGTGATCTCTGTGATCACGTCAAACTCGGGCGTCTTGTTTTTGTCCAGAATGGCGATGGTGCCCTTTCTGGGGTGGATGGTATAGGATTTATCCCCGGCCATGGCAGACATCTCGTCCGCGTAGACTCCGGCACAGTTGATCACGTACCGCGCACGGATAATGCCCCTGGAGCTCACTACCCCTTTAACCTCGCCGTTTTCGGTAAGAATATCGGCCACGGTACAGTTAAAGAGGAACCGCACGCCGTTATCCGCAGCGTTCTCGGCCAGAGCGACCGCCACCTCGTAGGGCTCCACCAGCCCCATGCTCGGCAACCAGATCGCCTCAAGGGGATTGGTCACACCGGCATCCGCCAGCCTGGGCTCAATTTCGAGGGCACGGGCGCCGTCCACCAGCTCCACGCCGTCCACGCCGTTGAGCACCGCCACATCGTAAGCGGCTTTCAAGGCCGGCCTCAGAGCTTCCTCGGTGATGACCCCCATGGAGCCGCAGCGCTGGAGCTCAAAGCCCAGCTCCTCTGCCCACCTCGTATACATCCGGTTCCCCTTCACGTTCAGCCTGGCCTTCAAGGTGCCCGGCTTGGCCGCGTGTCCGGGATGGATATTGCCGTTGTTGGCCTTTGTCGCGCCTGTGGCCACATCGTCAGACATTTCGGCCACCAGTATACTCAGCTGATACTTGGAAAGCTCCCTGGCAATGCCGCAGCCGCTGATGCCCGCGCCGATGATCAACACATCTACATCGTCAATAACGCCGATGGCTTCACCCTGCTCACGGCAGGCGGTATAGTCCTTTTTCGGAACCGCCATGCCCTTAACGCTCAGCTCATTTACCACATTCCGGACACCCTCCTGCTTTGCGATCAAATGCCCGATGTCCACCACCTGGTCCCAGGTGTCACACTCGCCTGTGACGGTGACGATTTTACGCGCGTCCACCGACAGGGACACTGGGATACCCGGAAAGGCTTTCTTCACTTCTTGTTCGATTGTCTCCTGCATTTTGTCTTCCTTTCAGCTGCGGTGTGTCAGCAATCCCAGTTCAAGGTCCGCT
Organism: Eubacterium sp. BL-380-WT-2B; assembly: GCF_009696115.1. Lineage (NCBI taxonomy): Bacteria > Bacillati > Bacillota > Clostridia > Eubacteriales > Eubacteriaceae > Eubacterium > Eubacterium sp. BL-380-WT-2B. Next base: position 212,335 of record NZ_VUMP01000007.1, read on the forward strand.
CCACAACCTTTTTCCAGTTCTGATAAGTCTCCTGCAGCTTTTCACTGTTTTCTCCAGGTACGACGACCTGTTCAATTTCCAAATATTTTTCTACGTCTGCTGGCTTCATCCATCCCAGCTGGATGGCTGCGGCTTCAGCTGCCCCCAGAGCGGTGGCTTCCACCGATTTGGGCCTTATAACCCTGGCCCCGGTAACGTCCGCCATGGTCTGGAGCACAGAGCGGCTCTTAGTCACGCCGCCGGACACCTTGATCTCGTCAATGCCCACGCCCATTTTGGCAGCCTCCTCCATAAACAGCACACCCGCAAAAGCGATGCCCTCCAGCATGGCCCGCACAAAGTGCTGCCTGTCAGCGCCGGGCCCGATGCCCATAAAGGCGCCCTTGGCGGTCTCGTCATTGTAAGGCGCAAAGGCCATGCCAGCCAGGGCGGGAATGAAATAGACACCGCCGCTGTCGTCCACGGACTCGGCCAGATCGTCCATCTCTGAAAAATCATCAAAGAATTTCAACTTGTTTTTTGCCCATTCCAGGCAGGTTCCCGCTGTTGAGGACTGCCCTTCCAGCAGATAGAGCCGCTCGCCGCCCATATTCCAGCTGATCATGCTGCTCAGTCCCGGCACAGTCTTGATCTCGCTGCCCACGTTGATGTCCACAAAGGTTCCGGTACCCATGGTGCACTTGATGGTGTTAGGGCTCAGGCACCCCTGGCTGAACATGGCAGACTGCTGGTCGGCAAAGGCTCCGCAGATGGGGATTTCCACTCCCAGGATATCCGCGCTCATATTGCCAAAGAAGCCGGTTTCCTCGCATACCTCTGGCAGCATCTCCTCACGGAACCCAAAATAGCCGACAAAGGGCAGATTGTAGCAGCAGTGCTCATTGTCATAGATCATGCCCGCACTGGTCATGCTGCCTGTGGTGGCATGAACTGCTCCGTTTGTGAGCTTCCAGATAAGCCAGGTGTCCATGTTGCCAAACAGGGTGGTCTCCTTTTTCAGCTCTTCGGCAAATTCCGGCGAGTCGTCACAGATTTTATCCAGAATCAGCGGCACGTAAAAGCCCGGCAGCGCCTCAGCCAGCCCGGGGAAGCTTCCGCTGAAAACCGGGTCGTCCATATATTTCTGCTTCTGGTGCCGCCCCCGGTTATCAAACCACAGCACCGCGTTGTGCAGCGGCTCCCCTGTCTCTTTGTTCCACATGGTCCAGGAAGCACGCTGGGTCGTAATGCCCACACCGGCAATGTCCTCAGCCGCAACACCGCATTTTTCCACCACTGCCCGGCAGACCTTCACGGTCTTGTCGTAAATCTCATTGGCGTCCACCTCAGCCTCGTCCGGTTCGGGATAGATAAGCTCCAGGGCTTCATAGACAAAATCCAGCATACGCATATCGCGGTCATAAATTAGCGCGCGAACCCCAGTCGTCCCCTCATCAATTACCAAAATATAATTTTTCATATTTCCCCCAAGTTCATTTCGTTCATTTTCTCTCCAAATCTCCATAAATCAACGATATTCAATTGTACATTTTTTTGTATATTTGATGGTACCTCCCTCCTTTACTCCGCAGTTTTTACGCCATACCCCTTATGTCAGTCTGCCGGAGTCAATGTATATTTTTTGGTACTCTTGATGGCTTTAAGTATAGACCCGTTTTTTACGGTTGTCAATCTTTTTTTATTCCGAAATCCGGCCATAAACTGAAAAAGCCTGATTTTACGCGGTTTTTCCGCAAAAAATATTTGATTTTTACGCCATCCGTCCCTTTAAAAATCAGCCCGTATCGTGACGATACGGGCTGATTTGAAGCTTCATTGCATCTTGCTGTGATAATCCAAGGTTTATTTTCCCTGGTCGTTCCACATATGGGCGAGAATATCCTTTAAAACCAGCATTGCGTCCAGTGTGCTGTAGTGATAGTCGCTCTCTAACTGACCAAGCATTTCTCTCAGCCTTGGAGCGTATTGGCTGATGTCAACCTCTTCTTTGTAGACTGTCAAAATTGGATACTTCTTTCCCCAGAGCTTTGTCCAGTCCATTTTCTTCTGCTTTTCTTCGTTCGCGTGCTCTATCATTTCCTCGATTTCCTTGACATCGACGTCAAAATCAATCAGTTCATCCAGTGACAAATGGTACAATTGCGCCATCTGCTTAGACTGGCGTATGTCGGGCAGGGTCTCATTCGTCTCCCATTTTGAGATCGTCTGCCTGCTTACGCCCAGTTTCTCCGCAACCTCCTCCTGTGATAAACCGGTCCTCTTCCTTGCTTTGTACAAGCTGTTTCCTAAAGTCATCATTGGCCTCCTCTCTTACTCAAGCAATATTTTACCAAAGCTTACGCCTCAAAGTCTACCAGATGCAATTTACACTTCCGCACTTTTTCTTAACGCGCGCCGGGCAGCCTTCAGACATATTTTATACGGATTCACAGCATATCAAAAAACTAAAGTGATGAAGCCTTTTACCTGAGGAAGAAAAAACCGTCCTGCGGGCTCTGGCGCGCTGGCCTCCATCCAAAATCAGCCCGTATCGTCACGATACGGGCTGGTCCGCTCTCTGGCTTTCATTCTCCCTCTGCCAGCAGCGAAAATCCTCCAGGCGTTCCCTCAGCCACTGTTCATTGTCGCTGTAATCCCGCGTCGGGCCGCCCAGTCCGCGCCCCGATGAATCCGCCTTTGCCAGCAGCAGCAAATCCTCCGGGCATAACGACTTCTTAAACAGCCGCCTTGTCGCTTTTTCCGATGAGCATTGCAGGTACAGGCCGTTTGGGCGCATGTGGTACTCCACATGGTTGAGCACCAGCCGGCTCGTCTCCCGGTCCAGGCCAAAACGATCCATGAAGCTCCGGGCCAGGGGCAGCCCTCTTTTCTCATGGCCGTAGGACACGATCTTCCCGTCCTTCTCCACTGTACAGACCGCCTTTCCGTAATCGTGGCAGAGGGCTGCCAGCATAAAGGCAAAAGGGCTGCGTGCCTGGGTGCGAAGCCTGGCTGCCTGGTTCATTACCAGAATGGTATGGGTAAAGGCATCTCCCTCGGGGTGGTATTTTGGGTTCTGTGCAACACCCCTCAGGGCCAGCAGTTCCCGGAAATTTTCGTCGTCAAACTCAATTTCTCTGAAGTCCCCGGTGGACAGCAGCAATGTTTTCAGTCTCTCAAGCATGGGGTTCACTTCCTTTCGTGAATGATCTCTGACAAACCGTATTTTAAACCGTTATACCCGAAAATATTAAAAATCCTTAACTTTTTTCAGCCTCTGGCGTCTCTCCCCTGCGCAGAAACCGCAGTGTCGGCAGGACAAGCGGAATGGCGATGGCAAAGGTCAGGACATCGGCGATGGGCTGGCTGATCTGAACCCCCAGCAACCCCAGCGCCATTGGCAGAAGCAGAATCAGCGGCAGGAAAAACAACCCCTGGCGGGCCACTGAGAGGATGCTGGCCTGTGTGACCTTTCCGATATTCTGGAGCAGCATGTTGCACAGCGTCACCCATCCCAGAAGTGGAAAGGTAATGCACTGCAGGCGCAGAGCCTTTGCACCGATGGCGATGACCTGTGCGTCGTCCGCCCTGAAGAGTGAAATAAGCCCTGGGGCAAAAATCTCGCCAAGGCTGGAAAGCACCACCAGCACCACCGAGGCCACCACCACACAGAACCAAAAACCCCGGCGTACGCGGTCGTAGCGCCTGGCTCCATAGTTGAAGCCGCATACAGGCTGAAAGCCCTGGCCGAAGCCCAGTACCGCTGAGGCTGCAAACTGGGTCAGCCGCGTGACGATGGACATGGCCGCAATGGCCGCGTCGCCAAAGGGGCCGGCTGCGGTGTTCAGGCAGATGGTCGCCACACTGGCGAGCCCCTGCCGGCAGAGGCTTGGCAAGCCGCCGTTGACGATGGCGCGGTACCGGGCAAGGCTTGGTGAAAAATGCCGGAAACGGATGGGCAGATTGCCCGCTGCACGGTTACACCCCAAGAGCAGGAGGAAAAAGCTCACGAGCTGGCTGAGAATCGTCGCCAGGGCAGCGCCGCTGATACCAAGTCCGAAGCCAAAGATAAACAGCGGGTCCAGCGCAATGTTCAAAAGACCGCCGCTGACCAGGCCGATCATGGCGTAAAAGGCGTTGCCCTGCAGCCTGAGCTGATTGTTGAGCACCAGCGCTGCCGTCATATAAGGCGCTCCGATTAAAATCAGGCGCATGTAGTCCTGAGCGTAGGGCATGATGGTTTCTGTGGCTCCCAGCAGCCTGCAGAAGGACTCCGAAAAACAAAAGCCCAGAACCATGACCGCCGCCCCGGTCAAAAGCGCGCTGAAAAACCCGGTTGCCGCCATGCGTGAGGCCTCCTCCACCTCCCGGGCGCCAAGTTTTCTGGAAATATAATTGCCAGAACCCTGTCCAAAGAAAAAACCAATGGCCTGGATAATGGCCATCAGTGAAAACACGATGCCCACTGCCGCTGTGGCACTGGTGCCAATGCGCCCCACAAAAAAGGTATCGGCCATATTGTAAATCGACGTGATCAGCATGCTGATAATGGTGGGAACCGCCATCCGGCAGATCAGCGGCTCCACAGGCGTCTCCGTCATTTTTTTAAATTTCCGCTGCTGTGCGTTATCCTCTTCCATATTTTTCATCTCCTGTTTTTATCTGCCTTTATTATACCATTTTCCAGAAGGATTTGTCCTGATAAAAAGCCTGCCGCTTTTGCAAACGACAGGCTTAAATGTTTTATTTTATCTTTTGAATCAGTGTTTTTACATATTCTTCCGGCGCTTCGCTCCTCATAATACTGGACATCACACAGGCTCCGGCAGCGCCTGCCTCCTGCACACTCCGGATATTTTCCGCCGAAATGCCGCCGATGGCATAAACCGGAATGGGCATCTCACCGCAGATTTCGGATAAAAAGCCAAGGCCTCTGGGCGTCCGCCCTTTTTTACAGTCCGTGGCAAACACATGTCCAGCACTCAGGTAATCCGCGCCCAGGCGCAGCGCGCTCCTGGCCTGCTCCAGAGAGTGAATGGACACGCCGATGGTTTTAAAATCCCGCCGGAGGCCAGGCTGTGCCTCCAGAACCGGCAGGGGGAGATGAATTTTCGGGTGGTTCAGCTCCTTAGCCACTGCCGCGAAGCAGTGGAGCAGAAGCTCAGCGCCAGCGTCCCCACATTCCCTCAGAAAATCCCGGGACAGGGCTTTGTAATCCGCTGGCGGTAAGTCCTTCTCCCGCAGGATAACCTTGCTCACGCCCGAGGCGGCGATCCGCGCCGCCTGAGCGGCAAACTCACGGCTGGCCGGGCAGCAGCCCCGGCTGGTCACAGCGATGATCTCAAACATAGATATACTCGCTCATGACCGGCTGAAGGTTCTCAGACAGGATCATGCTGTAAATCTCGTCCACCGTACGGGCGTCGTCGATCTCGAACTGCTCATCTCCCTGGGCATCGCCAGAATGGCCGCCGATGCCCACATCCACCCCGGCCGATATTTTGGTCGCAGCAATTTTGATAATGTTATCCCGGAACCGCGCGCATTCCCGGCTGGAAATGGTGATGCTGGCAAAGGGCATGAACAAACGGTAAGCGGTAATGATCTGCAGAAGCTGGGGCTCATGCACATCCTTTGGGTTGATCTTATCATTGTTGATGATGGGACGCAGCCGCGGGCAGGAAAAGGCAATCTCCGCATGGGGATATTTGCGCTGAAGCAGGTAGGCGTGCATACCAGTGGCAAAAGCGTCTCTGCGGAAGTCGTCAAGGCCCAGAAGCGCGGCGAAGCCCACGCCGCGGATACCGCCGCGGATGGCCCGCTCCTGAGTGTTGAACCGGTATGGGAAAATTCGCTTGTGGCCTGCCAGGTGCAGGGTCTCGTATTTATCGGGGTTATAGGTTTCCTGAAAGACGGTGACAAAATCCGCCCCGCAGTCGTGCAGATAGGTGTAATCCGCGGTATTCATCGGATAGACCTCCAGGCCCACCACCTTAAAATACTTCCGGGCGATTTTGCAGGCCTCACCAATGTACTCCACATTGGACATCTTCGGGCTCTCACCGGTCAGCAGCAGGATTTCCTCCAGGCCGGTGGCTGCAATGGTCTGCATTTCCCGCTCAATTTCCTTGGCGTTCAGCCGCGCGCGGTGGATTTTATTGCGGCAGTTAAAGCCGCAGTAAATGCAGTAATTCTCGCAATAGTTCGCAATATACAGCGGTGTAAACAGGTTGATGGAATTGCCGAAATGCCTGCGGGTCTCAAGCTGCGCGCGCTTTGCCATCTCCTCCAAATAAGGCATGGCCGCCGGTGACAGCAGGGCCGCAAAATCCTCGGGCTTCAGCGCAGCCTTATCCAGTGCCCGGCGTACGTCTGCCCCGGTAAAGGCTTCATAATCAAAGGCTTCCGCCGCGGACAGCACCTGATCCATGAGCTCAGACCCAATGTCCTCCATGCCGGGGAGGTAGGTCATATGGTCGATTCGTTCTTTCATCTCGCCCTCCTATTCCTGCAAAAACCCGGTCAGGGGTGATGAGGCCGCGCTGCCGGTTTCCAATACCCGCCCAATGCCAGAGAGGTAAGCAGCTCGGCCGGCTTCGATGGCCTTTTTAAAGGCCTCTGCCATAACTGGAATATCGCCCGCAGTGGCGATGGCTGTGTTGGCCATGACCGCGGCCGCGCCCATTTCCATGGCTTCACAGGCCTGTGAGGGCTTGCCGATACCCGCATCCACAATGACAGGCAGGTCAATTTCATCGATAAGAATCTGAATGAAGTCACGGGTACAGATGCCCTTATTGGAGCCGATGGGCGCTCCCAGCGGCATGACAGCCGCGGCTCCGGCGCTCTGCATGTCCCGGGCGGCGTTGAGGTCCGGGTACATATAGGGCATGACCACAAAACCTTCCCTGGCCAGAATCTCGGTGGCCCGGGCGGTCTCGTAGTTGTCGGGCAGCAGATACCGGGTGTCATGAATGACTTCAATCTTCACAAAATCACCGCAGCCCATCTCCCGTGCCAGCCGGGCGATCCGCACGGCCTCCTCGGCGTTTCTGGCTCCAGAGGTGTTGGGCAGCAGGGTCACGCCCTCTGGAATATAGTCGAGGATATTATCCGTTCCCCCAGTATTGGCACGGCGCAGCGCCAGGGTGATGATCTCCGCTCCGGCTTTTTCCACCGCGGCGCTTACAAGCTCCAGCGAGTATTTTCCTGAGCCCAGAATAAAACGGGATGTAAAGGCGTGTCCGCCGATGATCAGTTGATCTTTATTTTCCATGTTGGTTGTCTCCTTTATACTGTTTTACAGCCTAAAATTAATCTCAATATTGTATTGGCCTGATGCCCGGCGCAGATGGCGACCCTAGGAGCCATGAGGCCGCAGCCTGCCTGGGCTGCAGTTTCCCCATCGCCGCAGAGGTAAAAATTTTCCATGATGCGGCGGGTTTTAATGCGGTTGCCGCTTCCATAGCCCGCCATGCCCGACGCGGCCACAAGGGTCTTTTCAGGGTACTGCGTAAGCAGGGTATTCACAAACATTGCCTTGGTCTCGGGATTGTCAAAGGCCTCGCAGACAATGGGGTCCTTTTTAAAAAGCGCCGGGGCGTTTTCCTCGGTTACCCGCAGCGTCTCGGCCTCCACCCGCACAAAGGGGTTGACCTCAGCGATTTCCTGTTTCAGAGCCTCGGCTTTGGCCAGTCCCAGATGGCTGATCCGGTACTGCTGCCGGTTCAGATTACTGGGCTCCACCACATCAAAATCTACCAGATGCAGGGTACCCACACCAGTGCGCGCCAGGCTCAGGGCAATGCTCGAGCCGATCCCGCCAAGGCCGGCCACGGCCACCCGGGCCTTCTTAACCTTTTCATACACGCCGGGTGTATGGCGGGCACAGAGCAGCTCCTCCAGGCACTCCTCTGGCGGCAGCTCTCCCTTTGTGGTGACCGCTGCTATAGCCCCGCTGTGCAAGGGCAGGTCCTCATCACTCTGGTATCCGTCCAGAATCACCACACGTTCTTCACGCTCAAGCCCCAGCTCTCTGCAGAGCCCGTGCAGGCTCTCCGCCTGTGTCTCATAGTCTTTTCCATTCAGTCTTATCCGCATCTCAGCCACCGCCCACAAAGCAGACGATCTCCATCCGGTCTCCGTCTCTGAGCTCTCTGGTATCGTAACCAGCCTTTGGCACGATTTCACCGTTCAGCTCCACGGCCACCCGGCTGCGCTCGTAGCCCGCCTGATCTAAAAAAGCGGATAAACGGAGGCCGTCTTCGCAGGGACAGTCTTTGCCATTCACTGTGATCATCTTTTTTCCTCCTTAAATTAAAAAAGCAAAAAAAGCTTCACGAAGTTCTACACCCGCGGTGGTGTACCCCTTCGTGAAGCTTTTTTTGCTCACTCTGTTTAATAAGATAGCACAGTTTTTTTTAAGTGTCAAGTTTTATACAAGCCGGGACGTAACGTTTTGTTACTTCCGGGAAACGCCAACCCGTATCGCCGCGATACGGGTTGGCTTCTGGCATGTGACATCAGCCTGCCTTCTGTCTCCGCTGCCGCCAGGCACCTGCTGTCACCGCAGTGGTCAAAACCAGCAGGCCCACAGCCGCGCTACCAGCCTGCCGGACACTGGCCGTCATCCCGGTATGTGGGTTGGCCGCCGCTGGTTCATTCTGGGCTTCGGGCTTTACAGGCTCCGGCTCTGGCTGCGGCTGTGGCTGCGGCGTCTCGTTGATGGTCAGCTTCTCCTTCACTGCTGCGGTCACAGCGACATCGCCGCTGTAATTATTGATAAACGTATCGTCCGCGTCCCCGATTCGGATGCCGTGGGGGCCGTCTGGAAGAAGGTCAAAGCTCAGCACGCTGTTTTCGTCCAGAACGCCGGTCTGAACAGCGCCGCCGTCGACCTGATACTCGACGGTCTTCCCGGCCAGGCTGCCCATTTCATCGGGGCCTGACACTTTAATCGAAGCCGCGTAGGGCTTGGGCACGTAGGCGCCTGCCGTCTGGATTCTTCCCTGGGAGGCGGGCGCCAGAAAGCTGCCGCCGCCCGCTGCAGTCAGCCTGGTCAGGTGGTCGCGGAAGACTTCCTCCAGGCTCCCGCCCTCACCCACGCTGGGCAACCCCACCAGCATGTCATAGCCGTCGCCGCCAGCGATCTCGTAATCATTGGAGCAGAGAACAATCTTCGTGGCAGTGTCATCCCGTTTCAGCGGCTCGCTGCTGCCGTCCAGGTAGATGGCGGTCACCCGGCTGCCCTCCTCGCCTGTCCTGACATCCCTTGCGGGATTTCTGGGGTCATAGGTGAAGGACATACCGCTGATCTGCGGGAAACAGCCGCCCTGCCCGGTAATCAGCCCGGTTTCCGGGTCCTGGGAGACTACCTTGCTCACCCCGTTTTCCAGAGCTTCGTACAGAATGGCCGGGGTGACCTCCTTAAAGGCCAGGGTATTGCCAAAAGGCAGCACGTTGATGCTATCGCCCACTGTTATGTCGCCCCGCCTGATGGTGGCACGCACGCCGCCGCCGTTTTCCAGAGCCACAATGGGCAGATTTTTGTAGGGGCTGTCCTTGTAGGCGTCGCTTGCCAGCAGTTCCTTTGCCCCCTCAGTCATGGCATCTGCAATGAGGTTGCCCAGATTGATCTCACCGACCCGGGCAATATTGCTGCTGCCGACCCAGCCGCCCCACAGGGCTGTCCGGGTATTGCCGATGACAGGCTTCAGCTTGCCCGCGTTGGCGGCCACCAGCTGGTCTGCCAAAGCGGTCACTGCCGGGTCTGGGCTGCAGGTCTTGAAAGCGGCCTCTGCGTCGATGAGCTTACCGGCCACGGTATTGGTGCCCTTGTCCATTGTCACGCTGATCTTCCCGATATTTTTGGAACTGCTGCCGGTCTGCTCAATCAAAATACCGCTTTGAGGCTCTGCTTTTGAATAGACAGTGTGGCTGTGTCCGTCGATGATCATATCCAGTCCGCTGTCCGGGCCGAGGGCTTCGGCCAGGCCGACGCTGCTGTTCTCTTTGCTGGTGGACGGGTCCACACCCAGATGGGCCAGGCAGATAATGACCTCTGCGCCCTGGGCTTTCAGAGTTTTAATCATCTCCCGGGCCACGGGCTCTACGGGATTAAAGGCAATGCCCTCAATGCCTTTTGGGTTAGTCTTGGTGGCGGTTTCGGGCGTGGTGACGCCAAAAATCCCGATCTTAACGCCGTTCTTTTGGGCGATGGTATACTGGCCGTTGTTGGTCTGGGTGCCGCCCGCGTAGGGGACGCCCTCCAGGATGGGCCGGCCAGTATCCTTATAAACCGTATTGGCAGACAACACAGGAAAATCCGCGTTTCTCACATTTTCAAGCAAAACGTCCTGCCCGTAGTCAAACTCATGGTTTCCAAGGACCATGGCGTCGTATTTTGCCGCGTTCATCAGAGTAATGACATCCGCGCCCTGGCTCAGCGCAGCCAAAGTACCACCCTGGGTCGCGTCACCGGCGTCCACCAGCAGTGTGTTGTCGGTTTTCTCGGCAGCTGCCCGGATACCGGCAGTCTCATCCGCTCCGATGGTGCTGGTACCGCTGCTGACCAGCGCACCGTGCATATCATTGGTGTGAAGGACCGTCAGGGTCTTCGGGGCGTTTTCCTTTGACGGAATAACCGCTTCTGTATCCGCCGCGGCAGGCGCTGTGTTTTCTTCCAGAGCTTCTGTCCCTTCCTGAGCCGCTTCAGTACCTTCTGCCACCTGGGCAAGGGCCGGTGTTAGCGGCATTGCGGCGATAACAAGCAGCAGGGCCAGCAGCAGGGCTGTGACACTCTGGCTCAGACGATATTTTTTCCGCTCAAACATTTTTCCTCTCCTCTCTGCTTTTACAGATGTTTACTTTTATTATACTCAGCTGCCTCCCTGTTTTCAAGGAAATGCTGTACTTCGGCCAGATTCTTAAAAACACCGTCGGCCCCCGCGTCAATATGGCGGTCCGGCTCCCGCAGATCCTCCACAAAAAACACCGGGATACCGCCGGACCGGGCCGCCTCAAACCCGGAATAGGCGTCCTCCAGCACCAGGGACGCCTCCGGAGCCACCCCCAGAGCAGCGCAGGTCTTTAAAAAGATTTCCGGGTTCGGCTTGCTCTTTTCGACCTCCTCGCCGGAGGTGATGTGATCAAAATGGTGGGGAAGCCCGGTGATCTTGAGATAGTGACCGATCATCTCCCGGTCGCTGGAGGACGCAATGGCGGTTTTAATTCCCCGCCTATCCAAATATTTTAACAGGCTGACCAGCCCCGGCTTAATGATCCCGGCGCCCTGCTCGTTGACAAGCTGCCGCTTGATCTCATGGGAACGGTGGTGCCACCGCTCAATGGGCGCGTCGGCGCCAAAATACTGGACAAAAAGCGCGCGTACGCCTTTTTTACCCAGCCCCAGCTTCTTTCTTGTTATGTCCATGGTATAGCAAAAGCCATTTTCTTCCCCTGTCCGGGTCCATGCCTCGTGGCTCAGCCGCTCCGTGTCAAACATGAGACCATCCATATCAAAAATAACCAGCTCTGGTTCCTTATTTATCATGCTCACTCTCTTTTCTAATGTAGTATGGCCTTATTCTATCACAAACAAACGGCACTTCAAAGCAAAAAACAAAGGGTATCGCCACGATACCCTTTAAAAACAAAAAAGATACAACCTGCCGAACGTTACAGCCCGGCAGGATTGTATCTATTTTATTTAAATTAATGGGGGATCTGTGTTAGTGACGCAGTCAGACCTTTGCTTTCTGCGAATAGGTCGTATGGAGCAGCTCGTGCGCCTTGTGTCCGCCCGGTTCACCAAGGAACTCTTCATAAATCCGGATGACAGATGGGTTCTGGTGCGATTTCCGGTATTTCTTACTGGCGTCCTCACTGTAAAGGGCTTTTGCTCTCTCGGCACGGATGTCCACTTCCATTTTCCGTTTTGCGGAGATAATGGGCTGTCCGCCGCCGTTGACACAGCCGCCCGGGCAGGCCATGAGCTCGATGAAATGATAGTCCTTGTATTCACCGTTCTTAATGCCTTCCATCACCTTGCGGATGTTGGAGCCACCGCTGGCAACCGCTACCTTCACGGTCAGATCAGGGGTTACTTCCACTTCTGCGGTCTTAAGACCATCGACGCCGCGGACGGCCTCATAGTCAATTTTTTGAATATCCTTGTCGTTTAAGACGTCAGCCACTGTACGGACTGCGGCTTCCATAACGCCGCCGGTAGCGCCGAAGATAACAGCAGCGCCGGAGTAATCGCCGTAATACGGGTCAAATTCTTCGTCAGGCAGTGCCGGGAAATCCAGACGGGCTTCCTTGATCATTCTGGCCAGCTCGCGGGTGGTGATGGAGATATCCACATCCTGATTGCCGTCCACACTCAGCTCGTCACGTTGCACCTCGTATTTTTTCGCGGTACATGGCATGACGGAGACAACGACCAGATCCTTAGGATCAATGCCGTTCATTTCGGCATAGTGGCTCTTCAAGAGCGCACCTGTCATATTCTGAGGTGATTTACAGCTGGAAAGATGCGGGATCATTTCCGGATAGTAGGTCTCAATCATCTTAATCCATCCTGGTGAGCAGGAGGTGATCATTGGCAGAACGCCGCCGTTTTTCACGCGGTTGATCAGCTCGGTGCCTTCTTCCATAATGGTGACGTCAGCGCCGAAATCGGTGTCGAAAACGCCGTCAAAATTTAATCTTCTCAGGGCAGCTGCCAGTTTCCCAGTAACATTGGTGCCCATTGGCAGGTTAAATTCTTCGCCGAGGGCGGCTCTTACCGCCGGTGCAGACTGAACCACAACGGTTTTGGTCGGATCGCCCAGAGCGTCCCACACACGGTTGATGTCGCTTTTTTCTTTCAGAGCGCCAACAGGGCAGTTGACAATACACTGTCCGCAGTTGATGCAGCCGACTTCCGCAATGGATTTATTGAATACCGGCTGTACCTGGGAAGTGAAACCGCGGCCCACAGCGCCCAGAACGCCGATTTTCTGTACTTTATTACAGATGGCCAGACAGCGCTTGCACAGCACACATTTGGACTCGTCACGCACGATGGACGGTGACAGGTCGTCGATGTGATGGCCGGATTTTTCACCTTCAAAGGGAATGTCACTGATGCCCAGATCCTTTGCCAGGCTCTGTAATTCACAGTTTTCACTGCGGATACAGGTGGTACATTCACGGTGGTGGTTGGATAAAATCAGTTCCAGGTTAACACGTCTTGCCTTTCTGGCTCTCGGTGTGTTGGTAAACACCTCAATACCAGGAGCTACCGGATAAACACAGGCGGCCTGAAGCGCTTTCGCGCCGGCTACCTCCACCATGCACATACGGCAGGCGCCGATTTCATTAACGTCCTTTAAATTACATAATGTCGGAATGTCAATGTTGTGTCTTCTGGCTGCCTCTAAAACCGTAATCCCTTCAGGAACGGTGATTTCCATATTATTTATTTTAAATGTTACATCGCTCATAGTCATTTATCCTCCGATCAGGCTTTTGCAATGGCGTTAAACGGGCAGGCTTCAATACAAGCGCCGCATTTCACGCACTTGGCCGCGTCGATAACATGCGGTTTTTTCTTTTCGCCAGTGATCGCGTCGCCCGGACACTTCTTAGCGCAGATACCGCAGCCTTTACATTTTTCTTCATCGATGACATAGTTCAGCAGGTTACGGCAGACGCCGGCCGGACATCTCTTTTCGTAGATGTGGGCTTCATATTCATCTCTGAAATATTTGATGGTGGATAATACCGGGTTCGGAGCTGTCTGGCCCAGGCCGCAGAGCGCGGAAGCCTTGATGCCTTCGGCAAGCTCTTCAAGACGTTCGATATCGCCTTCTTCACCCTGACCGTCGCAGATACGTTCGAGGATTTCAAGCATACGCTTGGTACCGATACGGCACGGCGGGCATTTGCCACAGGATTCGTCCTGGGTAAAATCGAGGAAGAAACGGGCAACGTCAACCATACAGTTGTCTTCATCCATAACAATGAGACCACCGGAGCCCATCATGGCGCCGATGCTGATGAGGTTGTCATAGTCGATGGGAATATCCAGCTCGGAGCTTGGGATACATCCGCCGGAGGGGCCGCCTGTCTGGGCTGCCTTAAAGGCCTTGCCGTTCGGGATACCGCCGCCGATTTCATAGATAACTTCTCTGAGGGTTGTCCCCATGGGGATTTCAAGAAGACCGGTGTTGTTGATCTTACCGCCAAGGGCAAATACCTTGGTTCCCTTGGATTTTTCGGTACCAACGGAAGCAAAGGATTCCGCGCCTTCTAAAATAATCGTCGGAATATTCGCATAGGTTTCAACGTTGTTCAGAACGGTTGGGCGTTCAAAAAGACCCTTGTTTGCCGGGAACGGCGGTCTTGGTCTGGGTTCGCCACGTTTACCTTCAACAGAGTTCATGAGCGCGGTTTCTTCGCCGCAGACAAAAGCGCCGGCGCCCAGGCGAATTTCCAGGTCAAAACTGAAGTCTGTGTCAAAAACATTGTCCCCTAACAGGCCATAGTCTTTTGCCTGGTCGATGGCAATCTGGAGACGCTTGACCGCGATGGGGTATTCAGCACGGACATAGACATAGCCTTTCTGTGCGCCGATGGCGTAAGCGGCAATGGCCATGGCTTCAATAAGACGGTGCGGGTCGCCTTCCAGAACGGAACGGTCCATAAATGCACCCGGGTCCCCTTCATCGGCGTTACAGGCGACGAATTTAACGCCGTCCGGCGAATCGGCATTGTAAGCAAACTGCCATTTTAAACCGGTTGGGAAACCGCCGCCCCCACGGCCGCGGAGTCCGGAAGCCTTAACTTCGTCGATAACTTCCTGAGGGGTCATTTTGAACAGTACCTTTTCAAGGGCCATGTAGCCGTCAAAAGCAATGTATTCTTCAATATCTTCAGGGTCGATAACGCCGCAGTTGGCAAGCGCGATACGTTTCTGTTTTTTATAAAAACCGAGTTCGTTGATTGAAAGCGGATGTTCGCCCTCTTTCTTTTCGGAGTAGATCAGTCTTTCCAGCGGGCGGCCTTTTACCAGGTGTTCTTCAACCAGTTCCGGAATATCACTTGGTTCGACACGGCTGTAGAAAGTGCCTTCAGGATATACGATTACGACTGGACCAAGTTCGCACAGGCCAAAACAACCTGTAATGACAAGTTCAACTTCGTCCATTAATTCATGTTTGATCAGTTCTTTTTTGAATTCTTTTACCAGTGTCTGGGAGCCGGAAGATGTACAGCCAGTCCCACCACAAAGCAGAATCTGCGAGCGTTTAAAAGCCATTTACCTTCCTCCTTATGCCTGTTTGACGGGTTCGATGACTTTTCCGTCAACGATGGTCATGGTGTATTCTTCCACTACTTTGCCGTTCTTCAAATGTTCGTCCACAATGCGCTGTACTTTTTCCGGTGTCATCTTGACATAGGTAACCTTTTCACCTTCCGGGTTGTAAACTTCGACAATGGGTTCAAGACGGCAAACACCAATACAGCCAGTCTGGGCAACGGTAACGTCCTTTAAGCCCTGGGCTTCCACTTCTTCCATTAATTTGACCATAACAGGTCTGGCGCCGGCGGCGATCCCACAGGTTGCCATCCCAACAACCACACGGTAGCCATCTTTGCCTTTTCTCAGATTAATTTCTTCAAGTTTTTTACTTCTGATCGCTTTTAATTCTTCTAAGGATTTCTTCATTTTACTCCTCCGTAATTTCTTCGAGTCCTTCTTCAACATAGCCCCTTATCCAGTTTAAAACGTCCGGATCATTCATGAGGCTGTCTTCCCCGAGAATCTCTTTGACCTCTCTTGAGTCAAATACAAATTCGCGCTCGTTATACCTCTGTACATATACAAGCTCAGCCTCCCCAAAGGACATGAGCATGGTGATGACACTGTCGGGCATATTTCCCAGCGGCATCCGGTCGATGTGGTCATAGGCGAAGGACGCGTAAACCCGCGTTCCTACATTTTCCTCTGACTGGATCTCAAACCGGCCGTCACAGCCTTCGGCCGCATCCTTAAACAGCGAAAGCCCAAGGCCTACACGCCTTGTGGTCCGCGTTGTTACAAAAGGATCGGTAATGCTTGGCAGCTTATCGGCTGGTATCCCCTTACCATTATCCTCAATGATAATCTCCAGCAGATTATCGTCTACGTTTTCATTAATGGTTAACTTTACCAGACTTGCGCCCGCCCGAATAGAATTCTGTGTGATGTCCAGTATATGCAGCGATAACTCTTTCATCGTTAAGCCCTAATCAGTATTTTTCGAGAATGTCTTTAACTTCGTTTACACTTAAGCGTCCGTAAACATCTTCATTGATGCTCATAACCGGAGCCAGACCGCAGGCGCCTACACAACGCGTTGCATCGACCGAGAACTTACCGTCCTCTGTGGTGTCGCCAACAGCCAGACCAAGGGTATCGGTAACCTTGTCCAGAATAGCCTGAGAGCCTTTTACATAGCACGCTGTCCCCAAACAAACGCCAATTTTGTACTTGCCCTTTGGCTTTAAGGTAAACTGGGAGTAAAATGTTGCTACCCCATACACTTCTGTTAAAGGAATATCGAGTTCGTCTGCAATGGTCTGCTGCAGCTCGATGGGCAGATAACCGTATTTTTCCTGTGTTTCCTGCAGAATCTGCATCAGACAGCCTGGAACGTCACGGTGTTCAGCAACGATTTCCTTTACAACATCCAAATTGTCAATAGGTACTAATTCAGCCAACTTAAATCCTCCTCTTGATTTCGCAATCCTCATTTATTGCTCAATTTTTACTATTCTATTATATCACAGTCTTACTTTTTTACTTAACATTTTTAAATGTAATCTTTTACCTTAAGAACGGGCTTAAGAACACGTTCAAACAAGAAAATACCAGTATATACAAGTTAAAATATTACTCTTACCCATTTTTGACGTTGAAAATACAGAACTGTTTTTTTCAGACGCTTCAAAAATGGCAAATTTTTATCTTTATTTCGCTGCTCCGCCCAAATATTCAATTAAAGTGGATTTTCTTAAATCCGGCAGATCAATGAAATATTCACGCTCGGCCATGTCCTCCAGCTGATGGGCGTCGGAGCCGTGAATAAACTGGTATTCTCTGAAAAAACGAAACTTCTTTTTTGCTTCCTCCACAGTCGTTGCCTTGGACAGCTCCACAGTCTTTACCGGCAGATCCGGCGGAATAAACCCCAGTGATACCATAATACTGTAGGATTTCCTGTCGATGTGGGCTGGTACGATAATCCCGCCCAGCGGCTTAACGGTTTCCGCAAGCTCGTCGATGCCGATATCGGTTGCTGAGATCAGCAGCTTGTCCACCTCGCCGGTTATCTCATCCTCAGCGTCCAGAATGTACTGTGGGCCAAAATAATCCGGTTTATTGGGGATATCCGGCAGGTGCTCATACAAGATGGCGTCCAGCTCCATAGCTCCCTCCAGCGTGTCAAAATACGCCAGAATATGGGCTTCCTCCCTGGTGGTTACCTCGATGCCCGGCAGCACGCACAAGCCCTCGCCCTTTGCCACTTCAAAAAGGGCGGGCAGATTTTTAGCGGTATTATGATCTGTCAGCGCAATGTAGTCAACCTCTTTCAGCAGAGCCATGCCCACGATGTTATTGGGGGTCATCCCCAGATCGCCGCAGGGTGACAGAACAGAGTGCATATGCAGATCAATGGCAACTGTGCTCATTTTCAGATGCCTTTTTCTCCCAGGAAGGTACAGACCTGATAGGCGTTCATTTCAGTGGTAATGATCGGAATATTTTCCTCCGTGGCCTTTGCCAGGGTATCTTCTTCAATTTCCGCGCCCTCGGGAATAATAATACAGGCCATTTCTAAAAGTGTGGCCACAGCGATGATGTTCATGTGCGTCTGGATGGTTACCCAAGCACAGTTGTTGTCCGCGTTGGCCATCACCCAGCTCAGCAGGTCGCCCACATAACCGCTCTCAATCTCACGGTCCAGGGATACAGTGTTGTTGGCGCAGGCAAAGCGTGCGTCCGCCAGCAGTTCTTTTACTTTCATTTTTCCTCCTCGGTTTCCTCATTGTTTTCATTTTTATTCTTCATGGGATGTCCCACTTGAAGCAATTCACTGGTGAGCTTTGAAAGCTCCAGAACACGGTCCTTCAGCACAAAGACACAGTCGATCTCACGGGCATTGCCCATGACGATGTCCTCGGCCAGCGCCCGGCAGCCCGGCGCGCCGCAGGAGCCGCAGTCCAGCCCCGGAAGCTTGGCCTCCAGTTCCTCGATGGCGTGCATTTTTTTGATGGCCTCCCCCATATCCTCGTCAAGAGGCTTGGGCCCGCGCGGCACCAGCTTTTCCTTCTGATGCATCATGCCGGTGTTGTACAGGTTTTTGATATAGGCTTCCTCCAGGTGCTTATGGGAATCCATGCGCTCCAGCTTGGCCCTTTCCTCAATGTACATTTTAGCCACAAAATTATTCTCTACGGTCAGGCAGCCGCCAACGCAGCCCCCGATACAGGCGAGCCCCTCGAAAAAGTCGATGTTGTCAAGCTTGCCATTCTCAATCTCCTCAAGCACCTTGATGACATTGGAGATCCCGTCCACATGCAGTACTTTTTTGTTCTTCAAATAGCTGCTCTCCCCACCGGACACTGCCCAGCTGAAGCCCTCAGCCGATGAATTATGAATCCCATCCTCCACCTCGACGGTTTTCATCGCGCCCATCAGCGGCGCGTAGATATCCTTGATGGCAATGGCGCCGTCAATGGTTGAAAACAGGTCGTCGCTCGGCAGCGGATTGCTCACCTCTGTGGCCTTGGCGGCACAGGGGGTTATAAAAAAGATACCGATATCCTCACTCTTGAGGTTTTTACTCTCAATCAAACGTTTTCGCGTAATCCTCGCGGTCAGCCCCATGGGCGCCTTCAGCCGGTTAATGTTGCCTGTAAGCTCCGGAAAGCGCACCTGGATCAGCTTCGCCACCGCCGGACAGGCCGACGAAATCATCGGCTTGGGATAGTGCTTGGCTGTAAACTCATACTTGATGGCCCGGCCGATGATCTCAGCGCCAAAGGCCACCTCCACAATTTCGTCAAAGCCCAGTGATTTGAGCGCTGATAAAATGCGGTCGATGGAGTATTTCATCTTAAACTGCCCCAGCAGTGTCGGCGCCGGAATGGCGACCGTGTACTTATAATCTTTGATTTTGGAGAGCGGATCGGTTTTTGCCATTTTCGCGTGGTGCGGGCAGACCCGGATACACTCGCCGCAGTCAATGCACTTTGACTCGATGATTTTGGCCTTGCCCTCGCGCACACGGATGGCGCCGGTCGGGCAGGATCTCAGACAGGTCGTGCACCCCAGGCACTTGTCTTTATCCAGATACACCGAATGCATTAATTTATCCATCAGTTTCACCTCATCCCCCAGATTTTACAATTTGAAATACATCTTTATTTTTGTTCCTTCTCCTACCTTTGAATGTATCTCAAAGTCATCTGCATTTTTTTCCATATTCGGCAGACCCATCCCTGCGCCAAAGCCCATTTCCCGGACCTTGTCACTGGCGGTTGACCATCCCTCTGTCATCGCCAGATCCACATTGGGTATTCCTGGCCCTACGTCCTCCAGACGCAGGGTTACAGCGTTTTCATCTACCTCTAAAATGATCTGCCCGCCGTCGGAATGGATGGCGATATTCATCTCACCCTCGTATCCGGCAATGGCGATATGGCGGATCACCTTGCTGCTGATGCCGAGCTGCTGGAGGCTCCGCTTTATTTTGCGCGAAGCCTCGCCGGCTTTTTCAAAATCTCCCTTTTCTACATCAAATACCATTTCATAGCTCATTTTTCGGTATTGCCCCCTTAAGTCCGTTGTGGTATAAGATTCCGCAGGATTCAAACAGCGGATAATCGGTGGTCATGATCAGCATGTCAATATCCTCGGCCATTTCCAGCAGTTCCTCACCTGGCACCTTGCTTCTGACAAAAACAATGCTGTGCATGTTCGCCATGTCCACTGTGTTAAAAACCTGTTTGTTCACAAGCCCGGTGAGCAGTATGCCGTCCTCCTTGGCATACCGCAGCACATCGCTCATGAGGTCGCAGCCGCAGGCCACATAGACATCCTCATCCAGATGTTCTTCTCCTGTTAAAACCCGTGCGTTCAGTAGTTCCTTGACTTCCCGTAACTTCATTTTTGTTCTCCCCTCAAAAATTACTTATAATATGATACCACTGTAGCAAAACTCATTGTGGTCCAGAATCCGTTTTTCATCGCCGCTGCAGGTAAACAGCAGGACCTGCTGCCCCTTGCTGATGTTCCAGAGAAAGCGTACCGCTTCGGTTTTTCTCGCCAGATCGTACTGCACAAACGGGTCGTCCAGCACAAAAGGCAGGGATTTGTCAAATTCAAGCATATTGCCCACGCCAAAGCGCAGCGCAAAGTAAATCTGGTCGATGGTGCCGCCGCTCAGCTTTTCGATATCCAGCAGATCGCCGTTTTCCGGGCTCACGACCTTTACCTGAAGCTTGTCGTCAATTTTGACTTCCTTATATTTGCGGGTAATGCTGTACAGCACATCGCCGATTTTATCATTGAGCACCGGCGCGGAATCGTAATGCGTTTCCTTGGAGAGCCGGCCGAAAATCTCAAGCGCCATATCACAGGCCCTGAGGTCTTCCTCATATTCACTGATCTGATTTTTAAGGGTTTCGATTTTTTCCCGGGTTTCCACCGGATTGCTCACACTGCTGATGAGCATGCTGTTTTCACCCTGAAGCCTGGAAACTTCCTGGTTAAAGGCCAGCAGCGCTTCGCGGGCACGGATCTTCTCGCCGTCCGGCGCCACCATGATGACAGGATTGTCATCCTCCCCGGCGTCGGGGTCTACCTTGATCATGTTGCCGCCGCCCAGCTCATCGTACAGGCGCTTGTTGGCCGCGAGCTCTGCCCGGACCTTTTCCAGCTCGTTTTTATACTGGCAGCCTTCGTTGTAGGCTTCGATGTTTTCTACCCCCGCCTTTTCAAGCTCTTCGCTCAGCTCCGTTTCAAAGCTTATCTGGTTGTGGGTAACCTCTTCCAGCTCTTTTTTCTTGTTCTCTACCTGGGTAAGGAACACATTCTCGTCCATGGTCAGTTTGTCAAGCCGGTTAAAGATTTCTTCGGCCTTGTCAACAAAGGCTTCGTATTCCTCCCGTGTGTTTTTGCCATATTTCTGTAAAATGGCTTCCACAGCAGTCAGCGGCATCTCGTCGTATTCCTCCTGCCCGTCCTCTGCGGTTTCCGGCTCCAGCCCGCCCGGTGATTTCATTTTATAGATCATCAGGGCCGCGCCGCCTAGTCCTAAAAACCACCCCAGAAAGTTCACAAACACCAGCACTGCGCCGGCAAGGAAGTTCCCCGGATTAATGGCGGTGACCAGCACCAGAATGGCGCCCAGCACCATGAGCAGGATAAGCATGCCGTTAGATACCCGGTTCAGGGTTGAGACCTGCACCTCAATATGCTCCTGCTCCCGCTCGATCACACTGGGGTTTTCCAGCGCATACTGGTACTTCTGATAATCCATCTGTACCTCGTTGCGGCTCAGCCCTTTCAGGCTGCGCTTGATGCGGTTGCACCGGCCGGTGATATCCCGGCATTTACCCTCAAGCGTTTCAATCTCTCGGGACAGGGTCTTGATGCGTTCTTCTGCTCCCTCCAGATTGCTCTGTAAAATTTTAAGACGCCCGTAGGTCCGGGTATCGAAGTCCCCGTATTTCTCAAGCTCTGCCAGGCGGCTGCTGAGCGCCTCGCCCTCGCTCTTGATCTGGCGGACCTTTTCCCGCATGTTTTTAAGCTCCTCACGGGTCTTGGCCTGTGTTTTTTCGGACTGGTTCCGGCACTTGCTCTGGGCTGCCTCAATTTTTTTCTTATACTGCTGGATGCGCTTCTGGTTTTTCTGGATCACGTTGTAGACGCGCTCGCCTTCGTCCAGTGCCCGCTCCAGATCCTTAAGCTCCCGCACCGCCATCCCATAGTTGGACTTGCTCTGCCCGTAGTTGCCGATGGATTTTTTCTTGTTCTCAAGATAACCAATGACACGGTTGAGCGAGACCTCTTCCTTCTGGGCGGTTCCCAGCTCAATGAGGCGGTCGTTCACTTCCTTTGCCAGGTCGGCGTCGGAGGCGGAGGCCATCTGCTTGATGTTTACAGTGTTGTTGTACACCACGGAGTTGACCTTCAGATCGCCCAGCGGCAGATTCTGCCGGGTGACATTATCGTAAGGATAAAGGGCGGTGATATCCTCCCCGGTGACATTGTCATAGATCTTTACCCCGTCCTGTTTTTTCAGAAAATCGCGCTCAATCCGGATTTCCCGGCCGTCGTCCTGCTCCATGACCATGGCGCCGCAATAGGTATCGCTGCCCCAGGGCTTAAAGCGCTCAAAATCCTCGGAGTAGGTCCGCTTTTTGCGGTAGGGTTTGTAAAACCCGAACAGCATTCCCTCAATGAAGTGCTGTACTGTGGATTTACCCGCCTCATTTTCACCATAGACCAGGTTAAACCCATCGTCAACCTCGATGACCCGGTCTTTGAATTTTCCAAAAGATGTCAGTATCAGTGTTTTTATTTTCATAGAATTACCTTTTCCTTTAAGATCCCTTCCAGACCGTAGTACAAGGCCTTTTTAGTGATGGGGGACACTTCCTCAAGAAGCATCTCCTGTATAAATTTACCGATCATGTTGTCCCTGTTTTCCTTGAGCAGCAGGTCGATGTCCAAGTCGACTTCGAGCGCCTTGTCGTTCAGTTCAAAATAGTAAAAGGACGGCTGTAATTCATCCTTAAGCCAGTCCACAGAAACCTCCGGATCCACATAGCCCTTCAAGGTGACCCGGTAGTAGTTCTTCATCCGGTTTTCCTCTGTATCGCAGGCGAGAATCTGTTCCTTGATCGTATCAAAGCTCATCTCAGGTGTTACCTCAAATTCCAGGTCCACGTAGCGGCGCTTCTGGATGGGGACAAATTCACTGACACATTTGTGCGCGTCAATCTTGCCGACAATGACGCCGTGGTCACCGCTCTCGCCAAAGCTCAGTCCCTCGGGGCTGCCGCAGTAGGCGGCGGTTTCACTCAGATACTCAGGCTTGTGGATATGGCCCAGGGCCACATAATCAAAATTGGAAAAGTCCGATACGTCAATGGGCAGGTAATCGGTCTGCCTGCTGTAGGCGTCGCCGTGGAGCATCAGAATATTGTTACACTCCGGATTAACGGCGATCCCCCGCGGAAAGGGCAGGTCGGTATAGGCCTTTTTCACCCAGGACATGCCGTAAACTTCGGTTTTAAGGTCTGGAAAATAGACAGATTCCAGCTTGCCGGTTTTAAACAGGGTCACGTTGTCCGGCCAGTCCACCAGCCCGAAAAGGGACAGGCTGCTGTAGCAGTCATGGTTGCCCGCGCAGATGACCACCCGGGTGGTGGTGAGGCGTGAGAACTTTTCTGCCACCCGCTCAATTTCCATAATGTCCACTTCATCGGAGTCGAAAAGATCCCCGGCGATCAGCAGCAGGTCGATCTGGTTCTTTTCTGCGGTGTTGAGTATTTTTTCAAAGGTCTCCCAGAGGTCCAGCCGTTTATTCTTCCCGTATATGTCTCCACGCCGGTTAAAATGGAACTGGCGGCCCATGTGCAAATCACCTGTATGTATGAAAGATACCTTCATCTAAGTTGCCTCCAATGCGAATATTTGTTCTTAAATTATATCATGATACAAGGCAATTGAAAACGAAAAAGTTCAAAATTGCCCAGGTTTCCGATGTTATTCTTTACTATTATAAAATAAAGCGGCTTTAAAGGCAAATTTCAACGCTATTTCCTTAGACTGGCCTTTGGCGCAACCGTCACTTTATTTTATATTTAAAAAAGTCTCCCGGTCGGGGAGACTCAGAAAAGGCTGTTGATGCTCAAAGCAACATGGCTGACGGCCGCTGCGCTCTGACCGTGACACGCCGTTTAGTCATACAGGGTTCCCAGCATCATTGCCAGGGCCATGGAATTGACCTTCGCGTCGGCGGAGTCGGCTCTTGAGGTGAGCACTGCAGGCTTGGATGTTCCCATGATGACCGCGCCGCTCTGGGCGCCGGCCATGTAGGTCATGGTTTTCCAGAAAATATTGCCTGCCTGCAGATTCGGCATGAGCAGGATATCCGCGTGTCCGGCCACCGGGCTGATAACGCCCTTATGTTTGACAGAATGCTCGGAGATAGAAAGGTCCATGGACAGGGGGCCGTCGATCACACAGCCTTTAATCTGGCCGCGCTCATTCATTTTTGACAGGATGGCCGCATCGATGCCGTCAGGCATATTATCGTTGACGGTTTCTACTGCGCTCACGCAGGATACCTTGGGGTGGCGGCAGCCCAGTGCGTTTGCCAGCCGGGTAGCATTGCCGATCATCTCGATTTTATCCTTCAGGCTCGGCTCCACGATCATGCCGCAGTCTGTTGCCAGAATCATCCGGTCCAGGTGCGGCGCTTCAAAGGCGGTTACCGCGTTTAAGAGCTTGCCGGTCCGCAGCCCGTGGTCACGGTTCAAAATCGCCTGCAAATAGGTTTTGGTCTGAAGAAGCCCCTTCATCAAAATATCGGCCTCACCGTCTCTTACCCTGGCCACTGCCAGCGCCGCGGCGCGCTTTTCATCCTTTTCGTCCACAATGGTGTTTTCACTGAGGTCACAGCCAACCTCCTTGGCATATTGCTTGATCTTATCGGCGTCGCCCACCAGAATCGCCCGGCCAAAGCCGTGGTCATTCATGATCTTTATGGTCTCCAGAACCACCTTATCCCCTGCGGCTGCAACTGAAACCACCTTTTTACGCACTCTGGCCATCTCAGTCAGCCGATCTTTTATTTCATCAAAACGGTACATTGTAAAACCTCGCTTTCATTCGATATGTAATGTCTTTCGATGTAAAAATTGAAGAGTCATGTTATAATGTAATCTATACCCAATTTTAAGCGAAAAAGTAAAAAAGACGCAAAAAAAATAAAACGAAGGAGCGAAAAATGCAATACCGACCATTTAAAGAACTCAAACTCTCCCAGCTGGGCTTTGGCACCATGCGTTTTCCCATTAAATACAACAATGAAAAGCTCATTGACGAAAAGGCAGCCGGCCAATGCCTTCAGACCGCCATCGACGCCGGCGTCAATTATTTTGACACCGCCTGGCCCTATCACAAGCAGGCCAGCGAGCCCTTTCTGGGGAAATTCCTGGCTGAGACCGGGCAGCGGGACAAAGTACAGCTTGCCACCAAGCTCCCCTGCTGGCAGTGCCACGACCCGGCCGATGCCGACCGATACCTGGATGAGCAGCTAAAGCGCCTTCAAACCAGCCACATTGATTTTTATCTGCTCCACGCGCTGGATGGCTATCGCTTCAAAAAGCTTCTTGAGCTCGGTATTATCGATTTTATGAACCGGGCCAAAACCTCTGGAAAGGTGCGCTATCTCGGGTTCTCCTTCCACGACCTGGGCGCAGAATTCGAACCAATTCTAGACGCTTACCCCTTTGATTTTGTCCAGATTCAGCTCAATTACATGGACGAAAACTTTCAGGCGGGACTCGCTGGCCTGAAGGCCGCCCATGAGCGCGGCATGGGGGTCATGATCATGGAACCCCTGCGCGGCGGCCAGCTGGCTGCAAAGCCAGAGGGCGATCTGGAAAGGCTCTGGCAGGGCTTTGACACCATCCTCACCCCGCCGGAGCTTGGGTTTAAATATTTATACAATATGCCGGAGGTCACCTGTGTGCTCAGCGGAATGTCGGACCTCCGCCAGGTACAGGAAAACATCGCCACCGCCGGAAAATACACCACTGGCTGCCTGACAGAGGACGAAAAGGAGATGATCCAAAAGCTCCGAAGCTTTTACAGAAGCCGAATGAGGGCAGACTGCACGGGCTGCCGCTACTGTAACGGCTGCCCGCAGATCATCCCGATCCCCTCCATTTTCAAATATTATAATGAAGCCTTTATGTACGGCGACGTGGCCGCCTGCCGGAAGAAATACCGGACCAATATCAAGAACAAGTTCAAGGCCGACCAGTGCACAGGCTGCGGCCAGTGTGAGGAGCACTGCCCCCAGAACCTTGAAATCCGGGCACTGCTTACGAAAGCCCATGCCTTTTTGATGGATGAGGGTTAAAATGGGATTTTTATTGCTGCTTCCCTTTCTCTTTATCCGGTTTGGGCTTTTGGCCCTGCTGGGTAAAGGCGCTGTGGCCCGGGCCGCCTATTTTGCGCCGCTCATAGGCAAGGAAAAAGCAGCCTATTGGATTTACCAGGCCTCTAACGCCGCCATTTTTCTTTACCTGTTCTTTCTGAAAATCACAGCGGCGCCGGTACCACTGTTTTACACCGGCGCTGTTGTCTATGCCACGGGTCTTATCCTGCTCGCTGTGTCCGTCATCAATTTTGCGTCCCCGTCGGAAAGCGGTATCAATCAGAATGGCCTTTACCGGCTGTCCCGCAACCCCATGTATGTGGCGTATTTCATTTTCTTTCTTGGCTGCGCGCTGCTCACCCAGTCCTGGCTACTGCTTGGCTTTGTCCTTATTTTCGAGGCTTCTTCCCATTTCATTATCCGTTCAGAGGAGCGCTGGTGTCTCGCGCAGTTTGGAGACGCGTACCGCCAGTATATGAAAAAAGTCCGGCGTTATCTGTAAAAAACCAACCCGTATCGCAGCGATACGGGTTGGTTTTTCTGAGGACGTAACTTTTGGTTGTGTCTTTGTTTTTTTATAAATGATAATCTGTATTTTGAAACAGTATCGTCTGCCAGTCCTGCCGGTCCTTTAAAACACGCAGAATAATAATCCATTCTCTATATCAACTGTAAAAAAGATATTGTAAGATTTAAAAGGCTTTAAGCGAATTTCATGCCTACGGTACTCAAAACTTACACTGCTATAACCAAAAGGAAAGGTTTTTAACGATTCTACAGATTTGTCATAATCTTTTAAAAAATCAATGACCGCCTTTTTACTTTTAAAAGCCTCCATCATATACATCACAAAATTTTCAACATCTCTGCCTGCCTCAATGGTTTCCACAATTTTACAGGTCGTGGCGCTCAATTTGCTTTCGGATCTGCTACATCAGTTCTTCGTACGGCATGGTGCGGCCATTTTCAGGATCATCGAGGCCTTTATCCAGCGCCTTAATAATTTTCTTTTCATTTTTCTTCCACTGTTTGCCAGTATCTTCAGATAACGATGTTGTTTCAGCTATTTCCCTTGCTTTTTTATTGATTTGACAGACGAAAATCATCTTATATCTTCTCGTAAGCCTTTAAACAAAAACAGTGAAATCCTTGTAGAATGGGGTCTTTGCCGCTTCTGTTATTGTTGACAAAAAGCGACTGGCTCTGCTGCTTCCATTGTATTATGTTTTCATTTTATTCGTCTGAGCAAACTCAAAACTTCCTTTTCATTTAACAAATCATAGTCACCCATAACCCCTGATCGGTGATATACGATTCCATCTTTTTCGTTTCGCTCCAGGTAACTGATAAACTTTTGAATGCCATCTTCTTTGATACACTGAATAAATGCCCGCATTTTGATTTTGTCAGGTGCAAGCATATCTTTATCGCAAGGAGAATCCGAACATTCCCAACAGCCTTTTATACCTTTTGCCGTGCAGCAATTATACTGATAACATCCTTGTGGAGATAATCTCTTCCCGCAACTATTTTCCGATTTACAACTGCACTTTCCGTCAGGAAAGCAAAAGCTGCACACTAAACCACAATATGCTATTGAATTTTCATTCATTGAAATAATCCCTCCTGTTCTTCAAAAAACGTTACCTCTCTGATACTCAAATTGTATCATATTCCACATTGCTTTTCTACATTATGTAAGCATCGTATGAGCACCTATTCAGAAAATTGGTAGAGGGCTTGGGAAGCTTCTCAACAAACATTTTTACGGAAAAGGGAAGCCTCTTTTTATGCTTCCACTTTCTTTTCTCAGACTCAAAAATCAAAATGGATGCCGCCGTTTTTTCCAACAAGGCGTTTGTATTCTTCAACGCCCCAATCGGAGCTCGGTTTGATTTTTGGCATCTTCACATCTCCATCTATCGTTATAATGCTTTTAGTATATCATAATACCGTCAAACAACATTGTTCTGGCGGTTCAGCTACAAATCCTTATAATCCAACCAACCCGTATCGCGGCGATACGGGTTGGTTTTCCCGGGACGTAAGGTTTCGTGACGCCCTTCAGCGTGTCAAAAAATTCAAGAGACGGAGCCTTTTACCTAAGGAAGAAAAAAGTGTCCTGCGGGCGCTGTCTTTACACCTGTATCTTCTTCAATAAAACGGGCGTCTGGTCTCTCCAGTGTCCGGCTTTTCCTTAAAAACGGCACGATTCCTGGCCGTTTGCCGCAGCGCCGGGGCTTTTTTTATCTGAATAAAAGGCATAGTCTCGGACTGCACCACTTTTCTGACACTCTGAGGACGTAACGTTTGGTTACACCCTTATTTTTTACCGGTCCACCTTTATCTGCTCTCCCATGGCCACCAGGCAGAGAATCCGCTCGGCAACGGGCATACCGGTCAGGTTTGCCAGGGCTTCGGCGTAGAAATTAATCTGAAGACGGTACTGGTCAATGAGCTGTTTCCGGCTGGCTTCACCAAAGTAGCGGTCAGTCTTGTAGTCTAACAAAATCCATTTTCCATTTTCCTCAAAGCAGCAGTCAATCATCCCCTGCACTACCAGCGGGGTATCAGCATGCTGCCAGTCCGGCAGCACCTTTCTGGGGTCATACTGGTAATTGAAGGGCACCTCCCGCCGCACACGCTCTGCGGCCAGCATGCGCCTTCCCAGCTCAGACTGGAAAAACCTGCGGATGACCTCAAGGTCGATGGTCTCAGCCAGCTCTGGCAGTAGGAGTTCTTCGGTGACGAGCCTTTGCCGCTCCTCCGTAAGCAATCCATCAAGGGCCCCGGTATCCGCTGCCACAGCGCGCAGTTTATCAAGGGGCAGGCTCTGCATCATAAAATGCAGGGCGGTTCCCTTTTCTGCGCCGGTAATTTCCCGGGCATCGGCCACCATAAAGGACGGCAGCGCCACACGTTCAGGGATTTCTGGAACGCCCAGGGCCTCGGCCTGGATTCTCAGCCGTTTGACCTCGGTGACGGTCATTTTACCTGGCAGCTCCTGTTGTCCCTCAAAGGGATAGCGGTAGCTCAGGCGGCGGCAGACCTCCTGCCACATGGCCTCTGAGGGCGCCTGGGCCTCCTCCATCAGCTCCTCGACCGTATCCTCTGAGACATGGTGCTTCAGGCTCTGCTCAGCCGTATAAAAATAGACATCGTAGCTTGGCAGACTCAGGTGGCGCCGTTTTTCCTCCCCGGCGATTTCCGGCGCGCTGTTTCTTAAAAGCGCCTGCATGATCCAATCCAAAAGCCCGCCCGCTTTCTTGAGGTGATACAGATCGCCTGGGCCTGACCAGGCGGTCAGCCTGGATTCCAGATTTTTGACCATGCCCACCACCACCAGGCTTTCACGGGCGCGGGTCATGGCGACATAGAGCAGCCGCATTTCCTCGGACAGGGTTTCCATCTCGTTTTTTTCAAGGCAGATGTTCTTGGCCAGTGTGGGCATTTTTGCCCTCAGCTCCAGATTAATGTAATCCGGACAGATGCCCAGATCCTTGTGGAACAGGATATCCCGGTTGCGGGTGCGCTTGTTGAACAGCTTGCCAGTACCAGACAGAAAAACCACTGGAAACTCCAGCCCCTTGCTCTTGTGGATGGTCATGATGCGCACCACATTCTCGCTCTCACTGAGCACACCAGGCGGCGACAAATCGTACTTGTGCTTTTTCATGCGCTCGATAAACCGGATAAAATAGAACAGGCCGCGCAGGGTGGAGCGCTTATAGTCTTCGGCGCGTTTCAGGAGCACCCGCAGATTATTCTGCCGCTGCTCGCCGCCGGGCAGAGCGCCCACAAAATGGTAGTAGCCTGTGTCCAGGTACAGCTTCCATAAAAAATCCTCGATGTCCATGACCCGCGAATCCCACTGCCAGGCGTCAAGCCTTTGGTAGAAGGCTTTCAGCTTGGCAGCCAGCGCGTCCTCGCGCTCATCTTTGTATTTTTCCGCTGCGGCGTAGTAGCTTCCCTCTTTTTGAAACAGGCGGATTTCGGTGCACTCTTCGGTGTCAAAATCGCCGATTGGCGAGGTCATCACGCTGAGCAGGGGCAGGTCCTGATGGTGGTTGTCAATGAGATTCAGAAGGTTCATGATCACACCGATTTCCATGGACTCGTAATACTGCTCGCCGCCGTCAAAATAGGCGGGAATCCCCAGCTCTGAAAAGATTTTGGCGTAGACATCGCCCCGGCCGGCCACTGAACGCATCAGCACGCCGATATCACGGTACTGAAGCAGGCGTTCTTCGCCGGTTTTGGTGTCATAAAAAGGCTTGCCCACCCGGCTCTGTATTTCCCGGGCAATGAACCGCGCCTCCATCTCCACTGCGGGCATCTCGCCCACAATGGGGTCGGTATCCTCATCGGTTTTATTTTCGATGACATGCACCTGGGTTTTGACATAGGGCCCCTCATTATCCAGTCCCTTGTAAAGACGCGCCCGTTCATCATACGCGATCTCGCCCAGCGCTGGGCTCATAATGGCCTCAAACACTGTGTTGACGCCGTCCACCACGCCCTGGCAGCTTCTGAAGTTCTGGCTCAGGGTAATGAGGTCGTTGAGCGCGTCGGTCTCCTGGCTGAAGGCGCGGTATTTTCCGATGAAAATCGTGGGGTCAGCCAGACGGAAGCGGTAAATGCTCTGTTTGACGTCCCCGACCATAAAGTAATTATCGTCCCGGACAATCCGCTTGATGATGGCCTCCTGCATATCGTTGGTATCCTGGTATTCGTCCAGAAATACGTACGCATACTGCTCGCGCACCTCGGCCGCAATGGCTGGATTCTCTAAAATGCGCAGAGTGCTCTGCTCAAGGTCGTTGAAATCCAGCAGGTTTTTTTCCGCCTTTTTAAACTGATACTTTTTCTGGAAATCCCTTGTCAGCCCCACCAGGTCTTCCATGGGGCGTTTCATCTCCGCCAGCTGGGCAAGAGCCTCTGTGAGGTCAAGATTCAGCCGTTTCTGCAGTCCCTGAATAATGCCCTTGGCTTCGTTTCGCAGATCCTTGATGTGGTCGCTGGTCTCGGCGTCGGCTTTTTTATTGCCACTGTAGCGGGCAAAGCGGATACCGGAAAGGGCGTTTCTAAAATCGTCATAACCCTCCTCCAGCGCGTCAATGGCAAGCCCCACCGCAAAGAAATCCTCCTGAAGCTGGGCGGCGGTTTTCTCAAAGCCCTCGGTGTCCCGGCACAGGGCGTATGCGCTCTCCAAAAGCTCATACGCCCCCTCCATATCGGTGCGGATCAGGCTGTCCAGCTCCCGCCCCCAGGGGCTTTGCCAAAAGCCCTCAGCGTCCAGCTCAAAATAGGACAGGGCCCGCGCGCACCACGCCTCAGAATCCGGCTGCGTCACGAGAAAATAGTGGAAATTTTCCACCAGACTCTTGAGCTCCCGGTCGTCCCGGTTGCCGGTAAACATATCCACCAGGCGGCTGAAGGGTGTCTCGCCATCTGCTGGTATCTCCTGGTATTTTTCCTCAAAGAGGTCCTCCAGGGCTTCCTGAACCATGATGGAGAGCTCGGTCTCGTTGCCCAGCTTAAATTCCGGGTCGATGCCGCCCTCCTGAAAGTAGTCCCTGACCAGACGGCTGCAAAAAGCATGAAGGGTGGAGATGGAGGCCGCGCCCAAGCGGCTGATCTGCGCGATGACAAAATCCGAATCCACGTCCTCCTTCTCAAGCTCCGCCATGAGAGCAGCGCTCAGCCGCTCCTTCATTTCCGCTGCCGCGGACCGCGTAAAGGTAAGCACCAGCAGGGCATCCACACTGGTCTTTTCCTCCACCACAATACGGCGAATACGCTCGATGAGCAGCGCTGTTTTGCCCGAGCCGGCCGCCGCGGATACCAGCAGGTTTTTTTTTCTGGTCTCAATGGCTCTCAGCTGATCCTCAGTCCATCTCATTGTCTTTTCCTCCTTCCTTTATTTTCTGGATAAACTCATCCCTCGGAATGCTGGTGCGCAGCACATCATAGGACGCCTTGCCGATGCTCTCATCGAACTGGCAGATACCCTTGTAAGGACAATACTCGCAGCCGGTTTCCTTGCCCTTTTTATAGGGGCGGACCGCAATATCGCCGCCCAGTATTTTTTCGGTCATCTCGATAATCACGCGCTTCACGTAGTCCAGCAGATCCTCAAACTCATCCCGGCTCAGCCTGGAGTTCCGGGATTTCAGGCTGATGACCTCAGAATCCTTATCGGCCTCTGCATCCATGGCCTTGGTGAAACGCGGGTCATCCAGATAGATGCCGTTAAGCTTAAAGGAATCGTTGAGGGCCGCGGTCAGTGTTTCCGGGTCGAGCTTGTTTACCTGGAGCATGGGATCGTCCACATGAAAATAGAAGGTGCCGCCTGGTATCAGGTTATCGCCCTCCAGAACCTCAAGCCCGGCCTCCATGTAGACAGCTAGCTGAAGCGACAGGCCGTAATAAATCTCCGCCAGATTCAGGGTCTTGTTGCCGGATTTATAGTCAATGACCTTCACAAAGGTGTCGCCCTCGCGCTGGTAGACGTCGATGCGGTCAATGACGCCGCGTACCCTAACAGTCTCCTCAAAGCTCGGCAGCTCCAAAATCTGGCTGAACTGCTGCTCACTGTATTTAAAGTCAAATTCACCGCGGCGCATATGGTCCACCAGCACACGGACCGTGCGCTTGCTCACCCGGCGCAGCTTGCGGCCGAGATACTGGTACTGGCCTGTGCTGTTAAACACCTGATGCCTTACCTGCGGCAGGGTTTCATCCAAAATGGCGTCCACCATGGCGTCGGTCTTTTCCTGACTCAGATCCTTGACGGAAACCTGCTCCCGCTCAGCCTCCTTATAGACCGCGTCGATGAGATGATGCAGCACGGTGCCGATGTCCGGCGGCTCGACCTCGTATTCCTGTCTGGGCACGGGCCTCAGGCCATAGGCCACATAGTGGGAGAAGGGACACTTGCGGTAGAGCTCCAGACGTGACACGCTGGCCTGAATGGGCGGCTCAAAAAGACGGATGGCCTGCCCCTGGCTCAGACGGTCATCCACACCATCGTAATCCAGAGCCTCCTGAATCTGCCGGAAGGCTTTGTGATAACGGGCGTCTTCATCATACCATTTACCGACAGCCTGCCAGAGACGCTTGGTCTCCTCTGGCATCACCGTGCCCTTTCCATAGCGCAGCTCCCGCAGATGGTCGATAAGGCTTGAGATGGTGCCTCTCGGGGTCGCCACGGCTTCCCATTCCTTTGAGAGGGTGTTTTCCAGAGCGCTTGTAACGGTCAGCTTTGGAAAAACCGCCTGTATCCTGGGGATGAGCGGCGATACCGGAATGGTGCTGCCCTCGGCGTCCGCCATGGAATAGGACAGGTACAGATAATCGCTGGGCGCGGCGAAAAGGCTGTAGAGCAGAAAATCCTCCTGGGCCCGTCTGAAATCACTGTTGTCCTGGAACACCATCTCCTGTTTTCGCAGCTGACTGCGCTCACGCTCCGACAAAAGGTTGAAGGAGGGGCTGTTGGCCGGGATGACGCCCTCATTCATGCCAAAGACCAGCAGGGCCTTCATCTCAGAATGGCGGCTGCGCATCAGGTCGGTGATGTTGACCACATCCTGGCGGTTTGGGATTACGCCCACGGTGTAGGACTGGAAGCCCCCGCTCAGCACCGAAATGTATTCCTCCAGGGTGGTGCTCTCACCACCCATGGTGCTGTTGATCTGGTCAAACACCTCCATGAGAATGTTCCAGATCTGGTTGTAAAGGCCCATGCTGTCAAAATCGCCCCGCTCCCGCAGCGCTTCGCTCAGACCGTCAATGGTTTCCGGCGCTTTGATATCCTCTAAAAAACGCACCAGACTTCTGGTCTTATCCGCATAGGTTCTTGATTTTCTCAGGCTTTTGCGCAGCGTCATAAAAGGGGCCATGAGCCGCTCACGGCTCGCGTTCAGCGCCTCCAAAGACACCGCCTCATTGGCGCTTGGGCGATCAAAGGGCTTCTCCCAGGCGCTTCCGCGGATGCCATACTCGATCACATAGTTCTCAAGCTCCTGGGCTTCCTCTGGCGTGATGGGCGCAAACCCGGTTTTGACAAAGGTGAAGATATCCTCATAGGCATAGTGGCTCCGGTTTGTCTCAAGGGCTGCCAGCACCGCCTCCAGAAAGTTGTTCTCTGTGACCTTTTTCACATCGTCCATAAAAAAGGGGATGCCATACTCCGAAAAGGCCCGCTTGATGGCGCCTCCGTAGGTCTCCATATCGCCGGCGAGCACCACGATATCCTGATAGCGGAAGTCCCGCTCCCGCACCAGCTCCACGATTTTCTGAGCGCCCTTTTCCACTTCGTTCCAGATGTTTTTACACTGAACCACCGCCAGATCCCCAGGCTCCTTTTTATAAGGCCGGGGCCGCAGTGCAAAGAGATTCTGCTCCAGATAGTCAAGACCTGAAACCGCCGGACGCACTGCTGCCTCCAGATTGACGATCTCCGCCTCAAAACCCAGATCATTGGCCATTTTCTCAATCCGCTTCAGCGTCTCGCCGGGCACATAAAAGGCCGGCGCATCCGGCGCATTCTTATCCGGGTCCAGGGTCAGGGTTATGGTCACACAGTCCGCCTTGGCGGCCAGGGCCTCGATGATCCGGAAATCCTGGTTAGAGAAGGTGTGGAAGCCGTCGATCCAGATCAGGGAGCGCTCCAGATAATCGGACTTTGGAATCTGGGCGCACAGAAGCTTTGCCCGGTCGTCACCGTCAATCCGCTCACCTCCCAGCAGCTTTGTGTAGGCGCCGTAAATTTTCCGGATATCCTTCAGCTTCTGGCTGAGAATCCGCCCTTCACCCACCTCGCTCTCAGCAGTCTCCAGATCCTCTGGCGTGATCTCACTCTGCTTAAGCTCGCTGATAAACGCGCAGATATTTTCCAGAAAGCCCAGCTTTCCCGCGCTTCTGCGGTAAACCGACAGCTCCTTCTGCACCTCACGGATGCTCTTCTGCAAAAGCATCTGCTTGCCGTGCTCGTCCACAAAGGTTTTGGCAATGCCGCCTACCTCACTGAGAACCCGGTATTCCAGACGCTTAAAGCTGAGCACATCCGCGCCCAAAAGCCCCGGAAGGCGGTTATAGGCCATGAGCTCCCGCTCTGCCCCCAGGGTAAACTGCTCCGGCACCACCAGGTACATTTTGCTCCTGCCCCGCTGCAGCCGGGCGCCGATCTCCTCATAAATATAGTCACTTTTATTAATATGCAAACGGCCTTCCCGGCCGACAATCACTCTGATTCGCATGCTGCACCTCCTGCGCAGTTAGTTTTACAAGTGGCTTTATTATACCATTTTAATATTAGGGATGTCCTAAAAAAATCCCGGGAGGTAACTTTTCGTTACGCCCTTATTTCTGAATTTGGATAAAAGAGTTGACATCGTTTAAAAAATCCGATACAATGAGAAAAAGAATCAATTAGGATTGTGCAGATGAGATAAATCCGTATTGCAGCTTTGCTTAAGAAACAGCAGGGTGTGATGCGGATTTTTTGTATTCATTTTATGGAGGAGTTAAAAGTGTTAAACCTGCAAACACCCCTGCCGGTCATTATTCCGGCCATTTCCAATACCGCCGACCTCGTTGCCTTTCTGGACAGCTACGCTGATCCCTGGGTCATGGTAAAACTTGGCGATATCAATACCCTGCCCAATATTGTCCGCCGTGTTCACGAAAAACGAAAAAAAATCATTGTGCATCACGATTCCATAAACGGCCTGAGCACAGACCGCACCAGTGTCCGTTACCTTGCCAATATCGGCGTTGACGCGGTTAACACAACCAGGCTTCACTGCATCAGCACCATACAAAGCGAAAAAATGCTGGCCGTTTTAGGGCTTTTTATCATTGACAGCAGCGCGGTCGCCAGCGCAGTGCGCGCCGTCAATGAAAATAAACCAGACTGCGCTCTGTTAATGCCCTCTTCTCTGCCAGGCCGCATTATCAGACAGATAAAATCAGAGACTGGCTGTCCCTTGTTCGGCGGAGGACTCTGTGCCAGCAGCGAAGAGCTGAACCTGCTCTTAAAGGCTGGCCTGGAAGGCGTTACCACCAGTGAGAAATCACTGTGGCATAATCAACAAAAGGAGGACTGAAAAAATGAATAATCTGGCCCTTATCGGCGGAAACATCATTACCATGGATGAACACCGCCCCTTCTGTGAGGCGGTTCTCATTGAAGATGGTAAGATTGCCGCCGCCGGCTGTTCCGAGGATATCAGGCGTCTGGCCGCAGAGCGGCATATTACCTGTATCGACTTAAAGGGGAAAACCGCAGTCCCCGGTCTCCATGACTGCCATGTACACGTCATGGGCACTGGACTCAACGCCATCGGCATCGACCTTTACGACTGCGCTTCGATCGCAGACGTCCTGGATAAAATTCAGGAGGCCTCACGGGACGGTGCTGCCGGCTGGGTTTACTGCACCCGGCTCGACGAGTCCCGTCTGGCCGAGAAACGGCCGCCGACCGCAGCAGAAATTGACGCGGTTGTCCCAGACCGGGGCGTCTACATTGTGGACCGCGGACTGCACTACACCCTGGTCAATACCCTGGCCTTTAACGAAATCGGTTTTGACGGAACCGAGCACGGCCTGGTAAAAGACCCTTCCGGCCGCGTTACCGGACGTCTGCACGACAAAGCCAACGGCAGAGCTCGCTCCTATTTCTATGAGAAAATGACCGACGCCCAACGGGCGGATATGCTAAACCACACGGCCTCTGAGGCTGTCAAAAAGGGGATCACCACCATTCACGCCATGGAGGGCGGCGATATGTTTTCGGATAAGGATATTCCTGTTTTTCTTGAAAACCAGAGCCGCTTTCCCCTCGATATCCGCATCTACTGGGATACCGAAAACATCCAGAATATTCTGGACCACCACCTGCCTGCTGTCGGAACCGATCTTTTGCTGGATGGCTCCATCGGCTCCCGGACCGCGGCCTTCACGCAGCCTTATACCGACGCGCCGAATACCTGCGGCGAAATTTATTTTACCGAGGACTTTGTGGTCAACCATATCACAAAAGCCCATCAGAACAAGCTTCAGACCGGTTTTCACGCCATTGGCCAGCGCGCTGTGACCTTTGTGCTGGACTGCCTGGAAAAATCACTGGCGCTGTGCCCCTGCACAGACCACCGCTTCCGCATCGAGCATTTTGGATTTCCAGACAAGCGTGATATTGAGCGCGCCGCCCGGCTGGGCGTTGTGATCTCAACTCAGCCCTCCTTTACCTATCTGCGGGGCGGCCCGGGCAGCGTCTATAACCTCCGTCTCGGCGATGAACGGGAGCGCCGGGGCTACCCGCTTTCCACCTTTGTGGCGGCAGGCATTCCCGTTGGCGGCGGCTCCGATTCCGGCGTCACGCCCATGGATCCTGTCTTAGGCCTCCACGCGGCAGTCAACCAGTCTTATCCTGAAAACAGCGTGGATATCCAGAGCGCGCTGCGGATGTTTACCCTTGACGCTGCCTACTGCGCCTTTGAAGAAAATCAAAAGGGCAGCATCACACCCGGAAAACTGGGAGACCTCACTGTTCTGTCGGGTAACCCTTACACCATAGCCTCAGATAAGCTCAAAGAGCTTGAGGTATGTATGACTATTAAAAACGGAAAAATTGTTTATCAAAAATAAAGGAGACCATGATGAAAAAGTATATTTTAGGCATTGACCAGGGCACCACCGGCACACGCGCCATCATTTTTGACCAGGATGTCAATATTATTTCCTCTGCATACAGCGAGTTTACCCAATATTTCCCACAGCCTGGCTGGGTAGAGCATGACGCCATGGAAATTTATGAGATCACCCTGAAAATGATGCGGCAGGCCATCTCAGAGGCACATCTCAAGCCCGAAAACATCGCGGGCATCGGCATTACCAACCAGCGTGAGACCACTGTATTCTGGGATAAAAACACCGGAATCCCCGCAGACCGCGCCATTGTCTGGCAGGACCGGCGCACCCTTCCGATCTGCGAAGCCCTGATCGAGAAGGATGGGCCGGCCATCGAAGACCGCACTGGTGTTACCATCATCCCCAATGACTCCGCCACCAAAATCCACTGGCAGCTGAAGAATAATCCCGAAATCCGCAGAGGTGTGGACGAAGGCAGGCTTATTTACGGAACCATTGATTCCTGGCTCACCTGGAAGCTGTCTGGCGGCAGGGCTCATGTCACCGACCCGTCAAACAGCGCGGTCACCCTGCTGCAAAACGCAAGAACCCTTGAGTATGATGAAGGTATCCTGAGCGAGCTGGAAATCCCACGGAGCATTCTGCCAGAAATCCGCAGCACCAGCGAAATCTATACCGCCACCGACCCAGCCCTGTTCGGCGGCGTTGAAATCCCCATCGCCGGGCTCATCGGCGACCAGCAGGGCGCAACCCTCGGCCAGGCCTGCTTTGAAAAGGGCATGGCCAAAAACACCTACGGCACCGGCTCCTTTATTCTGATGAATACCGGTGATGAGTACATACCGCCATCGGACGGGATCTTCTCGCCTGTGCTGTGGTCCATTGGCGGAAAGGCTGACTATGGGCTGGAAGGCCTGGTGGATGTCTCCGGCGCTGCCATCCAGTGGCTGCGTGACGGCCTGAACATCATCGAAGAAAGCGGTGAAGCTGAGGCCCTTGCCCGGCAGGTGGCAGACACAGCCGGCGTCTACTTTGTCCCGGCATTTGTGGGCCTGGGCGCCCCCTATTTCGATTCCTACGCCCGGGGCACCATCATCGGCATTTCCCGCGGCACCACCAAGCACCACATCGCCAGAGCCGCTCTGGAATCCATGGCTTTTCAGGTGCGGGACGCCTTTAAGGTCATGGAGCGCAAAGCCGGCATTCCGCTTAAAAAGCTCCGGGCCGACGGCGGCGGCGCCAAGAGCGATTTCATGCTTCAGTTTCAGGCCGACATTCTGGGAATTCCCGTTGAACGGCCAGCCATTACAGAAACCACCTGCCTCGGCGCTGCTTACTCCGCCGGTCTGGCCGTTGGCTATTGGGACTCCATTGAAGAAATTTCCAAATTCTGGAAAATCGACCGCAGCTTTGAGCCCGCCATCTCAGAAGAAGAGCGCGAAGAACGCTGCTTTAACTGGAACCGGGCCATTGAGCGCGCAGGCGGCTGGCTGAAACGCTAAATACTGAAAAATAGCCGGGACGTAACGAAAAATTACGTCCCGGCATTTGTTTTCTCAAAGATAATTTTTGTCTTATCGCCGTCAAAATTCGGTTTAAAAGGGCCAATGACAATGTACTTTACCTTTTCTTCGACAGGGCACTCAATGGTCAGCGCACATTCCTTTTCATCACCGTTGACGAAAAAGGTGCTGTCACTGTAGCCCCGGCCATCCTCGCTAACCGCTGTGATCTCTGCCTGGTCAAGAAAAGCCCTTGCCTGGGCCAGCTCACAGGCCATGGTGATTCTCAGGAAATCATCATAGATGCCGCGGCCGGATTTCTGCCCTTCCACAGCCGTCATATCATTAAACCGGATAGCGCCGCCGGTGCTGAAGGTATAAGTCTCATGAGTGTCGGCAGGAGCGGCGTTAAATTGCTCCGCAGTCCTCTCCAGATCACTCTGCGTTGTATCACCGCCGCAGCCGCCCAGAATCACAATGAAAAGCAGCGCAATGACGGCCAGAAGGCCCTGTTTTTTCCGCATGGTTTTTTCTCCTTCAGCTGTTTTTTTTATTCTATAATAGAAAAACCCCCAAATCAATACAGCTGTTTTGATTTTACCATAATAGCCTTTTATTTACGGTTTTATGCAGAGCGCCGGCTTTTTTCGGGTGTTCA
This sequence comes from Eubacterium sp. BL-380-WT-2B, assembly GCF_009696115.1. Taxonomy (NCBI): domain Bacteria; kingdom Bacillati; phylum Bacillota; class Clostridia; order Eubacteriales; family Eubacteriaceae; genus Eubacterium; species Eubacterium sp. BL-380-WT-2B. The sequence goes on from NZ_VUMP01000007.1 coordinate 252,339, forward strand.
GCACTCAGCACCCGTGGCGCTTCAGCCACTCAAGCTCCACCTCCCGGGCCTCCCGCATGCGGCGCCTTATAGTTCCGTCACTGTAGGGCACCGCGATGACCGCGCCGCCGTGATAGCTGATCTCATGGTCAAAGCGCCCGTTTTCGGGTTCCTTCATTGATTGAAAACCGATTGACAAACAAAGGACCCTCTGTCCGCTCAAAGACCATGAACGACAGACTGGGCCTGATGACAATCGGCAGCATGATTTTAGTCTCATTTTCAGGAACCAGGACCTCCCGCGCCATCCGCCTGCAATGCGGGACACTTACCATCAGGTGGGTCAGGATTGTTTCATAAAAGCTTTCCAGGTGGCCGTCAAAGAGCTGCTGTCCGCCGTCCGTCAAAGTGACGCGCACCCGGCTGGCCGGATAGCCCTCCACCTCCTCATAACAGGCAATCGGTCTTTCCAGAATGGCCGCACGCGCTTCATAGCTTGGTTCTCGCTTCATTTTCTTTACTCCTTTGCATTGTTAAAGTACTAACAGTAAAAAAGAACACGCGATATAATCGCATGTTCTTTTTTATTTTACAGATTAATAAACCCCGTTTTTTTACGAACCTTCATGAGGGTTTTATAGGCGATCTTTGAGGCTCTCTCGGCGTTTTGCTTCATGACGCTTTCCAGGTAGCCCTTATCGGCCAGCAGACGCTTGTACTCCTCCTGGATGGGGCGCAGGGTTTCTGCTACGCTCTCGCCCACAGCAAGCTTAAAATCGCCATAGCCCTTGCCCTCAAACTCCCTCTGGATTGCTTCAAGGCTGCGGCCAGTGGTGCAGTTATAGATTTCCATGAGGTTGGAGACACCGGGCTTATTTTCCCGGTCGTGGCGCACTTCGGTATCGGAATCGGTGACGGCGCGCTTAAACTTGCGGATAACCGTGTCGGGATCGTCTAAGAGCGAGACAAAGCCGTTGATATTCTCATCGGATTTGGACATCTTTCTGCCCGGCTCCTGCAGGCTCATGATACGCGCGCCCGTCTCCCCAAAATAGGGTTCTGGCAGCTTAAAGGTGGGGCTGAACTGCTGGTTGAAACGGAAAGCGATATCTCTTGCCAGCTCGACGTGCTGCTTCTGATCGTTGCCCACAGGGACCAGATCGGACTGGTATAACAAAATGTCGGCCGCCATGAGAACCGGGTAATCGAACAGGCCAACACGGATGTTATTGCCCTGTTTTTTGGATTTATCCTTGTACTGGGTCATACGGCTCAGCTCACCCATGTAGCTGAAGCAGTTGAGTATCCATGTCAGCTCGGTGTGGGCCGGCACATGGGACTGCACGTAAAGGATCGATTTATCCGGATCAATGCCCACAGCCATCAAAATGGCCAGGGATTCATAGGTACGGCGTCTTAAATCCGCCGGAACCTGCGGCACCGTGATGGCGTGCAGGTCAACCACGCAGTACAGGCAGTCGTAAGCCTCCTGCATGGGAACCCAGTTTTTCATGGCGCCAAAATAATTGCCGATGGTAAAGGTTCCTGATGGCTGTATGCCGCTGTATACAATTTTTTTTTCGGATGTTTCCATAGATGCTCCTCCTAATGGATTTAAAAGTTTTATTCGTCAATATCCAGCTGTTCCAGAGTCAGCTCGCTGCAGCCAAGGGCCAGCTGTTCAATCATATTCTCAAAGATCCTATAGTCCTTTTCCCCGCCAGTGGCGCAGATACGGGTCACGCCGTCGTACTTGCTTTCGTTAAAGGCATTGTTCTTCTCCAGATATTCCTTCAGCAGGGTGATCTGCTTGTCGGCCGGATCAATGATGCTGAGGCAGGGGTACATTTCCTCAATGGTTTTGCGGACAATGGGGAAATGGGTGCAGCCCAAAAGCAGGGCGCTGACGCGCTCCCTTTCAAAAATGGGATCGATGGCCTCTTTGATATTCTGGCGCAGCAACGCCAGCTCACCCGGGTGGTTATTAATCACATTGGCAAGGGTACGGGTCCCTTGGGTAATGTAGCGGAGCGCCTGCGTATGGCTGGACAAAATATGCTCATAGGTACCGTTTTTGACGGTGGCGGTGGTGGCAATGAGCCCAACCGCCCCTTCCTTCTGACGTTCGATGGTGGCCAGGCACCCGGCCTCCACAATACTGAATAAAGGCACATTTGCGTCGAGGCTTTCTATGAGTGAAGAAATGGTATTGCAGGCCAAAAGAATGGCCTTAACGCCCATATTCTCCAGAAAACGGATATCACTGTTGCCAAAGGCGATGATTTCCTCATTCTCCCGTTCTCCGTAGGGCATGCGTTTGGCATCGCCCAGATAGACGATGTTTTCTCTGGGCAGCTGCCGCTGCAGCTCCCGGAGGACGGTAAAACCGCCGATTCCTGAGTCGATTAAACCAATCGGACTGCTGTTTCCCATAAGCTTATCCCTTCAATTTAAGTATTAATCACGAAAGATAATGGTGCCATCCTCATGCATTTCATCGACAATGGCCAGTGATTCCAGCCGGATACCGGACGCGCGGATTTCTTTTCCGCCGTTCTGAAAGCCTTTTTCAATGGCGATGCCCACCCCCATCAACTGAGCGCCGGACTGTTTTACAATTTCCTCCAGCGCTTCTACGGCTTTGCCATTGGCCAGGAAGTCATCGATAATCAGAACCTTATCTTCGGGATTTAGATATTTTTTTGAAACCATGATCTGGTAGGTCTGCTGCTTGGTAAAGGAGTAAACCTCACTGGTATAGATATCCTTATCCAGGTTTAAGGATGCGTTTTTTTTGCCAAACACCACCGGGCAGTAGTCAAAATATTTGGCTGCCACTGCAGCAATGGCGATACCAGAGGTTTCGATGGTCAAAATTTTAGTGACTTCGACATTCTCAAACCGGCGCGCGAATTCCTCTCCCATGGCTTCAAAAAGCCGGATATCCAGCTGATGATTGAGAAATGAATCCACCTTCAATATATCTTTTCCAAGCGCATGTCCATCGTTCAAAATTTTATTCTTTAATAATTCCATTTACCCTTTTCTCTTTCTCGATTAACAAATCTTTTTTACATATTTATATATTATATCAATGACATGTACACATTGTCAAAAAAACTCTTATTTCATAAATTTTATGTTTTCAACCAGTTATCAACTATCAACTAAAAAAGCAGCGCATATTTCAGCGCTGCCTATAAATTCTAAATTTTATCTTACTTTTTTTCCTTCGCTGCCAATGCTTCGGCTACGACTTTTTCGGAGATGGTGGCCGGGGCTTCTTCGTAACGAACGTATTCCATTTCAAATTCGCCTCTGGCCTGGGTCATAGAGCGGAGCTCGGTGGCATATTTGAACAATTCTGCCAGCGGTGCTTCCGCGGTGATAACCTGTTTCCCGCCGTCGATGGGTTCCATGCCCATGATACGGCCGCGTTTTTTATTGAGGTCGCCCATGATATCGCCCATGTATTCTTCCGGAACGGTGATGGTCAGCTTGTAGATGGGTTCGAGCAGAACCGGTGAGGCTTCCTTCATCCCCTTGCGGTATGCCAGAGTGGCTGCCATCTTAAAGGACATTTCATCCGAGTCAACCGCATGGTAGGAGCCATCGTACAGGGTGGCCTTTACGCCGGTTACCGGATAGCCGGCCAGCACGCCTTCAACCATACAGTCCTGAAGGCCTTTTTCGACCGCCGGGATAAAGTTTCTCGGCACAGCGCCGCCAACGACCTTGTCGATAAAGACAAAATCATCATTTGGGGTATCGCCCGGTTCAAAGGTGACCCATACGTCACCGAACTGGCCGCTGCCGCCGGACTGTTTCTTATGACGGCCCTGAGCGCTGGCGGATTTACGGATGGTTTCACGGTACGGCACCTTCATGGGTTCAAGGTTTACGCCCACGCCGAATTTCTGCTGTAATTTATTGGAGATAACTTCCAGGTGCATTTCGCCAAGGCCTGAAAGCAATGTCTGCTTGGTTTCGTTATTGCGGTTAAAGCTCATGGTCGGATCTTCCTCGATCAGACGGTGGAGGCCAGTGGACAGCTTGTCGATGTCCGCTTTGGTTTTTGGTTCAATGGCCATTGAGATAACCGGTTTTGGGAATTCGATCTTGTCGTATACGATGGGGTCCTTGGGATCGCACAGGGTATCGCCGGTGACAGTAACCCCCAGCTTGGAGAAAGCACCGATGTCGCCTGCCAGTAAAGCCTCAATTTCGATCTGTTTGTTGCCGCGCAGCACATAGATGTGATTGGTCTTTTCCTTTGCTTCCTTGGTAGCGTTATAGACCTCGGTGGTAGCCTCGAGCACACCGGACATCACCTTAAAGATGGACAGCTTGCCGACAAACGGGTCAACAATGGTCTTAAATACCAGTGCTGAGAAGCTTTCGCTTGCGCCGCAGGCACGTTCGACTTCTTTTCCGTCTCTTGGGTCCTTGCCCATAACGGGCTTGGCATCTTTTGGTGACGGCAGATAGGCAATGATCATATTTTCCAGGGTTTCTACGCCGATATTCTGTACTGCGGAGGTACACAGAACCGGGATCAGGTCGCCGTCCAGCACGCCGGTGCGGATGCCGTGGTGGATTTCATCTTCGGTCAGCTCTTCGCCGTCAAAGTATTTTTCCATCAGCTCTTCACTGGTCTGGGCAACGGATTCCATGATCATTTCACGGAAAGGCTCCAGCTCTTCCTTCATATCTTCCGGTACTTCTACGTCAAAGCAGCGGTTGTCTTTTCTTTGGCTTCCTGTCATATCAACAATGTTGACGACGCCGCGCATGTCCTCACCTTCGCCCATGGGTAATTCAAAAGGAATGACCTTGTTGCCAAAGGCTTCCTTCAGGTTATCCATAACCTTGGCAAAGGTCGCGTTTTCGCGGTCCATTTTGTTGACCACAATGAAAGCGGGTACGTCAACCTTTGACAAAAGCTCAATAGCTTTTTCTGTACCTACCTGTACGCCGGCTAAAGCATCGACTACGATAACAACCGCATCTGCGACTCTCAGTGCTGCGTAGGCGTCCCCGATAAAATCAAAATAACCGGGTACATCGATGATGTTAATCTTGTGTCCACCATATTCTACTGGAATAATGGATGAAGAAATTGAGAACATTCTTCTCTTTTCTTCCGGATCAAAATCGGATAAGGTATTTCCTTCATCAACTCTGCCCATTCGGTCAATGGCACCTGCATTAAATGCCATTGCTTCTGTCAATGTTGTCTTGCCGCTTCCTCCATGTCCTAATAAAAGGATATTTCTGATGTTTTTGGTTGGATACGTTTTCATGCTTCTTCCCCCTTGCTAGATTCTTAAATGATTGCATTTTCTCGAAATCATTATTTTAAAAGGTTATTTTTCCCGAAAATGCGTTTGGTTTGTTGCATGTTACTATTTTATAATATTTTGCAGAAATTATCCACTAAAACTTGTAAAGAATTACAAAAAATTTTTAAAGGGGATCGAAATCCCCTTCTTGCCTTGTTTTTCTTAAGATTACAGGTTGGCTCTCAGCTTCTCCATAACCTTCTTTTCCAGACGGGATACCGTCATCTGTGATTTACCGATAATGGCGGCCACCTCCTTCTGGGTTTTTCCGTTATAATAACGCTCTTCGATGATCATCCGCTCGACTGGGTTCAGGCTTTCCAGGCGCTGGCGGAGGTCCTCGACATTTCCAATGTTTTCGATCCGTTCATCTTCTTCACCGATCAAATCTAAGAGCGTTGCTTCCTGTCCGTCTGCATTGCTTTCAAATTCTGTTGATAAGGATTTTGGATAAAAGACATTATTGCCTTCCATCGCTTCAATCACAGCTTCCTCAGTCACTTCCAGGTAGTCGGCTATCTCAGAGATTGTCGGTGTCTTCATGAGCTTATGCTCCAGGGTTGTCTTCGCCCGGTTAATCTCGCGGTTGAGCTCCTGAATCCTTCTCGGAACCCGGATAATCCACTGTTTGTCACGATAATATTTTTTAATTTCGCCGATGATGGTTGGTGATGCAAAGGTGTCAAATTCAAAGCCCCTGTCAGGGTCGTAGCGTTCGACCGCGTACATCAGGCCCAGACAGGCAACCTGATAAATATCTTCCACATCGTTGCTGCGGTAAGCGTATTTTTTGACCAGTAATTTAGGAATATACAGGAAATTCTCGATGAGGCGATCACGAATTTCCTTATCGCCTGTTTTCTTATATTCGATAAACAGCTTCTTTGATTCCTGTTTTGTCATTTGATTTGGATATTCCATCTTACGTCCTCAGGTATTTCACCATCGTGATACTGGTACCCATTCCTTTATTACTGACGATTTCTACCTCATCCATCAACGATTTAATAATAAACAGGCCAAAGCCGCCGGCCTGGTTGCCGGGCAGTTCCGGCTCACTGATGCTTTCAGGCTCATAGCCCTCACCACTATCTTCAACACGAATGGTAAGCTTGTCCTGATCAAGCTGATAATACAAGTCATAGCACTGCTCGCTGGAGCAGCCATGACGCAGGGCGTTCGTGCAGGCCTCAGAAACGGCGACCTTCAGGTCCTCTACCACATCGATCGAAAAGCCAACGATATTTCCGACCGATGCAACCGTCAAGCGCGCAAGGCTGACAAACTGCGGAAGACTCGGCAGGCTAATGTGAACTGTTTCTCCCTGCAAACTTCTGCATGTACTGCAACTCATTTCACTCATTGCTATTTTTCCTCCACAATACTAAAAATTTGATCGACACCGGTCAGCTGCAGCAGCTTGACAACATTTTTCTGGGGGTTGATCAGCGTCATGTTCAGATCTCTGCTCATGCTGCCCTTTCGCAGCTCAATCAGGATACCGATTCCTGTGCTGTCAATGTAAGACAGGTCTGTTAAATCCAGAAAAATATCTTTTGTATTTGCTTCGATCAATTTTTCGATGGGTTCCTTAAACTGCGTGGCAGTATAGATATCAACTTCTCCTGTAACACGTACACCTTCCCGGCCGTTTTCTAATTCACTTATTTCAAACATTATATCCTCCTCAACGAACATAGTCGAGCTGTTAACCAGCTCCTAATATGCATTCATTCAACATCACTGGGAATATTATACCCAAATTTCTCACTTTTTAAACTCAAAAATCAAAAATAATTCTTTTTTTAAAAGAAAAAGATCAATTTAAAAGCACAGGCTGCAGTACATTGATTCATTTTAACAGAAAAGCCTTAAAGTACCTTCAAGGCAGCAAAAAATACCCGGGACATAACCAGACGTTACGTCCCGGGTATTGGGAAGCGCCTTACGCTTCCGAAAGCCACTTTCCGCTCGATTCATAGAGAGCGTTCACCATTTCGGGCCGGTCGATCCCCGGCAGGTCATCGTAAAACGCCATGCCCGATTTTTCAAAGAAATAGCACAGAGCAGCATAAGACGGCCGATAGCCTTCCGGGTCAAAATCAAGGGGCTGCGGCGTACCAATGCAGTAAGCCGGCTCCACGGTGTCTTTCTCATAAATACCGGTCAACGATAAGATAAGCCAGCAGTCCCTCTCCCTTACCAGCCGGTAATGCAGCCGGGCGTAAGAGGTCAGGTCATACCACTGCCCCTGCAGCTTCTGGCGCATCTGTATACTGGTGATACATTCCGCCACGGCTCTGTCGCCATTGCAGCGGGCTACCAGATGATTGATTTTATGCGGTGCAAAACCTTTCATTTTTTCAGAAGCCTCAATAAAGCCCTGTCCGCTGCCCTTATACCAGGAAATACACACAGCTGATTCGGGGTGGAAGCATTTCTTCATCTCTATCCACAGACTCTGATCCCGACAGAACCGCTCAAAGATAACCAGCTCCTTTACCAAAAACAGATCTTTTTGCAGACTGTCATCCACATCATATAATCTTTTAAACATACATTTTACCTCATTTTGCTTTCTTTTAGTTTTTTGTAGATTAATTCCTAAATAATTCTATTTCCATCCCTGTTTTTATGCTATACTTTTGAGGGAGGGCGATAACTATGGCAATTAAACGAAAAGGAAATCTCACAAAAGAAAAGATTCTGCATTTTGCAAAGGATGCATTTTATCAGAACGGCTATCACGCCACACAGCTAAAATCCATTGCGGCACTGGCGGATCTGAGCCTCGGCAACTTAAACTACTACTTCAAAAAGAAGGACGACCTTGTCGAGGAAATCTATCGGCAATTCTTTACTGATATTTACCATTTTATTAAAAAAAGCGCAGTGATAAACCCGTTGGAACAGTTCTGCCTCTTTCAGTTTATGGTTTATACCATTGTTCTTACCGACGAACACAACAAGCGCTTTTACTGCGAAATCATCCAGGATAAGTCAAATTACCGGGTGATGCACGGGCTCATGCGTGAAAAATACCACGAAATGCTGGATGCCCTTGGCAGCAGCCCCGAGCACCTCGACTTTGAAATCATCCTTCTGGCGGAGTTTGGGACACGGCGCGAAATCTTTTTAAACTTTTTTGCTGGCGACCTGCATCTGACCCTTGATCAGCTTGTCTATTACCTGATCCGGAACACCTGTAAAAACCTGGAGGTTCCCCCCTCCGTTTTTGAAAACCTGATGACCTTTTCCCATCACTTTATAGCCGAAAAAGATTTTTCCCACTTAAAATTCCTTGCATAAACAAAACGCCTGCACTGTTCACAGGCGTTTTTTCATTCACTCCACTGCCCTACATCAGTGACAGAAACAAGACAAATCCTGCCAACAACCCATCCCTTGCTGCATCATCCGGCAAAAAATCAAGCATTGGCTTTAACGCTTCCACGCCGTCCGGATATTTGGTATAGTCCATCTCTTTTATATTTTCTTTATGATCAGCCATTTTTCTCTCCTTTATTGATATTGGTGCACAAACTCACTGACAGCCAGCAGATTTTCACGGTTACAGTCCTTTGGATGTGATGTGAACTTATTGGTACACAGCACCAGACCGCCATCCCTTCCAACTTCATCAATCACGCGTTTAGCGTAATCAATGCATTCCTGTTTTGTTCCTCTGGCGATGAGGGATACCGGCAGACCTCCCCACAGGCACAGGTTTGGGAGGCGTTTCCGCGTCTCAAAAATATCATCCATCTCAACATAAAAGCAAAAATGCCCCTTTGGCAGCTCCTGCAGGTATTCGGCCACATGCTTGAAGGAACCCTCACTCAAAACAAACATTGTATTGTCCGTCTCCACGATTTTATCGGCCAGTTCCTTAAACTGCGGCCAGAAGAATTTTTCAAACTGCTTTGGATTGATCATGTTATCGCTCAGCATGATGGTAAACGCGGTAAAGGCGCTTGTCTTTGTGTCTGCGTGGGTAATGCCGTCAATTAAGTTTTTGACAAAAACATTGTGGTAGACCTCGTTAAAGGCCAGCACTTTTTCAGGTATTTTGCGAAGATCCCTCGACAGGCCCTTCATACCTCTCAAAAAATTATACAGCGCTTCAAAGGCTGGGTAAATCCTGGCGCCGTGTACGCTGTCCAGAATAGGTGGTACGCCGCATTCCTCTGCCAGGCGCTTATTGGTCTTTCCCATGGCCTGATCATAGGCGAGAAATTCTCCGAGAGTCCTCTGAATGGTCTCGAGGGGCATCCCTTCTTTAAAGTAAGTGTACTTTCTCGGAATAATATTTTCCCATAGTGTTTTTAAAGGGTTTTTTACAAATGCATCATAGTCATCCTCAAGAAAATGCGTCTGTTCCTTCAGCATCAGTGTGTTGTTCACATCGTCGATGCCATACTCAAAGTTCCCCAGGCTCCTTGTCATAATCAGAGGATTGCGGTCTCCAATATCCAGCAGCGTGTCAAACTGGTAGCGCTTTTGAAAATCAATGTTAGCGTCTTCAACTTTCTGTTGATCCATCAGGGCATCACTCAGAGTGTATCCAAGATCATAATACCGCCAAAAGGCATCGTTTGTGACAAAAGGAACTCTTTTAGGACGCTTTTTCATCCGTACCGCGTCATCGAATATCTCGATTCTTTCCTGAAAAGCTTTTGTTTGATCCATTTTTTCCACCTTCTCCATTGTATTTTATTTGAATTATATAATCATTTCCTAAAAAAATCAACATCTTTTTAGGAATTTAAGGATTGATTCATATTTTTTAGCCTATATTCCCCGTAAACAAAAAAGAAACTGAAGGCATCAGACCTTCAGTTTCCCAGGGACAGTCTCTTTTAAATTTAAGCCGCCGTACTTTTCAAGTGTGCTGTCCGGCCATTTTTTACAGGGACTGCACATTTTTCTGGGCTCCCCAGAAGTAAATAATACTGATCATAAGATCAACAAGGCAGCCAATGACTACCGTCAGGCCGCCGCTGATGTAAATAATAAGCGAAGCGGCCGCTAAGACGAGCAGCACTACGCCCATAACACGCAGGGCCTTGGCCTTTCCGGCTTTGTCGCAGTTTTTAACTGCCATGATGCCGAAAATAAGGTTAAAAACAGCGGTAACCACCAGGATAACACCCCCTAAGACCGCGGTAGTCCCGGAAGCCGCCAGATTACTGCCGCCTCCTGCGTTGACTCCCAAAGCTGCGATCCCGCCGCCAGCAAAGGCAAAAAAGGCCAGCAGAAGCTGCGCGATACCAAAAATAACTAAAATAATACCTGAAAATTTTAAATATTTTTTTCCTTCCAAAATAACATCTCCTTTGTAATTATAACTTTATTATAGCAATTCAATTCTTTTTACTCAACGTATATGACAGTAATGTTCTTTCCACAATGGTAAAGATAAAATATCTCTTAACCAGCGTGTAAAACCGCCTGTTCTCTACCAAAGTCGTTCTGTTTTTACCGAAATCGTCTCTTTTTACCGAAATGAATCTTATTTTACTGTTATGCGGGTTGAACCCAATTCAGGGCTAACGTATACTTTTTATAGAGAATGGAGTAAATCAAAAGCAAATGAACCGATCTGAAAGCTTTAAAGCACTCCTTGAGGAAACTGAAAATATTTTAGAAAAACGGATGAATCCTCAGGGTGCCCGTAATACCTACCGCACCTATCGGCTCCACTGCGTCAGCTTTATTAAGTGGATTGCTGAAAATTACAATTGTACCACGCTTGCGGAGACGAAAGCGTATGTAACGCCGTGGCTCCAAAGCCGGGCAAAGCTAAGTAAAAACACCCGCATGGTGGACGCCAGCGCGCTGGCAAAGCTCTATGGCCAGGCGCGGCAATGCTTTTTACTGGATTCACCCTATATCCAGAGCCCCAGCCCCAGCACACTGCGCATTTTCTGCATGTCCACCGGGCTGGTCGGTCATGAGCTCGTCCACCTGAAAAAGAACTGTCTGGTGCGTTTTAACCACCAGTACTTTATCCGGCTGGAAATGCCGGGTGAGCTCCGCATGGTGCCAGTTGTCGATAACCGCGAAGCCGTCACCCGCATCATTGAAGGATGCAGCTCTGAGCCACTGTGGACAGCCCTGCCGGACTGCTTTGACTACGAGGCAGCGCGGGACCATTACATTGTGAGGCTTTACAAAAAGCTGGCGCGGCCTGTGCAAAGCCTGGCTGAGAGCGAGCGGTACTGCCTTCACAGCACAGCAGATGTCCTTGACAAACGCGCGCTGTTCGGGGTGGCCCAGTCAACCGGGATTTATGACTACCGGGCTCTGGCCCGAAAAATAGGCTGTCTGCCAGAACTGAACAGAACAAAACCATAAGAGGTATTTATGTACTTATTTTATAATGTCGCCCTTCCCTTTGCCGTCATGGCAGGCCTGGGCTTTAGCGTGTTTAACAAAAAGCTGCGGCTGTCCGACAAAAGAGAAATCCTGCTGACGGCGGCGGCAGTGATCATCAGTGTTATTCTGGACAAAGTGGTTACCATCCTCCATGCGACTGTGCTGCTCTCAGAACCATTTCTGATTGCACTGATTTTTCTTTACTACCATCTGGTTTTTCATCCCTCTGTTTATGAAACGGCCTTTGCCTTTTTCGTACTTGAGAGCTATGTGCATATTGTTTCTTTTTTCAGCAATATCCTGGCAGGCGCACTATCCACATCTCTCACAGCCATCGGCGCCAGCAGCCGCTTTCTCTTATGCTATGTGTTTGTGCTGGCGGTCACCCTGCCGCTTATGGTTTTCTTTGTGAAGCGGTTTATCAAGAGGCTCATTGAGGCCGCCTCCGGCATGCCCGCTGTATTCTGGAATTACCTCTGGGGCGTTCCGTTTGCTTTCTACCTCGTCACAACCATGAAGGTTTTCCAGAGACAGGCCTTTCCGGAAGAGCTCACACAGCTCAGTATTCTGGTTTCCATCGCCTGGGTCATCGGCATCTTTGCAGTCAATATCCTGGTGATCCGGATGGCTCTTGAAATCATCCAGCTGACCAGGGATCATGCGCAGCTTGAGCTGGCGTCCCGCCTTGTGGAAAAGGAAAAAGACCAGTACCGGCGCATTAAAAGGGATATTGAAGCCACCTCTAAGCTCCGCCATGACATGCGCCATCATCTGATGGGACTGGAGGGCTATCTTGAAAAGAACGATACCGACGGGGCGCGGGGATACCTGAGAAAGATTACGAGTGAGGCAGCGCCGGACGAAAAGGTCATCCTCTGTGATAACTGCGCTATCAATGCCATCGCCTGCCATTTTTTTGAGCGTGCAAGGCTGTGCGGCGCTGAGGTCTCCAGCACCCTGCTGATTCCAGACACTCTGCCCGATTCCGAAAACGACCTGTGCGTTATCCTCGGCAACCTGATCGAAAACGCGGTGGAAGCCTGCGAGCGCCAGCAGGACGGCGCGCGTTTTGTCCATGTCACCGCCAGCTTTACCAGCAAAAGAGACTTCTGTATAATGGTCGAAAACAGCTTTGACCACGAAATCCAGTACGATAAAAACGGAAACTGCCTTTCCTCCAAGCGCATCACAAGCGCCGCCCAGGAGGGGGGCATCGGGCTTTTATCCATTGACAGCATTGTAAAAAAATATAACGGCACGCTCCGCAGGGAAATTGAAAAGAACACCTACAAGGTTCTGATTCTGCTGGAACTGGAGTCCGGCCAGCAGCCCTCATACGAGAGCTTATGACATGACAGCTTAACACAAAGAGAGGAGGCGGCAATTTGAATATTGCCATTATCGACGATTTAAAAGAGGACGGTCTGCTTCTCTGCGCTTATCTGAAGCAGTATTGTGACGAAAACAAAACACTCGCAAATATTAAAAATTTTGAAAGAGCCAGTGATTTCCTGGCCTGTTTTATCCCACAGGTCTACGACCTGATCTTTGTGGATATTTATATGGAGGGCATGAATGGCATTGAGCTGGCCCAAAAGATACGGGAAGCCGACAAGGACTGCATCCTGATTTTCTCAACCACCAGCACCGAGCACACCCACGCGCTGGCGGGTTACAAGGTACGCGCAGCCGACTACCTCATCAAGCCCTATGATTATAATACCTTTTTTGAAACCATGCAGCGCTGCGGCGCTTCTATCCTTGAGAAAAACCATTTTATCGAAGTGAAGCAGAGCCGCAGAATCATCAAAATTCTGATCCGCAGCATCCTTTATACGGATTACTCCAATCATTATATCTATATCTATACCAAAACAGGAACCGTCAAAACCTATATGCCCTTTAAGGCCTTTTCTGAAATGCTCCTTCCCTACTCCAACTTTATCTGCTGCTACCGCAACTGCATGGTCAATCTGGATGAGGTCGATTTTATGGAGAACCGGGATTTTATCATGAGCAACGGTGAAAGAATTGCGATTTCCAAATCGGCGTACAAGGAGATTGCCGCGAACTACCGGAACTACCAGTTTGAAAAAATAAACCGTCTTAAAAGATAAAAAACCCCGGGCTGTAACAAAACGTTACATCCCGGGGGCTCTTTTTATTGAATCAAACTTTTTTAATCTTTTTTTCCTTCTTATTCGCCGCGCGTGCCTCACCCTTGCTGATGACCTGCATCACCTTGGCGATTTTGGCAAAAGCGCCGACTAACGGGTCCACCACATCCGATTTCAGATGGTTGACAGAATCCTCTACGCCGCCCAGCATATCGTTGGCCTTGTTTGTCATGTCATCGGCATTCTGCGTAATGCTGTCCACATTGTCCATAATATTATGGATCTGCGCGCGGTTTTCATCCATCAGCTTGGCTGTGGTTTCCAGGGTCGCACCCAGGTTTTTAAAAACCTTAATTAGATAAACCGTCCCAAACACAAAGGCAATGGCAATAATCAGGACCGCCAGCTCCCATATACTAAAACTTACAGTCATCATTTAACGGATACCAGTCCTAGTTCTTTGCAACGTCTTTGGCGGCGTCTTTAACACTGTCGATGGTGTCAGAAGCCTTGTCCGCTGCGTCAGCTGCTACGTCCTTGGCGTCGTCCGCCGCAGCCTTAGCCGCGTCGACGGTATCTTTGGCTGCATCGGCAACCGCTTCGCCATCTTCCTTCTGAAGGGCTTCCAGTTCTTCGTTTAATTCTTCGATATCCTGGTTCACTTCATCCTGGATTTCCTGGATTTTATTTTCAATCTGGTTTTTGTACTGGTTTACCTTATCGGTTACAGAATCGGTCATATCCTGCAGCTGTTCCTTCAGGTTTTCACCATACTCCACAGCCTGGTCATAAGCGTCACCAAATGTGTCCTGCGCACCGTCTTTAATCTTACGGCGTGTTTCTTCGCCGGAGCTTGGGGCAAGCAGAATACCTAAAGCACCACCAATGATTGTTCCGACGAACAATCCGCCTACAAAATAACCTTTGTTACAACTCATATTCTTTGTCCTCCTGGTTTTAAATCGTTTTTCATAGTAATATAATAATACCCCAAAAAGCTTAAATTGAACAGCCCTTTGAGGTATTATTGAAAATTTCTTTACTTTTTTTAATTACTTTTCACCAAAATTACTGTGCACCAGCTCGACCAGCGCATCCAGGGCATCCTGCTCGTCCTCGCCATCGGCTTCGATGGTGACCGTGGTTCCCTGCGCGATGCCGCCGGACATAATCCCCATGATGCTCTTGGCATTTAAACGCGCGTCACCCTTGACCACTTCAATTTTCGCTTTGTACTTACCAGCGGTCTGTACAAACATGGATGCCGGTCTTGCGTGCAGGCCGGTAGCGTTGGTAATGGTTACGACCTTACTGACCATTTTTCAGCTCACCACCTTACTAAACGATTTTAATGCCTAATTCTGCAATTTTTGCCTGAACCATTTCCTTGACTTCTTCGCCGGTTTCCAGGTTCAGGGCTTTTTCTGCAATGGCCTTTGCGTCTTCATAGCTGACACTGCGGATGATCTTCTTCACCTGCGGAATGGAGGAGGCGCTCATGGAGAACTCGTCCATACCCAGTCCCAGAAGGATCAGCGTTGCCATCGGATCACCGGCCATTTCGCCGCACATACCGGTGAACAGGCCTTCGCGGGCGTGGGAAGCGTCGATCACTGTCTTGACCAGGCGCAGGATCGCCGGATGCAGCGGATTGTACAGGTAGGAAACCTCCTGATTCATACGGTCTACCGCAAGTGTATACTGGCAAAGGTCATTGGTGCCGATGCTGAAGAAATCCACTTCCCTGGCAATGATGTCCGAGGTCACTGCTGCCGACGGGATTTCGATCATGACACCGACACGGATATTTTTGTCATAAGCCTGTCCCTTTTCGTCCAGCTCCTTCATACATTCTGCCAGAATGCCTTTGGCCTGACGCACCTCGGATACGCCGGAGATCATCGGGAACATGATCAGCGCGTTTCCAAAGGCAGAGGCTCTCAGAATCGCTCTCAGCTGTGTCTTGAACATGTCCACCTCGCGGAAGCATAAGCGGATGGCGCGGAAGCCCAGGAACGGGTTCATTTCCTCTTCCAGAGGCAGATACGGCAGCTTTTTGTCCCCGCCGATATCCAGTGTGCGGATGATAACCGGATCGCCGTCAAAGGATTCGATCACAGCCTTGTAAGCCTCGTACTGTTTTTCTTCATCCGGCATGGTGTCGCTGTTCATATATAAGAACTCCGTACGGTACAGGCCCACGCCGCGTCCGCCGTTTTTGTGCACGCCGTCGGTATCGTTCGGAGAGCCGATATTGCCGACCAGCTCTACCCTGTGTCCGTCGGTGGTGACCGCTTCCAGCTCCTTAAGCTCAGCCAGCTCTTTAATGTATGCCTGATAGTCTTCCTGCTGTTTTTTATATGCTGCCAGCTCGTCGTCGGTCGGATTGATCACCGCCTGTCCCTTTAAACCGTCAACCACAACGGTATCGCCGTTTTTTACAGCCGCGGTAATGTCACCCAAGCCCAAAACAGCCGGGATTTCCAGACTTCTCGCCATGATGGCGGTGTGGGAAGTGCGGCTGCCGATGTTGGTGGCAAAGCCTTTGACCCGTGCCTTATCCATCTGAGCGGTATCGGAGGGGGCCAGGTCATCGGCTACGATGATGGTGTCTTCATCCAGGCAGGAGATATCCACATTTTCAACCCCCATAACATTGTTGAGCACCCGGGTTCCCACATCGCGGATATCGGCGGCGCGCGCGCTGAAATAAGGATCGTCCATCATGTCAAACATTTCAAAAAAGCGGTCGGTGACGGTTTTAACCGCAAACTCCGCATTGACGCCGTTTGTGTTAATCTCAGCCGTGATGCTGTCCACAAATTCAGGGTCATCCAGAACCATGGCGTGGGCTTCAAAGATTTCTGCTTCTTCTTCACCCAGGTCACGGGCTGCTTTTTCTTTAATCTTTAAAATCTGCTCCTTGCTGTTTTCAAGGGCAGCCTGAAGGCGGGCAACCTCAGCCTCTGGATCGTCAACCTTTTTTTCGGTGACTTCCACTTCAACCTTGTCATATACAAATGCCTTTGCAATGGCAATACCAGGGGACGCAACAATTCCTTCTTTTAACATGAAAATATCCTCCACTTTCTATAAAGATTCTCTAAATCGTATTTCTACCTTCAAATGCTTTTATCAGTGTGATTTCGTCAATGTATTCCACATCGGCACCGATGGGAATGCCCTTGGCCAGGCGGGTAACCTTAACGCCCAGGGGACTGATGAGATTGCCCAGATACATGGCGGTCGCCTCACCCTCCGGGGTGGGGTTTGTGGCCATGATGACCTCCTCAATGTCATTTTCACCAATGCGCAGAAGCAGCTCCTTTGCCTTGATGTCCTGAGGCCCAATGCCCTCAAGGGGCGAGATAACGCCGTGCAGCACATGGTAAAGGCCGTTGTACTCTCTGGTCTTTTCAATGGCGAAAATATCCTTTGTGCTCTGCACCACGCAGATCACCCTGCGGTTCCGATTGGGGTCTGCGCACACATCACAGCGGTCACCGTCAGTGATGCTGAAGCACTCCGGACACAGCCGAATTTTATCTTTTACATTTAACAAGGCGTTTGACAGACCTTCAATCTCTTCTGCCGGAGCATCAATCAGATGAAAGGCCAGCCGCTGAGCGGTTTTTTCTCCAATACCCGGAAGCTTTCCAAGTTCAGTAACTAATCTCTCAATGGCCTTTGGATAAAAACCCATAATTCACCTCATATTCTGCTGTTTAAGCTTAAAATAATCCTGGAATGCCGCCGGTCAATTTGCCCATCTGGCTTTCGGTCATTTCTTCTACCTTTGACAGCGCTTCGTTGCAGGCTGCCATGATCAGGTCTTCCAGCATTTCAACATCGTCTTCATCTATAACATCAGGATCTATTTTTACAGATGTAACCATCTTCTTCCCTGAAACAGTCACTTTGACAGCGCCGCCGCCAGCGGTGGCTTCCACTTCTTTCTCTTCCAGCTCTGCCTGGGCTTTCAACATTTCGTCCTGCATTTTCTGGATTTGTTTCATCATATTATTCTTATTTCCCGGCATGCCTCCTGGCATTCCACCGGGCATTCTTCTACCACGACCCATTTTTACCTCCTAAAAATTTTTATCGTTTTAGACCAAAATATTATATCATTAAATTTTAATATTTCCATATAAATTTTTACATTTAATAAAAGCAGAAAGATATTTTACATAATTTCTGAAACAAGCCTATCCTTTTACCTCTACGACCTCCACGCTGTCGTCGTTGATGATGGATTTTGTCTTTTCAAGGATGGACATCTCATCATAATTTTTTTCCACAAGCTCAAGATCCAGCACGTACTGGTCCCCTCCCAGCTCACACAGCGTCTTCTTCACAAACTCAAACATGACCGGCAGCTTTAACATGCCCATTGCCGCCTGGCCGTCCTTGTCCGCGCTAAACCGGAGCGCCAGCTTTTTGTCCCCCTTGTGCGCCAGCTTACAGCACATCAGCGGTCTGACCAGCATCTGCTTCTGCTTCTGGCAGCTCCGGACCAGACCCGTGTACAGGTTATCGGTGTTGACGCCGCCATCGGCGGTTCGCACCTCTGCCGGAGGCGTTTCCTGCGCCGCCATATCCGCGCCGGAAGCGGGCAGTGCCGCCGTCTCCTTTGCGGATGAGACAGCTGTTGGTTCCCGGCCGGCTGCCCGCATTTCCTGAGCGCGGCTTTTTACCGCGTTATCCGCATGCTGGGGCGCTGCCTGCGCCGGTCTCGGCGGCATTCCCTGGACCGCGCCTGCCTGCCGCCCCTGCTGCCCAGCCGGTCTTTCCGGCTGCTCCTGCACCACGGTCTTCACCAGGCTGTCCGGATCGCAGAGCTTCAGAAGCGCCATCTCCACAATGACAGACGCCAGCCCGCTGTAGCGCAGCTTGTTCTTTTCCTCAATGAGGAAATCAATCATGCTGTAAAAACGCTGGTCGGGCACATCCTGTCCCACAGCAGCCAGGGCCTGGCTGGCACTCTCGGTAATGCCCAGTATCTCCTGGCTGGCAGCACCGGTGGTTTTAACGATGAGCACCTTGCGCAGGTAGTCGATGAGCTGGCCAAACACCAGCCCGCTGTCGCGGCCGGCTTCGCGCATGGCCTTAAATTTCAGCAGCACGCCGCCCTTGTCGCCGGCCACCACATCCTGCACCAGCCCGGCAATCTGATCCTCATCCACCATGCCCATAAAGGCCAGCACATCCTCGTAGGTGATGGTTTTATCCGCCTCTCGGATATCAATGACCTGATCCAGCAGACTCAGCGCGTCACGCATGGAGCTGTCCCCCCGGTAAGCAATAAAATCAATGGCCTCCCGGTCCATGGACACGCCGATGTCCTCCAGAATGTGCGCAATCTGCCCGGCGATCCGTTCCTGGGAGATCGGCTTGATGTCAAAGCGCTGGCACCTTGACAAAATCGTCATGGGGAGCTTGTTTGGCTCCGTGGTGGCTAAAATAAAGACGATGTGCTCCGGCGGCTCCTCCAGGGTTTTTAACAGGGCGTTAAAGGCTTCCTTTGTGAGCATGTGCACTTCATCAATGATGTATACCTTATACTTACCCATTGTAGGTGGATATTTCACCTTCTCACGGATTTCCCGTATTTCATCAACCCCGCGGTTGGACGCACCGTCGATTTCAATGATGTCCATAACGCCTGGCTTCTCAATGTTCAGGCAGGTGTCGCAGGCGTTGCAGGGATTGCCGTCCTCGTTGTGCTCACAGTTAATGGCCCGGGCAAATATCTTGGCGATGGATGTCTTGCCCGTTCCCCGGATTCCAGAGAACAAATAGGCATGCCCCACACGGCCCGATAATATTTGATTTTTTAAAATGCGCGTAACGTATTCCTGTCCCACAACACTGTCAAAATCCTGTGGGCGGTACCGTCTGTATAACGCTAAATATGCCATGATCTTCTCCTCTGTTTTTTCTTAACCTTATTATAATATAACGCGTGTTTTTTGTATAGGCCTTCCCTTTACTTGTCTGAATTTATCATGTATAATATTAAATAACAGCTGTATAAATATACATGAGAGGAAATGCTATGGAACACTCAAAAAAAATGAAAATTCTGGCAAAATGCGCTCTTTTCGGCGCTGCCATCATCTGGGGGAGCTCCTTCTTTGTGGTTAAAAATACCGTGGATATTTTTACACCCCACATGCTGCTGGGCTTCCGCTTTACCATCGGCTGTATTCTGCTGGCAGTTATTTTCCGCAAAAAGCTTAAGCTTCTGGACAAGGGCTATTTTATAAGCGGTGCCGTCATCGGCTTCTGCCTCTTTGCCGCCTACAGCCTCCAGACCATCGGCATCACCGATACCACTCCTGGAAAAAATGCCTTCTTAACCGCGATCTACTGCATTATCGTGCCCTTTTTATTCTGGGCGGTGGATAAATCCAAGCCGGATATTTACAACTACCTGGCCGCCATTATCTGCATTGTGGGCATTGGCCTAGTCTCCCTGACCGAGGGCTTTACCATTGGTTTTGGCGATGCCTTTACTCTGCTGGGCGGGCTGTGTTTTGCGGCGCACATGGTCGCCGTTGCCAAGCTGGGCCGTGACCGTGACCCCATCCTCATCACCATCCTGCAGTTTGGCTACGCGGCCATCTTTGCCTGGATTGTCGGCTTTGCTACTGAGTCCCTGCCCGCAGTATGGACCCTCGACAGCGTCCTCGGCCTTTTGTTTCTGGCCGTGTTCGCCACCGCGGTGGCCCTGCTGCTCCAAAACGTCGGGCAGAAATACACCCACCCCTCTGCCGCTGCCATCATCCTGAGCCTGGAATCCGTTTTCGGGGTTTTTTTCTCCGTCATCTTTTACGGCGAAGCCCTGACGCCCAAGCTGATCATCGGCTTTGTCCTGATCTTCATTGCCATCATCGTCTCAGAAACCAAGCTCTCCTTCCTGCGCAAGAAGGCGCCCGAGGGGGAGATGACTGAAAAAGCCTGCGAGTGAACTCGCGGGCTTTTTCTTTTTTCTTTTCTGGGTATAAGTATACTATTCTATGAGTATCCAGAAAGGAAAATTTCCATGTACAATTTATTGGTTGGCGGCGCAGCCGGTGACGGTATTGACACCATGGTGGCTGTGCTCGAAAAAGTTTTGAAAAAGTCGGGCTATTTTGTCTTTTCGGCCCGTGATTTCATGTCCCGTATCCGAGGCGGCCACAATTTCACACTGGTCCGCTTTGGCAAGACGCCCATCACCTCACATTCCCTCAAAGTAAACGGCATTGTTGCCATGGATGAGGAGACCATTTCCAGACACCAGGACGAGCTGGTGGACGGCGGGTTTATCCTGTGCGACATCGGCCTGAAAACCGATCATCCCCACGCATTAAAAATTGATATGCGTAAAAAAGCCAGCGAGCTTGGCAATCCGAAGGTTGCCGGCGTTATTGCCATGGGCGCAGTGCTCAGGCTCTTTGGTGAAACCTTAGAATCCGCCGAATCCGTTTTGAAGGATTCCATCAAGCCCGCGTTTCTTGAGATGAACCGCCAGGGGCTTCTGTTCGGCTACGACAGCGCAGAGGCCCGCTATAAACATCTGTCCTCAGGCTACAGCGATTACCTGCTGCTGAGCGGCAATGACGCCATCGCGCTGGGCGCACTGGCCGCAGGCCTCCGGTTCTATTCCGCTTATCCCATGTCCCCCTCCACCTCCATTCTCAACTACCTCGCCGATACCAGTGCGACGACCAGCGTGGTGGTGGAACAGGCAGAGGATGAGATCGCGGCTATAAACATGGCCATCGGCGCCTCCTACGCCGGTGCGCGCGCCATGACCGCCTCCGTGGGCGGCGGCTTCGCGTTAATGACCGAGGCTGTCGGCTTCTGCGGCATCGCCGAAATCCCACTGGTCATCGGCGATATTCAGCGCCCCGGCCCGGCCACCGGGCTGCCAACCCGCACCGAGCAGGCCGATCTGCGCTTCGCCATTGCCGCTGGCGCCGGAGATTTCCCGCACATGGTCATTGCTGTCAAAAACCAGGAGGACGCCTTTTACCAGACCGTTCGCGCCTTTAACCTGGCCGAAAAGTACCAGATGCCTGTGATTTTACTGAGCGACCAGTACCTGGCCGACGCCACAGCCACCGTGCTCCCCTTTGACCTGAACACGCTGGAAATCGAGCCTGTGGGTGCCGCCCTGACCGGCGCGCCCGAGGATTACCGCCGCTACCAGATCACCGAAAGCGGTATCTCACCGCGGCTCATCCCCGGCAAAACCAAGGCCATTGTCACTACCGACAGTGACGAGCATGACGAAATGGGCTACATCACCGAATCCGCTGAAATGCGCGACGCCATGGTCGAAAAACGCGCCCGAAAAATGGCCGCCCTGCGCTATGAGCTTGAGGAGCCTGACTTCCTGGGCGATAGGGACTTTAAGACCCTGCTCATCGGTTTTGGCTCCATGTGGGGGCCGCTGAAGGAAGCCGTGGAAATCCTCAACGAAAAAAATCCTTCCGGCTACGGGGCTCTGGTTTTCGGCGATGTTTTCCCACTGCCGCTGCAGGTGCTGCGCGGCTTTGCCGAACAGGCAGAAACCATCATCAACGTGGAACAGAACGCCACCGGTCAGCTGGCTGCCCTTCTTCGAGAAAAGGCCCTGCTGCGCTGTGACGCTTCCGTATTAAAATACGACGGCCGTCAGCTCTCCGGCGAAGAGATTGCCGACGCTGTCATGAAGGGAGAAAACAAATGAGTACCTATATCAAGCACGAAACCGCCTGGTGCCCCGGCTGCGGCAACTTTATGATCCTTGACACCCTAAAAAGCGTCCTGGAAGATCTGGATCTGCCCAATGACCAGGTGCTTCTGGCCGCCGGCATCGGCCAGGCCGCCAAAACCCCGCAGTACCTGAACGCCAATTCCTTCTGCGGGCTACACGGCCGCTCCCTTCCCGCAGCGCAGGCGGCAAAAATGGCCAATGACGATCTGACCGTCATCATCGACACCGGTGACGGTGACTCCTATGGCGAGGGCGGCAACCACTTTCTCCACGCCATCCGCCGAAATGTGGATATCACCCACTTTGTCCATGACAACCGCATCTACGGCCTGACCAAAGGGCAGATTTCCCCTACCACAGACGCCTGTACCGAACACAGCGTCAACAAAGTATGCAACCTCAACACCCCCTTCAACCCGCTGGCCATCGCACTGAGCGCAGGCGCCACCTTTGTGGCCCGCAGCTTCAGCGGCAATAAGGAGCATCTGGCCGAAATGATGAAGCGCGCCATCCGCCACAAGGGCTACGCTCTTTTAGACATACTCCAGCCCTGCGTCAGCTTCAATAAGGTCAATACCTTTAAATATTACAAAGAACATGTGGATATCTTGGACGAAAACCACCCCACAGACGACCGCATGGCCGCCCTGGAGCTGGCCCTGACCAACAGCGACCGGATTCCCATCGGTGTTTTCTATGAAAACAACCACCCTGCCTTTGCCGAAACCCACTCCGTGCTGTCCGCAGGGCCCGCCCTGGTGGACAGAGAGACCGATTTAGAAGGCATCACCGCGCTGATGAACGCCTTTGTGTGATCATAAAAACCCCGGGACGTAACGAAACGTGACGTCCCGGTTTTTTATGCGCGGTGGCGCTTAAGCCATTCGATCTCCACCAGCCGGGCTTCGCGCATCCGGCTCCTGATGGTTTCGTCGCTGTAGGGAACCCGGACCACCACGCCGTCATGGTAGGCAATTTGATGGTTAAAATCTTCAACGGCCCAAAAGCTCTCCCGGACTGAAAACCGGTTGACATACAGAGGCCCCTCTCTGCGCTCAAAAACCATAAACGACAGACAGGGCTTTATGACAATCGGCAGCATAATCTTTTTTTCATCCCCGCCCGACAGCACCTCCCGCGCCATTTCACGGCAATGGTGCACGCTGATCATCAGATGCTTTAAAATCATTTCATAAAAACGCTCCAGATGCCCGTTAAAAAGAACCTGCTCGCCATCTGTGAAGGTAACGCGCACCTTGTTATCCGGGTAATCCACCACCTCCTCATAACAGGCAATCCGCCTTTCCAGAATGGCCGCGCGCTCTTCATAGGTGCACTCCTTTTTCATGTTCTTTACTCCTTTGTATTGTTAAAGTATTGACGATAAAAAAACCGAAAGCTATTATTTAGCTCTCGGTTTTTGAATGGGTCACTGAGTCTGCCCCATGTTTGATATTTTCAAATTAATTCTGAAAGCAACTTATACTAGCAACGACGCCATTCTTAAAATACAAGCTCAATTTATCTTCATTGTTTCTTTTATTTTGATATCGATAATAAACAGATCCATCAGAATTTACCTTTTTTTCAATTTGATTCCAATCTAATACTAACTCTCTTACTGTTTCTGCTTCAGGATACCCGTACTTAATGCCATTAATTACACAGTTGCATTTTCCATTTATATCTATAAAATCAATTATTTCATCTCGAAATGCTCCAAAAATTACACTGTCATTTTTGTATTCTATACTGCCATCTGTTGGATATGCATCCCGCATGCCTTCAAAATCTTTTATCGAGTTATAGATATTTTCCCCTAAATAATCCGTCAATTCTTTTTCATTTTCATCGACTTTAAGGTATTTTGCATTGTCAATCATTAAGTACTCTGGAGAATGGCTCGCTTCCACATCGAAACCATGTGCTGCGTTTTTAGGATAAATCGTTCCAAAAACAGAGGTCTTTAAATCATAGGTGCATTCACCACTGTAGTCTATATTGCTGTTTACAAAACGATAGTAACCATCCGATAAAATATATTTTGATTGTCCACCTTCACTTCTCCAGGTTCCTGTAATTTTATTTGTAAATTCTGTTTTAATATCATTTTTTCCTAATAGTATCTCTAAATTTGT
This sequence comes from Eubacterium sp. BL-380-WT-2B, assembly GCF_009696115.1. NCBI lineage: Bacteria > Bacillati > Bacillota > Clostridia > Eubacteriales > Eubacteriaceae > Eubacterium > Eubacterium sp. BL-380-WT-2B. Next base: position 277,042 of record NZ_VUMP01000007.1, read on the forward strand.
TGTCTGGCCATCTGTAATACTGACATTTTTTTCAGATGTTTTATAACCTTCTTTTGTTGCTTTTATTATGTAATCCCCAGGTACTAAACCATCGTATGAGAAATTCCCTTCAGAATTTGATGTTAGATTAAGTATACAGTCACCATTCGAATCAAACACTTCAATTTTTGTATCACCTATCGGTAATTCATTATTATACTCATATACGTAACCATTGATTTCTCCATATCGTATCATTCTCCATGTTGCTTCTCCAAATACATTGCCGACTGGCGTTGATGCAAAGTTCATCCAATGAAAATGGTCTTGCGCATTGGCGTAATTAACCGCTTGTCCTGCAGTTTCATTTTTGACAAGTCGATTAACTGCATCAACAATATAATCATCTCCTTTTTGCGCATCCGCTTCTCCTGTAAATGCTATAATTGAAGAAACTCCTTTTGTTAACAATACATCTACTAATGGATGAGATGGATCTTTTGAGCTATTGCCACCTGTATAACAAGATCCAAAATACCATAAAGTATCATTCGTAAAGCTATTATCTTCATAATAGTAATCCCAAAATTGAGGTTTCACACATATACGTACCTTTTGATCGTGCATTTTATCGGTCTTGCCTGCCAATTCTTTTCCAAAAACCGTATGATTATTTGCTGTCCCAACAGCATCTTGCCTGAATTGTTCAAAATTCTTTTCATTAACTTTACCATTTTTTTCAATATCAATCTGTTCATTTTGAGTATTTTGAGTATCAATAATAGTTCCAATTGCCAAAATACCATTTTCACCACCATGACCAGCCCAGAAAATAATAGAATAATCATCAAGATGTTTTAACGAGTCTAAGGTCACAGATTCATTCGACATCTCATTTGTATATTCATATTCTTCATGATTATCTGCTAAAAATTTTGCCAAATGATTCTGGTTATCTTTGTTTTGGTCAGGGGAAGTGCTGATACTCACAATTTTTTTGGTTTCTTCTCGCTTATCAGCATCTTCTATCACAAGCATTGCAGCACTTTCCGCTTCAGCTATTTGTATATTTGGGGTAGAATTGGACTCTACAGGCTCATCACCAGATGAACCACTCCATGTTTCATCATATAAATAATATTCACCAAATGTTTTAAGTGTGACAACTATTTCATGCTCTTGTTGTTTCCAATTCTGTATTTTATCTTCTTTTTTAAGTTTCTCTAATCCTTTAGTAATTGCGTTATGATATTGGCTTTTTGCTTCTTCTGTTAAAATACTGTCACTATCGAAATCTGCCTCAATTTTTTCTAATAATGCACTAACACAAACTGAGCTGTAGTAAGCGTCTTTGACATCTGCATCGTCATAAAAATGTATAGTAACAGCGTTGCTTTTTTTATTGTTAAAAACCACCTGATAAGTTTTGTCCGCTCTGTTATCATTCGTCACATTAGACGTTAATGTATAGCTTCCATCATCTCCATTTTTTTCAAATTCACCTAGCACTTTACCTGTATCATCTACTAATGTAAATGCATTTTCTATTGACAAATTCGTATTTAAGGAAAAATGTACAAGTGTCGTTTCACCAACAGGAGCGTACTGAATATCTGATTCCAATGTCATTCCAGCGGGCTGCTCCGGTTTTGTATAGATTACTCTAGCTTTTAGCTCTATGATTTTGTCAGCATATGTAATCTGTTTTGTCGCCTCAAAGGACAGTAAGTTTTCTTCTGCGTGCACATCATTTGTATACAGGCCAATCGCAGAAGTTGCTAAGCATAAACAGATAAAAACTGGCAGAATATTTTTTATCCGTTTTCTAAAGAAGATCAATAAAGAAATAACGATGATTGCAAGGATCACAATAACTCCAGTTAAAGAATCTTTTGACAAGCCCGTATTTGGAGTATTCGAAGTAGTGGTCATATTTTTTGTCGTTCCATTACCTTCTGGGGAATTCGTTAAATTTTTATCGTTATTGTTATTATCCGATGGTATGTTCCCATTTACAGGCACAAACTCTGTTTCAACGGCTAAGCTTTCGCCTGCTTCAAGAATGTCTGCTGTTTGGTCCGAAGTCATGCCGTCCTTTAAAACAAAGCCTTCTGGTACAAAAGACTCTAGCTTTATATTTTTAACTGAAAAATCATTATTATTGATTAATTTAATGTTTACTTTTATACTGTCTCCCTGGGCGTAAACCTGTTTATCAGGCGTAATCGTTACATTCAGACCATCCTGACTTTTATCTGCTGCAAATGCAGTTGATGGAATCAACATCAATAGCAACAACAACAAACCTAAAACAAAACATTTCTTTTTCATTTTTTACCTCACTCAAAAAATAATTATTTAAAATCAACTATCTGTCTTTAAACTAATAGATTAATGCCAGAAACCTAAGTTCTTATTTAAATAACTTCTTCCAATCGTTATATTCATCATAAAACTTTCGTGCACCTGCCTCTTCCCACTGTTCATCTGAACATACTTGTCCGCTATTATTTTTTCTAAAATCACGCGGTATTTCCTGATAAATTTTCCATTCAAAAAATTCAAAACACCATCTTCTGCTTTTAGCACCGACAAATCTCCATGTATTATTATCAAAAATATACCATTCTTTTTTAATCATCTTTCCGTTACTATAGACATTTTTTATATAAATAAACGGCTTTTTCTGTGGCCATCTCAAAATACAATTCTTTCCGTCTCCTCCCGCTCTAGGACAGGGTTCTCCAAATTGTTCTTCAAAAATTTTTCTTGCTTTATCTTCTTTTCCCATCCACATTTGTCCCCAAAAACCCATTTTAGTCACCTTTTACTTTAATAATTTGTTAATTGTTTTTTCTACAAAATCTTTTCTCATTGAAGCCACTTTACAGAAAAAGGGATCAACTTCTTCTTCATTTCCCGATGCAAGGGCAAAATTAGCTACACATTGCTCACAAAATCTAATATCGTCACAGGAACGACATTTGTAACGACTGCTCGATTTCTTATCTACAAATTCTTTTTGCAAGTACTGCCACCCTTCATCAAAGTTTCCTTTTCGTAAGTCGTATTTACGATACGATGCACGGACACATCCCTGCATTTTGTAGTCTGATGTTATAAAAACATGTTGATTTGCAATAGAACAGGGATATAAATAGCCTTGGTTAAAACGTTGCTCTGTTCTTTGCGGTCGCATATTAATTTCACCTGAAATCAGTTCCTTTGCTACATTTTCCCAAAAACATCTTCGTCCATCATCCTTTATATCAAATTCAAAAGCCTCTTCGGGTTCTAATCTTAATTTCATTGGCTCTGTCGAGCCGTCACTCATAGGATGGACATCCAAAATAATGACCATTGGCACACCTAACCGATTGCCAAATTCACGAACTTTGTATATCTCGTCAATATTGTGCTTCATAGCAATAAATTTCAATTCATATTTAATATTATTTTTTTGTAATAGTTCCAACGCAGCCATAAACTTTTTAAAGCTTCCTTTGACTCCAGTTATTTTTTCATATGATTCTTCGCTATACCCATACATTGAAGTGCTAACTACTTCAACCGGATATTCCAAAAATAAATCAATATGTTTTTGAGCTAACATTGTAATATTTGAAAGCAATGATATTAAAACACCTTTTTTCTTTGCATAAACAAATAACTCTTCAAAATCGGGGCGAGTAAATATTTCTCCTCCTGTAAAATAAGCATCTAACAGACCTTTGCTCACTAATATATCAAAAATATCCTTAAACTCCTCAGTTGACATATCCTTATGATTTCTATCTGGTTTGGCGTAACAATGAATACAATTCAGATTACATTTTGCTGTCAATTCAAAGCCAGCAGTAAAGGGAGCCCGAATATTTTCAAAATGCCCATCTATAAAGTCATTCATTAACTCAGAATGTATACAGTAATTATCACTCATGCTTTCACCTTTAAAATTCATAAATTAATTTCATTGTAATTAACTGATCAATGAAATACTTGACAGCGTTTTCTTCGGAAGATTTTTCAGCAAGGCTATAAATTTTGCATATACTTTCTGATAATGTTTCCTTATTAGTACATCGTTCAGCATTTTTCCATATCGTTGCAGCAACCTGATTTAAAAATATCGGTTCATTGCTTGCATCATTAAAACATATCGGCATCAATATTACCTTTTCATATATTTCTCTTAACACAAAATTAGTATTCTTTCTCATTTTTGACCTCTTATTTTGGGTTAATGAACTGCATCACTACAGTTCATTAACCATCTTCTGTTAACAAAAACTACTTCCCTTCATAACAACATGAATTAAATGTGCAATGATAAGGATTTTCTGGCCCGTATGCCACTTCTCTTTGTGAACGCTCAAGTATTACCATTTGAGGATATTCAAATTTCATGCTTTGCTTATCTCCTTTCAATTTTTTATAATAATTAATTTAATTATTATCATTGATATCATACTTTATCCTGATATTATTTTTGAATAAGCCTTATCATATTACATATCCCTCACCCCGTAGATTTTTTTGCATATTCATTAAGTTAGGAACTTAACGATAAAAAGCATCAAAAAATAAAAAAAGACTTGCCACACTTTTTGCCACATATTGCAAGTTTTAATAAAACATGATAAAGTTATATAATCGAGAAGTATAAGATTTTATGACAATAAAATCTATAAAAACAATTGCAGAAAATCAAATTATTGAAAATTTTATTGAAAAGGGGAATTTTTTTGTAGTTAATTTATCGTTAAGTTCCTAACTTAACGACCTCTATTTTACCAGCATTGCGCCATTTTTTCCATCTGCGCTCTTTTATGCTCTGTGGCGCAATGTCCGTAGCAGCTCAGGGTAAAGGCAACGCTGCTGTGTCCCATGAGTTCGGACAGGGCCTGCATGTCAACGCCTGCTTCCAGGGCTCGGGTGGCAAAGGAATGACGGAGGCTGTGAAAGGTCACCAAAGGGTCGAGCTGGTGGCTTTTTTTTAATTCTGTAAAATAATATTGAATGGTCCGTGCGTCAATGGACTTTTTTTCTTTCCAAGAGATCAGTGGCTTCTGGATATCTTTTTGGGTGCTGTGTTTCAGATATTCTTTTAAAATTTCTTTTAGCGGCGCGTTCAGCGGGATATCCCGGCGGCTTTTTCCTGTTTTCAGCGCTGTCTTGACCACGTTTGTTTTGTCTTCTTCCGCTGTTTTTACCCGCTGGCGGCTGTACCGGACGCGCAAAACGCCTGCCTCCAGGTCCACATCTCCCACACTTAATCCCATCACTTCGCCCAGTCTCAGCCCTGCGCCTATGGATAAAAGGACAGCCATTGATTTCGCATTCAAATCTTTTTTCAGCGTCTCGCACAGTATTTTCTGCTCGCTTTGGGATAAAATCGGCTTTTCTCTGGTCTTCAGCACCGCCTTGGCAGTCTCTGGCACGGCTTCGATATAGCCGTGTGATTTGGCATCCTTCAGGATTTTAATCAGGTGTCCCTGTATGTCTCGAATCGTCTTTGGCGCGAGCTTTTCCTTTCTTTTTAAATGCTCCCTGAATTCCAGCATATGCTGATTACTGATGCTTACAAGCCTCTGGCTGCCCAAAAAAGGAATAATATGCGCCCGCTCATAGCTTTCATAGGTTTTTAAGCTTGTGGGCCGAACCGCCTGCTGCCGCTTTCCGATCCATTCTGCTAAGGTCATTTCTGCTTTCATTTCTCTTCCCCTGTAAAATTTATCTCTCATCTAAAAAACCCCGGGACGTAACCTTTCGTTACATCCCGGGGCCTTTATGCTTACGCGTTTCTACCGCAGCATTTTTTATATTTTTTACCGCTGCCGCATGGGCATGGGTCATTGCGTCCGACTTTTTCTTTTTTAACAACAGTGTTTCTTTCTCTGGAGGCTTTCATCAATTCCCGTTTTCTCTGGGCTGTCAGGATATCATCCCACTGCGGCAGCTCGTAGAGCCACTGGGCCGGTACGCCTACCATGTTATAGTACAGCTTTTCAAAGTCAATTTCCAGGCGCACCTGGGTATCGGCTTCCAGTTCTTCAAGGTTATCCAGACCCGATTTCAGGCTCTGGCTGATGCCGTCCATAAAGCCTGCCATCATCACGGGTGTAACATCGTATTTTTCTGCCAGCTCATTGATGGTTCCCTCTACAATATCCTGTTTTTTACCCAGGATATCTTCATAAAAAGCTGTTTCCTTAGTCAGATATTCATTCCAAAGCTCTTTATAGCCTTTTTCATCCTCCGTAGGATCAATGTCTGAGACCTCTTTCCATTCTTCATATAAACTCATGGTTTTCTCCTTCTGTTCCTGTTTTGCTCAAAATATTATATCGCATTCCCGGTTTTATTACAATTCCTGAATGACAAAAATCCGAGTCTTTTATTTCAATTTCATCGGAATCCCTGAAACGGTAAAGTAGACCTCATCAGCCCGGCAGGCCACGTACTGGTTCATCCTTCCGGAAATATCTCTGAAATAACTGCCGAGCTTATAGGAGGGCACAAGTCCCAGCCCCACTTCGTTTGAGACCATGAACAAATGCTTGTCTCTGCATACCTCCAGCAGGGTTTTGACCTGTTCCCGGATCTTATCCTCAACCTCTGCGATGGTGTCCATGCCGCAGTGATCATAATCCACATCGTAATCCAGCATGTTGTTGGTGATCATAACGGTCAGGCAGTCAAAGAGAATGACGTCGGCCTCCTGAAAGGCCGGGTCCTCGGCCATGACCTCGTAATCCTTATAGCGCTCGATGGTCGCCCACTCTGACGGACGCTGTTCCTGATGTCTTCGTATACGGTCTTTCATGCCGTCATCAAAGGCAATGGCTGTGGCAATGTAGGCGACCCTGCCGCCCACTTCCTTGACAGCCTTTTCTGCAAAACTGCTTTTGCCGCTTCGGGCTCCGCCGGTTACAAATACTAAGCTTCCCATTTTCTTTTATCCCCTTAAAATATTATTTAAAGCTGCGATCAGCTGGTCGTTATCCTCATGCCGCTTGATGGCCGCTCTGAAAAACTGGGTTTCAAGTCCCGCAAAATCCTCACAGGTCCGGATATTGATGTGCTGCTCAAGCAGCTCCTTCTGAAGTGTCTGCGCGCTTCTCCCCTCTACCTTATACAAATGGAAATCTGCGCCGCTCGGATATACCTGCAGACCAGGCAGACCGGACAAGGCATCGAAAACACGCTGCCGCTCAGTCTGAATGTAGTCCCGCGTTCGCTTCATATAGGCTTTGTCATCGTAGATACACATGGCGGCTTCCAGCGCCAGGGTATTGATGGTCCACGGCTCTTTGTAAGCCTCCATGGCCCGGATAAGCCCTGCTGAGCCAACGCCGTAGCCGATCCGCAGTCCCGGCACTCCAAAAAATTTGGTCAGGGAACGCAGCAGGAAAAGACGTCGGTCGGAGTGATTCACATATTCCAAGCAGGTTTCGATGCCTGAAAATTCGATAAAAGACTCATCAATGAACCAGATAATTTCAGGGTCCATCCGGTCCATGAGTTCCTTGATAAAAGCTTTGCTGTAAAGACGCCCTATCGGGTTGGTCGGATTGCAGAGATACACTGCCTCCGGATGGCATTCCTCTGCCAGCCGGATGAGTCTCTCTGGGTCCAGTGCAAAATCATCCTCTGGCGATAAGGTAAGCTCACAGACTTCGCCGCAGCCGTTCATGCTGAGCGCCCGGCGGTACTCGTTAAAGGTGGGCACTGGAATGAGCGCCCGCTCCGGGTGAACGCCCCTTGCAAAGAGATAGATCAGCTCAATGGCGCCGTTTCCCAGAATCACGTTTTCCGGGGCAGCGCCGATATCCTCCGCGATTTTATTCCGGGCTGTCTCGCCGGTGATCTCCGGGTATCTGCCAAGGTCGTCCAGAGCTGCTTCCAGCCTTTTTCTCAGTCCCTCCGGCATGCCCAGCGGGTTAATGTTAATGCTGAAATCCAGCACGTCTTTTCTGCCGCCTCGATATCCGCCATGTTTATTCATTCTTTTCCTCACTATGAAATAATATAAATCCCAAAGAAAATCAGGCTCATAAGAACCATCATCACGACTTCACTGGAAAACATAATGCTGATGGTGTCCTTGATGTCCTCATAGGCCAGGCTGCGCCCGGCATCGCCGATGGTTGGTTTTTCAAGGGTCTGTCCAAAATACAGGTTGGTGCCGCCCAGCTGAACGCCCAAAAGTCCGGCTACCACGGATTCCGGATGCCCCGAGTTTGGGCTTTTATGGTTTTTCCGGTCACGCGCGTAAATCCGCTGCCCCTCACTGACCCTATAGCCCAGGAACAGGCCCCCAATGAGCATAAACCAGCTTCCGATACGCGCGATGGCAAAGTTGGCGATATCGTCAATTTTGGCAGAAAAATAGCCAAAGTCCTTGTAGGGCTCCTGAACGTAGCCGACCATGGAATCCATGGTGTTGACGGCTTTGTACAGCATGGCCAGCAGCAACGGGTTGACAACGGGTACAAAAACCCATAGGACAACACCGATAAACATGTAGAAAATCGGCGCGAGTACTCCGTCAATGGTGTTTTCCGCAGTGGTTTCCACTGTCGCGCGGACAATGCCGCCCTCCTGGAGCTCCTGAGTATCCCGCCCCACAAGGTAGCCGACCATGGTGCGGGCCTTTGGTATATCCTTGCCCCGCAGGGCGTCATAGACCTTCATGACCTCCTCCTGCAGGCATTTCGCCGCGATGGTGGTGGATAAAAGGTAAAGGTTCACCACATAAAACAACACGATATTGAGCCGGTATGTGATATACTGCACTGCCAGGACAGCGGCGCCGGTAATCACGATTGTCAATATCCAGAGAATGAGACCCTTAAACTTTCTGGCCTTGCCCTTATTTAATTTTTTTGTTAAAAATCCAACCAGTTTTCCAATGTATACAATTGGATGGGGAATCCATGCCGGATCGCCGATCAGGCGGTCCAGCACCACTGCTCCCACAATCAGACAAAACCAAATGCCAGCGCTCATTCCTAAAAGCATCTTATACTCCAATAATTTCCATTAATTTCTGCATGTCCAGATTATTTTCAACGGTTTCGGCCAGCAGATCGTATTGCTCTTCCTTAAAGGCTTTGAAATCGACCGCTTCGCTCTCTGCCGCGATGTTCTTTTTCTTTTTCAGGGTTTTAATTAATTTTTCACGGAACGCATCATTGTCAAACACGCCGTGAAGGTAGGTCCCCATGACCGTACCGTCTGCGGATACCGCGCCGTCCGAGCGCCCGTCCTCCAGCGTTGAAAAGCTCTTGGTGTCGTCGATGGGCGTGGTTTCACCCATATGGATCTCGTAGCCGGTGATGGCGCTGCCGCTCAGCCCCATATTTAAGAAATCTGCGTTGATGTGTCCTGCCACCCGTGTGGTGGTTTTTTCTTCCTCCAGCACAGTGCGCATGTTTAACAGACCCAGCCCCTTGATAGAACCGACCGTGGACTCGACGCAGTGCGGGTCACAGATCTCACCGCCGAGAATCTGGTAGCCGCCGCAAATACCGATTACCGGTACGCCGGCTGTATGCTTGGCCAGAATTTCTTCCTCCAGCCTGCTCTCCCGCAGCTTCACAATATCATCAATGGTATTTTTGCTGCCGGGTATCACAATGAGATCGGGATCGGCGCGGTGCAGCTCCCGCTGGTTCTCATAATATTCTACCTTAACATCGGGGTACATGTCAAAGACTGTGCAGTCGGTAAAGTTAGAAATATGACGCAGCCGCACCACGCCGATGGTGATGACGCCCTCGCGCTGTTCATCCCACCGCTCGGTCACGCTGTCCTCATCGTCAATGACAAGGCGCTGGTAGGGGATAACACCCAGACACGGAACGCCTACCTTTTCCTCAATCATCTCAATGCCTGGCTTCAGCAGCTCAACGTCGCCACGGAACTTATTGATGATAAAGCCCTTGATCCTTGCCTGTTCCTCTGGTTCAAGCAGCTTGATGGTACCGTAAATGGAGGCAAAGACCCCGCCGCGGTCAATATCGCCGATGAGGATAACTGGCGCGTCCACCATTTCTGCCAGCCCCATGTTCACAATATCGTTGTCACGAAGATTGATCTCCGCGGGGCTTCCCGCGCCTTCGATGGCGATGATGTTATGACTTTCTGCCAGCATATTGTAAGCGTCCATGACCACATCGGTCAGCTTTGCCTTATGGGCATGGTACTCGACCGCGTTCATGTTAAACTCAGCCTTTCCGTTCAGGATAACCTGGCAGCCCACGTCTGAGTTCGGCTTCAAAAGCACTGGATTCATCTCTACCTGCGGCTCAATTCTGGCGCATTCTGCCTGAACGACCTGAGCCCTTCCCATCTCTTTGCCATCAAGGGTTATATAAGAATTAAGCGCCATATTCTGAGATTTATAGGGCGCTACACGGTAACCTTTATTGTTCAGAATCCGGCATACTGCTGCGGTCAGCAGGCTTTTTCCCACGGATGAACCCGTCCCCTGAAACATGATATTTTTTGCCTTTTTCATTTTTTACTCCTAGCTTTAATTTTATGCGCACATTGATCTGCCTTTATTATTTATTTTCTGCCATCCAGCCGATTATTTCCTCCGCTGTATTGAATACGACCGGGTACTCAATCCTGGGGCGTTCGATAAAAATTACGCGCACGCCCATATCGGCCGCAGCACGCAGCTTCTCACTGACGCCGCCCACGTCGCCGCTGTCCTTTGTGACCAGAAAACGAATGTCGAACTGGCGGATGGTTTCCACGTTCATAGCGTAGCTGAAAGGCCCCTGCATGGCAATGATATTCTGCGGCTTGTAGCCAAGACGCTCACATTTTTCAAGCACCTTGCTCGTTGGCAGCACCCGCACGATCACACGTTCCCTGGGCAGAGGATCGTAAAACTCCAGCTGCCGGCTTCCTGTTGTCAGCAGGACATTGCCCTCCTGTTCCAAAAGGTAACGCACCGCCGATTCATAATCCGGAAACCCCAGGGTCTGCTGCCCGTCATCCATCATCCGCGGCCTTTCCAGGCGCACATAGGCGGCCCCTGCTTTATTCGAGGCCTCGATGGCGTTGAGCGAAACCTCCTTCGCGTAGGGATGGGTGGCGTCCACACAGAGCTCAATGCGCTTTTCAGCCATCAGCCCGGCCAGTCCGTCTGTCTCAAGGGCTCCGGTATGGATTTCCAGACGCGCGTTTTCCGGAAGGCTTCCGGTATTATAAGCGGTTACGGAGGAATAAAGAACGGCGCAGCCCTGTCCGAGCAGCGCCTCTGTCAGCTTGCGGCTGTCATACGTTCCTCCGAGGACCAGAATCACAGCTGGTACCCCCGCGGTGTAATCATTTTTAGATGGTCTTCTGTAATATAGGTTTTTGAATTGCCGATCACCACCATGGAAAACATGTCGATTTCTTCATCGCACATTTTTTCAAGTGTGGTGATGACGTAGCTTTCATTGGCACGCTTGGCGTTTCTGACAATGCCGACCGGTGTTTCCGGCGCTTTATATTCCAGCAGAATCTTCTGGGCTTCCACGATGTTGTCCGGACGCCCCTTGCTCTTTGGATTGTAGAGTGTCACGATAAAATCGCCTTCGCCAGCACAGCGCAAACGCTTTTTAATCATTTCCCAGTCTGTCAGCAGGTCGCTGAGACTGATGACACAGTAGTCGTGCATGAGCGGTGCGCCCAGGGTGGACGCTGCCGCATTGGCGGCGGAAATACCAGGCACCACGACCACTTCCACGTCGCTTTTCTGCTTTTCAACGATTTCCAGCATAATGCCGGCCATACCGTACACGCCAGCGTCGCCGGAGCTTACCAGTGTAACGGTTTTTCCCTGCTCAGCCAAATCCAGGCAATCCTGGCAGCGGTCGATTTCCCTGCGCATTCCAGAGGAAAGCACTTCCTTGTCGCTGATTAAATCTTTGATCAAATCAATGTAGGTTTTATAGCCTACAATTACATCCGCATCCTTCAAGGAATTTTTAGCAGCTTCTGTCATATGTTCATACAGACCTGGCCCCAGACCTGTTACGTAAATTTTTTTACTCAATCTATTTCTCCTATTAATTTTTTAGTTTCGATTATTTTAGTGCTTGATCTACAGGTCTAAAAGAAAGAAAACCGCAACGCCGTAATTCATTCTTTATTGACGACCTGCCAGACCGACAGGGTAATTCCCCCGCACTTCTGCTTCTCCAGCAAGCACTTGCCAAAGCCTGACGCCACATAGCCGCAGGGCTCGCTGACCGCGTAGAGACCTGTGGTTTTGAAAACAAAGTCCGAGCCTTCAAAACGGCTCTGTACCATTTTCACAAAATCATCCGGCACCACCTTAAGTTCTGTATCAAAGGTTTTGCAGGCCGCGTGGATGCCCCTCTCATCGGCTTTCAGGCCAATGGTGGCAAAGGCCTTGACGGACAGCGGATGGAGCGCAAGAGCGGCGAGCACCTGTCTCACCGCCTCCTCAATCCGCGCTGCCTCAGTATTCCTGCGGCAGCCGATACCGATCACGAATTTTTTCGGCACGATCTGAACAACAGGCCTCCCAGGCGGCCAGATAAACGGATCATCGGCTGAGACCACCACGCAGCCGCTGTAATCGCCGGAAAGGGCTTCCTGCTTTTCTGAAAAAACCAGATTCGGCGGTAGCACCAGCCCGGTGGTGTCACAGTTTTCCGCGTTGATAACAGCGACGGGTTCATCGTCCAGAATCAGGGCGGTTACATCCTTGGCCGCAGTGAAATCCGCAATGGTACAGCTCAGCTTTTCAGCCAGCACATCCACTGCCATACTGCCCTTTACATCGGTTCCGGTAGTAATGACGGGCTGGGCGTCCATACGCTTTGCCAGATATACGGCATTCTCATTGGCATGTCCGAGATGACCGGATAAAAGGCTGATAACATACTTCCCATCCGGGTCCATGACCAAAACGCCTGGATCCTTTGACTTATGGCCGAGATGGGGCGCAATGCTCCGAACCACAATACCTGTGGCCATGATGCATAAAACCGTATCATAGTCGGCCATGAGCGTTTTGAAAAATTCACCGATTTTTCCGCGGATCATCTGTGTGCCGGGGGCGGCGTATTTCTCCAGGGTAAAGATGTCCGGCGCTTTTTCAGGAATGTGCTCTTTTACCTCAAGGGCTTTCTGGACACCTTGTCTGGAAACAGCCACAACGGCCCATCTCTCTGTGCGCTTCATACCTTATTTTGTCGCGGTGCGGTATTCGTGAGTAAAGGACGGATCATACAGCTTGGAAAGGCTGTACTTGTCGCCCAGGAAGTCCCCGACCAGAATCTGAGCGGTTTTTGTAATACCGGCTTCCTTTACCTTATCCGCAATGGTTTCAAGGGTTCCCAGAACAACCTTCTGGTCTTCCCAGGTTGCACGCTGGATAACGGCAATGGGTGTGGTGGGCTCGTACTGGGTCATCAGGCGTTCTGCCACTTCGTCAATCATCTGAACGGACAGGAAAATGGCCATGGAAGCGTGATGCGCTGCCAGCGATTCAAGTTTTTCCTTTTCCGGCACTGGGGTGCGGCCTTCCAGACGGGTACAGATAACGGTCTGTGAAACGTCCGGCAGGGTAAATTCTTTTTTAAGAACAGAGGCTGAGGCGGTAAAGGAGCTGACGCCCGGCACCACTTCAAAGGGAATATCCTCTTCCTCCAGACGGTCCATCTGTTCGCGGATCGCACCGTAAATCGCCGGATCGCCGGTATGGACACGAACAACTTTCTTACCCTCGTTAACACCCTTGGTGATCACCTCGATGACGTCGTCCAGTGTCATGGAGGCGCTGTTGTAGATTTCAGCGTCTTCCTTGTGGCCTGCCAGCACTTCCTTGTTGACCAGAGAACCCGCGTAGATAATAATATCGGCTTCGCCAATCAAGCGCTTGCCCTTTAAGGTAATTAACTCCGGATCTCCAGGACCCGCCCCGATGAGATATACTGTGTTTTTCATTTGTACTCCTAGCTTTTATTTGATGTATTTGTTAATTTTTTTATCCGATGAATTGAAAATGGAAAATTATGGAACAAAATCGCAGAGCAGATTTGCTCTTAAATTTTCCATTTTCAATTATCAATTTTCCATTTTTCAAAGCAGTTCTTTAACGCTTGTGCCGTTCTTGGCGTGCTCTAAAAACATATCCTGAACGCCCTTAAACTGGCCGAGTCCCTTCAGAACACACTCCACTTCAAAGCCTTCGTTTTCGAGCAGTGTTTTCCATGAGTCTTCTTCGTCGCCGGCCATATCGTTGATGGCATGGTCACCGGCTACGATCATAAAAGGCGCCAGGTAAAGCTTATGGTATCCTTTTTTCTTAAGCTGCGGAATAATATCGCTCAGGCTCGGAAAACCCTCTACGGTTCCCATAAAGGCGTTTTTATAGCCTAAGTGCTTAAAGGTGTAATCCATGGCCGGATAAGTGGCATTGGCGTGATGCTCGCTGCCGTGTCCCATATAGAGCAGTGCTTCGCCCTCTTTCATTTCTGGCAGCTCACTGATGGCTGTTCTGGCCACCTGCTCATAATCGTCAATGGTTGTCAGAAGCGGCGCGCCGATGGTGAGCACATCAAAATCATTTTCAAATTTTTTGAGCTCGTTGATGGTCAAATCATATTCGTAGCCGTTGATGACGTGTGTTGTCTGGCAGACAACCTCGGTATAGCCTTCATTTTTCAGCTTTTCAAGGGCTTCGTGGGGAATGTCCACATATTCATTGTCACGCTCTCTGAGTTTCTTGATGATCATCCGCGAGGTAAAAGCGCGTCTGAAATCATAATCCGGAAAGCCTTTCTGCAAGTCTCTCTCGATGGCTCCGATGGTTTTTTCCCGGGTTTCACGATAAGATGTCCCGAAACTTATCACTAATAAAGCTTTTTTGGGCATTCTGCACTCCTTGTTCTTTTATTCTCTATGCAAGCGCCTTAAGCGCAGCCAGATTGTCGGCAATGGTCTTTTCAATATCGGCTTTGGTGTGGGCGGCTGAGACAAAAATCCCTTCAAATTGTGCCGGCGGCATCAGATTGCCGCGGTTCAGCATTTCGGCAAAATATTTTGCGTAGGTTTTTGTATCGCTGGTCATGACACTGCTAAAATCACAGATTTCCTGATCGGTAAAGAACAGGGCGCTCATTCCGCCAAAGCGCACCATCTTAGCCTTGACGCCGGTTTCCTTAATATTTTTGTTAAAACCGGCTTCCAGCTGCTTGGCGCAGTCTTCCAGATGGGTGTAAACCTCTGGGTGTTCCTTGAGATAGGTTAAGGTGTTGAGCCCCATTTTCATGGCGATGGGGTTTCCAGACAGGGTGCCTGCCTGGTAAACCGGGCCGAGCGGTGAGAGCTTTTCCATGATATCCCGCCGTCCGCCAAAGGCGCCTACCGGCATACCGCCGCCGATGATCTTGCCGAGCGTGGTGAGGTCCGGCTCAATACCCAGCACCTCCTGTGCGCCGCCAAAGGACAGCCTGAAACCTGTAATAACTTCGTCAAAAATCAGCAGAGCGCCTTCCTCCTCAGTCAGCTTTCTCAGGCCCTTCATAAAATCCGGATCCGGAGGCACAACGCCCATGTTGCCCGCAACCGGCTCGACGATGACGCAGGCGATCTCTCCTTTGTTTTCATCAAAAAGCTTTTTAACAGAATCCAGGTCATTGTAGGTTGCCACCAGAGTGTCCTTGGCCGTACCGGCGGTGACGCCAGGGCTTGTGGGTACGCCGTAGGTCAGGGTGCCGGAGCCGGATTTTACCAGCAGAGAGTCGCTGTGTCCGTGGTAGCAGCCTTCAAATTTGATGAATTTTTCACGTCCGGTATAGCCTCTGGCCAGACGGATGGCGCTCATGGTAGCCTCGGTACCAGAGTTGACCATGCGCACCATATCCATAGAGGGGTAGGCGTCAATGATCATTTCCGCCACGCGGATCTCAATTTCCGTGGGCGCGCCGTAGGTGTTGCCCTTTCTCAGCGCTTCATCAATGCCGTCGTAGTAGGCGTCCGCAGCATGGCCGAGAATCAACGGCCCCCAGGAGCAGATATAGTCGGTGTATTCATTTCCATCCGCGTCGTAGATCTTTGAGTCCTTTCCGTGGTCGATAAAGATCGGCGGCATACCCACTGACTGAAACGCGCGGACGGGGCTGTTGACCCCGCCGGGAATAACACGGTTCGCTTCTTCAAAAAGTGCAGTCGACTTTGTATGCTTCATTTTATTCTGTCCTTTACTGATATTTTTCAATCAACGCTTTTAAATCTTTTGCGAAATAGGTAATAATAATTTTGGCTCCCGCGCGTTTGATGCACAGCATGCTCTCATAAATGGCCTTTTCATCTAAGAGGCCGGCGTCCACCGCATTCCGGATCATGGCGTATTCGCCGCTGACCTGGTAGGCTGCCATTGGCAGATAAGACAATTCCCTGGCCTTTGCAATGATATCCAGATAAGGCATTGCAGGTTTTACCATGACAATGTCTGCGCCCTCCTCAATATCCAGCACGACTTCCTTCAGCGCTTCCTCGCTGTTAGCCGGGTCCATCTGGTAGCTTCTGCGGTCGCCAAAGGCCGGAGCGGAATTTGCCGCATCGCGGAACGGTCCATAGAAGGTAGACGCAAATTTGGCAGAATAGCCCATAATCGGAATGCTTTCAAATCCTGCATCGTCCAGTGCTTGACGCATGGCTTCGATATGGCCGTCCATCATGTCTGAGGGCGCTACCATATCCGCGCCGGCTTTCGCATGGCTCACGGTTACCTTACACAGGGTTTCCAGCGATTTGTCACGCTTAATATCGCCGTTGTCGTGGAAGAAACAGCAGTGTCCGTCGCTCTTGTATTCGCAGAGGCAGACGT
Source organism: Eubacterium sp. BL-380-WT-2B (assembly GCF_009696115.1). Lineage (NCBI taxonomy): Bacteria > Bacillati > Bacillota > Clostridia > Eubacteriales > Eubacteriaceae > Eubacterium > Eubacterium sp. BL-380-WT-2B. The sequence continues at coordinate 293,891 of NZ_VUMP01000007.1, forward strand.
CAGTGATGACATACATTTCCGGGTCTTTTTCCTTGACAATGCGGATGGCTTTCTGGATAATCCCATCATCCACAAAGGCTGGTGTTGCTTCCGCGTCCTTTTCATCCGGCACGCCGAACAGGATAATATAACGGATACCCAGCTCCTTCAGCTCATCCAGTTCCTTTGGCAGCATATCGAGCGACAGGTGGTACTGTCTCTTCATGGACGGGATTTCACGCTTAATATTTTCCCCGTCAACCACAAACAACGGGTAAACCACATCGCGCATGGATAATTCTGTTTCGCGGATCAGATCACGAACCGCTGCGTTTTTTCTCAATCGGGTTGGTAACATAATAATCAACTTCCTCTCTTTATTTTTCCATATTCAGAATCGCTTCAATCATTCCGGCAATGGTGTAAACCTCTGCCTGGACATCGACCATTAAACCCAGCTCTTTCATTTTGTCTGAGGTTACAGGTCCAATGGAAACGCATTTTGCATTTTTAGTATCATCCACATTTTCACTGCCAATTTTTTCCACAAAATACTGTACCGTTGTGGAGCTTGTAAAGGTGATGTAGTCAATCTCTTTATTCTTTAACATCTCCGCCACATCGACGTCGGTGTTGTCCTCGCGGACTGTTTCGTAAATCTGGTATTCATCCACCGGGCAAACCTTGCGGAGCGCCTCAACCACGTAAATCCGCGCGTTTTTGGAGCGCGGGATCAGTACCCGCGACGTTTCTGTCAAAAGCGGCATCAAACCGTCAACCAGCTCTTCACCGACATATTTTTTCGGCACAAAATCCGCGGTGATCCCCTGCTCGGCAAGCAGCGCCGCTGTTGCCGAGCCAATGGCTGTCACATGGATACTCCCGAGGGCTCTGGTATCTCTGCCCGAGGCCTTCAGCGCGTCGAAGAAAATTTCAACGCCGTTGGTGCTGGTAAAAATAATGTGGCTGTACCTGTCCAGAGATCCAAAGTTCTCGGCCAGCGCGTCGACATTCTCCGGAATCGGCTCGATTTTGATGGTCGGGTACTCAATGGCATTGCCGCCGAGCTCGGCGATCTGCGCTACCATTTTAGAGCTCTGTTCTCTGGAACGGGTTACCACGATATTTTTTCCAAAAAGGGGCTTGCTGTCAAAGAAGCGCAGCTTCTCACGCTTGGTCACCACATCGCCGACTACGATCAGGCTTGGCGCTGTGATCCTGGCTTCTGTGGCAATGCCGTAGATGGTTTCCAGTGTGCCTTCCACCACTCGCTGATAAGGGGTGGAAGCGCGGTGCACCACAGCCGCCGGCGTATTTTTATCCATCCCGTTTTTCATCAGCTCTCCGGTGATTTTTTCAAGATTTTTGACGCCCATCAAAAACACAATGGTCCCTTTGGATTTGGCCAGTACCGGCCAGTCCAGCTCAGACTCCTCAGATTTCAGATGCCCGGTAACCACCTGGAAGGAAGAGACACAGTCTCTGTGGGTAATGGGAATGCCTGCGTAAGCCAGGCCGCCGATAACCGAGGTAATCCCCGGGATCACCTCAAAGGGAACCCCGGCGTCGTAGAGCTCCTCGCCTTCCTCTCCTCCGCGTCCGAAAACATAGGGGTCGCCGCCCTTAAGGCGGACAACATTTTTTCCTTCCCTGCCCAGCCTGATCAGCAGGGCGTTGATTTCATCCTGGGGCAGCGCGTGGTTGGCGGCTCTTTTGCCCACGTATATTTTTTCACACTCGGGTTTTGTCCATTTCAGGAATTCCTCATTGACCAGCGCATCATAAACCACCGCGTCACAGGTCTTTAATTTTTCCATGGCCTTGACGGTGATCAGTCCCTTATCACCGCAGCCGCCGCCAGCCAGATAGACGGTGCCCGGTTTGATTTTTGCTTCTACCATTTCTTTCAGTTCCTTTGCCAGACGGTCTCCCATTTTTGCTTCCTCGCCCATGGCTCCCTCTGTCTGTCCTTTGTATAGAATTGTGCCGTCTTCGTTGCCGAAAAGTCCGTAAAGGGTCAGTTTTTCACCCTCCACATCACAGTATGCCCCGATAGGGATATGACAGCTGCCATTTAGACTGATCAAAAACTGGCGTTCCGCTGTCATCTGCGCCTTGGTAACCGGGTTGCTGACAGATTCCATGAGTGCCTTGACAGTTTCGTTATCCTCACGGATTTCCACTGCCAGAATCCCCTGGGCTGGGGCCGATACAAACTGGCATGGATCAAGGGGAAGGCAGGTATAATCCCCGCTCTCATAAGCACCGATGCGTTTAAGTCCCGCCGCCGCCAGAATAATGCCATCCAGTCCCTGCTCTTTCATTTTCCGGATACGGGTATCAATATTTCCGCGGATTCCCACCACTTCAAAATCCTTTCGGATATTTTTCAGCTGATAAATCCGGCGTTTGCTCCCGGTACCGATGACTGCATTTTCGGGCAGCTCCTGGATGGCGCTGATTTTATGCGGTGTCAGCAGCACATCTCTCGGGTCTTCCCGCATGGGCGGCACCGAAAGTGTGAGCCCATCGGGCAGCGCAGAGGGCATATCCTTCATGCTGTGAACCGCCATATCGATTTCACCGCTTAAGAGGGCATCCTCCAGCTCTTTGGTAAAAATACCCTTATCCCCAATTTTATCAAGGGCTTTGTGCTGTATCTTATCGCCCTTTGTCTTGATGATTTTGAGTTCAAAATCGACCTCCGGGTTTGCTTTTCTTAACTCCTCAAGAAGCCAGTTGGTCTGGACCACTGCCAGCTTACTGCCTCTTGAGCCTACAATTATTTTCATATTTTCTCCACTTCTCTCTGCAATTCTTCAATGGTTAACGCTGTCAGCCCCTTGAGCTGTCTTTTTTTTTCATCCGGTGAGGTTTCCGTTTTCAAAATATGCAGCCTCAGCTGCTTAAGCAGCCTGAGACGCTCTGCATAGCTTTCATCATATTTTTCTTCCAGCTCCCTTTTTATCTGGGTGGTCAGCGTTGGACTGGCCCCATCGGTACAGACCGAGATCGTCAAATCCCCGCGCTTTACCACTGAGGGAAAAATAAAGTCCGAATGCTCGGGGTCGTCTGAAACGTTGCACCAGATACCGCGTATTTTACAGTTTTCAAGAATCCGGGCATTCAGCTCACGCTGGTCTGTCGCCGCCACGACAAGATCCATGCCGTCAAGGGCTGTCTCGATCCGGCAGTATGCTTTGACATAACGGATGTTCTCAACCGGCTTTTCCGGAACCTCCATGTTTTTATCCACGCAGGTCACAGAACACCCATACCCGGCTAGGGTTTCCGCGCGCCGCATTCCTACCTTCCCGCCGCCGATTACAAGGGCCCTTTTCCCGGTAAAGTTGAGCAGAATCGGCCCTTTCATTGGGCCGCCTCCGCATTGCCACCTGAAAATAAAAAAGCCAGTGTTTTCTCAAAGCGCAGAATATCGTCCTCGCTGTCCAGTGTTTTTAGCTGCCTGATGGACGGCATTACCATTTCACGGAATTTTGAATGGACGATTTTTTCAAGAAATTCCTTGTCCTTCCCCTCAAACTGATAGCGCTTGTTGAGAATCTCAATGGTTTCGTCCGCCAGCTGTCCGGAAACCTGGTTAAAATGTGCCACCATGTTGTCTACCTTGGACTTGGTAATCCAGACCATGAGGCCATCGATTTCCTCTTCGATCTCAAGGGCGATCTTTTCTGCCACCCGCTCACGGTAGTGCATTTTTTCATCAATAATATCTTTAAAATTGTCAATGGTCAGCAGCTCAACCTGATCCATCTCCGAGATGGCTTCCTCAATATCCCTTGGCAGCGCCAGGTCAATGACCATGAGCGGCTTTTTGCGCTCGGGCATGAGCTCCCGTTTTAAGACCACGTGGGGTGAGGCTGTCGCCGAGATAATTACATCGATATCCCCAATGGCTTCATAGCGGTCCTCGTAGCGGATCATGTTAACACCCTCATAAATATCACGGTATTCATCCCCCGGATGATAGGTACGGTTGGTCATATAAACGCTGTTAAAGCCCTCTGCCGCCATATAACGCAGTGCCAGAAGCCCCATTTTTCCAGAACCGATGATCAGCACCTTTTTATCCGCATAGTCCTCATAACTTCTTTTAACGTGCTTAACCGCTGTCGAGCTCAGGGAAAGCGGGGTCTCGGAGATTTTATAAACGGTTTTAACCTTCTTGGCAAAGGTGACGGCTTCTCTGAAAGCCTTGGTTAAGTATTTTCCGCAGCCGTGAACAGACTGGGATAATTCAAGGGCATCCTTTACCTGGCCCAAGATCTGGTCCTCACCCAGGATCATTGAATCCAGCCCGGTCACTACCCGGTAAAGGTGAAGGATGGCTTCTCTGCCCTTTTCACAGAACAGATAATTTTCGAGATCGCCGGATTTCTCCTCGATGTAAAAATTTCTCAGCGCCTGGTCCGCTGCTTCAACGTCGCGGGTCGCCACATAAATTTCGCTTCGATTACAGGTAGAAAGAATGATCACCTCTTCGATACACGCCTCTTCCAGAAGGCTTGCAATACCCTCTTTTACGGTCCGCTTGATAAAAGCACCCTTTTCCCTGATTTCCAGAGGTGTGTCTTTATGATTGATTCCCACTACAACTAATTTCATTTCAATCCTTCTCCTTCAATCAAACATTCATTAAAAACAAATAAAAACCTCTTCATTACGTCTCCGTAAAAAAGAGGTTTGTCAACAGAATTATTTATCCACGCTGTCTATTGCGGATACTACAATTAAATTAACGTTACTAAGTTCCCTTTTCCCTGGAGGTAATTATTAGCACTCTGTCCAGTAGGTTTCCTGACTCATCGCATTATATTCTCCTTGCCTTCCCGGTTTTCATTCCAGTGGCATCATAAGGAGACTTAACGAATTACAGTGACCGGATCGCTCTGGATTTTCACCAGATTCCCTTTATCCTTTGTTTTTACCAGGGCAAAAACGAAAGAATCCAAAACAGATTTTACATTAGTCTTTCCTATTTAATTTTCGTTTCCAATTATATCACCAATCCGACTCAGGCGCTACCCCTTTTTATGGGAAATAAGCAGTTTTTTGCCAATTCCACCGAATATTTTACATATTTTCTGTAATCGGATTACAGGCAATAAAAAACCGGTCTCTTTTCCTGAGTCCGGTCATTTTATACATCCATGCTAGTTTTCTGTTTCATGGCTCATTAAAAAGAGCATCATCATTCTTTCTGCGTATTCCTTTTTTTCATCGGGGCAATGCTCCAGAATATCAAGCAGTGCAGTGTTTTTTTCTTTTTCATCCAGACTTTTGCCAAACAGGATGCTATCTGAAGACATTTTTAACGCTTCACAGAAACGTTCAAGACTCTTTAGCGAAAAGCCTTTGGTTCCCAGCTCGATGTCCGTTAAAAAAGTCTGTGTAATCCCTATTTTTCGCGCCAAATCCTCACGGCTCATGTTTAAAAAAGTTCTACGCTGCCGGATGCGCTGGCCAATTGCCTTTTGATCTAACCTTGATTCCATTGTCTTCTCCTAAATTTCAGGGAAAACCAAATAAAAAAACTGTGCAGGATAAAACCAACCATGCACAGTTATATGACACTTTTATAAAATGCTAACACAAATAAGCCCACTTATTTATAGGGTGTCCTCTTGTTTTTAGCACAAAAATAGCCTATAATAAGTAATGCGGTACGTGCCCCCCAGGGCCGTTGTGTATGGTGGTTGTGCACCTGCGCAAGCCGGATAAGTGTGCCAGCACTTTCCGGATGCCGCAATTTCTATTTAGTTTTCCCAATATATATACTTTATTATAAATCGAATCTCCTGTCAAAGCAATCTCTTTATTTAAAAACTTTTTATCTGCAATTGAAGTTATCATTTTAATTCAACCAATTATATCCTTTTTATTTGTTTTCTTATTTTTACCCGAATTTGCAATGTGAAAAACCCATTTTAAAATATTTTCAAATTTCTGTTACCTTAAAAATATTTTTCATGTGTTTAATTCTCTTCAAAATGGGTACACCTCATTCAGAGGAACACACATCTAATTCCGATATGGTAAAGGCTGACCGAAAAAGAATTTCTTTATAATTTTTTCTCAATTTAGATGTAAGTTTTAGCAAATGATGTTATACTGTTAAAATACCCCCAAAAGGAGATTGTATTTTGAAAAAAGAAATTCCATTGTATCTATTTATTTGCAGAAAGATTGAGGATGATATTTACAACGGCAAATTAAAACTGGGTGACGCCCTGCCATCTGAACCAAAAATCAGCAAACAAATGGGTGCCAGTCGTAATTCCGTTCGAAAAGCCCTGCGTCTGCTGCAGGACAACAATCTTATTTTCTGCTCCCACGGTAAAAATGCTCAGGTAATCTTTGACAGCCGCCTGCCGGAACACCGTGAGGCTTATGAAAAGCGCTTTGAAAACCGGCGTCACGGCATCAGTGATACATACCGGATGCTCTCTATTCTTTTACCCAGCACCATCACATACGGCGCTTCCAAATGCAGCCGTGAAGATTTCATGACCCTATACGAAATGACCGACAACCTGGATTCTTCCAACCCGATCGAAATGTTTGCCTTCCACTGCCGCTTTATCCGGAATATCCTGAGAAGAACAGAGAACCCCTTTGTCATCGAGCTTTTTGAACAGATCTGCGATTTTGTCCGGATCGATTCCATTCACAGCAATATTACCGGCCATACGCTCCATGAAGACCTCTCAGAGGAAGCGATCAAGGGATGGTATAAGGAACTGCTGGACCACGCCGCCAAGCAGAATTTCAAACATTTTCATCACTTACTGCTTCAGGGGCTTAATGAAATCAGCCAGCGCTTTGATGCGGCCTATATGGTGAACGCACCGGCGGCGCCTTCCGAAGCTGAAAGCTTTAACTGGTTTATTGACAATGCCCCGACACCGCTCTACCTGAGAATTGCCAGTGATATTATGTGGGAGAGCGAGAAATCCGGCAACGTGGCCGGCGATTTTCTCCCTTCCGAATCCGAACTGCGCAGAGTTTACGGCGTTTCACCGGTAACCGTCCGAAAAGCCCTGTCTATTCTGAATTCCCTCGGCCTGACCAGAACCTTTAATGGAAAGGGTACTCAAATCGTTTTTGAACGTTCCCATTCCCCGGAAGTCCTCGGACAGCTGGACGAATACCTGAGCAGTCTCCAGATTCTGCGTTATTCATGCAAAGCCATCGCTTTTGACGCTTTTAAATCCATGAGCGAAACGGACAAAAAACATATCCTTGAGCTTCTGGAAAGCAAGCGTTACAGCCGCGGTATCACCACAGCCTTAACCGATATTCTGATCTCATCAATCCAGTCCCCGGCCATGCAGAATATTTATGAGCATCTGAAAATCAAACTGGCCTATGGCGTCATTCTTAAAACCTTTGTCAGCAATGATGATTATGACCGTGTTGACCGCCTTCTGTACGGCGATATGGACAAGCTCACAAAAGCTGTCACAAACAATGACACTGCCCTGCTTGGAAAAATCATTGAAAACACTTACAGGCAGACCTACGAGTACTCAGAGCAAAAATTAAAGCTTCTCTACTCAGAGCAAATTGAAGAAATTAAAGAAAAGACCCTCTGATCCCCAAAAATGAAACCGCTTTAATAAAATCTGCAAATGATTAACCCGGGTTTTAGTACTGGAAAAATTGGTATGGGTCTTGAGACTTTTTTGCACTTAATATATAATTTAAACAGTTAGTTAAACTCAAAATTTTAGGAGGATCATTCTATTATGTTAGTATCAGCAAAAGAAATGCTTAATAAAGCAAAAGCAGGCCATTATGGTGTGGGACAGTTCAACATCAATAATCTTGAATGGACCAAAGCGGTTCTTCAGACGGCCAATGAACAGAGATCACCTGTTATCTTAGGGGTTTCTGAAGGTGCTGGAAAATATATGTGCGGCTACAAAACAGTCACCAATATGGTTAACGGAATGCTGGACGAATTAAATATCTCTGTTCCGGTTGCCCTTCATTTAGACCACGGCAGCTACGAAGGCGCAAAAGCCTGTATCGCAGCTGGCTTCTCATCCATCATGTTTGATGGTTCTCATCTGCCTTTTGATGAAAACATCGAAAAAACAAAGGAACTGGTTGAAATCTGCCGCGGCAAGGGCTTATCCCTGGAAGCAGAAGTAGGCGCCATCGGCGGTGAAGAAGACGGCGTTGTCGGAACTGGCGAATTCGCCGATCCTGAAGAATGTAAAAAGATTGCTGATTTGGGCGTCACCATGTTAGCTGCCGGAATCGGTAATATCCACGGAAAATATCCTGAAAACTGGCAGGGCTTAAACTTCGACGTTTTAGCTAAAATTCAGGAAAAAACCGGCGATATGCCCCTCGTTCTCCACGGTGGCACCGGTATTCCAGATGAAATGGTCAGAAAAGCCATTGATTTAGGCGTAGCAAAAATTAATGTAAACACCGAATGCCAGCTTGTATTTGCCGAAGCGACCAGAAAATACATTGAAGCCGGCAAAGACCTTGAAGGCAAGGGTTTTGATCCTCGTAAATTATTGGCACCTGGCACACAGGCCATCAAAGATATTGTAAAAGTAAAAATGGATCTTTTCGGTTCCACCGGAAAAGCAGACGCTTAAACAGCGCAAAAAAAGTCCGGGACGTAACTTTTCGTTACGCCCCGGTTTTTTATTTCCTTTGATTTAGAGCTCTTCGAGGTCTTCCTGAGTCAGCAGCTTCACGCCGTTTCTGGAAAGCGCTTCAATGGCTTTTTCATTGTCTTCAACCCTTAAGATCATATAAGCCAGATCCTTTTTGCGGGTAATAAAGGCATAGGTGTATTCCAGGTTGATGTTGCTGTCGCCCAGAATCTTCAAAATATTTTTCAGCGCTCCCGGTTCATCGGGCACAGCTGCTGCCAGCACTGGCGTCAGCTTAAAGATGTAACCAGCCTCCTTGAGGACTGTCGACGCTTTATAAGAATCATCCACAATGACGCGGACAATGCCAAAATCCTTGGTTTCGGCAAGGGAGAGGGCGCGCATGTCAATATCGTTTTCTGACAGCACATCCACAAAGTTCGACAACTGGCCAGCTTTGTTTTCCACAAATACGGAAATCTGTTTAATAGTCATCTTTCACACCTCATTTAATATAGATTACGTTTATCAATGACGCGAACGGCCTTGCCTTCGCTGCGGGTAATGGACTTCGGCGCAACCAGCTGAACATTGGCATAGATACCAAGCATGGCCTTGAGCGCGTCTACCAGTTCTTTTTCTCTGGCTGAAACCTCTCTCAGATTATCTGAGAACATTTCAAGGGTCATTTCAACCTGAACATCCAGCTTATCGCTGTTGTTTTCGCGGCTGACAATGATCTGATAATTTGCCGGATACCCCTTGTTTAAGAGCACTGTCTCAATCTGAGACGGGAATACATTAACGCCTTTTACGATGAGCATATCATCGCTGCGGCCCATTGGCTTGGTCATCTTGACATGGGTTCTTCCGCAGGAGCATTTTTCGCGGCTCAGAACACAGATGTCACGGGTGCGGTAGCGGAGCAGCGGGAATGCTTTTTTGGTAATGCTCGTGAATACCAGCTCGCCCTTTTCGCCATCTGGCAGCACCTCGCCGGTATTCGGGTCGATGATCTCTGCGATAAAGTGGTCCTCATTGATGTGCATACCGGTCTGTTCGCTGCATTCAAAGGATACGCCCGGTCCAGAAATTTCTGTCAGACCATAGATATCGTAGGCTTTGATGCCGAGCTTGTTCTGGATATCCTGGCGCATTTCCTCACTCCAGGCTTCCGCGCCGAAGATACCAGCTTTCAGCTTAATTTCATCCTGAAGGCCCATTTCACAGATGGTCTCGCCCAGGAACGCGGCATAGGATGGCGTACAGCAGAGAATCGTGGAGCCCAGATCCCGCATAAACTGAATCTGGCGTTCAGTATTTCCCGAAGACATCGGCAGTGTCAGGCAGCCCACCTTGTGAGAACCGCCGTTCAGGCCAGGGCCGCCGGTAAACAGGCCATAGCCGTAGGAGACATGCACTACGTCTTCCTTGGTTCCTCCGGCTGCCACAATGGCACGGGCGCAGCATTCATCCCACAGGTCAATGTCATCCTGGGTATAAAAAGCAACGACCCGGCGTCCAGTGGTGCCACTGGTAGACTGGATGCGCACACAGTTTTCCAGCGGCTCTGCCAAAAGGCCATAAGGATAGGCCTCTCTCAGGTCATCCTTTGTCAAAAACGGCAGCTTGTGTAAATCGTCCACACCCTTGATATCGTCAGGGGTCACATTTTTTTCTTCCATCAGATTTCTGTAATAAGGGACGTTTTCATAAACATGCTTAACCGTCTCCACCAAACGTTCATCCTGCCAGGCCCGGATCTGTTCCCGTGAGGCACACTCGATTTCAGGCTGGAAATAATTCTCCATAATTTTCAATTCCTCTCTGTTATTCTAAGCAGACGGCCGCTGCCGCATACTTTATTAATAATAATCTTTAATATATCATACCATTTTGGCGCTTCACCGTAAACATAAATTCTTTTGTTCCTGTGTATTAAAATTTATACTTTTTGGCGAAGAAGCAGCACCTATTCCACACTTCCGGTAATAATAAAAATCGGGTTGGAGGCTTTCAGCATGGTGAGGCCGCCGATAAACTCACCCCGGCTGACGCCCACCTGGATCATGTCCACATCGGTAAAGTACTTGCGCATCAGGGTTGTGGCCAGGGATGCGTTTTCCATGGTGACAAAGTTGGCTGCCAGCCTGCCGCCTGGGTTTAAATGCTCCTTGCACCAGATAAAAACCGCCTCAAGCTGTCCGCCGGTACCGCCGATAATCACCTTATCAACTTTTTCTTTGATTTCATCAAGCACTGCCGGCGCTTTTCCAGGAATAATGGTCACATTGCCTGCACCGAATTTTTCAATGTTCTGTTTTTCAAGCTCCAGCGCCGCGTCTTTGGCTTCGACCGCATAAACCCTTCCCTCATTTGCCGCGTAAGCCGCCTCCATAGTCAGACCGCCAGTGCCGGCGCCAATGTCTACCACAACGTCTTTTTCCTGAATGCCTAATAAAGAGATTGTCAGAATACGGACCTCTCTCTTTGTCATCGGGGCCTTTCCCCGGATGTAATCTTCATCTTTATAACCAGCTACTCTACTCATCTGCAATCACCACTACGGCCATACCTTTTTCCTTAAAGACAAGGCCTTCCTCCACTGTTAATCTTGTAATCCGTTCATCTGAATAGGAGAGATCTTCCCCAACATAGAGGAATTTTTCCCCATACCTGTTCTCCATCAACATTTTGGCAATATAGGCTGTATTATGCTCTCCGTCTGTCAGAATGCCAACCTTGTTTCCTGTTGCGACCCGCTCCAGCAAATCCTGATCCCTGCCGTGCAGGCTCATCATCTCTGCGTCCTGCCAGGTCATGCCGATTTTAGCAAAGAGATACTGCAAGGAGGATATCCCTGGGACCGCTTCGATATCCTCTGATGGAATCCTCTTTTTCGTGTAGGTTAAGAGACTGTAAAAGCCGCAGTCACCCGACACAACAATGGCTGTTTTCCGATCGGCATAGCATTCCTTCACACGCTGCATCAGCTCAGACAAGGGCGTTCCCCTGCCAATAATCATAACCTCTTTATCGGCAGCGTCAAAGCTTTCCAGGTGCCGTTCCCCGCATAAAATGACCTCAGCCTCGGCGATTTCCTTCTTAGCGATGGGGAGAATATAATCAGGATGTCCCGGCCCAAGGCTTATTACTTTTAATTTATACATAGTGCTTTTACCATATCCTTTGCCCCGGCGCTTTCACCCAAAAGACCATGTGCCTTTGAAAAAATAATGGTCTCAATTTCAATATTATCATAGACCTTTGCCTCGCAGCGCCTTTTTACCGCTTCGGCCAGATGATCAAAATATCCCGGTATTTTTTCCTCCAGCAGGTAGTCCGTCGCCTCATCGGTGGTGGTGCTGTTCATAATTTTTTCGACACATGCCTGGCTGCCGCCAAGAAGTGCGCAGTGAGCGGCCAGAATTTCCATCCGCCCGTCAGCTACTGCGCTGTGCGTGTTGAACAGGCCGCCTGCCACCTTTACCAGTTTTCCCAAATGCCCGACAAAGAGAATCTTTTTAAAGTCCATCCGCTCTGCTTCCTCAAGCATAAAGCCGATAAAATTGCTGGTTTTCACAAGCACCTCTGTATTCAAATGGATTGACTCCACAAAATCCTTGCCGTAATTGCCCGGAACAAAGATAACCGCATCAACTTCTTTTGCTTTGAGCATGGAGAGCTCCAGCCGCATGGATTCTTTGAGCGCATCCTCGCTCATGGGCTCAACGATACCGGAGGTGCCCACTATAGACAAGCCTCCGACAATACCCAGCTTGGGGTTAAAAGTCCTTTCGGCAAGAACCTCACCGTCTGGAATGGAGACCTCTACCTCATAGCCGCCTTCTGCCCCGTATTCCTTCATAACCTTCATAATTTCGCGGGTGATCATCTCCCGCGGAACCGGATTGATGGCCGGTTCCCCCACTGGCAGGCTCAGGCCTTTCAAGGTAACCTTCCCAACGCCCCTGCCGCCTTTAAAAGTAATACCGGGCTCCGCCTTTTTGGTCACCTTCACAAAAATTTTAACGCCGTTTGTAATATCCGGATCGTCGCCGCCATCCTTGATCACTGAGCAGGAAGACCACTGATCACCAATCTCACAGTCAAACAGCTCGATGGTCAGCGGCCACCCCTTTGGTGTGTCAATGCCGATGCTCTCCAGCTTCTGACCGCTAAGCAGCATGGATACCGCGCCCTTTGCCGCCGCTGTGGCGCAGGAACCTGTTGTATAGCCGTAGCGCAGCCGCTTGCCGCCTTTTTCTATATATTTTTCCAGCATATTATCCTCGCTAAAAGAGGCCTTTGCAGCACCGTTTGTGCCCCGGGCACCCCGATTTCTGCATCGGCCTCCATTTTCTTAACTCTTTTTATAATGTGATGTCATAATCCTTTTTGATCAGCAGGGTAGAAAGATAAGGAATATCACCTTTGAGCACCTCAATATCACGGATCATGCTCTGGTTTTCCATACCGATATTAGATACCAGCACAAAGGAATTTTCCAGTCCGCGTTTTTCCAGCTCCTCTGCCAGACGTTTGTTGTCCGCGCTCACCTTCATAATAACAATGTTGCGATGCGCATCCAGAATCTGCTGTACTTCCTCAATGGGCTGTGTCATTGCCACGATGCCCAGTGATTCCTCACCCTGGGTCAGCGGAACATTGATCTGCGCGGCCAGGTTACAGAAGGACGGCACGCCGGAAAGGGTCACCACCTCGACGCCCCGCTCCAGAAGGTATTCCATCACATAGGAATAGGTACTGAATACCATTGGGTCTCCAAGGGTTAAAAAGACAACGCTTTTTCCTTCTTCCAGAATTTTTTCAATTTCATCTGCGTTTTCCTTCCACTGCTTTTCCAGCGTTTCGCGCTCTGCGCTTAAGGAAATCATCGGGAAAGACATCTCCACAACGCGTGTGCGATCCGTAATGTGGCTTTCCACAATACGATATGCGATGCTTGGTTTTCCCATTTTTTTAGTCGGTGTGATGATCACATCTGCCGACTGCAGAATTTTATGTGCCTTTACTGTCAGTAAATCCGGATCTCCAGGGCCGACGCCCAAACCATAAAATATACCTTTCATTCTTCCTCTTACCAATCCCGTCCTAATTTATAAAGCATAGCGTTTAAAATCGCCGCAACCACCGGGCTTCCGCCCTTTCTGCCGTTAATGCGAATGTATGGGACCCCCAGGGCGTCCAGCTCGTCGAGTGCTTCCTTGGATTCTGCCGCACCCACAAAGCCGATGGGCGCGCCCACAATTAAATCGGGCTTTGCTTTTCCGGCCTTGATAAATTCGATGAGCTTGTACAGCGCGGTAGGCGCGTTGCCAATGGCAAAAATACCGACGGTGTCGTCATCCAGGGCTTTTTCCATGCCTACGGTCGAGCGGGTAACCCCCCGTTCCTTGGCGGCCTTTGCGACATCCTCATCGTGAACATAGTTGACAATTTCGAGCTGATGGTCTGCCAGTGCTTTTCGGTTGACCGCAACCTTGATCATGCTGGTATCCGCGTAGATTTTTTTGCCGGCCTCAAGGGCTTTCAGTCCGCTCTCAACCGCGTTGTTCTTAAATTCAATCAGGTCTGCGTACTCAAAATCAGCGGTGGTGTGAATCACACGTTTTACAATATCCGCGATCTCCGGCGGAAAGGTCTTTCCGCCGAGCTCCTCGGTAATAATTTCAAAGCTTCTCTTTTCAATTTCTTTCGGGTTGTTGATATAAGCTGTCATTTAATTTTCCTTTCGTTGTTTGCGCGGTAAATCCGCCGCTTCTCCGGCTGTGGTCTAAAAGAAAGGCCATGCTCAGTTTTCTATGGAAACCCTCAGGCCGCCGGGAATAATATTCTTCAAAAACAGCGCGTCGTAATCCTGCTTGGGAACAACGTCTAAAAATCGCTGCATAAAGGCAGTGTAGTCAAAGGCCTCCTCGCTGTAAAGCACGCCGATCACCGTGCCGCTGTGGCCGGTGATGACCCCATGACCGCCGAACGCCTCAGACAGGGCCGCCAGCGCTTCAAGATGGGGCTTGTATAAAATCTTCTGGTTTAACCGGGCGCTTTCGGTGCAGGCACGGCCAATGGCGTCGAGGTTTTTATCCTGCAGCCCCTGCTTAAAAAGGTCCAGAACCGCTTCAAACCGATCGACCTCCTCGCGCGTATAGCCATCCTGCTGACGATGAAAATTCATGGTGTTGACGGCTCCCTTGAACTCCACAATCAGAATCTGCGCTTCAAGCTGTGCCTCAAAATTTATGAGCACATCGCCGCACACATGGTTGAAAAGATTCAGCCGTTCAAACATGATATTATCGGTCGGCTCGATAAACACACAGAGCTCTGCAATGGTTTTGTCGCTGAGCCCCAGATCATAGTAGGCGCTCAGCCCCCTGGCAATCCCAGCGATATCCGCAGTGCTGCTGGCCATGCCTTTTTCAATGGGAATTTCTGAGGACATCTGGATATTAATATGATGCTTTTCCTCTCTGGGAATGCTGTATTCTGAAAAGATCAGATCAAGCATCTGAACCGCCTTGGTATCGAGCATACGGGTAGCCGGCCCTTCCACCATACGGATATTGGAATAAAGATCGACGGGACAGGATACAAGGCATGGCTGTTCCTGATAGATTCCCTGGATAAATTCTCCGCAGGAGCCGGGTGATTTAACCGTTACTGTTCTCACTATCCTGTTCCTCCAACCTTTTGATTTCTTCGGCTTTATCAAGGAGTGCCAGCAAAAACTGCGGGTTGCTGTAAAAATGGATGTGCGGGTACCCGGCAAGGGTATTGCCCTTGCAGAAGCCGCAGGTCCATTTACGGTCACCCTTGGTGATCTTGTAACGCGTGGGGATCGGCTCCTTCTCATGCACCAGGCTGTGATGGAACTCATGCCCCTTAATATGTATGGGCGTATGGTTAATCACGGTATCAATATCGATATAGCCAAAGCGCTGAAGCCGCCTGGTCATTTTGGTGTCCGCCTTAAAAAAGCCCGCCGCCTGATACTTTTCTCCATCAAGCATTTCCATACTTTCTGTCAGATACATCAGACCGCCGCATTCTGCAAAACAGGGAAGGCCGTTTTCTAAAGCCGCCCTGATGCTTTCCCTGAAAGCCTGATTCTTCTCAAGGTCTCTTCCGAACATTTCGGGAAAGCCTCCTCCGATATACAGGGCGTCCAGACCTTGCGGCAGTTCACAATCCTCAAGAGGGCTGAAGGGCACCAGCCTGACCCCCAGCTTCCTGAGGGCATTGAAATTATCCTCATAATAAAAGCTGAACGCCTTGTCCTTTGCAAACCCTATGTTCAGATCGTCATAGTGTCCTGCACAGGCGTCAAACGGATCTTCCTGAACCTGCGGTATGGCTTCTCTCCGGCTGAGCAGAAGAATCTTATCGAGGTCAATGTGTTCCTCTGCCAGCGCCGCTGCTTTTTCCACCTGCTCCCGAAGCCCCTGAAGCTCATCCACTGGAATGAGGCCCAGATGCCGGCTGTTTATAACAATATCCGGGCAGTTCGGAAAATAGCCCACGCAGGGAACTCCTGTATAGGTCTCAATCATTTTTTTTAAAAGCTGGTAGTGGGATTCCGAGGCGATCTTATTGATGATCACGCCGGCAATCCGGGTATCCGGGTCAAAATCGACATAGCCCTTTACCATGGCCGCCGCGCTTTTGGACATACCCCGGCCGTCAATAATCAAAAAGACCGGCGCGTCCACAACCTTTGACAGGTAAGCGCTGCTGCCCACATCGGTCTCCAGGCCGTGTCCGTCATAGAGCCCCATGACGCCTTCGATCACAGCGACCGAATCCACCGACAGCTTGTGGTAAAACAAAGACCGGATTGTCTCCCGATCCACCATCCAGGTATCCAGATTGGTAGATTTTTTTCCAGTGACAAAGGTGTGAAACATCGGATCAATGTAATCCGGTCCGGTTTTAAAGGGAACAACCGGACAATTCCTTTTACACAGGGCTGCCATCACCCCCATGGTTACGGTTGTTTTCCCAACATTACTGCTGACTCCTGCCAGCATAAAAGTATTCATAGCACAATCTCCCAGGTATCCCAATTTCTAACGCTGCTGAAGTATTTCCAGAAACTCGTCGTGGTCTCCGATTTCGACCACTGTTTTCTTTTCGCGTATCTTATTCAGACAGGCTTTCAGCCTGCCCTCGGTAAAATCATTATTCAGACAGTTTGCGTGCAGGTAAATCTCTGCATCCAAAGTTTCCAGACCTTCCAGATTATTGACATTGCCAAGCCCAAAGGGCACATCCGCGATCAGAACGATGTCTGCATCCTGCATCAGTTTTAAATTTTCCTGCTGCTTTTCCATGGAAATGGTGGTAAAGGGCCGCTCCCCGACAATATCGAGGTTCAGCGATTTGCAGACCAGCCAGTCATCGCTGCCCTCATTGATGACACCCGCGGTTACACGGTGTCCCATGTCGTCCAGCTCCTCAATGACCTTTGAAGCCCCGCTGCCGCCGCAGATTACATGGATATGCAGCGGATTCCGGGCCTCCTCGCCCTCCAGGACACGGATAGGCACAATCTCCGGTTTCTCAAAAACCGCGTTCTCCCGCACCAGCATTTTCATATTGTAAAGCTGTTTCAGATTCCGCTCAATGACCACATCGGCCGGCGGCCCGTCTGCTACCACCCGGCCTCCCTGAATCATGATCAGGCGCCCACAGTAGCGCGACGCCAGGTTAATATCGTGAAGGACAGCCACTACGGTCATATGGTCGTTTTTATTGAGCTGGTCGATAAGCTCCATGACCTCAATCTGATGATGCACATCCAGCGCAGAGGTGGGCTCATCCAGCAGAATAATATCCGGCTCCTGGGCAATGGCCCGGGCGATGATCACACGCTGCTTCTCACCGCCGCTCAGTTCATTGAACATGCGGCCTCTGAAGCCAAGGGTTTTGGTCATCTTCATGGCCTGCTCCACAATCCGGTAATCCTCGGCGCTCTCACGGTCCTTATAGCTCAGATAAGGATTTCGGCCCATGAGCACAATGTCCTCAGCTGTAAAATCATAATCGATGTCAAAGGACTGCGGTACCACTGCTACCATCTGAGAGCGCTCGCGCTGCTTGAGACCAGCGTTATCCCTGCCGCCCACTACGATCCGGCCGCCTGTGATGGGGAGAAGACCAGAAAGGCATTTGAGCAGCGTGGATTTACCGGTACCATTTGAGCCGATAAGGCCGACAAACTCGCCTTTATGGATATCTGCTGTAAAGCCCTTGATCACCTCTTTGCTGCCGTAACCGGTATGAACGCCTTCAAATTTCAGCATAACAGAGTCTTCCATTAACGGGCGCCTCCTCTCTTCGATTTACGCAAAAGATAAATAAAGAAAGGCCCGCCAAAGGCAGCGGTGATGATTCCTACCGGAATTTCCTGTGAGGAAACCGTCCGGGCCAGCGTATCACAGATAATGAGGAAGGTTCCTCCAAATACCAGTGAAAAGGGCAGCAGAATCCGATGCTTCGGGCCGGATAAAATCCGGACAATGTGCGGCACCACTAATCCGACAAAACCGATAATCCCTGTCACAGAAACCACCGCTGCGGTGATTACCGAGGAGACCACCAGCACCTTTTTCTTCAGGTGGTCGGTATTGACCCCAAGCTGTGTGGCGGCATCCTCGCCGAGAAGCATAATATCCAGCTCCCGGACGGTTGTGAACAGGATCAGACAGCCCATGACAACGTAAGGTAAAACAGTGATTACCTGGTCCCATCCCTTACCGTTCAGACTGCCCATGGTCCAGAACATAATCTGATTCATACTCTGGACATTGAAAATCATGAGCAGAGACATAAAAGCCGTCAGCGACTGGCTCACGGCAATCCCGCTCAGCAGCAGGGAAGCGACCGGCACTTTTCTCCCGACCTTTGAAATGTTGTACACTAAAAAGATCGCCAGAAAGGCACCAGCAAAAGCTAAAACAGCCGTTCCGTTTAATCCTAAAAAATCTGCTGAAAAGTGCATGACAATCCCGATGGACGCGCCCAGCGCCGCGCCGGAGGACACCCCAAGAATAAAAGGGTCTGCCATGGGGTTCTTGAAAATCCCCTGGTAGGCAGCGCCGCAGACCGCCAGCGCTCCGCCTGTCAGAAAGCCCAAAATGACTCTTGGCAGCCGGACATTCCAGATAATCGCAATATTACCGGCGGATATTCCCTCCATATTAACAGGCAGGTGCAGAACCTCGTGCAGTAAAATCCTGTTGGCTTCGCCAAAAGGAATGGAGGTAATGCCTACAATGGTGCATAAATAAATTAAGATCAGGCACCCCACAATGGATAAGGGCATCGCGTATCTTTTCAACTTTGTTTTCATCCGTCCTCTTCCTCAACCGTCTGTTTAAAACCTCCGCAGGCGGCAAATGCCTGCCTGCGGAGAAATTTTTCTACTTAAACTGATCCGGATAAACGGCTGCAGCCAGCAGCTCCAGCCCATCCACAACGCGGGGTCCCGGACGCTGGATCAGGTCGCTGTCCGGAGAGAGCATTTCATAATAGACAATGGCGTCATTCTTAACCGCATTGACCTGGTCAAAGCCCGGTACCTTTTTAATTTCATCCGGTGTGGTGAAGAAAGACACATAGACGTCCGGATTCTTTGCGATGATCTGCTCAACGCTCAGCTGCGGCCAGTCTGTGCCGGCATCGGAGGCAATGTTCTTGGCATTGATATCCTTGAGCATGTTACCCAGCAGCGAGTTGTCCCCAGCGCTGTAGTAGCCGCCGATATCAATAAAGACCGATTTCTGCGGATTGGCTGCCGCGGCCTTTTCCTTGATTTCATCGTATTTCTTAGTCATGCTGTCTGTGATTTCTTTAGCCTTGTCATTGGCATTGACCACTTTGCCGGTATTGATGATGGTGCTTTCCACCGCGTCCACAGACATGGGTGTAAAGGTGATGACCTTCGCGCCGGTGGCTTCAATCTGACTGCGGACATCGTCGCTGATCAGATCACCTGCCAGAACAACATCCGGGGCAAGGGAAATGATCTTTTCCACATTGGGATTATTGTAATCGCCAATGGCCGCTACCTGAGCGGCTTCCTCTGGATAATTGCAGTAATCGGTCCGCCCGACAACCTTGTCTCCCACACCCAGCGCAAACAGAATTTCTGTATTCGCAGGCGACAAGGACACGATCTTTGCAGGTTCCTTTTCGATTTTTACATTGTTGCCCAAATCGTCAGTAATGGAGACGGGATAAGCGGTTTCTCCGGTAACTGCGCCGGAAACTTCTCCGCCCTCCTGACCTTTCTGAGCGCAACCTGCCGCGCCAAGCAAAAGCGCCGCGCAGGCCAGAGCCATCAGCAAACTTTTCAATACTTTCTTTTTCATTGGTCCCTCCATAAAATAAATTTAAAACAGCTTAAAACAAAGAAAACCGGCTCCATGAGAGAGACCGGATTATGATAATATACAATCCTCTACTTCCCTCCGAAGTGATTATATTGCTTTGCTTCAAGTGTCCTGACTCTTGCTTCCTTCTCCATCCTCCCTTCCCGTCAGGATACGCCTGACAGTGGTCTATGAGGATCTTGTCTGCAATTACAGTAGCGGGGGCTGTAGCGGATTTCAACCGCTTTCCTCTAACAAAACAGCATCATTAAGTTATTAATTGAAGTTTAGCACAAATCCCCGAATTGTGCAATTAGAAATTATTGTTATTCAGATCCAGACTGTTCCGAACTGCGTGGCAGAAGTCAAGGGGCTCCCGCTTTTTCCATTCGTCATTCGCGATAACCTCATAGGATATAAAATCCACACCCGTACTCAGGATCTCAGACATGACCTCGCCAAAGGGAATCTTCCCCTCGCCCGGTATCCAGTGCCTGTCAATACGCAGGTCATTGTCGGACAGGTGCAGTGCCTTGATGCGGTCCTTGTATGCCTCCAGAATTCTTCCCCTGCCGCAGGGCAGCATATAGTCATGGGAGCTGTCATAGCACATCCCAAAATGATCGGCATGGATGGCGTCCAGCAGCCCCTTCAGCAAAAACGGACGCGACACATTTTCAACGGCGATATTGACACTGTACTTCTCTCCGGCCTCCGCCAGCTCGGAAAAAAAGGCCAGCCCGTTTTCCCATTTATAAGGACCAAGATCCAGATCATTGGTGTGCACCACCACCGTCGGGATTTCAAAGATATGGCAGTCCCGCACAAAGCTGACAAAGGTGTCTAAAAGCGCCCGGGTTTCCGCAGGTCCTTTTTCCCAGATATCGTTATAGCCGATAAAAGGCGCGTGAATGTTGGTGATCCCAAGCCCCTTGCTCCGCACAATGTCCGGGAATTTTTCCTTCTCCAGATAATAGGGCTCACATTCGTCCTCCCAGGAAATCATCACCTCGTCAAAGCCAGCTTCTTTGATCACGTCAATACGCTCTTCAAAAGGCATGAAATAGCCAAACCACGAAAACATACTGTATTTCATCAGCTTCCCCTATTTGTCCTGAAGCCTGGGTATGCTCAGGTCAAAGGGCGGATACACGACGCCCTTTTCTGTGATGATCGCTGTGACATTCTGATGCGGGGTAACATCAAAGGCCGGGTTTTCCATGCGCACACCGTCCGGCGCAATCTGCTGCCCCTTGATATGGCTGATTTCCCGGGTATCCCTTTCTTCAATGACAATATCATCGCCGGACCACATATTAAAATCAATGGTTGAGGTTGGCGCTGCCACATAAAAGGGAATACCGTGGGCCTTTGCCAGAATGGAGACGCTGTAGGTTCCGATCTTATTGGCCACATCACCATTTCGGGCAATACGGTCTGCTCCCACCACCACACAGTCGATTTTTCCCTGTTTCATCATCCAGCCGGCCATATTGTCGGTAATCAGTGTGACAGGAATACCATCTTTTTGAAGCTCATAGGCGGTCAGGCGGGCTCCCTGCAGGAAAGGCCTTGTCTCGTCGGCATAGACGGAAATCTCCTTGCCTGCCTCCCAGGCGGCGCGCACAACGCCGAGCGCCGTCCCGTAATCCGCAGTAGCGAGGGCTCCGGCGTTGCAGTGGGTCAGAATGGTGTCCTTTCGGTGGATCAGCTCCGCGCCATATGCGCCCATATCCCGGCACATCTGGATATCTTCACTGCAAATGGCATCTGCCTCGGTTTTCAGAAGTGCTGTGATCTCTGCCGGTGTTTTTTCCGCGTTGTTTTCGATCACACCTTCCATCCGGTCCACTGCCCAGAACAGGTTGACTGCAGTTGGCCGTGTTGCCCGGAGCACCTGGCAGACTGTCTCCATTTCCTTTAAAAAAGCCCCCCGCGGCAGTCCTTCAAATTCCAGGGCACCGAAATAAACGCCATATCCGGCGGTAACACCAATGGCCGGCGCGCCGCGGACAATCATATCCACAATGGCTGCTGCAATCTCACGGTAGTCAGTGTAACTGTGCGTTACCTCCTCGGTTGGCAGCAGCGTCTGATCAAGCATTTTCAAAGCGCCATTTTCATAATAAACAGGTTTCATGGTTCTTCCTTTCTCGATATCTGAAAAAGCCTCCCTTGGTTAAGGGAGGTAACTTTTTCTATATGCGTTCAATCATCTTAAAAATCAGCTGTTTTACCCGGTCATTGTTATCTTCGAGCACACGCACTACATCCTCGGCCTGCACTGGCTTGATGTCCGGGCGGCCCTCGAGACCAGCGTCATAGTCGGTTATCAGAGCAATGTTGACAACTGGAATCCCCTTTTCCAGACACAGGTAACCCTCGGGATACTGGGTCATATTGACGACATCTGCGCCCATCATGACAAACATGCGGCTTTCGGCACGGGTCGAGAAGCGCGGGCCGTTAACCACCACAACGGTGCCGCCGTCATGGGTTTTGATCCCCAGTTTTTCCGCTTCCTCGAGGGCAATCTGACGAAGACCAGGATCGTAAGGATCTGCCGAGCTCAGGTGCACCACATTGGGGGATTCGTTAAAGGTATCCTTGCGGCCCGAGGTCATATTAATGAACTGGTCTGTGACGACAAAATCGCCAGGTGCGATTTCCGGACGCAGCGAACCTACGCAGCAGGGTGAGATCAATGCCCGGATTCCCAGCTGGGCAAAAGCGTCGATGTTGGCCCGGTAATTAATTTCGGACGGGTTCAGGGTATGGTCCTTTCCGTGTCTTGGCATAAAAGCAACCTTTTTGTCCCCGACGGTTACCAGGCTGATGGCATCGGAGGTTTTGCCGTAGGGTGTATCCACATCAATTTTTTTAACGTCCGGGTACAGCTCATAGAGGCCGGAACCGCCAATCACGCCGATATCTGCTTTATAATATAACATTGCTTATCTCCTTGTTTCTTTATACTACTGTAAATCCCAGTGATGACTTAAAATGCTCCAGGGCCCATTTGTGGCCCTCGGCATTAAAGCTTGCCACACGGTTTTTGTGAACCGTGACCTCATAACCCAGATTATAAGCGCTGATGGCAGTGTGCAGTACACAGATGTCTGTGCACACACCGGCCAGCTCCAGCTTCTGGATATGGTTCTGCCTGAGCAGGATATCCAGCGCTGTCCCGGCAAAGGCCGAATAGCGGAACTTATCCATATAGAAAACCTGTCTGTTTTCAAGTGTCTGGTACGCCCGCAGCTTTTCAGCGGTTTTTCCATACACCGCTCTGCCCGGACTCCCCAAAAGGTTGTGGGGCGGAAACAGCGCGGTTTCGGGGTGGCTCCCGTCGTTTTCCAAATGCAGGTCATTCACCACAAAGACCATGCCGCCCGCCTCAATGGTTTCACCGATGGCGGCTGCCAGATTTTCATCAATGGCCTGGGCAGGCGCCCCGGCGGTCAGCTTACCGTCAGGCGCCACAAAATCATAGGTATAATCAATCAGAATGAGTGCTGGATTCATATGACCACTCCTTCAGCTTAATAATTTTTCTTCCAGCCGCCCTTTTTCAAGCCGTCATCCTCGTCCAGATTCGTGGCTTTAAAGCCCAGCCATTTATATTTGGAGTCATCCTCCTCATCGGCCTGCGCCGGCTCTGCGGCTGTGGTCTGCGGAGCGGGCGCAGACTCGTTAAATACCGGGGCTTCCCCAGGGATAAAGTCGTCGCCGACAACATCCTTGGCGATTTCAATGGCGGCACTAAGCACATTGGCCACACTGGAGGCGTCCAGCAGTTCAATTTCTTCCTCAACAGGCTCTGGAACTGGTGGTTCTGGCGCTGGTTCCGGCTGAGGCTCTGGTGCTGTCTGTACAGGCTCTGGTTCGGCCGTCGGTGGTTCTATAATCTCCGGCACTGTCTCTGCCGCCGGCACTCCCGCTTCTGGCTGTGTTGCCTCAGCAGCGCTTTCTTCAGGCTTTTCTTCTTCCTCAGGAATATTAAATTTGGGAATTGGACGCTTTTTTAATTCCTCTTCCGCTTCCTCAACACTCCGTTTAAAACCGAGCCATTTGTATTTGGAATCTTCTTCGTCCTCTGAAACCGCCTCTGGCTGAGCTGGCGGCTCCGGCACATTGGTTTCCGGTTCCACCGCCGGTTCGGTCTCCGCACTGGACTCAATCATTTCCTCTGAAAAAGCGACGGTTTCTTCAGGAGCTGCCGGAATCGCCTCGGGCTCTTCCTCCCGCCAGGGGCGCTCTTTGACATAGTCGCCGCTGTCTAAAGCTTCGCTTTTAAAGCCTATCCAGCTCTTTTGAGGCTTGTAGGCAGGATCTTCTGCCTTTTCCTGGTTCTGCTTTTTCATATTGTCGAGCCAGCTTTCCTGGCGCTTAACGCTTGGGCGCACCTCATTCCGTGCCTCAGGCGCTGTGTCCGAAAAACGCAGCCAGCTCTTTTGGGCATCTGGAAAATGGGCCTTGATGGCATCCATCGGGATCTTCTCATTGCTCATAAGAGCCATCACTGCGCATAGTTTTTCGGGCAGATGACCTTCCTTTGGCCAGAGCAGGAGTACGCCAATTTCATACTTGCAGATGGCGTCCACGTCAAAGCCCAGGGACTCGAGCGAGAACCGCATGAGCTCTGGATGGCGGCATTTCTGTCCTTTTGGCTTTGCGCAGCCTTCTCCAGAAATGTCGCAGACATGGCAGTTGCCCGGCATTAAGGACAGTGTTCCCGGAAATTCTGCCTCCAGGTCCAGAAGATCTTTCCAAGATTCAACCTTCATGGCCTGCATAACCTGCTTGCAGTATTCGGCCACAGGCTGAATACCAAAGATTTTCTGGCGGTCTTCCCGTGGAATTTCGTATTCCCGGGCAATCAGGTACATATACTTAAATTCCTTTAAAAACAAAGCCTCATCGAAGGCGTAGTCCGGGCAGGACCAATATTTGTTGTAGTTGGGACATGCCGCGCAGTAGCGGCGGGTTTTTCGCAGTTGATGATACTCTTCGAGCATTTTGTCCATTTCTACCGGACCGATGCTAAATTTGTGAATATAATCCATCCCATTACCTCTTTTCATCTATACAAAATTTCATCTCACTAAACACAACGTTCGGGTAAATTTTAGCAAATTTACATTTAGATTCATTGTACCTTACCTTTAAACGAACATCAACCCAACTTTTTGTCTATTACAGATAACTTTTCACAAAAAAAGTTCAATTTTCTAAGAATGGCTAAATTTTACTCTATTAGCCGTTTTCATTTTCTACATTTTTGTCCCAGCGGGACAAAAAATACAAAATGACAAAAAATTACCATATTTTTTTTGAGACGCCCATATTATAATAGCTGTAGGAAAAATTTGAAGGGAGTTTAGCGAATGGAATATTCTCATGAAGTAAATAGTATGTGCTGTGTAGCCAGCAATGCAAACCACGGCTGTGCCCCAATCCCTGAAGAAGGCAGATGGGTACAGGCAAAAGAAGTTAAAGACATTTCCGGTTTAACACACGGTGTAGGCTGGTGCGCCCCTCAGCAGGGTGCCTGTAAATTAACCTTAAATGTAAAAGACGGTATTATTCAGGAAGCCCTGATTGAAACCATCGGCTGCTCTGGTATGACCCACTCTGCCGCCATGGCATCTGAAATCCTGCCGGGTAAAACAATTCTTGAAGCCCTGAATACGGACCTTGTCTGCGACGCCATCAACACCGCTATGCGCGAGCTGTTTTTACAGATCGTTTATGGCCGTACTCAGACAGCTTTCTCTGAAGATGGTCTTCCGGTCGGTGCTGGCCTTGAAGACCTGGGTAAAGGCTTGAGAAGCCAGGTTGGTACTATGTACGGTACACTGGCCAAAGGCCCGCGTTACCTGGAAATGGCAGAAGGTTACGTCACAAAAGTCGCCTTAAACGAAAAAGACGAAATCATCGGTTACGCTTTCGTACAGCTTGGCAAAATGATGGAAAACATCAAAAAGGGCATGGACCCGAAAGAAGCCATGGACGCAGCTTCCGGCCAGTATGGACAGTTCGATGGTGCTGCTAAGTACATCGATCCGAGAAACGAATAGGAGGTTCTGAGATGCCATTATTTGAAAGTTATGAAAGAAGAATCGACAAAATCAATGAAGTCTTAAAAGCAAACGGCATTGCCTCTTTAGAAGAAGCAAAGGCCATCTGCGATGAAAAAGGCATTGACGTTGCAGGTATCGTAAAGGGTATTCAGCCAATTTGTTTTGAAAATGCCTGCTGGGCTTATACACTCGGCGCCGCACTGGCCATCAAACGCGGTGCAAAAACAGCGGCTGACGCGGCTGAAATCGTCGGAGAGGGCTTACAGGCTTTCTGTATTCCAGGCTCTGTTGCTGAACAGCGTAAGGTTGGTTTAGGCCATGGTAACCTGGGGGCAATGCTGCTGCGTGAAGAAACCGACTGCTTTGCTTTCCTTGCTGGCCACGAATCCTTCGCGGCTGCCGAAGGTGCCATCGGGATTGCCAGAAACGCCAATAAGGTTCGTAAAAAACCATTGCGCGTTATCTTAAACGGCCTGGGCAAAGACGCGGCTCTGATTATTGCCCGCATCAATGGTTTTACCTATGTAAAAACCGATTATGACTATGCGACTGGTACCCTTAACATCGTGGAAAAGACCGCTTATTCAGACGGTGAACGCGCCGCGGTTAACTGCTACGGCTCTAACGACGTTCAGGAGGGTGTTGCCATCATGCACCATGAAGGCGTGAATGTTTCCATCACTGGGAACTCCACCAACCCGACCCGTTTCCAGCATCCGGTTGCCGGCACTTATAAAAAAGAAGCCCTTGAACAGGGTAAAAAATACTTCTCTGTTGCTTCCGGCGGCGGTACAGGGCGTACACTCCACCCGGATAACATGGCAGCTGGCCCGGCTTCCTACGGTATGACCGATACCATGGGACGTATGCACTCCGACGCTCAGTTTGCCGGTTCCTCCTCCGTTCCAGCCCACGTTGAAATGATGGGTCTGATCGGCATGGGTAACAACCCAATGGTTGGCGCTACCGTATCGGTTGCAGTTGCCATCGAGGAAGCTATGAAATAATCTCAAAACAGCTAAACCACGTGTCTATGCGGGTTTCAACAATTTTAAGACTGAGTAAAAATAAGTAAAAATGACATGACAAGACACAAATAAGACACGCGCAAGACACACACTTAAGACACAAATTAAGCCGTCCTTTTAGGGCGGCTTTTGTAATTTCTCAGTTTAAATATTTCAGCTCTTCAAGGACGCGCTGAGGCCCATCGGTTTCTCCGTACACCTGTGGATCGTGTATAATGACAGTCCAACTTTTTTCGGTATTATCGAAAAGTAGTTCTGTTTCTTTCCCCTGCGTTTTCACGAAATACCGCAGTCCCGGGGTTCCACACTTTACCATACCCTTCCGGATGCTTAAAATCTCCTCAATTATAAATACCTCTTTCTCGACATGAAAAGCACAAGGGATGTATTTCCCCTTGATCTTTACTAAATCGACCTTTGCATTGCCATATTTTCGCCGCATAGTATCACCTCATAAAGAACGTTTGTATTTATATTATAGAACTTTTGTTTTCTTTTTGCAATAAAAAAATAAAACTCCCGATCCAAAAGACCGAGAGCTCTAAAAAAGTAAAAGTTAGTTGGGAGAGTAATTTATATTTTAAAAAAGTAAGAGGTATGTGTGTTCAGAATTATTTATACCACTGCGAAGTGGATTTTAAACAATAGAAATGCCGCCACCAGGGGAGTTCGGCAGCGGCTTACCAGTAAAGAGATTCTTATAGAAGAGTCCTCTCGATATAAAATAATACTACAATTTCCTAAAGTTTACATAAAAAAAACCCCTCGCTGAAGCAAGGGGTACCTCCCGATAGGCCGTTTGGGCTCGGACAGGTCTGTTTATATGCTCAATATTAAATCGTTTGTAATATTTCTACAAAAAATGATTTTGATTACAGATTTATTTGTACAAATCTACGCTGAAAATATGGTATAATAACTTTGGGTCGTTTTCAACACCGACCCTGTCGTCTGTTCGCCGCTTTCACCCGTAGAAAGGAGGTGAAGTAATAATGTTAGACGCGAACAATCTAGTACAACTCGCTATTGAACTTTTGAAGGCTTTGGCCGTAATTGTTCCAGCTGTCTTGGTCTACAAAAAGTCTAGATAACGAGCGAACCCCGGGGATGGCCGTCCTCGGGGTTCTTTGTCGTCTTTAGTAATAAATGTTTTCCGCAAACCTAGTACAATTTGTGGGTTGACGATTGTAGACGGGATTATAGGGTCTAAATTCTTTTCGTCTACTCCTATTATAGCCCTCGAGTTGTCGAAAATCAAGAAAATTCTCGGTATTTTCTACAAAAAAACATTGACACATAAACATTGTCCCGCTGGGATCACATCTATATTATACCCAATTCTCTCCAAAAATACCTTAAAACAAAAAAACAGCCGCCCCGAAGGACGGCCTGAATACATGAGATTTGCACGAGAAAATTCAAAGAATCGGCTATTCAAAGCCATTTTATCGCGAGATTTGCACGAGAATTAAATCCCTAAAGCAGCTCTGGTCAGATCGCCACAGATGCCGTCCACTTCCAGTCCATTTTTTGCCTGGAAATCTTTCAGCGCAGCAATGGTGACCGGTCCCGCACCGCCATCAATGGCAATGTCATAACCGTAACGTTTTAGCGCTTCCTGAATTCGTGCAATCTCGGTCATGAGCGCGATATCCGTTTTGATCCCATACTCACCGTCAACGGTTAAGCCATGGAACCGCTGGATGCATTCACAAGCGTATTGGCTTTCGGATCCGTAGAGTGCATCTTCGGTTAGCGGACCGTTCTCACCTTGGTAGCCGCAGAAATTGCAGTCTCTCTGGAACTGGCGGATATTTTCGTCTGGGCCATCACCGTAAGAGAGGTAATAGCCGCCGCTGAAGATGGACGTAAAGCCATACGGGTTATCATTGCTTGGCTGCGGGTCTGGCGTCGGTGCTGGTGTGCTACCATTATAAGCAATCCCCATTGCGCTTAAAATCCCTTTCGCAATCCCGGTTCCTGCCAGTTCTGGATTCGTCAATACCCCAATGTCTGCCCGGATGGACCCTGTTTCAAAAATACAGGCCGTCATATCTGTTTGGGCGACTTCGTAATCATCCCGATATAAGATGCCGCGTGTTCCAAGCCCTGTCACAGCCATATACTCCCGATTAACGGTTTCTGCAAAAGCTGGACCTCCGGCAGATCGCGGATCAACAATCGGAAGTGTTCCGCTCGGTGCTTCCCTGTAGTCACAATGCACTGACATGTAATAATCATAACCGCCGTTGTTTGCATCCCGAACGGTATAAGTCATGTTCCGATCGTTTCCGGTATCCCAATCCGTCCCAACAATAACGCCATGCTGACGCAGGATTCGAACCGCAACGCCGACAATATCAAACATTAAGGCCGCTTCGGTGTAAGGATCATCCACACAGCCAGAATCCCAGTTTCCATTAGTAGAAACACCGTGTCCTACTGCTAAAAAAATACTTGCCATTATTCTTTGTCCTCCTTGTGTTCGCTTATTCCATTCACTACTTGCTTCCACAGCTGGTTCCCATAAACCGCCGCTGCGGCTGCCAGTATGCCCTGGATCGCCGCTGCTACGTTAAACCCGCCGATACCAAAGCCCAAAGCAACGCCTAAAAGGCCGATTATCCAAGGAATTAACCAGTTGGGTACTTTGGGTGTACCCTTTAAAAAAAGCCCCAGCACGTAAAGCACAGGGACTAAAATTAAGAAGTCTTGTACGATGTATTCCATATAATAACCTTCTTTCTAAATCAGATCCCGGCACCGGTTATACAGCTTCTCGCAGACCCCATTGCCTCCAAGGTCGCGATATGCCCGGTACAGGTAATCTAAATTTTCTAAATCATCAATCGTGATACTGCCGTCGTTGATATGCTTGTTGCACAGGTAATAAAGCTTGTCATGCAGCAAGGCTAAATCTGCTGCGTCGTGTAGCCTTTGCCTTTCTTCCATGGCGGCAATGCGGTCATCCTGCTGCTTGTCTGGCGTTACAAATCTATTTTTGAACCAGTTTCTAAGCGGCTTACAGACCGCGACTAAAAAACCGCCAAGAATCACAAGCCCAGATGCAATCTCCACAATTAATCTAAAATGCTCCACTCGGTTGTCCTTTCAAATGTCAATGTTCCATGATCCACACCCGCCCTGCCATCGCTGGCGTTGGCTTTGTCTTTTGTGCTTTTGGCAGGCGGTTGATCAATCCGGTGTCGATTTTATCCATGTTGCTGTTAATGGTATCGACGCTTACCTTTTCTGTCTTTGCTGGCTTTACCAGCGCCAAATTGCTTGTCTGTGTTGCCATTAAGCTGTTCCCTCCACTTCATTCCAGGTTTCGTTCTCCAGCTGCTGCCAGGTGCATTTCTCAGCGTCTGCCCATGTCAGGTAGCTGGATGCCGAGACTTTTATGGTTACTTGCGACCCGGTGTTTACGTTATTCGGAGAAACCTCCACACTGTTGATACTGATCATCGTCTGCCTCCTTACGCGTCAGTGACGGTTACTTTGATGGTGTAGGTGGCACCGGCATCCGCAGGATTCGGAATCAGTTCAACAGCTGTGATGACAGGGGCAACGGTGTCAAGCGTTACGGTACGCGTTACGGTGCTGGACTTCCCGGCTGCGTCGGTTGAAACCACAACAATTGTGTTTGACCCCTCGACAAGGGTCAACGCCTTACTGAAAGAGCCATCCGAATTCACGGTCACGGCCTGGGCGGCCCCGCTGTTCAACTTCACGGTCGCAGTACACGGGCTTGAGGTGGTATCATTGGTTGTCCCGGTTACCGTGCAGGCGGGGGTTTTGGTCACCAAACCGTTAGCAGGCGCGGTCACGTTCAGTGTTGGTGGGACGGTGTCAATTTTGAAAGTAGCGCTTTTCTGTGTCCCCGCGTTTCCGTCATTATCGCTCGCATCAACCTTAATGGTATGGCTGCCGTCGGACAGGGCCGTCGTTGGCGTATAGCTGCACGAATACCCGCCGGTGATGGCGGTCTTGGTAATACCGGAAGTGATCTTGCTGCCGCTGTCAATGGTGATTCCAATGGTTCCGGAATTGACGCCGGAGTCATTGTCCGTCACCGTCCAGGTGATCGTTGGCTTGCTGTCAGTGAGAATGGCCCCGGTGCCCGGTGATGTGATGGCGATGACGGGCGCAACCTTTTCCTTGACCGTCAGCCTACAGGCGGTTCCAATCGCACCAGATGTTTGATCGTTGACGGTCACGCTGTTCCCGGCCACATCGGTTGCCACAACGGTCACCGGATAATATTTATTGGCCTGGTTAAAGCTCGACTTTGCCGGCGCGGTGGTTGTCCCTTCATACTTCTTGCTGGTCGCATTGTAGGTAAGGGTGACCTGCTGCCCGTTAATCGTTGCTTTTACGGTATTTACTGCCATTTGCTTTCCTTTCTAAAATAAAGAAGGAAAAGGCGCCAAATAAGCGCCTTATGAATCCTACTTTACAATGAGTTCTTCTTTGCCCTCTGCGATCAGGATTGCGTCAACATCGTCCTGGTAACGCTGGTACATTTTAATACTAAATACCTTCGCGTAGGACTGTTGACCGTCCATGATCTTGGCTGCCATGTACATTGCCATATTCTTTGCACCTCCTTCCATTAGATTTCACCTCCCTGTATTTCCGGGAGAATGGTAAACAATACTTCATTTAGAGCACCGTCAAGCATTTCGACTTGTTCTTCGAGCAGTTCTGTTTTACTCGGCGGTAAATCCGGAATCTCTGGTGTGTATTCCTCAATCATGTCAAAAAGACTGCCAGTATCGGGCATGATTTCTTTGCAGCGAAAGTTCTTGCCTTTGGCTTCCTCTTCAAAATATCTTTCGTATTCTTCATCTGTTACAAGTACATCTGAAGGCATAATTCTAAAGAGATCCGGGATAACAAACCCAAAAGTCCTTTCATCTCCGGCTCGAAAATAGCGTTGGTTTCGATCAAAAATCTCTAAATAGCCAAAAAGCC